>JAJDCQ010000042.1 GCA_029260755.1 Planctomycetota bacterium | reverse complement strand
CAGGCCGCGGGACATTCAGCAGTCGGCGCCGAGCGCGCCGTTGCCCTGCCCCCCCCTCCATGAGCGAACCGATGACCGCCCGGAGAGAGCGAGCCGCGTGACGTCGGAGGGGGCGGCGCAGGACCGCGGTTCGCCGACTATGCCCGCTCGGAGCGGAGTGTGGCCTCGTCGCGTCGTTGGGGGGGGGTAGGGGTTCGGCTTAACCTCCAGGCATTAGGGCTCGGGCTAGGGGCGGTAGGGCGTCGTCTTCTTCCGGAGGGGCCGCTTCGAGGCCTTCGTCTTCTTCTTGGCCGCCCCCTTCGCGACCTTCTTCGTCTTCTTCTTCATGGTCGATTTCTTCGGGGCGGCCGTCTTCGTCGCCGCGAACTTCTTCTTCGCCGCGGCCTTCTTCTTCGCCGCGGCCTGCTCCTTCGCCGAGGTCTCCTTCTTTCGAAGGACCTTCGTCTTCTTCTTGCCCCGGCGGACGGTCTCGAGCTCGGCCTCGTCGGCCGACGGCGGGTCCTGCGGGAGGTAACCCTTCGCCTCCTTCTCGGCGACGAGCGCCGCCCGGGCCGACTCGGCGGCGGCGGGTGACGGATGGGTCTTCTCGGCGAGGCGGCCGGCGGTCCCGATCCGGCCGAAGTGGGCGAGCGTCCGCTTTCCGTCCCGCGCGACTGCCCAGAACTTGCAGCTCGTGCCCTTCTCGAAGCGCCAGCTCTGCCACGCGAGCGGCTCGGTCCGCTTCGGCTTGCCCTTCCCGGCCCGACCGCGCTTCGCGGGCTTCTTCGCGACGCTCTTCGCCGCGAGGGCGAGGGCGCGCTTCGCGTTCGGGAACCACTCGGCGAAGAACTCGTGGTCGGGCACCTCGTCCTCGTCCGCGCGAGCGAGGCGCTTCACCTCCTTCCAGTCGGCGTCGAGTTGCTCGCGCCAGCCCGCGATCCTCGCCGCGGGGATGTGGCCCGGCAGCGCCACGAGCGCGACGACGCCGATGAACGGCGCGCTGATCGCGTAGAGATCGCCGCCCGAGAGCGCCTCGTCGAGCAGCTCCGCGCCCTCGTCGACGATCTCCTGACAGAGCCCGGCCGCCTCGGGATGACGATAGAGCGCCGGCTCGACCACGGCGTCGACCCGGATCCCCGCCTTCGCGGCCGCGGCGATGGGCTTGGCCCGGGCGGCGAAGTCCGGACCGTCGCCGGCGAGCACGCGCAGGAGGAACAGCCGGGCCGGCTCGGGGAGGAGCTCCAACGCCGGCTCCTGCGCCTGGAGCGCCCGGATGATCTTGGGCTGGTAGAGATCATCTCCGAGCTGCCAGCTCGAGAGCTGCTGGATCACGCCGACGGCCGCGCCGAGACGCGCCGCGGCTCGCGCCCCGGCCGGGACCTCGGCCGCGGCGACGACCTCGCGCTCCGCGTGTCCGGTGATGCAGTCGCCGAGGACGTCGAGCGGCCCGTCCCCGTCCATCACCCCGTAGCCCCACCAGCCCATCGCGATGCCTCGCCTTCGTGCTCGGACCCAAGAAGAGCCTCTACCGCCGCTGCAGCTCGTCGCCGACCCGGAGAGCGTCAGCGCTCCCCCCACCCACCGGCGCCGCCGATGCCTGGCCGCCCTCCATCAGCTTGGCGACCTGAACCCGGCCCACCGTCGAGTCCCCTCGAACGACCCGGAGCTCCTCGTTCACCGTGACCGTCTGTCCGGGCACGAGCTTGATCACGACGAGACCCCAGCGGGCGTTGATGCTCTCGATCGTCCCGACCGCGGCGGCGAGCTCCACGCGCAGCGTCTTCGTCGGCGCGGCGTTCCCGGCCGCGTCCCGGGCGACGACGTCGAGGCGGTTCGCGCCGTTCTTCAGGGTCCAGGTGTGGGTGAAGCGCCCGTCGCCCGCCGGAGAGATCTTCCGACCGCCGATCGTCAGCTCGACCGCGCCCGAGTCGTCGCTCACCTTGCCGCGGACCGTGATCGACTTGTCCTCGGTCTCCGCCGGGACGGGGTCGACGCTGAGCGTCGGCGCCGACGCATCGAGGGTGACGGTGTAGACGACCGGCGCCGCCGCGTTGCCGGCCGCGTCGGCGCCGAGGATCCGGACGGTGTTGCTCCCCTCCGACAGGGCCACCGCCGTCAACTGGAACGACCCGTCACCGGCCGTCGCGATCTCGGGGTTCCCCTCGATCCACACCTTGGCAGGGTGGGCGTCCTCGAGCTTGCCGTCGAACCGGTAGCTCCGCTGGTTGGTGAGGATCTTCGGGCCACGGACCCCGATCGCGATCTTGGGAGGCGCCGAGTCGCGGGTGATCGTCTCGTCGACCTCCCCGCCGGCGGCCGGCGCGTTCCCGGCGGCGTCGAGCGGAGTGAGCCGCACCCGGTTCGCGCCGTCCGCGAGCGTCACGTCGGTCGAGAAGCGCCCCTGGGCGTCGACCGGCACCTCGCGGTCGTCGGCGCCGACCCGAACGCGCACCGCCTTCGGGTTCGCGTCGGAGACCCGCCCCGTGATCCGGACGGTCCCCGCCCGGGTGAGCGGGCTCGGCGCGGCGTCGAGCTTCAGGCTCGGTCCGGTGCCGTCGCGCGTCACCGTGACCGTCTTCGAGCTCCCGCTGCCGGCGTCATCGGCCACCTTGATCTCGATCGGGATGGCGCCCTCCCGGGGGAGGATCACCGTCGTCTCGAAGGTCCGGTCCGGAGCCGCGGTGGCCACGCCCGCCCCGACCGAGAGGCTCTTGATCGGGCGCTTCCCGCCGATCTTGCCCTTCACCGTCACCTGACCGGCCGAGGTGACGAGACCGTCGACGGGCTCGATGATCTCGACGACGAGCGGCGTCGAGTCGCGCCGCAGAGTGACCGGGTGCTCCGCCCCCTCGTTCCCGGCCGCGTCGGTCGCCACCACCTTGAAGACGTGGTCGCCGTCGCTCGGCAGGGTCAGGGTCACCTCGTAGGCTCCGTCGGGGAGCTTCTTCATCGGCTTCCGGTCGACCCGGACCGTCCCCGGATGGTCGTCCTTCACCGTCACTCGAAGGGTGAGCGAGTCGCGGCTGGTCACCGATCCCGTCGCCGGGTCCGTCGTCGCGACGCTCGGCGGGGTCCGGTCGACGACCACGCTGACCGACTCCTGGTGGACGTTGCCCGCCTCGTCGACCGCCTCGAGCTCGATCGTCGCCTCCCCGTCGGCGCCCGGCACGGCCACCTTGCCCTCGAAGCCGCCGTCGGACGCGGCGCCGAGGTCCTTGCCGTCGGCCGTGACCCGCGCGAGGAAGCGATCCTGCGCCTGCCCCCGGACGATGACCTCGCTCGCGTTCGTGACCTCGCCCGCCGTCGGGGCATCGATCTTGATGCCGGGCGGGGTGTCGTCGACGTTGATCGTGAGGGTCGTGAGCGCCGGGCCGCCCTCGTCGGCGGCGATCTTCACCTGGTGGGTCCCCGGCGTGAGCTCGACCGGCTCGGAGAACGCGCCGTCGCGGACGGGGATGAGCGTGGCGTCGAGCCACAGCACCTTCAGGCCCGGGTCGTTCACCGTGCCGCTCACCGTGATGGTGCGCTCGCGGGTGACGAGCCCGTCGACGGGTTCGGTCACGGTGACCTTCCCGAGGGTGCCCGCCGCCGGCGTGCCGCCCTCGCCACCGCCGCTCGTGCCCCCATCGCCGCCCGCCGTCGCGGTGCCGCCGGGCTCCGCCCCGTCGCCTGCGCCCGGGCCGAGCAGGCCGGCCTGCCAGGCGCCGACTCCGCCCGCGCCGAGGACGAGGAGCAGGAGCAGACCGATGACGATCCCGACGCCGCCCTTCCTGGTCGGCTCGGCCGACGGCGCCGCCGCCTCATCCTCGAACGCCTTCGGCTCGACGGCCGGCGCCGCGGCTGCCCCGCTCAGCGCATCGAGGAGCGTCCGCGCCGTCTCGGGCCGCTCGTCCCGCTTCTTCTTCAGCGACCAGGCGACCGCGTCGCTGAACGTCTTGCTCACCGCGCCGCCGCTCACCTCGTGCAGGGTCGGCGGCTCCTCGAACTGGATCTTGAAGTGGAGCTTCTGGGTGGTCTCCGCCTGGATCGGCTTCTGCCCCGTCACGGCTTCGTAGAGCACGCACCCGAGCGAGTAGATGTCGGTCCGCGCGTCGACCGGGTCGCCCGCGTCCTGCTCGGGCGACATGTAGTGGGGCGTGCCGATCGACACGCCGGTGCCGGTGAGGGTGTTCTCCTCGGTGCCGGCCATCTCCTTGGCGTCGCTCAGGATCTTGGCGATGCCGAAGTCGAGCACCCGGACGCGGCCGTCGTAGCCGACGATCAGGTTCGCCGGCTTGAGGTCGCGGTGGACGAGCCCCGCCTCGTGGGCCTTCTCGAGGCAGCTCACGACCTGCTCGGCGATCTTCACGACGCGCGCCTCGGGGAGCGCCCCGTCGCGCTTGATCATCTGGCCGAGGGTATCGCCGTGGGCGAAGTCGAGGGCCATGTAGAGGCTGCCCTCGTGCTCGCCGAAGTCGCGCAGGCTGGTCGCGCCCTCGTGGACGAACGCGAGGAGCGCCTTCGCCTCGCGGAGGAATCGCGACCGGAACTCCGTGTTCTCGGCGAAGCTCTTGTGGATCACCTTCACGGCGAAGTCGCTGTCCAGCAGCGTGTGGCGCGCCTTGTAGACGACGCCCATGCCGCCCTTGCCCAGGACGGCGGTGACCTTGAGCTTTCCTCCGATGGTCGCGCCGATGAGCGGGTCGTCGTCGTCGGTCGCGTCGGCCTTGTTCGGCGGGGCGACGGCGCTCGCGTCCGCGACGGTCACGTCGATCGGGGCGCCCGCGACGACCGAGTTGGCGATCCCGAGCTCGGCGCCGATCCGCGCGATCTCGCCCGCGACGGCGCCGGCGGTGGCCGGGCGCGCCTCGGGGTCCTTCTGCAGGAGCGAGAGGATCAGCGCCTCGACCGGGGCGGGCGTCTCCGGGGCGTGGCTCCGGATCGGGATCGGCGCGCCCTGGAGATGGCTCTTCATGATCGCGCTGATGTTCTTGCCCTTGATCGGGAGCTTCCCGCTCACGAGCTGGTGCAGCATCACGCCGAGGGCGTAGAGGTCGGTCCGCGCATCGACGTCATGGGCGCCCGTCCACTGCTCGGGCGACATGTAGTAGGGCGTGCCGAGGGCCGAGCCCTTCTTGGTGAGCACCGTCTTGCCGTCGAGCGGCTCGCCGTCGACCTGGAGGACGAGCCCGAGGTCGGCGAGCTTCGCGGTCGGCAGCGCGCCCTCGGTCTCGCCGGGGGCGAGGAGGACGTTGCCCGGCTTGAGGTCGCGGTGGATCATCCCGGCGTCGTGGGCGGCGGCGAGGCCGAGGGCGACCTCGCGACAGATCCGGAGCGCCTCGCCGACGTTGAGCTGGCCGCTGTACCTCTTCAGATGCCCGTCGAGGTCGCCGCCGGAGACGAGCTCCTGGAGGAGCAGGTGATGACCGTCGGCCTCGAGGAAGCCGAAGCCCCGGACGACGTGCGGATGCCTGATCCGGCAGGCGGCCTCCGCCTCTCGGCGGAAGCGGCGAAGCATGTCGCCCTCCGCCTGGTGCTCGGGCGCGACGACCTTGGCGCAGACCTCGCCGAACTCGGGGTGGCGCGCCCGGTAGACGACGCCCATGGCGCCCTCGCCGAGCTTCCCCGTGATCTCGACGTCGCCGAGCCTCTTGCCGACGAGCGGGTCGGTCTCGATCGCGCCGGCGCCGACCAGCGTCGCGCCCATGCCGCCGTACTGGGCGAGCAGCCCCTCGAGGTGCTTCGCCACCGAGGTGGCAGACGGAGGCCGCTCGTCCCGGTTCTTCGCGAGGAGCCGCAGGATCAGCACCTCGACCGCCTCGGGCGCGGTCGGCTCGTGACTGCGAAGCGGGAGGGGCGGGTCCTGCATGTGCGAGCGCATGAGCGCGCTCACCGAGTGACCCGACAGCGGCGTCTGCCCCGAGATGAGCTGGTGGAGCATGATCCCGAGGGCGTAGAGGTCGGTCCGCGCGTCGACGTCGTGGGCGCCCGCCCACTGCTCGGGCGACATGTAGTAGGGCGTGCCGAGGGCCGAGCCCTTCTTCGTGAGGATCGTCCTGCCGTCGAGCGGCTCGCCGTCGACCTGAAGGACGAGGCCCAGGTCGGCGACCTTCACCCGGCGCTCGGCATCGAGGAGGACGTTGCCCGGCTTCAGGTCGCGATGAACGAGCCCGGCCGCGTGCGCCGCGGCGAGGCCGAGCGCCACCTCCTGGGCGATGCGGAGCGCCTCGGGAACGGGCAGCTTCCCCCCCGAGGACTTCAGATACGCCTCGAGGTCCCCGCCGGCGACGAGCTCCTGGAGGAGGAGCTGATAGCCATCGACCTCCTCGAGGCCGAAGCCCCGGACGACGTGCGGATGCTGGAGGCGTCGCGCCGCCTCCGCCTCGCGGGCGAACCGCCGGAGCATGTCGCCGCGGGCCTGGAAGTCGGGGGCGATCACCTTCGCGCAGACGTCGCCGTGCCGCGCGTGGCGCGCCCGATACACGACGCCCATCGCCCCCGCGCCGATGCGCGAGACGATCTGGCAGTCCCCGAGGATCTGCCCGACGAGGGTGTCCGCAGGCTGGGTCATGGCGCTCCGACCAGCTCGGAGAGTATCAGAAGGCCGTGACGGGGCACAACTTGCGAAGCTGAGGCGTGCGCGCGAGCTCGGCTTCGCCTTCGGCGAAGAGGATGTCACCACGGAGACACGGAGGACACGGAGGATTCACGGAGAAGCGCGGGCAGTGTCTACGGGATTGGTGTCGCTTCGCGACGAGGATGGAACCACGGAGGCACGGAGGCACGGAGGAGCTTCGGATGTGCCTGATCTCCGTCGAAGAAAACGGACGGACGGGCGGACGGAAGGGCGCGCCAGCCCGGGACGAGCCACTCGCGTCTTTCTCCGTGGGGTGAACATCCTGCCGCCAAAGGCGGCATCGCCGCCGATCATCGCCGCCGCGAGCGGATCACTTGATGTCCGAGTAGGTCCCGCCCGTCTCCTTCGCCAGCGCCTGCATCATCTCGACGTCCGCCTGCGGGAAGCCGAGCGTGTTGACGTGGACGCGGCGGAAGCGGTTCTTGTCGCGGACCTGCGAGAGGATCTCCTCGGTCGGCACGGGCGTCTTTCCGTCGTGGGTGGCGAAGCCGTCCGAGAGGAGATAGATGCAGCGGGCGTCCTTGATCTGGTCGAAGGTCCGGACGAGCGCCCGGTCGGTGACCGTCACGCCGCTCGCCGCGAGCTTGTTCACCCAGTCGATCGCCTTCTTCTTGTTGCTCGAGTTGAGGGCATGGAGCCCCTCGGGCTGCCAGAACTGCACGTCGGTCGAGTAGGAGACGATGTTGAACTTGGTGCTCGACGGCAGCCCCTCGAGCACCTTGACGAGCTCGCGCTTCGCCCGCTCGATCCGGCTGTTCGTCGGGTCGAGCGGCTCGCTCCCGGGCACGGTGCTCATCCCGGACGCCGCCTCGGGATCGATCGAGTTCATGCTGCCGCTGATGTCGAGGACGAACACGGGGTGGGTGCAGTTGATCTCGCGTCCGAACAGGGTGACGGTGCCCCCCTCGCTCGGCTCCGGCGGCTTCCGGTCGGGGTTCGCCTTCACCCCGTCCCAGTAGTTGCGGTAGTCGATCCCGGCATCCATCGACGCGCCGACGAGCCGGGCGAGCTCCGCCTTGAGCGTCTCCCAGACCGGCCCCTTCTTCTTGTCGAGGGCGGTCATCGACTCGATGAGCGGATCGATCGCCTCGTCGCGGCGGCTCCGCCCGCACGCCTGCGCCGCGGCGATCCGGACCTCGTCCTGCTTGTCCTTCGCGATCGCCTCGTAGAGGATCGCCCAGTCGGCCTCGTCTCGGGCCGTCTTCGCGATCGCGTCGACGCAGAGCAGCCGCGTCTTCCAGCTCCGGTCCTTGCGGGCCATCCGCTTGACCTCATCCCGCCCCTCATCGTCGTTCCCGGCGATGGCGGCGAACGCCGTCGCGGCGGCGTCGGCGGTCTGGTCCTCGTACTTCGTCTTCGCGAGCACCTTGCCGAGCAGCGTCGCGGCTCGCTTGCTCTGGTCCTCGCCGAGCTTCGCGATCGCGGCGCCCATCTTCCAGTCGTCGCGGGCCTTGAGCGCCTCGGCGAGCTGCTGCTGTACCGCCTTGTAGTCGCTCTCGGAGAGCTTGCCCCCGGCGGCCGCGGCCGGCGCCGCGAGGGCCAGCAGCCCGATCGAGACCGAGGCGAGGACTGCGGCGAACAGCGCCCCCCGGGGAAGCGCGCGGGTGGTGTCTTCGGCCATCGGTCTCTCTCCTTGAGGGTTCATCCGTCTCTTGCTCGTGAAACCCGCGAGCTTCAGCTCGCGTTCCCGCTCGTCCGCCGCGATCGGCGCCGCCCTCGCTCCTGACGAACGAAGTCGAGGACGGCGAACGCCGCCCGCTCCGACGCGCCCGGCTGATCCACCCGGGCCCGCACCTCGTCCAGCTCGGCGAGGATGTGCCGCCTCGCCTGCCCCTCCTCGACGAGGGGTCTGGCGAGCTCGACGATCCGGGCGATCGACGGGCGATCGAAGACGTACTCGGGTACGACCAGCCGGCCGGCCAGGATGTTCACCAGGCTCACGTTCTCGACCGTGAGGAACAGCCGCGCCAGCCACTCGATGAATCGATTGACCTGATAGAGGACCACGATCGGGAGCCGGTGAAAGAGGCACTCGAGGGTGGCCGTCCCCGAGCAGACGAGCGCAAAGCGCGCGTAGCGCATCACCTCGTTCGCCCCGCCATCGAGGATCGTCACCCGGATCGGCTCGCGGCCCTGCCGCCGCGATCGCTCCGCGGCCTCCTCGACCGACTGGCGCACGAAGTCGGCGAGCTTCGCCTTCGCGACCGGCACGAGGAACCGGATCGGATGGTCGACCGCGTGGGCGAGCTCGCCGGCGGCCTCGAGCATCGTCGGGAGCAGCGGCCGGACCTCCTTGGTGCGCGACCCGGGCATCAGCCCGACGAGCCATTCGTCGTCGTTCTCGTCGATGGCCGCGACGACCCGCGGGTCATCCTTCTCGGCGCGGAGGTAGTCCGACATCGGATGCCCGACGTAGTGGACGTCGACGCCGATCTTCTCGTAGAGCGGCTTCTCGAACGGGAACAGGACGAGCATCCGGTCGACGGCGCGGGCGATCCGGTGGATCCGGTGGGGGAACCACGCCCAGATCTGCGGGCTGACGTAGTAGCAGACGGGGATGCCGCGTCGCTTGGCCGCCTTCGCCACCCGGAGGTTGAAGCCGGGGTAGTCGATGCAGACGACCGCGTCCGGCCGCCAGACGCTGAAGTGGCGCCGCGTCCGGAGGAAGATGTCCCAGAAGATGGGGAACAGCTTGATGACGTCCGCGATCCACATCGTGGCGTGGTCGACGAGGTTGTAGAGCAGATGCGCCCCTGATCGCTGGAGGCACGGGCCGCCGACCGCCCGCACCTCGAGGCGACCCTCGGGGACGAGGGTTCGCAGATGCCGCACGAGCGACTCGCCGTGGCGGTCGCCCGAGGCCTCCCCGGCCACGATGAGGAGCCGGACCGGCCGATCCGCCTCGGGCCAGTCGCCTCCGACGGGCCCGACGGCGGCCAGGCTGGGCGCGGGCTCGTGGGTGGGGGCGCTCACCCGGGCGAGTCTACCGGAGGGCCCGAGGCGGCGCAACGCGTGACGGGATCGGGCGTTCGCCCTTCGCGAGCGATCGTGAGGGGGAGGCTCCCTTCACCGTCCGCGCCTCGCGCGATCGATTTCACCCCGGTGGCGCATCCAGACGTTTATCCGGGAGCGCCACTGCATCTTCGTCGGCTCGTCCAGTCCTTCCTCCGGCGGCCTTCGCCGGCGCATCTCCTCGAGGAAGCGATCGAGCATGGCGAGCGCCTCCGCCGAGCGCCCGTGTCGGTGGAGGTGGAGCGCCTCGACGCCCTCGAAGGAGGCGCCCGTGAACCACCGCGCGTCCATGCCCGCGGCGAACCCGAGCTGTGCCTCGAGGAGATCGACGTCGAGCACCCGTCGCGCCGCGGCGACGAGCGCCTCGAAGGTCGCCCCGCCGGACTCGGCCGGATCGCAGCAGGCGGGCCGCTCGAGCTTCAATGCACCGTCTCGAAGATCGAGGACGAGCCAGGTGACGATCTCGAGCTCCAGGGGGTAGTATCCGCCCGCTCGGCGAAGCTCATCGATCCTCGAGACGACCGCGAGCTGGACCTCGGTCGCCTCGATCATCGCTCGGGCCGCCGCCGCCCGGTCTCCCGAATCCGTGCAGATGCGCGCGAGCCGAATCGGCACGAGCGGCCAGCGATCCTCGAGCGCGCGGCGTCGCTCCTGCTCGAGCAGTCCCTCGAGGATCGAACGCGCCCTCGCCCGCTGCTCCGCCCAGGCGACCTCGGCCCGAAGGTCCGGCCGATCCGCGACGCCGATGCGAGCGAGGTGTCGGGCGACCTCCGCGGCGCGGAGCCTCAACCACACCGGGGCGTCGTCACCGAGCGCCCGATCGCCGACGGCCTCGTGCGCGAGCGCGAGGGCCGTCAGGGCGCGTTCCCGCTGCGCCGATCCTCGGCGCGACGTGACCCGGAACCAGCCGACCAGCTCGAGGAGGAACAGCGCTCCCGCGAGATCGGTCTCGTCGCGCAGCAGTCGCTCGGCGAGACGGAGGGCCGCGTCGGCGTCGAGGGCCCCGTCCCGTTCGAGCGCCTGCGGGGCGGCCCCGTAGCGCATGAGAAGGCCACCGAGGAGGGCGATCCGATCGGTCGGGACCGCGCGCGCCCGCTCGTCGAGCTGGAGGACTGGCCAGAGGAGGCGCTGGAGCGCCGCGAGGTGTTCCGGGTCGAGGCGACGGGGCGACCCCGGCGTCCGACCCAGAAAGTGGATGAGCGCGATCGTCTGGCGCTCGGGCGCCACCTCGGGTCGCACCTCTGCCACGACCGCCCGGAGGCCGGCATCGTGCAACGAGTCGGGAGTGTAGCCGGCGACGAAGCGACGATCCTCGTCGAGCGCGTCACGGTAGAGAGCGAGGAGAGCGTCGGCGTCGATCCGCTCCGCCTCGTGGAGTCGCCGGGCGCATTCCCCGATCAGACGGGCCCGCTCCTCGGGTAGGAGCGCCCGAGCGCTCCGCAGCAGGTCGAAGCCCTCCATCGTCGTTGGCGCGTCGATCTCGCCACGCGCAACGGCGGCGGCGACCGAACGAACGCTCCCGTCGCGGCCCATCGCGATCGGATCCGCGCCGATGAGCACGGCGGCGACGGCGTCCCAGCGCTCGCTCCGGGCGAGCGCCTCGTCGGCGATCGCAACCATCCGGGCGTCGAGCCCGCCGTCGACCCGGACGAGCCCCGCCAGCCGCGACCGATCGAGCGCACGACGGTGGTCGGCGGCGAGCCGGGCGACGGTGGCGACCAGCTCGGCCCGCCTCGCGAGCCTCGCGTCATCCGCCGGGGCGTCCGCCGCAATGCGGTCGAGTCGCGCGAGCTCGGCGTCCGTGAGGGGACGGAGCGAGACGGTGTCGGCGAGGGCGAGCACGACGGCCATTGGCCGCTCGGCGGTCAGCGTGGCCACGCCCAGCCCGATCGCGGCCGTCGCGGCGAACAGGAGAGCCGCGGCCGCGACGCCGACGAGCGCCCGCCAGCTCCTCGGCGCGATCCGCATCCGCGCGCGGAGGGTCTCGAGGCGACCAGGCGCGCGGGTCGCGACGTGCTCGCCGCGTCGCCACGCCTCGAGAAGATCGGCCAGCTCGCCCGCCGACGCCGGTCGCTCGGCGGGCGTCTTGCGCAACGCCGACAGGCAGATCGCGTCGAGCGGACGCGGGACGCCCGGGACGAGGGCGCTCGGGGCGGACGGATAGCGCATCAGGACGGCGGCGATCGCGCTCGCCCCCGATCCCTCGTAGGGCGGCCGCCCGGTCAGCGCCGCGTAGAGGAGCGCCCCCAGCCCGTGGACGTCGGTCGCGGGCCCCTGCGCGTCGGCCCCTTCGGTCCCGACCTCGACCTGCTCGGGCGCCAGGAAACCGGGCGTCCCGAGGGTCGCGCCGGTCTTCGTCAGGCGGCTGTCGGACTCGGCGTTGGCGGCGAGGCCGAAGTCGATCAGGCGCGGGCGGCCGCTCGCGTCGATCACGACGTTGTCGGGCTTGATGTCGCGGTGGAGAACGCCGGCCGCGTGAGCGTGCTCGACCGCCCGCGCCACCGCCGCGACGAGGCCGGCCGCCTCGGCCGGCGGAAGCGGCCCCTCGCGAAGACGCTCGCCCAGGCTCGTCCCGGCGACGAGCTCCATCACGCAGAACGGGATGTCGCCCTCGACGCCGACGGCGTGGACGCGGACGACCCCGGGATGCGCGAGCCGGGCGAGCACCTCCGCCTCGCGCCGGAACCGGGCGACCGCGTCGGCGCCGGCCACCTCGGGCCGGATCACCTTGATCGCGTAGCCGACGCCGGTCTCGACGTGGCGCGCCCGGTACACCGCGCCCATCCCGCCCGCGCCGAGGACGGCCTCGACGAGGTAGGCGCCGAGGCGACGCCCGATGAGCGGGTCGGGGCGGGGCGGGGGCACGCGCGCCGGCGTCAGTCGAGGTCGATCACGAGGTCGGCGTGACCCAGCCACCGGGCGACCGCGTTCATCACGCCGACGTCGTCGTCGAACCCGACCGGGCTCTCGAGGTCGCCCGAGGCGTCCTCGTCGAGGATGAAGTAGCGGACGGCCGCCTGGATGACGCGGCGCTGCGCCGGGGTCGAGCCCTCGGCCCGCTTGATGAACGAGCGGCTGCGCGTGTGGAGCGCCTCGGCCAGCCCGAGCTCGACCTGCTCGTCGTGCTCGGCGGCGACCCGAACCCTCGCGATGTAGGCGTCGAGCTCGGCGCAGATCTCATCGAGCGACCGGTCGGGCTCCTCGAGCAGCCGCCGGAAAACGGCGTCGGCCTCCGGCGGGAGGCCCGGGAAGGCGGGGGGAACGGCGTCGGGGGCGCGCGCGGAGTCGGACACGGGATCTCCTCCTCGAGGTGCCGGCGGTCGGTCGCCGCAGCCTACATCGGAGCCGGCCGGCGGGGAAGATCAGGGGATCGGGACGAGCAGCTCGTCGTGGCCTATGTGGAGGATCACCGCGTTCAGGACGAGGGCGTCGTCGTCGAAACCGACGACGCTCCCGGTGTCGGGCTCGGCGTCCTCCTCGAGGATGAAGTAGCGCACCGCCGCCTGGATGAGGCGGCGCGGTCGCTCCGGCGTCGACGGGCCGATGAGCTCGATCAGGCGGTGCGCGCTGGCGGCGATCGCCGCGGCGAGCTCGAGATCGACGTCGGGCTCGCCATCGTGGGCGGCGTGCACGCTCGCGAGGTAGCCATCGACGGCGACCGCGAGGCGCTCGGGCGGCAGGAGCGGCTCCGCGGCGAGGCGCTGCACGATCGCGGCCACCTCCGGCCCGAGGCTGGAGAGGAGCGCTTCGTCGTCGGATGCGTCCGGCATCGGATCGGGTCCTCCGGAGACGACGCGGAGACGAGGGAGGGGAGCCCGGGTTCGTCCCGAGATTCGTTGTTCCTGAAACGGGACCGAGCAACGGCAACGAACCCGGACCCTGGCAGCTCGCATTCCGCGTAATCCGCGTAATCCGCGGTTCCCGTTCGTTCGCCGCGCAGAAGGACCGAACCGCGGATGACGCGGACGACGCGGATTGGTTCGGACGTCGCCGAGCCGTTGCCGTTGCCGTTGCCGTCGCTGCCGCGGGCCCGCGACGACCGCGGTCAGACGCCCGCGGGCTCCTCTTCCTTCTTCTCCGGTTCGCCCTCGGCCTTCGCGGCCTCGGCGTCGGAGGGCTTCTCGGCGGTGGTGGGCGCGGGTTCGGGCGCCGGTTCGTCCTCCTTCGCGGGCGCCTCGGCCTCCTTCGGCGTGGCCTTCTCGGGCAGCGCCTCGGTCGGCTTCTCCTTCCACTCGATCATGCTCTCGGTCTCGTTGAGGAAGCCGTTCTCGACGAACGTGTGCTTCCCCGCGAGGACGTTCTTGGCGACCGAGTACTTGAAGTCGTCGTCGTTGTTCCACAGCTCGTGGAAGAGCTGCTTGATCTTGCGCCGCGCGTTGCGGCAGAAGAGGTCGGCCAGCTCCGCCGCCGAGTCGGCCGCCTCGTGGCCCTTGGCGCGCATGTGATTCGCCCGGCAGATCGTCGCCGTCATCGCGAACAGCTCGTTGCCGATGTCGACGATCCGGAAGAGGAAGACCTGCTTCCGCTCGAGCTTCGCCTGGTGCCACATCATCCCGTGGAACGTCTGGCGGGCGAGGCGGCGGGTGTTCCGCTCGACGAACCGCAGGTGCTTCGCCAGACGACCGAACTCGCCGAAGCGCGGCCAGCGGCCCCAGCCGAGCCACCGGGTGGGGTACCACCACGCGTAGAAGAGGGCGATCTTCGGGAAGGCGGCCGCCTTGGCGCCGATGCCCTGCTTCGGGTCGACCATCGCTCCGGCGACCGAGAGGTGCTTGTCGACGGCCTCACGAGCCATGAACAGGTGCATGATCTCGCTGCTGCCCTCGAAGATCCGGTTGATCCGGCTGTCGCGCATCATCCGCTCGACGCCGATCGGCGTCTCGCCGCGCGAGGCGAGGCTCTGCTCGGTCTCGTAGCCGCGCCCGCCGCGGATCTGCATCGTGTCGTCGACCATGTTCCAGCCGGTGACGGTGTTCCACTCCTTCGCGGCGGCCGCCTCGAGGCGGATGTCGTAGCCGCCGCGGGCGGCGAGCGAGCTCGCGAGGTTGCTCACGCTCTCCATCGCGAACACGTTGGCGGTCATGTCGGCGATCTTGTGCCCGATCGCCTCGTGCTTCCCGATCGGGAGGCCCCACTGCACCCGCTCGGTCGCCCAGCGCCGCACCACCTCGACGCACGCCTTCACCGAGCCCGTCGCCGAGGCGGGCAGGGCGAGCCGGCCGGTGTTGAGGGTGACGAGCGCGATCTTGAGGCCGTGGCCCTCCTCGCCGATCCGGTCCTCGACCGGCACCTTGACGTCGGTGAAGCTGATGACCGCGTTGCCGATCGCCTTGAGGCCCATGAACCGGCAGCGATGCTCGACCTTGACGCCGGGCGTCTTCGTGTCGATGACGAACGTGCTGATCTTCTTGGTGTCGGGGTGCAGCGCCATCACGACGAGCAGCTCGGCGAGGGTGCCGTTGGTGCACCAGAGCTTCTCGCCGTTGATGATGTAGTGCTTGCCGTCATCGGTCCGGACGGCGGTCGTCCCGAGCTTGGCGGGGTCGGAGCCCACGTGCGGCTCGGTGAGGGCGAACGCGGTGATCGCGCCCTTGGCGCAGCGCGGGAGGTACTTCTTCTTCTGCTCCTCGCTCCCGAAGACCTTGAGCGGCTGCGGGACGCCGATCGACTGGTGGGCGGAGAGGAGCGCGCCGATGTTGCCGTCGGTCCCGCCGAGCAGCTCCATGACCTTGTCGTACTCGACCTGGGTGAAGCCGAGGCCGCCGTACTCGGTCGGGATCTTCATCCCGAACGAGCCCATCTTGCGGAGGTGGTCGATCACCTCGTCGGGATACTCGCCGGTCGCGTCGATCTCGACGCTGTCGACGTCCTCCCGGAGGAAGCGCGCCATCTCGTCGTAGAACTCGCGGAACGCGGGGCGGGCGGTGTCGACCTCGGGCCAGGGATGCACCAGCTCCATCCGCAGGTTCCCGAGGAACATCTCCTTGAGGAAAGAGGGCTCCTTCCACTCCTTCTCTCGCGACGCCTCGGCGACCTCGCGGGCCTCGGCCTCGCTGACGTGACGCTCGTTCTCGGGACGGTTCTCGGTGGTCATTCGGGCTCCTCTCGCGCGTGGCGGCCCGGCCGCTGGAGAGCGTGTCCGTCCCGACGCCGCAGCGCGCCAATTGGTCCAGGCCCAGAGTATGGCGCAGCGCGTAAAGCGGTGCAAGCCCCCTCTCGAGGGTGTTCCGGGAGATGCCACTCAACTTGCTTTCAAAAATGATGTTAGGACTTCTGAGATCGATCGGCGACGGAGCTCATGAGAGTGCTTCGGGTACGAACCATCGCGTACGAATGATCGCGTACGAAACACCGGCCCCGTGGCGCGGCCACGACGCGGGCTAGAGGAGACCTGACCCCTTCGGTCGCCTTCGGTCGGACGGGGCGGTGTCGTCGCCTCATCCTCAAGGGGCCCACCGCGATAACCGATCGATGAGGTGAGCGAAACACCGACCGACGCGAGAGAGGAGGACCCCGTGCGTTCGATCCAGAGAATCGGCGGGGCGACCCTCGCCCTGCTCGCCCTCGGCCTCGCCTCTCCCGCCGTGGCCGCCGCCGCCCCCGTCGATGACACCTCGTCCACCGCGCTCCTCGACGCCGAGCGCATCGAGCTGCGACCGGTGTGGCCCGACCCGCGGCGGCTGGTGCAGGCGACCGCCCCGACGGTCGGAACGCTCGGAGGGCTGCCCGCGCCGAGCGACCTCGACGGCCCCATCGAGCTGGTCATGCCCGAGGCGGGGCCCGACGGGTTCCGCCTCGAGGTGCAGCTCGACGACGTCACCGTCTACGTCGCCTCCGACCTCGGCGGCGGGCTGCGTCGCCTCGACTCGCTCGACTTCGAGACCTACTTCGTCGTCGGCGCCGAGCTCCACCTCGGCCGAGGAGTCCGCATCTTCATCGAGGACTTCCAGCCGGCCGGAATGGTGCTCGGCGAGGTCGATGAGGAGGAGGCGCCGCCCGACCGCTACTGGGACGGCCACCAGATCGCCGCGGGGATCCGGATCGAGCCCGCCCCGGGGGTCTCGTTCGAGGCATCCCCCATTCTCTACGCCCTCTCGCCGACCGACCGCCCCTCGAGCTTCGGCGTCGTCGCCTCGATCCGGGTGCGCCTCTAGCTCGGACTTGACCCCTTCGGCTCTGTTGCCTTTCGCCGCGCCGTCGCCTCTCATCCGCGGCATGCCCGAGCTGCCGGAGGTCGAGCACGTCGTCCGCTTCATCACCCCCGAGATCGAGGGGGCCCGCCTGCGCGGTCTGCTGCCGCTCGACGGGCGAGGCGCGCTCGTGAGCCACGCCAAGCTCGTGCGGAGCGGGCAGCGGCCGGCCGCCCTCTCCGAGCAGCTCGCCGCGCGGCGCGTCCGTTCGGTGCGGCGGCGCGCGAAGCTGATCGTGATCGAGCTCGACGCCGGCCTCGCCCTGGTGATCCACCTCAAGATCACCGGCAAGCTCTGGGTCGTGCCGGAGGGACGCGCCGTCGGACGGCACGACCGCGTCCGGATCGGGCTGCCGCGCCGGCGCGCCCTGGTCCTGGAGGACATGCGCAAGTTCGGCTGGATCGGCCTCTTCGACGCCGACGGCCTGGCCGGGCTGTGCGCGAAGCTCGGCCCCGAGCCGCTCGACGACGCGTTCCGCCTCCCGGTCTGGCGGGCGATCCTCGCCCGGCGTCCGAAGAGCAAGATCAAGGCGGTGCTGCTCGACCAGGCGGCGCTCGCCGGCGTCGGCAACATCTACGCCGACGAGATCTGCCACGCGGCGCGCGTCAGCCCGCATCGGCGATGCGCCGAGCTCGCCGGCCGCGAGGAAGCGGCGCTTCACCGGTCGATCCGGAAGATCCTGACGCGCGCCGTCGACGAGCGGAGCGGCGCGCCCGATCAGAAGCGCGTCGGCTCGGGCGGGACGCGGCGCGACTGGTCGGAGTCGCCGGTCACGATCAAGGTGTTCCAGCGCCACGGCGAGCGTTGCCCGACCTGCCGGAGGGCGACGATCGAACGCTCGGTGGTCGGGACGCGCGGAACGCACGCCTGCCCACGCTGCCAGCCCTGATCAGCCGCCCGCGCCGTCGTCCGCGCCGTCGTGTGCGCCGGGCGACTCGGGGGCGCCCGGCGTCTCGGCCGCCTTCCGCGCCTCGAGCTGCTGCTTCACGCCGATCGTGATCCCGAATCCGGCCGCGAGCATCGCGGCGACGAAGATCACGAAGCCGACCAGCTTGGCGAGCTCGGCGCCGACCGAGGGAGGGTCGGCGAAGGGGTCGGGCGCGGCGTCGAGCGGCGGGAGGCGCGAGATCGCCCCCGAGGGCGGCGGCCCCTTGATGACCGCGAAGGCGGGCTTCGGGCGCGGCCGCTCGAGCGGCGGCGGAGGCGCCATCATCCCCGCCGACCTCGGCGGCGGCTCGGGCGCGTCGACCGGGGTCGACGCCGCGGCGCCCTCGTCGAGGAGGTCGTCGTCGCTGTCGCCGAGCGCCGCGTCGAGATCGGTCGTCGCGTCGTCGGGGAGCGATCGGAGCGCGGAGCGGAGGTCGGCGGCGTCCTCCGGAGGGAGGGGAGGGAACGCGTCCTCGAGCTCGTCGGACGGCTCGTCGTCGGAGAGGCCGTCGGCCTCGGCCCTCGCGATCTCGGCGGCGAGCTCGGGGTCGTCGAGCTCGTCGGAGGGCTCGTCGTCGGCGAGCTCCTCGGTCACCGCCGCCGCCTGCTCCGCCGCCTCCTTCTCCGCGGCCGCGGCCATGAGGCCGAGCGGGAGCGGGAGCGCGTCGACCGACTCGGTGTCGGCATCGGACCCGAACTCGTCGTCGGATGGAGGCTCGGTCGACCCGGCCGGGACCGGGTCCTCGAGCTCGTCGGAGGGCTCGTCGTCGGAGAGCTCCTCGGCCGCCTCGTCGCTCTTCGCGTCGGCCTCGGCCCTCGGAGCCTCGGCCCTCGGAGAGTCGGCCTCGCCAGCGACGACCGGATCCTCGAGCTCGTCGGAGGGCTCGTCCTCGGCGAGCTCCTCGACGGCGTCGGACTCGGGCGCATCGTCCTTCGCCGCCTGGTCGGTCGCCTGGTCGGTCGCCTCGTCGGTCGCCTCGTCGGTCGCCGCGGCGGTCTCCGCGGCGGTCTCATCCTCGGGGGCGTCCGTCTCGTCGGGCTCCGTCTCGGCCTTCGCCGCTTCGGGCGCCGGCTCGGGCTCGGACGCACCCGGCTCCTCGAGCTCATCGGAGGGCTCGTCGTCGGAGAGCTCCTCGGCCGCGTCCTTCTCGGCGTTCTTCTCGGCGGGCTTCTCGTCCGGCTTCGCCGCGACCTCGTCGGGTTGCTCGTCGGCCTCGACCGACGCGACCGGTCGCGACTCGCTCTTCTTCTGAGCGCCCTTCGCGAGCAGCGCCTTGAGCGCGCTCGTCGCCTCCGCCTTCTCGACGATCGGAGTCAGACCCGATCCCGAGTCGTGCGCGCCGGCGGGCGCCTCGTCGTCGTCCGGGTCTTCGTCGGAGTCCGAGGGCGCGTCCGGCTCGGCCTCGCCCGCGGTCTCGGGCGCCGGGTCGCTCTTCGCCTCCGGCTCGGCGTCGGCGGCGTTCGGCTCGGCGCCGGACTCCCCATCCCCGTCATCCGAATCCGAATCTGAATCCAGGTCGGAGTCGGAGTCCGAGTCCGCGCCCAGGTCCGAGTCCGAGTCGGGTTCGGGCAGGGTCTCGGCCGGGGGATCTTCCGACGCCGTCTCGATCTCGTTCTCCGCCTCGATGGCGGCCTCGAACTCGGCCTCGGCCTCCGCTTCGGCCTCCTCCTCGGGACCGAGCGGCTCGAGCCCTTCGATCTCGACGCGCGGCTCATCGATGTCATCATCATCGGCAGCCGCCGGCGGAGCCGCGGGCGCCTCGCCCGATTCGTCGTCGGGATCGGCGGCCGCGACCCGCTCGCTCGAGCGGCGGAGCCGCATGAGCGCCTCGAGGGGACCCTCGCCGGGCGCGACCAGGTCGTCGCGGCCGCTCGCATCCTCGCTGGACGGTTCGGCGGCGTCGTCGCGGTCTTCCGGTGAGCTCGCCACGCGCTTCTCCTCTCCCGATGGCCACCGCAGCTTAGCAGTCCTCGCGCCCGGTCGTCCAACGCCAACCCGCAGGGTCGACGACTCTTGCGTCCCGACCCGGGCCGCCTTAGAACCGCGGCGCGGCGACCTGGCTCCGCGCCGCCCCTTCCGAGCCCGAGCTCCTGGAGGAAGGTCGCATGTCCCGCCGCCCCGCGCTCCCCGTCTCGATCGCCCTCGCGACGCTCCTCGCCGTCGCGACCCTGCTCGCCGCGACCCTCGGGGCCGCCGCGCCCCTCGCCGCGGACGACGATCCGCCGGACGACGCGGCGGCCGCCGACTCCAAGGACGATGCCGGAGACGATGAGGACGGCGACGACGGACCGAAGACGCTCGCCGAGACCGTCGGCGAGGACGCGGTCGCCCACGCCGGCCTCGTCACGTTCCACCGCTCGCCGAAGGGCGGCCTCCACCTCGTCGTCCCGAAGAAGCTCCTCGGCGAGGAGCTCGGCCTGTCCGCGTTGCTCGTCAACGCGATCGGCGACTGGACGGTGCGCGGGAGCTCGCTCGGGACATGGGTCGTGAGCTGGGAGCAGACCGGCGATCGGCTCTTCCTCGTCAAGAAGAACCTCGCGTTCCGCGCCGCGCCCGAGGCGCCGCTGGCGCCGGTCGTCGCGGAGACGTTTCCCGACTCGCCGACCTTCGACGCGCCGCTCGTGCGCGTCGCCGACGACCCGGCGCCGGTGCTGATCGACGCGTCGAAGCTCTTCGGGCCGGGCCTCCTCGAGATCCTGCCGAGCTCGACCGGGTGGAGCACGAGCGCCGAGGACGCGACCCTCGTCTCGCTGGAGGTCCACGAAGACAACGTCGTCGCCCGGGTCCGCTACCGCTTCCGCCGGAAGGAGGGAGCCGGCGGGAGCGAGTCGGACGGAGGCCCGTTCGCGCGCTTCCGCGGCCCGGGGCGGGTGCCGGATTCCCGCAACGTCGCCGTGACGGTCGACTACAACCTCTACCGCCTGCCGCCCGACGACGGCTACCGCCCCCGCTTCGCGGACGAGCGGATCGGCGCGTTCACCCGCGCGTACAAGGACTTCACCGACATCCGGCACCGCGACACCGCGTTCCGCCACCTCGTCACCCGCTGGGACGTCCGCAAGGCCGACCCGAGCGCGGCGGTGAGCCCGCCGGCGAAGCCGATCGTCTTCTGGGTCGACCGGGGCGTCCCCGCCGAGTGGCGGCCGCACGTCCACGCGGCGACCAGGTGGTGGAACGCCGCGTTCGAGAAGGTCGGGATCCGCGACGCGATCGAGGTGCGCGACCAGCCCGACGACCCCGACTGGAAGACCTCCGACATCGATCACTCGATGATCTTCTGGAACCTGTCGGACGACCTCATCTTCAGCGGCCTCGCCGGGCCGACGTTCTCCGATCCGCGATCCGGGCGCGTCATCCGCTCGAACGCGTATCTCAACGCCGAGTTCCCGAGCTACACGCTTCATCGGTACCTCGTCTACGCGTGGTGGCGAAGCCCCGACCCGTTCGCCGCCCCCGGCCAGGATCAGCTCTTCGGGATGCGGCCGACGCGGGCCGACCTCGCGCGCCTCCGACGAGAGACGACCGAGGCGTGCGCCGGCGCGGGCTCGCAGACGATGTGCGACCGCTCGGCCTCGTTCAGCAGCCAGATCGCGTTCGCCCGGATGGTGCTCCTCGGCCGCGGCATCCTGAAGCCCGGGACGAAGGAGGCCGACCGCTTCGCGAAGGAGGCGTTCGAGGAGCTCGTCGCCCACGAGGTCGGCCACGCCCTGGGCTTCCCCCACAACTGGAAGGCGAGCCTGCACAGCCGCTGGGAGGACGTCGAGGCGGGCCGCGTCTCGGGCAGCCGCGAGGACGGCGGCCGGATCTTCAGCAGCTCCGTCATGGACTACAACCCGATCTACCTCGCCCCGCCCGACGCGCCGCAGGGCGACTACTTCATGACCGAGCTCGGCGACTACGACGACCTCGCCGTCGAGTACATCTACCGGCCCTTCGACGGGCTCACGCCCGAGGAGGAGGCGAAGCGGCTCGACGCGATCGCCGCCCGGGCCGAGGTCGAGCCGGGCCTCGTCTTCGACGGCGGCGGCCTCGGCCACATCGACCCGACGACGAACGCGGACGACATCGGCGACGACCCGCTCGCCTTCGCCCGGAGCCGGCTCGTCATGATCCGCTCCGAGGTGCTCCCGCGGGTGAAGGAGCTGGTGCTCGCCGAGGGCCACGACTACAGCCACATCCGTCAGGCGCTCGACGCGGCGATCTTCTCGGTCGCGATGGACTACATCGACATGACCGCGCGCCACGTCGGCGGCCAGGTGCTCCTCCGGCGTGTCGCCGGCAGCCGCGCGTCGCCCGAGGGCGGCCCGCCGCCGATCCGCCCGGTGCCGGCCGCCGACCAGCGGCGCGCGCTGGCGATCCTCGAGGAGAACCTCTTCCCCGAGGGCGCGTTCGCCCTCGATGCGGAGACGCTGGCGGCGCTCAAGGCGGACATGCATCGCGACTGGAACTACCCGTGGCGCCACGGCAGCGACTGGACGATCGGCCGCCGGATCGCCGGGCTCTACGACGCCGCCCTGCGAACGCTCCTCGAGCCGGCCCGCCTGACCCGCGTCCTCGACAACGAGCGGCGCGTCGCGCCGGGGGAGGATCGCTTCACCCTGCCCGAGCTGTTGCAGCGGCTGGTCGCGATCGGCTTCGACGACCTGCCGTCGGGCGGGAAGGCGGGCGCGAAGCAGACGTTCACCGTCGCCGCGCCCGCGGTCGGCCCCGACCGACGCGCGCTCCAGCGCCTGCTCGTGAAGCACCTCCTCGCGATGGCCCTCGCGCCGGCGGACGGGAGCCCGCCCGAGGCGAGCCAGCTCGCCCACCGGGCGATCCGGGCGATCCTGAAGCGCACGACGGGGACGAGCACCGACCGGAACCTCGTCCTGGACGCCTACAGTGAGGCGCACCTCGACGACCTCGCCCACCGGATCCGCCGAGCCCTCCGGGCGGAGGCGGAGGTCCCCTTCGGCCGATGAGCGCCACGCCCTCATCCCTCGGGCGCGTCGGCCCCTACGAGCTCCTCGCGGAGCTCGGGCGCGGCGGGATGGGCGCGGTCTACCGGGGTCGCCACGTCGAGACCGGCGCGCCGGCCGCCGTGAAGCTCGTCCGGATCGGGGTGGGTCCCGAGGACCGCGGGGTGGGGTCGAAGGGCGCCCGCGCCCTGGCTCGCTTCGCCCGTGAGGTCGAGGCGCTCGCCCGCGTCGACGACCATCCGGGCATCGTCCGGATCCACACCCAGGGCATCACCCAGGGCGGGGCGTGGTGCGCGATGGACCTGGTCGCCGGCCAGTCGGTCGGCCAGCGCCTCGCGCGCGGCGGTCCCCTGCCGCCGCGCGACGCGGCGACCCTCGTCGCGTCGGTCGCGCACGCCCTCCAGCACGTCCACGAGCGCGGCGTCGTCCATCGCGACCTCAAGCCCGAGAACATCCTCCTCGACGAGCGGGACGGGACCCCTCGGATCGTCGACTTCGGGATCGCCTACGACGTCTTCGCCGAGCACCTCACCCGGACCGGCGAGCTCGTCGGCACGCCCGCGTTCATGGCGCCCGAGCAGGTGCGCCGGACATCGGGGTCGGACAGCGGCGGCGAGGTCCCGGCGGAGGTCGGGCCGGCGGCCGACGTCTACGGGGCCGGCGCCGTCCTCTTCGCGACGCTCACCGGCCGGCCGCCGTTCGAGCGCGAGAACGTGATGGCCGTCCTCGCGGCCGTCGTCGAGGGCGAGCGGCCGCTCCTCCGCGATCGAGACCCGTCGCTGCCCGCGGAGCTCGAGGCGATCTGCCTCCGCGCCCTCGCGGTCGATCCGGCCGATCGCTACGAGAGCGCCGCCGCGCTCGCGGCCGACCTCGAGCGCTGGCTCCGCGGCGAGAGCGTCGAGGCGCGCGGGGCGAGCCGCCTCTCACGCCTCCGCGGGCGGCTGCTCCCGAAGACGAGGCGGGCGTGGGCGATCGCCGCGGCGGTCGCGATGATCGGCGCCCTCGGAGTCGCCGCCGGCGTCGGGCTCGGCCGGACGGCGCCGCCGCCGGCGGAGTCGGTCGAGCGGCTCGAGCGGGCCCTCGGTCGTCGAGGCCCGCTCGACGACCGGGAGACCGAGACCCTCGAGCAGCTCCTCGCGACGCCGACGATCGACGACGCCGCCCTGGCCCGGCGCCTCCGAACCGTCGAGCTCGCCGCGCGGATCGCCCGGCACGCCCCCGGCTCGCCCGAGGCGCTCGCGGCCGCCGCCGAGCTCGCGGCCGACGTCCGGGACGGCGGCGAGGTCGACCGGATCCCGCTGGACTGGGCGAGCGACGGGCTGGCCGCGGCGCGGCGCCCCGCGGAGCTGAACGTCCTCCTCCACGGCCTCGCTCCGGTCGTCCCGGTCGCGCTCGAGCACGCGCCGATGCTCGCGGCCGCCCTCGCCGTCGGCGGGCCGGGGCTCGAGCCGCCGCTCGACGCCACCGCGTTCGCCGCCATTCGCCGCGCGGGGCGCCTCGACGAGACCGCGCTCGGACAGATCCAGGTTCGCCGGGCGGCCTCGGCGGCGCGCGCGGGAGCGTCGGACGTCGCGCTCGACGCGCTCACCGAGGCGGCGGCCGCGGGTGTCTTCGCGTCGTCGCTCGGCGACGATCCGTCGCTCTGGCCGGACGCCTTCATCGACGCCGCCCACGCGCGCATCGACGCGACCATCGCGGGCGAGGATCCCGCCTCCGCGCGACCGCTCGTGTCCGCCCTGCTGCGGCTGCCCGACTCGGTCGCCCTCGCCCGCCCCCTGCCGGCCGCCCTCGTCGGCCGCTTCCAGCTCCACCAGGTCGGCCTCGATCGCCGCATGACCGACATCGACGACGCCGGCCGCGAGCGGATCATCCTCTCGACGGCCTTCCTCGAGCGCTACGGCGACTCGAAGCGCGCGGACAGCCTGTCCAGAATGCTCCGGAACGCGACGAAGGGAGGGTGGATCGAGAGGCGCGCCGAGGCCGAGATGCGCCTGCCGCTCGAGACGCGCGATCCGTCGGTCCTCCTCGTCCTCGCCATGCTCTACGCGGCGGTCGAGGACTCGGTGGCGGACCCCGCGTCGACGACCGAGACCATGCGCCTGTGGGAGGAGGCGGCCGCGATCCCCGTCGATGCGCGCGGCATCCGCGCTCTCCGCGCGCTCCTTCTCCACGAGATCGACGCCGAGGACGCCGACGCGACGACGACGCTCCGCGAGATCATCGAGATCGACCGCGGCCGCCCGATCGAGCGTCGCTGGGGAGGCATCGCGAGCACGATCGTCCGCTGGAGCATCGTCGATGACAGGGGCAAGCGCGTCCGGGTCCCCGCCGAGGATCTGCCCGACCTCGTCGCGCTCACCATCGAGGCGTTGCAGGTGTGGATCGCGGCGGCGCCGCGGCTCGAGGCGCTCGCGGACGCGGGCGCGTATCCGCCCTGGGTCGTCGGCGACGAGGGCGACATGGTCGAGATGCTCGAGGCGCTCCTGCCGGCCGTGATCGCCCACGCGGACCACGCCGACTGGTGCTGCCTCGACGCCGAGACGAGCTTCGAGGCGCTGATCGACCTCGCCCTGAAGACGTTCGCCGACCTCCCCCGCCGCGACCGCTACGCCCCGCTCCTGGGCAACGGCGCCATGCACGACCTTCGCCACCGCCGGTTCGACCGGGCGCTCGAGCGGGCCGACGCGGCGATCGCCATCAACCGTCCGATGGCACCGCGAGGCAAGCTCCGGGTCTTGCAGAACCTGCGGCTCGCCCTCCAGGTCCGGGCGAAGGCGCTCCGGGCGCTCGGCCGGGACGAGGAGGCGGCGGCGGCCGAGGAGGAGCGCGCGGCGATCCGATTCGACTGATCCTCCGTGACCCGGTGCTAGCCGGAATGCCTGGAGGTCAAGCTCCAGGGCATCGCAGCAATGGCACTTAGCGCGAGCGCGCCCCCTCCGATCTCACCTCGGGGACGGGCGTCTGCCCGAATCGTCGTTGCCTGCGAGCGCCACCGACGTTCGGCACTCCCCTCCGGGCGGACATCGCAGGGCATGGAGGGTGGGGAGGACCCCGCCTGCGAAGGCTCGTCCGAAGCTGGACGCCCGCGGCTCGGTCCGGCCTCCCCGAGTGCAAGGGACGAGTCCCCTCGACGGCAGGCCTGCGGGTCACCCGGTTCGGTCGGACGACTCGCCAGGCGAGTCTCCGGGCTCGGGTCGCCGACCTGTCCGAGCCGGCTCACCCTCCCGCGGCACGGCGCGGCGGATCGTCGGGTCGGTCCCGTCCCGCGAAGACGCGATAGCG
>JAJDCQ010000041.1 GCA_029260755.1 Planctomycetota bacterium | reverse complement strand
TCGTCACCGGGGGCGCCGACGGGGTCGCCTGCGTCTGGGACGTCGCCACCGGTGACCAGCTCGGCACGCTGACCCTCCCGCCCGCGGCCACCCGGCGGGTCGGGGCCGTCGCCTGGGACCCGGAGGGTGGTCGGGTCGCCGGCGGCGCGCCCGACGGCGGGGTCTGGGTCTGGGACTTCGCGGCCGGGCTGGGCAATCGGGTCCACCTCGGGCCGATGCCCTTGGCCCAGGGGCTCACCTTCACGCCGGACGGCCGCGGCATCGCGTTCGCCGCCTGTCGGCTCGGCGGCTTCGGCCGGGCGCAGGTCGGCGTCCTCGACCTCGATCGGCCGAGCGTCCGAACCCGACTCCCGTCGCGTCCGGACGTCCTGGCCGGGGTGAGCGTGAGCGGCGACGGCCGCCGCATCGCGCTCGGCGACGGGCGGGGCTGGGTCGAGGTCTGGGACGTCGCGGAGCGCCGGCTGGTCTGGCGCCGTCGCCTCCACGAGGCGCGCGTCATCCGGACGGTGTTCTCGCCGGACGGGCGGCGGCTGCTCAGCGCCTCGACCGCGCGGGAGATCGAGGTCGTCGACGTCGAGAGCGGCGCGGCGATGCGCACGATCCGCTCGCCCGAGCAGAACGTCCAGGACATCGCCGTCCACCCGGACGGGACGAGGCTCGCGACGGTCGGGTACGACGCGGCGGTCCGGATCTGGGACCTCCGGACCGGCGAGCCGATCGAGTCGTTCGGCTCGGGCGGCAGCCAGTCGCTGGCCTGGAGCCCCGACGGCGAGACGTTCACCTTCGCCGTCCTCGGCGGGCAGGTCCGGCTGCGGGTCGGGAGCTCCGAGGACGGTCTCCCGACCTCGAGCCGGTCGGTGCGACGGCTCCGCTGGTTCGCGGACGGGCGCCGCCTCCTGACCGTCTCGGATGTGGGACGGATCCAGATCTGGGACACCAAGACGCGCCGCGAGCTCGCCCGGCACGACGGGCACGTCGACGAGATCTCGAGCCGCCTCACCGACGTCGAGCCCTGCCCCGACGGCGCGCTCGTCGCGAGCTCGGACTCGGAAGGCATCCTCCGGCTCTGGCGGGCGGCCGACGGATCGACGGTCGCCGCCGCTCCAGGCCAGCCCGGCGAGTACCGCTCGCTCGCCTGGGCGCCCGACGGAACGTGGCTCGCGACGGTGGGGGACCAGGCCATCATCTGGATCTGGGACCGCGCGGCGATGGAGCGGGTCGCCGCGCTCCCTCCAGCCGAGATCCACGCCGAGCAGGCCGGGCGCGGCGGGCTCGTCATCGACGGCATCGAGGTGCGCTCGATCATCGGAACGCCGCGCAGGACCGACCCCGAGGAGATCGGCCCGCTCCCGGCCGAGGCGCCGGGCGACGGACGCCGGTAGCCCGGATAGGGGCAATCAAGCTCGTTCAGATGCCGGTGGGCTCGCCTTCGGCGAGCAGGATGTCACCACGGAGGCACGGAGAACACGGAGGATTCACGGAGGACGCGCCGAGCGGTCGAAGACCCGGATCCCCTCCGTGGCTCCTCCGTGCCTGGGTGTCTCCGTGGTTTCATCCTCTTCGCCGAAGGCGAAGCCGGTGGGTCCGCGGTCACCTGAGCCAGCTCGATAGCCCCTATGCGGGCTAGCTCCGGCGACCGGGTTGGCGCGTCAGGAGCCGGCGCTCCAGCTCCGCCAGGCCGCCGCGAGCTCCGCCCGGTCGGCGGTCCAGCGGGGCGTCTCCGCGTCGGGGCCGACGAGCTTGCGGAGAGCGGCGTCGGCGAACGTCGACTGGTTCGGATGCGGGTCGTCGAGCGCGATGATGAGGGCCGGGATCGCGCCGGCCGAGCCGATCGATCCGAGCGTCTGCGCGGCGACGTAGCGCACCATCGTCGGGCGGTCGAGGTCGAGCATCGCCGCGGTGACGGCGGGCACGACCTCGGCGGGGTCGCGCTCGACCAGCGCGGCGGCCGCCGCGTCGCGGCTGAGGACGCTGCCGAGGAGGTCGATCAGCGTCGCCGTCTCGCGATCGGCGAGGGCGGCCCGGTCGCCGGCGCGCGCCTCCTCGAACTCGGGACGATCCTCGAGCCGGACGGGCACGGGGGCGCGATCGATGGAGGGAGCCGTCTCGGTCGTCGTCGCGGTCGGGGCGACGGGCACCGCGGCGAGGTCCGCGGTCGCGTTCGCCTCCACGCCGCGCGGGACGACCGTTCCGGGCGCCCGGGGAGCGACCGTCGACGCGGTCTTCGCCGGGGTCGCCGTCGGCCGCGGTCCCGCTCCGAGCCGCGGCGCGATCGCGATCACGAGGATCAGGGCGAGGGCCAGGGCCGCGCGACCGGCGACGCCGCGCGCCCACCGTCGCCACGCGGATCCCGCGTCCTCGAGGGCGGCGACCGGTCTCCCCGCGAGGAACCGCTCGAGGTCGTCGGCCATGGCGGCCGCGTCCCGGTAGCGGCTGGCCGGGTCCTTCCGGAGCGCGCGCAGGACGATCGCCTCGAGCGCGCGCGGCGTCGCCGGCGCGAGGCGTCGCGGCGGAACCGGCTCGCGCTCGATCGTCGCCCGGAGCGTCTCCCAGAGGTCGGCTCCCTGAAACGGCGCCGCGCCCGTCAGCACCCGGTAGAGGGTCGCGCCGAGGGCGAACACGTCGGAGGCGGGGACGGCCGCCCGGCCGCGCGCCTGCTCGGGCGCGGCGAAGCCGGGCGTGCCGACGACGGCGCCATCGCGGGTGAGCCCGGCGCTGGCGCGTCGGCTGCGGGCGAGACCGAAGTCGGTCAGCCAGGCGCGACCGGCCCCATCGACGAGGACATTGCCGGGCTTCACGTCGCGGTGGACGACGCCGGCGCGATGGGCGTGCTCGAGCGCCCGGGCGACGCGGGCGCCGGCGCGGGCGACGCCGCGGGCGTCGAGCTCGGCTCGCTCGATCGTTCCGCCCGGGATCCGGGGCATCACGATGAACGGCCGCCCGTCGTGCTCGCCGACGTCGAGGACCGGCACGATCGCGCCGTGCTCGAGGCGGGCGAGGACGGTCGCCTCGCGCCGGAACCGGACGAGGTCGCGCGGACCGAGGTGGCGCGGCAGCTTGATCGCGACGGCGCGGTCGAGGGCGTCATCGTGGGCCGCGAGGACGCGTCCCATCGCGCCGCGGCCGAGCTCGCCGGTGACGCGGTAGCGTCCGACCCGCTTCGGGGGACGCGCGCGAGCGCGCGGCCCCGACGGCCTCGCCGACCGCTTCGCGTTCGGCGTCGCGTTCGGCGTCGGGGCGAAGCGCGGGATCGCGTGCCGACGAAGGAGGCGGGCGGCGAGGCGCGTCTCGCTCACGATGCGATCCTCTCGTAAACCTGGCTGAGCCAGCCCGTCTCCGCGACGAGGTCGTCCTCGTCGCGGGCGTAGGCGCGGACCTCGTCGCGAATGAGCGCCGCGAGGCGCCGGCGGGCCCGGTGGATCCCGTTCTTGACGTCCTGGAGCGAGCACTCGAGCCGCTCGGCGATCTCGGCGTAGGGCAGCTCGTCCTCGAACCGGAGCCGGAGCGCCTCGTAGTGACGCGAGCCGCGCTCGCGCGACTCCTCCCGGAGGCGTCCGAGGGCGAGCCCGGTGACGTGCTCGAGCCAGAGCCGGTCGAGCTCGTCGTCGTCGCCGGCGGCGGGCGCGGCGGGGAGGCGGGCCGGGTCGAGCGGCACCCGCCGCCGGCCGCCGCCGCGCTTGAGCGCCCGGTCGCGCCGGCGCGTCTCGCGGGCGACGTTCCGGGTGACGCCGAGGAGAAGGTGGCGGAACTGGCCCTCGCTCGCGTCGGCCCGGTCGAGGAGGCGCGCGCTGATCACCCGGAGGAAGGTCTCCTGGGCGACGTCCTCGGCATCGGCGACGCCGCGGCGTCGGAGAAACGCAACGACGGGCGGCCAGTAGCGACGCACGAGGGCGTCGAGCTCGGCGGGGTCGGAGGTGCGGGCGGCGAGGATCTGCGACCACTGGGTGGTCGGAAAGTCGTTCGACATTGATGGAGTGTTCTTTCGAAGGACGGCCGGTGGAGCCTCCCCCCCGGAGGGCTCTCGAGGCCCCGAAAGGGCAAGGGGCGTGCCGGCCGGGCTCGGTCGGCGTCCTGGCGGCGTCGGGCTTGCCCGGCAAGGAGTTAGGTCGGCTCTCACGTCGTCGTGCGCGGGCGATCGACGGTGGCCCTGCCGCCAGAGACTGGTCCCGCCCGCCAGCGCGACCCGCGCTCGCGTCCCCCGCGCCGCCCTGCTAGGGTTCCCCCTCTCTCGGCACTCGAGCCGGCCCTCGCCGGCTCCTCGGAAGGAGGCCTCCCATGCTGAAGAGCACGATGGCGGATCGCCCCCTCACCGTCCGGGCGATCCTCGAGCACGGCGCGCGGATCCATCCCCGGAGCGAGGTCGTCACCTCGGCCGGCGACGCCGTCGTCCGTCGGGCGACCTACGCCGAGGTCGCCGGACGCGCGGCGCGCCTCGCGAACGCGCTCCGGCGGCTCGGGATCGGGCCGGGCGACCGGGTGGCGACGTTCGCCTGGAACAACCAGGAGCACCTCGAGGCCTACCTGGCCGTTCCGTCGATGGGCGCCGTCCTCCACACCCTCAACATCCGCCTCGCCGCCGAGCAGCTCGCGTTCATCGCGAAGCACGCCGAGGACCGGATCGTCATCGTCGACGCGTCGCTGATCCCGATCCTGGCGACGTTCATCGCCGACGTGCCCGGGATCGAGCACGTCATCGTCGTCGGCGAGGGCGACGCCGCCCCGCTCGGGCGCGAGGTGCTCCGCTACGAGGCGCTCCTCGCCGCCGAGGAGCCGCGCTTCGACTGGCCGGAGATCGACGAGCGGCAGGCGGCCGCGATGTGCTACACGAGCGGCACGACCGGCGACCCCAAGGGCGTCGTCTACGGTCATCGCTCGACGTGGCTCCACTCGATGGCGGTGACCTCGGGCGCGATCTTCGCCCTGTCGGAGCGCGACCGCGTCCTGCCGGTCGTCCCGATGTTCCACGCGAACGCGTGGGGCCTTCCCTACGCGGCGTGGATGGTCGGCGCCGGGCTGACCTTCCCCGACCGGTTCTGCCAGGCGGCCGCCCTCGCGAAGTTCGTCGACGAGGCGCGCCCGACCGTGGGCGCGGCCGTGCCGACCGTCTGGAACGACATGCTCGGCCTCGCCGAGGCGCCCGACATCGGCAGCCTCCGCCTGATCGTCTGCGGCGGCTCGGCCGTGCCGCGCAGCCTGATCGACCGCTTCCACGAGCGCTTCGGCGTGCGGATCGTCCAGGCGTGGGGGATGACCGAGACGAGCCCGCTCGGGAGCGTCGCCCTGGCGCCGATCGACCTGTCCGAGGACGAGTCGATGGCCTACCGGGCGACCCAGGGCCGCCCGGCCCCCGGCGTCGAGCTCCGCATCGTCGACGACGACGGCAACGAGCTGCCCTGGGACGGCGAGCACACCGGCGAGATCGAGGTGCGCGGCCCGTGGGTGACGGCGTCCTACCACACCCGCGAGGGCGAGGCGGACGACGGCGAGAAGTTCCACGACGGGTGGCTCCGCACCGGCGACGTCGGCGCCGTCTGCGACCGCGGCTACATCCGGATCAGCGACCGCGCCAAGGACGTCATCAAGAGCGGCGGCGAGTGGATCAGCAGCGTCGAGCTCGAGAACGCGCTCATGGCCCACGACGGGATCCGCGAGGCGGCCGTCATCGGCGTCCCCGACGAGCGCTGGGGCGAGCGCCCGCTCGCGTGCGTCGTCCGGGCCGACGGCGACGCCGGCGCGGCGGCGACCCCCGAGGCGCTCGGGGCGTGGCTCGCCGAGCGCGTCGCGAAGTGGCAGGTGCCCGAGCGGTGGGCGTTCGTCGACGCCGTCCCGCGGACGAGCGTCGGCAAGTTCGACAAGAAGGTCATCCGCGCCCAGCACGCCGCCGGCGAGCTCGACGTGGTCGAGGTGACCAGATGACGAGATCCAGCTCGACACGCCGAGCGATCGCTCTGCTCGTGCTCCTCGCCGGCGTCGTCCTCGGCGGCGGGTGCAAGAGCTACCAGGTCGGGCGCGCCCGCACGGTCGCGAAGGGCGATCGGTACCACATGCGGCTGCAGATCCAGGAGAAGGTCATCTGGGAGCTCTCCCGCGAGGACGAGGGTCCCGTGCCCGAAGGGCTCGAGAGCGTCGAGGATCTCCTCATCGATGCCGAGGTCGAGGTGACCGGCGTCGTCGAGGGGAAGGCGACGGGCCTGCGCATCCGGTTCGCGGAGGCGCACACCGCGATCGACGGGGAGCGGCGTGATCCCGGCCTCGCCGGGCGCACCGTGCAGGCGACCGGGATCGCCTCGCCGCGCCGCTTCGTCGCCGCCGACGGCGGGGAGCCGCTCGGGGCGACGGCCGCCGGGTTCCTGAAGGAGTACCTCGGCGACCACCGCCCCGTCATCTCCTATCCCGCGCCGGCCGAGCCGTTGGCCGTCGGCGCGAGCTGGCCGATCGAGCCCGCCGACATGCTCGACGGGCTGGGCAGCGCGCCGGTCGACTTCGCCGGCGGCACGGCGACCGGACGGCTCGTGTCGGTCCAGCCGGTCGACGGGGTCGAGGTCGCCGAGGTGGCGCTCGAGCTGGACGCGACGACCGACCAGGTCGACGGGAAGCCGGTCGACGAGGCGAGCGTCCGCATCCGGATGACGGCGAGCGAGGCGACCGATCGCAGCGTGCCGCTCGTCGACGGAACGGTGGAGACGCGCGTCGTCGTGCGCCGGAGCAAGGGACCCGTGGGCAAGCGGACATCCAACCTGATGGACGTCACGAAGTCGGTGACGGCGTCCATGCGCCCGCTGGCCGCCGCGAAGCCCTGACGAACCGACGCTGCTTTCGCAGGCGGCGACCGCGTTTCGCAGGCCGCCGATGGCGAGGGTCTCTCCCGCTTCCCGGAGAGCTCGTGACCCCAACGACTTGGCTCGTCGCCGCGTTCGGCACGCGCCATGCGTTCTCGTCGCTCGGAACCTCGACCGAAGGGAGAACGCCATGCGCCTCGACCATCTCGGCCCTCTCGCGATCATCGGAGTCGCCGTCACCGCGCTCCTCGCCGCGACTCCCGCGCGCGCCGAGGCGAACGCGCCCGCCCTCGTCGGCTTCCTCGCCCTGTGGGCCGTCGTGTTCGCGCTGACCGGTGACGGCGACGTCGCGCTCGCGGACTCCGACGCCGCCTGATCCTCGCGTCCTCGCCCCGGGCCGACGTCCGTGCCATCGTCTCTCTGCGATGAGCCAGCCCGACCTGCCTTCACGGATCGGCCCGTACGAGATCCTGGCCGAGCTCGGCCGGGGCGGCATGGGGGCGGTCTATCGCGCGCGGCACGCCGAGACGCGCGCGCCCGCCGCGCTCAAGGTGATGCTGGCCCTCCGCCGAGAGGGTGGCCTCTCCGAGCGCGCGCTCGCACGGTTCAAGCGGGAGCTCGAGGTGCTCGCGCGGCTCGAGCATCCCGGCATCGTCCGGGTGCACTCGGCCGGTCAGAACGCGGGCATCCCGTGGGTCGCGATGGAGCTGATCGACGGCGAGAGCCTCGATGCTCACCTTCGGCACGGGCCGCTGCCGCCCCGGGCCGCCGTCGAGCGGGCGCGTCTCCTCGACGCCCTCGATCGCGTCCTCGAGAACGAGGACGACCTCGACTCGGCCGAGGAGCTCGCCGAGCTCGTTCGCCCCGGAGGGACGCCTGCGGCCGAGAGCGTCTCCCTCGTTCGCGAGATCCTCGGCGGGCACCGGAGGATCGCGGCGCTGGCGACGGTGCTCTTCGGCCGGGAGCCGGAGCTTACCCCGTCCCCCGAGATGGTCCGTCCGCTCGCCCTGGCGATCGCCGGCGACTCGACCGGGGTCGTTCGCCTCCCGCGCGGCGATCGCGCGTTCGAAGCGGTCGTCGGCGCGCCCGGCCTCGACGACGAGACCCGCGGCGCGATCCTGCTTCGCCGCGCCGAACGCCTGATCGCGCGCGGACCGGAGTGGTTCGAGGCGGCGCTCGCGGTCTCCGAGGGGGCCGCCGAGCTCGGAGCCCGCGCGGCGCCCGGGAGCTGGCCGGACGAGTTCGTCCTCTTCTCGGGGCGGGTGCTCGCCGAGCGCCTCTCGACCGAGGCGCCGGGGGCGCCCCGCCTCGAGAACCTCGTCGCCTGGTCCGGCGCCGGGCGGGACCCGATCGACCGCGGGACGCTCACGGCGTTGAGGCTGTGGCTCATCCATCAGGTCGCCGCGCGGGTCGATCCCTGGCCGGAGCGAGAGGAGGGCGAGGCGTTCCTCGAGCACGTCCTGGCCGTGTTCGCCTACCTCGAACGCCACGGCTTCAAGGGCGCGGCGCTCGCCAACCCGATCACGCTGTTCGAGCGCCTCGGCGAGGAGCGCGTCGCCGGTCTCATCGCGGACGAGCTCGCCCGGCCGGCCGGCGCGCGGCGTCCGTCCGTGCTGCTCGCCCTCCTCCGCTTCGTTCTCGATCTCTACGACCACGCGGCGCTCGGGAGCCCTTCGGTGTCGAGCTTGATGAGGCCGGCGGCGGAGGCGCTCCTCGACGAGGGTCCCGAGGCGCGTTGGCGCTTCGCCATCGCCGCCGACTCGCTTCGCGCGGTCCAGGCGATCGACGTGGCCGGTCGCGCCGCCGAGCGGGCCGACGAGCTCGACCGGTCCCGGCCTCTCGAGGAGCGGTGGCCGGTCATCGGGGAGACGCGCGGCTGGGCCTGGCTGCTCGGCCCCGAGATCGACGTCGATGCCGGGAGCGGGGAGCGGCTGCTCCGGCACGTCCAGGAGGTCGCGGCGCTGCAGCTCCTCCTCCGGGCACGGTCGGCAGGCGATGGTCAGGAGAGACCCTGGGTCGCCGACCGGGCCGTCGGCATTCGAGAGCTGGCCGTGCGCGTCGTCGAGCGCTTCCTGGCTGCTCGCGGCGCCGAGTGCCCCGAGGGCCACCCAGCTCCGATCGAGGACCTCCTCGCCGACGTCGCCGAGCTCGACGACCACCCCGACGTGTGGAGGCTCCGGGGGCGGCATCACCATCTCCACGGCCGGCACGAGCGAGCCGTCGCCGATCTCTCGAAGGCGCTGGGCGGTGCGCGGAACCTCCTCTCCGAGAGCGCGAACGGCCTCGTCCGACGGGAGTCCCTCTTGCGCGTCGCCGTGACGCTGCTGTGGCGGGCCGAGGCTCTCGCCGAGCTCGGCCGCCACGACGCCGCAGAGCGGGACCGGGCCGCCGCCGTCGCGGCGGACCGGAAGGCGAGAGAGATTCGCTAGGCGCCGGGCGCTCTGGGGTTGGTGGGGCGCATCACGTCACGGCGCGCCTTCTAGAACCCGCTTTCCGGCCGGCCACTAGCCCGCATTATATTCACGAGCATCATGGCGAGGTCGTGCGAGAGTCAGTTGTGGGAGGCGCTGGAGTATTTTCTCAAGGCAGTGGTACCTGTGGCGGAAGAGGCGGGGGTCAAGCTATCGATGCACCCATCGGACCCGCCCTTGTCGCCGGTGCGGGGGCTGCCCCGGATCATGACTTCGCCAGAGGAATTTCAAAGACTGATCGATATATATCCGAGTCCGGCGAGCGGGATCACTTTTTGCCAGGGGTGTTTTCTGGAAATGGGAGGAGATCTTGAGAAGAGTATTCGCAGGTTCAGTGAGTTGGGAAAGATATTTTACGTGCACTTCCGCGATGTGCGCGGGAGCAACGGCAACTTTGTGGAAACTTTTCACGACGATGGCCCCACGGACATGCATGCAGCAATGCAAACCTACTACGATTGCGGTTTCGATGGGCCGATGCGGCCCGACCACGGGCCGACGATGGAAGGCGAGAGCAATGATTTCCCCGGTTACGCCATAATGGGCAGATTGTTTGCGGTCGGCTACATGAGGGGGCTGCTTGACGCGATTGAAAGGCCCGGCCCTGAATCGATAAATCAGTAGATTGAGAGCGCGATGCGATGAAAGAATCTGAACTCCGTTATTCCGATGTAAAAATACATCAGGTTCATGAAGAGATTCTTGCGCCTGCAACGGATGAGTTTCCCCGAAACATGGGCGGGGACCTGGTACGCTTAAGCGACGGGCGTCTCCTGCTGTCTTTCTCGCAGTGGCTGGGGGGAGTGACCGATGCGGACGCTTCGCGTGTGGTGGGACGAATTTCGGCCGACAACGGAGAGAGTTGGGGCGAGCTTTTTACGATCGTTGAGCCGGATAAAAATTGCGATGCGGCGCGCATGCCCAGTTTTGTGAGATTGACCGATGGACGGTTGGCTTTGTTCGTTCGTTTCCAT
>JAJDCQ010000005.1 GCA_029260755.1 Planctomycetota bacterium | reverse complement strand
GACTCGCGGGTCTTGCCGAACGCGGACGGGCCTCGGCCGACGGCGAGGGATGACCGTCTTCGGCAACTCCCAATCTGTGAAATCTGTGAAATCTGTGGATCGTTCCCCGTTCGTGCAAGAAGACCCGTGTTCCTGGAACAGGCCGACCGGGCAACCACGCGTTTTTTTTTTTTCCTGGATCGGACGGAGCGCAGGCGTCGGCAATGGACTTCCGGGTGGGCAGCTCGCAATCCCAGTCAATCCAACAATCCGCGGTTCCCGTTCGCTCGCCGCTCAGAGACCGAACCGCGGATGACGCGGATTGCGTGGCGTGCGTGCGTGGATTGATCATCCCACCCAACCCACCCACACACCACCAATGCGAAGCGGGGACGACCCGAAGGCCATCCCCGCGCTCGCAACGCCGATCTCTCGTTGCGACTACCTACTTACTACATACTCTTACTGGAAGTCGTTCCCGTTGATCAGCGTGCCCGGCGTCCCGCGGGCGCCGCCCAGGTTGCTCGCCTCCGGCTGGAAGCTGAGGTCGACGTCGCGGTTGCCGATCACGAAGTCGTTGAACCGCTGCATCGCCTCGCCCGCGGCGTTGATCTGCGTGACGATCGGGGCGTTCTGGCGGGGGTAGTCGAACGCGACGTTCCCCGAGCCGACGAAGCCCTGCTCGTAGGGCTCGCTGATCAGCGGATCGGCGATCGGGTCGAACAGGATCGCGAACCCTCCGAACCCGATGTTGTTGAGCGGGTCGGTGATCTCGTTGCCGAAGAACGGGAACGGGTTCGGGTTGTTCGCGCTCGCGAACGGGTTCGGCGTCACGACGACGAGCGTCTCGTCGCCGAACTGCCCCGACGCCTGGCCGACGTTGCCCCGGATCCCCAGTGAGACTCCCGCGCGGGTGAAGTCGATGTTCTGGAGCACCGGGTCGACGTCGACGAACAGGAAGAGGAGCGCCCGCTGGGTCAGGAGGAACGAGTCGAGGTTGTTCCCGGTGTCGCCCTCCTGGCTCTGGAGGTCGACGGTCACGACCAGGCCCTGATCGCCGAGGAGCGCGATGTTGTTGACGTCGAGGGTGTCCCCGTTCGGGTTGACGTTCACGACCTCGCAGAACTGATCGATCAAGGGCTCCTCGAGGCCGTTCGCGTTGGCGTCGGTGCCGACGATCGGGTTCTGCGCGTCGTCGGCCGTGTGCGCGAAGAGCTCGTTCACGAGCAGGTCGCCGTCGGCGACGAGCGTCGTGGTGATCAGCCCGAACTGGTCGGGGTGGATCGCGTTGCCCTGCGTGTCGCGGACGGCCGCGGTCACCCCGAAGGTGATCAGCGTGTTCGCCCGGAAGTCGGCCGCCGCCGTGAAGATCACGACCTGGTTCTGGGTGACGAAGTTGCCCGCGACCGCGAGGCCGTTGATGTCGAGCACCTGGATCCCGTTCGCGACGGTCGCCGGGTCGATGTCGGCGGTGAACGTCATCACGATCACCCGGTCGCTCGGGTCGTGGAAGAGCGCGTCGGCCCGCGACTGGCCCGCGACCACGTTCGTGTCGGGGTCGACGGCCGCGATCTGCGTCACGCCGGCGGCCGGCGCGACGATCGCGAGCTGCCCGAGGTTGCCGTCGGTCTCGAAGTAGAAGATGTAGTCCTCGCCGAGCGCGTTCGCGGCGAGATCCTCGACCGTACCGCGGATCGCGACCATGTACTGGGTGCCCGGCTGGAGCGCGATCGGGTTGCCGGCCGCGTCGGTCGGCTGGAACGTCGCGGTGTTGGTCTGCGCGTCGAAGTTGATGATCCCGTCCATCTGGCCGCCGATCGGCACCTCGAGGATCGGGCCGCCCGCCTGGCGGACGATGAAGTTCTGCGGATCGTTGTTGGCGTTGACGAACGTGATCGACTCGGCCACGGCCGGGTCGCTCTGCGGCGCCGCGCCGAAGGTGACCGAGATCGCGTCGTTGACGCCGACCCGGAGGGGCGCGAGCGTCGGAACGCCGTTCACCGGCCCGGAGTCGGGGTTGGTCGCGGTGACCTCGAAGGCGCCGCCGCCCCCGCCGCCGCCACCACCGCCGCCCCCGCCGCCACCACCGCCGCCGCCGCCCCCGTTACCTCCGGGGTTGCCGCCGAACGGGGTGCCGTTGTTGCCGATGTTGTTGTTGCTTCCGCTCCCGGTGTCGCAGCCGGCGAGCGAGACCGCGGAGAGAAAGGCAAGAACGAAGCCTGCCGCCTTGAGCTTGGGCGTACGACGCATGGATGGCCTCCGGGCGCTGGGTCCGGCTCCCCCCGAGACGCCTCTCCCCTGAGCGAGGCGCCTCTGCCGGACCGACACGTCTCGTGTCTGATGAAACGAGGACGGTGCGCTGGCGGTCGACCGCTGCGTCCCGTCCCTTCTCTTCTCTAGGATGCTAGCACGCTCGGAAGGGGCCTTCAAGTTGCGCCGAAGTTTCCCCGACGCGCCGCGTCTCAGGTCGCGGCGCGGACCTGCTCGGCCGCGGCCCGGAATCCCGCGAGCGCGCCCTCGAGGACGCGGTCCTCGACGCAGTAGGAGATCCGGAAGTGGCCCGGCCATCCGAAGCCCGATCCGGGAACGACCAGGACGCCGTGCTCGATGAGCTTGCGGACGAACGCGACGTCGTCGTCGATCGGCGCCCTCGGGAACAGGTAGAAGGCGCCCTCGGGCTTCGGGCAGGCGTAGCCCGCCTCCACGAGCGGCCCGTGAAGCAGGTCGCGCTTGCGCTGGTAGTCGGCGACGTCGACGGTTGCGTGCTGGGTCGTCGCGATGACGCGCTGCATGAGGGCGGGCGCGTTGACGAACCCGAGCGTCCGGTTCGAGAACACCATCGCGTCGAGGAGCGCCTGGCGGTCGCGCGCCTCGGGATGCACGAGGACGAACCCAAGCCGCTCGCCAGCGAGCCCAATGTCCTTGCTATGCGACGAGATGATGACGCTTTGCGTCGTCACATCGAGCAGGTTCGGCACGCGATGCCCGTCGAAGATGATCCGCCGGTAGGGCTCGTCCGAGACGAGGAGCGCGTCCGGCGCCTTCCGCGCGAGCATGTCGGCGAGCGCCTTCAGACTCGCCTCGTCGTAGAGCCGACCGGTCGGGTTGTTCGGACTGCAGATCACGACCGCGCGGGTCGCCTCGCCCACCTCACGCTCGATCGCGTCGACGTCGAGGAGGAAGTCGTCGGTCGTCTTCGCGATCTTCACGACGCCGCCGTGGTTCGCCGCGTAGAAGAGATACTCGGGGAAGAACGGCGCGACGATCACGACCTCGGAGCCGGGGTCGAGCAGCGCGTGGAAGAGAACGTTCAGGCAGGCCGCCGCGCCGCAGCTCAGGACGACCCCGTCGGCGCCCACGTCGACGCCGCCGGCGCGCGCGTGGCGGGCGGCGATCGCCTCGCGCGCCTCCGCGAGCCCCTGGTTCGACATGTAGCGGTGCATGCCCGGGACGGGGTCGTTCACGAGGCGGCGCAGCTCGGCCCGCACCGCCTCGGGCGGCTCGGCGATCGGGTTGCCCAGGCTCATGTCGAAGACGCGGTCGGGTCCGAGCTTCGCCTTGAGCTCGGCGCCCTCCTCGAACATCCGCCGGATCCAGGAGGCGCGGGTCATGGCCTCGGCGACCTGCTTGGCGATCGGCATCGGGAGCTCCCGGGAGAGGTGACGTGGGCTGGGGGCGGGAAACGCGGGCTGCGGTCGGCTGCGAGCCCGCTGCGTTCAGGTCCGATGGGCTCGCCTTCGGCGAGCAGACATCACCACGGAGGCACGGAGACACGGACGAGCGGCTGCGTACGCCGTATCCCGGCTCGCACGAGCCGACCGGCTCCAGGGATGGCTCCCTCTCGGTCTCGGTCACGCGAGGCGACGGGAACCAGGAGAGGGAACGGCGGGATCGGTTCGCGACGTGGCGTCATCCGGAGCTGCTCCGTGCCTCCGTGCCTCCGTGGTTCCATCTCTTCATCGACCGGCGCGAAGTTGATGCCCCTGTCCGGCCTATCGGGCCGGCTCGACGGTGACGTCGAGCTCGAACTCGCCGCTCCCCGGGTCGCCCTCGAGGGCGATCCCGAAGAAGATCCGGCCCTCCTCCGACGCCTGGAAGCGGACCCGGTCGCCGACCGGCCGCGGCGTCCCGTTGTTGCCGATCTTCATGAAGAGTGACCCGGCGGCGAACTGCTGCTGGTAGGTGCCGTACTGCGCCTGTCCCGTCGGACCGAACGTCAGACCGCTCCCGCTTCGCGAGCTCCGGTCGGTCCGGATGCGACCGTAGGTGACCTGGCCCTTCGCCTTGATCTCGATCACCTCGCCGCGCCGGACCTGGAGGTCGCTCTTGAACATGTTTCCGATCCCGTTGTTCTTCGAGGGGACCTTCACCTCGAGGCGGCGCGGAGCGTCGCGGGTGCGCAGGCTCTCGACCGCGCTCACCGGCACCGTCATCGGGCCGAACTCGGTCTGCACGGTCAGGTCGTCGACGATCACCGCGCCCGCGACCCGGAAGCGCTTCGTCACCACCTCGTCCTCGGGCCGCGCGTCGACGTCGTAGGTCGCCTCGATCTCCTTGAGCGCCTTCTCGACGCCCTGCTTGACGCGCACCTCGACATCCTTGAGGTCGATCGCTCGCAGCTTCGGGATCGCCATCGCGCCGTGCTTCACGAGCGTCCGGATCGCGTCCTGGCGCTCGCTGCGATCGCCGCTCCCGAGCTTCTCGATCCAGGCGTCGATCTCATCGCTCAGCTCGGGCGCGCTCACGAGGCCGAAGTTCACCTCCTTGAGCTCGCCGAGCGGGATGAGGAGCTCGCCGTAGGCGGTCCGCACGCGCAGCTTCTCGAACGAGACCGTCCCGAGGAGGACCATCCCGTTGCGGAGCTGCGCCCGGAGGATCGGCGGCTCGGACGGCTCGGGCACCGCGTCGTCGCCCGGCGGCGTCTCGTCGTCCGGCACATCGTCGTCACTCGCGGCGGGCGTCTCGCCGTCGTCGCCCGACGCGCGGACCGGCCCGGACCCGAACGGGGCGGCGAGGGCGGCCGCGACCGCGATCGCGACGAGGGCGAGGAGATGAGCGGGGCGGGGAGACGACATGGGGGGCGCTCCTTGCGGCGGAGAGACGAGGAGCGCGGATGGTGCCAAATCGGTGGGCTCGCGCAAGCCCCGAGCGGGGGCGGGCGGGCGTCCGCCGGGCGGGCTCATCGACGGGCGTCGAGCTCCGCGAGCCAGGCGTTCGCCTGGACGACGTGCGGGCTCTCGGGGGCGGCCTGGATGAAGCGCTCGAGGTCCGCCCGCGCGCCGGCGTCCTCGCCGGCCTCCACCCGATGCTTGCCGCGGTTGTAGAGCGATGCCGGGTGGGCGTCGTCGAGGGCGAGGGCCCGGTCGAAGTCGGCGCCGGCGCGGGCGCGGTCGCCCCGCTCCCCGTGGGTGATGCCGCGCTCGCAGTAGACGTCGGCGCGGTCCGGCGCGATCGCGACGGCGCGGTCGTGGTCGGCGAGGGCGCGGTCGAGCTCCCCTCGCTGACGCCGGAGGATGCCACGCAGCAGCCAGACCTGCGCGACGCCGGGGTCGAGCTCGATCGCGAGGTCGAAGTCCGCGATCGCACCTTCGACGTTGCCTCGCCGGGCTCGGACCAGGCCGCGTCCGCGCAGGCTTCGCGGGAGTCGTGGGTCGATCGCGAGGGCGCGGTCGTAGTCGGCCTCGGCCCGGGCGCGGTCGCCCGACATCTCGTAGGCGACGGCGCGGTTGTGAGGGTAGGCGTGCTCGCCCGGGTTGCGCCGCATCGCCTCGGTCAGGTCCTCGATCGCCGCCGCGAAGCTCCCCTCGCGCGAGCTCGCCTCGCCGCGGAGCCCCCAGCCGCGCGCGTCGGACGGGTCGATCGCGATCGCCCGGGTCGCGTCCGCGATCGCGACGCCGGGCTCCCCGCGCATGAGCCGCGCCTGGCCGCGCATGATGAGCGCGCCGGCGAGGCCGGGGTCGAGCTCGACGGCGCGGTCGAGGTGCTCGAGCGCCAGATCGACCTCTCCCCGGCGGAGCGCCCCGTGGCCGAGGCCGAAGTGGGCCATCGCGTCGCCGGGGTAGATCCGCAGGGCCGCGTGGAAGTCGGCCATGGCCCCGACCTCGTCGCCGAGGCGGCGCCGGGCCTCCGCCCGGTTCACCCAGATCTCGTGCTGGCGCGGGTCGTTCCGGATCGCCCGGTCGTAGTCGAGCAGCGCCGCCTCGTAGTCGCCCTGCGCGACGCGGACCCGACCCCGGTTGCACAGCAGGCGAGGATCCTCGGGGGCGATCGCGAGCGCCCGGTCGAGATCCGCCAGGGCGAGCTCGAGGCGCCCGCATCTCTGGTGGAGGTTCGAGCGGTTGGCGAGGGCGGCGAGGTTCCGCGGCTCGATCGCGACGGCGCGGTCGAGGTCGACGAGCGCCTCATCGAGCCGCTCGGCCTTCATGTACATCAGGCCACGGTTGACCCAGAGGCCGACCCGCATCCGCGGCGAGAGCGGCGGCCGGAGCGCGAGGGCGGCGTCCAGGAGCGCGAGCGCCTCCTCGACGTCGCCCCGGTCGGCGTGGAGGAGGGCGGTCCGGAGCATCCGCTCGGGGTCGTCGGCGGGCGGCTCGGGCAGGGCGGCGCCGTCGATCCGGTCGAGGTAGGGGACGATCCGGCGCCAGAAGATGCTGTTCACGCCGAAGCGAAGACGCGCCCGCTCGAGCTCGACGCGGGCGGCCGCGTCGCCGAGGCGGCAGAGCGCGACGCCGGCGGGGACCGCGCGCTCCTCGGCCATCTCGACCCGGAGGTAACGCCCGAGCGACGCGACGGCGCCGCGGCTCAAGCCGATCCGGCCGATCGCCTCGCACGCCAGGCGGGCGATGAGCAGCGCCTCGGGGGAGAGCGTCCGCGACTGCGCCTCGCGGAGAATCGCGAACAGGTTCGCGGGAACGGTGCGGTCGGTGCGCCGACGCCGGAGGCGCTCCCGATCCTCGAGGCGTCGCCTCGCGCGGACGAACACCCGCTCTTGATCGGGCGAGAGAGGCTCGCCGTCGAGCCAGCGGGAGGTGATCGCCTCGAGGTCGGCCAGCTCGATCTCGCCGCGATCGACCTCGCGCTGATCGGGGATGGCGGCGCCGACGACCGCCGCGAGAACGGCCCGACGCAGGGTGATCGTCACCTCGTCGAGAGCGGCGGCGAGGAGCTCCACCGTCTGCGGCTCGGGCACGCGCACGAGCTCGATCAGGGCGTCGGCGTAGCCGTCGCTCTGCTCGGCGATCTCCCCCTCGCGCGCGCGCTGGAGCACGGCGAGGACGATCCCCCGCTGACGCTCCGACTCGCGACGTCGTTCGACCTCGACGCGCTGGCGCGCCTGACCGGCGCGCTCCCGGTCGACCTCGAGCCGGGCGGCGGCCGAGAACGCGCTCGCCGCGAGACTCCACTGGCGCGCGGCGAGGGCGACCTCGCCGTAGCCCATCGCGGCCTCGAACCGCCGCGCCGCGACGGCGGGGTCCTCGGGGCGCAGCGTCGCGAGGCGCCCGCTCGCCTCGAGCGCCTCGAGGCCGAGGGCGAGGAGCCGGTCGAGGTCGGCCTCGTTCTCCGCCTCGCCCCGCTCGATCCCCGACCAGGCGACCGTGAACGCCGCCTCGCAGCGATCGAGCTCGGCGCCCGCCTCGGCGACCATCCGATCCTGGACCGCCGCCGCCGCCCGCTCGCGCTCGGACGCGGTGACCAGCCCGTGGGCGACGAGCGCGGTCGGCAGGGCGAGGATGAGGAGGGACGCGAGCGAGACCGCGGCGAGGCGGGCCGGATGCCGCCTCGCCCAGCGCCACGCGCGGTCGAGCCGCCCGATCGGGCGGGCGACGATCGGCTCGCCGTCGAGGAAGCGGCCGAGCTCCTTCGCGATGGCGCCGGCCGTCGGATAGCGCCGCTCGGGCGTCTTCTCGAGGCACGTCAGGGTGATCGTCTCGAGGTCGCGGTGGACGCGCGGCTCGATCCGTCGGAGCGGCGGCGGCTCGTCGTTCGCGATCCGGTGGAGCAGCTCGGGGATCGACGCGCCCTGAAACGGCGCCTCCCCGGTGAGCGCCTCGTAGAGGACGACCCCGAGGCCCCACACGTCGACGGCCGGGCCGATCTGCTCGGGCCGCGCGAGCGCCTGCTCGGGCGAGGCGTAGAGCGGCGTGCCGACGAAGTGGCCGGTCAGGGTGAGCGAGGCGGTCGCGTCGATCTCGCGGGCGAGGCCGAAGTCGGTGAGCCGGGGGCGGCCGTCGTCGGCGGCGACGAGGATGTTGCCCGGCTTCACGTCGCGGTGGACGATCCCCTCGCGGTGGGCGTGGTCGAGCGCGTCGGCGATCCCGCGGACGAGCTCGGCGACTCGCCGAGGCGGCAGCCGGTCGCGTCGCATCAGCGCGGCGAGCGACTCGCCCTCGACGAGGTCCATCACCAGGAACGGGCGGCCGTCCTCGGCGACGCCCACCTCGTGAACGGCGACGATCCGCGGGTGGTGGAGGCGGGCGGCCGCGCGCGCCTCCTTCACGAACCGCTCGCGATCGGTCGGGCTCGCGTCCTCCTGGAGGATCTTGATGGCGACGTCGCGGCCGAGGCCGGGGTCGGTCGCGCGGAGGACGATGCCCATGCCGCCCTTGCCGACCACGTCACGGACCTCGTAGCGATCGATCCGGTCGAGGCCGATCGCCGCCGCGCTCGCCGACGGGGCGGGCGGGCCCGAGGGAGGCGTCGGCGGATCGGCGCCCGGGGGATCTGGCGGGTCGGTCGTCTCGGGCGCGTCGAGGAAGAGGCCGAGGAAGGCGCGGCTCTCCCGATCGATCCCGGCGAGCCAGGCGTCACCGTCGCTCGTCCTCGTCGACGGCTCGCGGTCGGGCCCGCTCATCCGAAGTAGCTCCGCAGCTCCTCGATCTCGGCGTCGAGCTCGTCGGGATCGGTCACGTACTCCGCGACGGTCAGACGGATGAAGCGCTGGAACGCGACCTTTCCCCGGTGGACGTAGTTGTTGACCTGCGCCGCGGTGACGCCTTCCTCGGCCGCGATCTCGACGTGGCTCGGCGGCTCACCCGACCCCGCCTGGCTTCCGAGGACGTAGCGCTGGAAGCACCGGAACGCGATCGCCTTGTCCCGCTCCTCGTACTCGGCCCGCATCCGGTCGACGGCGTTCCGGATCACCTCGCGCGCCCACTGCCGCTGGTACTCGAGCTCGGGGCTGACGTCCTTGCCCGGGAGCGGCCCCATCGCCTCCTCGAGGTTCTCGAGGCCGAGGAGGTTGCCGTCGCCGGGGCTCCGCCGCTTCGCCGTCCGCTTGCGATTCTCGCTGACGAGGAAGTGCCGGATCGCGGTGCAGAGGTAGCCGCGGAAGCTGCCCTTGTCGCGCTCGAGGTGGCGGAACGCCTCGCGCCGGATCAGGAGGAGGAAGAACGCCTGGGTGAGATCCTCGGCGTCGGACGGGCTGCTGCCGCGCCGGCGGATGTAGGCGTAGACGGGCCGCCAGTAAGTCTTGATGAGCGTCTCGAGGGCGTCGCGATAGCTCTCGCCCGTCTCCTCGCGGAGGCGGATCACCTGCGACCAGCAGGTCGTCCGGAAGTCGATCGGGCCCTCGTCCACGGACGCTCCACGACGCGATGAAAGGTGGCCGCTCGGAGGTGCGTAGCCACCACTGGAAGGCGTCTTACGATACCCGACGCTCGCGGCGGGTCGCCACCGAGATGGAGAGAGGGATGCCCAGAAGCGACGGCCGCGCGACGAGCCTCTCGGCCCTCGGCCGCGGCCTGCAGGCCGGCGATCGACCGACCCGAAGCCGCGCGGTCGCCCCGACGCGACCGCTCCCGACGCCCGGCCTCCTCGCCGCGGACGCGGTCTACCTCGGCGCCCTCGCCGCGCTGCCGGTCGGGGTCGGGAGCATCATCCTCGCGGGGCTCCTCCGCCTCGGACCAGCCGCGTCCTCGCCGGGGGGGACGCTGATCGCGCTCGGCCTCGGCCTGGGGACGCTGCTCGCCGGCTTCGTCGTGCTGCGGGGCAGCGGCGCGGCGCGGCGGCGCTATCGGCGCGAGCTCCTCGCCGCGGCGGCCGAGTCGCAGGCGATCATCAGTCAGCGGCTGCCGGGGACGGCCGGCTCGAACCGGAGCTCGGCGACGGCGTCGTCGTAGTCCCCGTCGGTGCTGTCCTCGAAGGCGCAGCGCTCCACGAAGCTCCCGTCGGGTTTCTTGACGCGGCGCCGCGTGCCCTGGTTCGCGATCCACGACGAGCGAGCCGCCCGGTGGCGCGATGTGATCCGGTAGACGAGGACCGCGTCGGTCGTGTTCGGCGGCGACCGCCAGACGCCGCGCTCGCCGAAGTTGCTCATCCGGGCGGCGACGTGGCCGTTCTGGTGGACGGTCACGATGATCTCGTTCTCGAAGCCCGCCGAGAAGCTCGGCGTGACGACGAGGCGCTGCCCGGGCGGAACCTCGATCAGGAACTGCTCCTGAACCTTCGGGGGGTCGTCGGCGGCCGCCGCCCCGGCGCCGACGATCAGGGTCAGGGTGGCGACGATCGTGACGAGCGCGCGCGTTCGAGATGACATCCGCTCTCTCCTCCGATGGGTTCGCCCTCGATGATAGCATGGCGCGCATGGCGCTCGACCTCGACCGCTACCTCGCCCGGGTCGGCCTGCCCGATCGACCGCCCGCGGACCTCGCCGGGCTCGCCGCCGTCCACGCGGCGCAGCTCCGGGCGGTGCCGTTCGAGAACCTCGACATCCTGCTCGGTCGCGGGGTCGACGTCGCGCCCGAGGCGATCTTCGCCAAGCTCGTCGGCGCCTCGCGCGGCGGTTACTGCTTCGAGGCGAACTCGCTCCTCCAGCTCGCCCTCGCCGCGCTCGGATTCGACGCGCGCCTGCTCCTGGGCCGGGTGATCTTCGGCGGCGGGGAGGCCATCCCGGCCCGGACCCACGCCCTGGTGCTCGTCGAGCTGCCGGGCGAGCGCGTCATCGTCGACGCCGGCTTCGGCGCCCACAGCCCGCGCGCGCCGTTGCCGCTGCGCCACGGGGCGGAGCTCGAGCGGGTCGACCTCCGCTGGCGTCTCCGGCGCGACGACGAGCACGGCTGGCGGCTCGAGAACCGCGTCGGTGCCGACTGGTGCGGCCTCTACGTCTTCGACGAGGCGCGCGTCTACGGCGCGGATGTCGCCCTCGGCAACTGGTGGACCTCGACCTCGCCCGCGTGCCACTTCACGAGCACGATCTCCGCGGCGCGCCACACCGACGCGGGCCGGGTGACCCTCATCGGGCGGCGCCTCACGTACCGCGACGCTCGAGGCAAGCGGGAGCGCGACCTCGAGACGGTGGACGAGCTCGCCGCCGCGATCCGCGACGACCTCGCGATCCCGCTCGACGCGGGCGCCGCGGAGATCGAGCGGATCTGGCGCGCCGTCGCCCCGGCGACGGACGGCTCGTGAGCGAGGCCGAGGCGACGGCGGCGGTCCCCGCCGAGATCCCACCGCGCCGCCGCCGCGCCGTGCTCGCCGGGCTCGCGGGAGCGGCCCTCGTCGTCGGGCTTCTCGGCGTCGGGTGGGTCGCCCTCCCCGCGCTCGCGCCGCGCCTCGTGATGCGCCACTCTCCCTGGCTCGGACCGGTCCTCCGGGCCGCGGCGCACGCGACGCCGAGACCGCTCGAGCCTCGCGGCCTCGAGGTGGACTGGGATCTCGATGTGATCTCGAGGCCGATGCCTTACGTCCAGCATCTCGTCGAGGACCGCTTCTCCGATGACGCCGTCTTTCGGCCTGAGGCGGTCGCCGTCCATCTCGACACGACCGACGTGCACCGAAAGCGGGTGATCCTCGCTCTCCTCGTCGACCTGACCGAAGACGGGTGGCTCGTCGAGGCCGAAACCTTCGCGCGCGCCCTCGACGACCCCGACGAACGGGTCCGGCAGCTCGCCGTCGAGGGGCTCCACCGCTGCGAGCGGCGGACCCTCCTCGGGCCCGCCCTCGAGGACGCCTCGCCGCGAGTGCGCGCCGACGCGTTCGCCGCGATCGCCTGGCAGCTCGAGTGGCGCGAGGTCGTGAGCGACGAGCCGCTCCTGCCGCTCGTCGTCGTGGCGCTCGACTCGGAGCTGCCGGACGTCCGGGCGCGCGCGGCCGAGCTGGTGTCGATGGCGATGGACATGCCAGACGCCATCCTCGACCGAGAGCTGCCGCGCCTCCGGGCTCGGCTCGTCGAGCACGCGGACCGGGACGTCCGCCACGCCATCCTCAGAGCGTTCCACCAGCTCGAGGACCCGAATGCACTGCTGACGCCGGCGGTGCTTGCGCGGCTCACCTCCGACGACGACCTCCGCGTCCGCGAGACGGCGCTCGAGTGCGCGTACAACGAGATCCCGACCGACGCCTGGACCGCGCTCGCGGACGATCCGGACGCGGACGACCGGACACGCCGGTCGGCCGCGCTGCTGGCGGCCCTCACCGAGGACGACGTGCCGCGGCGCGCGCTCGACGAGGCGCTCGCGAGCGACGCGGCCTGGTCGCGCATCCTCGCGCTCGCCGTCCTCGCCGAGTCCGGCGCGCCGATCGACGACACCGACGAGGCCTCGTCGACCTCGTTGGCGCAGCTCCATCTCGAAGATCCGAGCCCCGCGGTCCGGGCGGCGGCCGTGGCCGTGATCGCGAGCTGGGCGGACGACGACGCGATCGCCGCGCTCCCGCTGCCGCGTCTGCTCGCGCTCGCGACCGACGAGAGCGACGACGTCCGGTCGCAGGCGGGCTTCCTCCTCGCCCGTCGCGCCGATGCCGACGTCCCGAACGACGGCGTCGAGCGCGCGATCGCCGCGCTCGTCGCCGATCCCTCCGCGTGGGTTCGCCGGTCGGCCCTCGACGCGATCATCCAGGGCCCGGCCCTCGGCGCCGAGGTCGTCGCGGCGGTCGGCACCGCCCTCGAAGGAGACGACGTCGAGCTCGTCGACCAGGCCATCGCGGCGGCGCGCGCGTGCCGCGACGCGAGCCTCACCGAGCCGCTCGCCGCGCTCCTCGCCGACGCCGACCTCGACCGCGTCCGCGACCTGGGCGAGACGCTCGCTTGGATCCCCGGCGAGCGGGCGGCGGCGCTCCTCGAGGAGCTGCTCGAGCACGAGGACGAGTGGGTCCGCGCCGACGTGGCCCGCGCGATCGGGTCGGCCCGGCGGTCCGAGCTCGCGCCAGCCGTCCGTCAGGTCGCCCGTGGCGACGAGGTCATCCCGCGCGCGTACGCCGTCCGCGCTCTCGTCGAGCTGCGTGATCCGGAGGCGCTCGCCCTCGTCGAGGAGCTCGTCGCCCACGAGGTGAGCGACCTCCGACGAGTCGGGATCGACGGCCTCATCGAGCTCCACCCCGAGGGGTTCCGGGACCGGCTCGCCGCCCTCGCCCGTGACGACCCCGACGACGACGTCCGACGGCAAGCCGCCCGAACGCTCGAGCGGCTCCCCCGGTGACCTCGGTACAGGAACGAGGCTCGCCGGACCACCCGGCGAGCCTCGTGAGAGAGAGAACCCCGAAGGGGTCTGGTCAGAGATTCATCTAACGCGTGCCGTTCCCGGCGCCGGCCGCGCCGCTCGCGTCGAGCATCGCCCGGCCGATGGCGCGGCTGTGCTCGGTGACGCTGCCGTGGCTGCCGCGGTCGCGCGTGTTGTACTCGCCGACGATGTAGGGCACGTCGGTCCGGACGAGCCGGCGGGAGGCGTCGCGATACTCCTGCATGCTCCGGCCGGTGCCGAGCTGGAGGATCACGAAGTCGAAGCCGCTCTTGTAAGGCGAGCTCACGTTCGCCGACTCGCGCGTCGTCATGTGGACGCCGACCGGGCGCTGGGTCCGGCTCTGCAGGTGGCGGCGGCGCTCGGCGACCTCACCCGCGCTCCAGTACTCGTCGACCTCGAGGCCGAGGACGTACATGACCGGCAGCCCGTCGAACGCGTTGACCATCTGGTCGACGTAGCGGGCGAAGACGGCCGGCGAGGCCGTGTCGATCGCGCGGCTGTCGTCGGCCGCGAGCCAGATGATCGGCCGGAGGCCGTGGTCGAGGAGGTCCTCGAGGGCGGCGCGCCACTCGCGGATCCGGCCCTGGTTCAGCCGGTTCGTGTCGAGGCTGAAGCTGCGGGGGTCGGAGCCGTACGGCGTCACGACGTTGCCCGCGCCGGCGCCGCGGTAGTCGCCCTGGTTCAGGGTGTAGACGTAGATCGTGTTGTAGCCCTGGGCGACCAGGCTGTCGCGGATCTGGCGGCGCCGCCCGGCATTCATGCCGAGGTAGCAGTGGGTGTTGAACCGGATCAGGTCATCGCCTGGCCGGACGGCGGTGAGGAAGTCGGTGTTCTGCGGCTGCGGCCGTCCGCGGACGATGAAGCGGTCGCCCTGGATCGAGATCGGGTCGCGGACCGACGCGGTCGGGGAGGGCGCGGGCGCCGGAGGGGCCGGCGTCGGCGCGGGCGCGGGTGCGGGAGCTGGGGGAGGGGCCGGGGCGGGCGCCGGTGCGGGCGCGGGCGCGGGCGGCGGCGGGCTCGAGACGCGGGGAATGCGATGAGCGCCGGCGAGGACGGGGTTGCGCCCGCCGTCGGAGTCGAGGGCGTGAACGAAGAGGAGGCGTCCGCTGCCCCGGTACGCCTGCGGGATCTCGAAGACGAACCCGTGGTCGCCGAGGTGACCGGTGATGCGGTTCACATCGGGGCGCGGTCGCTCGGCCCGGGCGACGCCGATGTGGGTCCCGCGTCCGGCGGGGCCGTCGATGTAGATGTGGACGATGAGGGCCTGGCCCGGCGTGTCCGGGTCGATCGCCCATCCGGTCGCGTGGTCGTTGCGGATGCCGTCGAAGAATCCGATCGGCGGGAGGTTCGCCGGCAGGCGCGGCCGGATCCGGCGGCCGCCGCCGCCGCCGAGCGCGGCGGCCGGGTCGGCCGCCGCGGCCTGGACGGCCAGGGCCGCCGTGAGGCCGAGGGCGAGGATGGTGATCGTGGTCGTTCTCGTTCTCGGGGGGTTCGCGCGCATCGTCTCTCTCCGACCGGCCTGGGCGAACCTCCTCTTCCCACCCCGACGTGGTCACGACGCCCGCCGGGCGTCACCGGGAACTCGCGCGAAGTCGCGATTTACGCTTCCATGACGAACGGGCCCGAACGTCTCTCGATTCTCCGTGACGCCCGCGAGCCGCGAGACCACGTTGCAATGATGCTGACCCTGCTGATCAGGCTGCAATGACCGAACGACCGACCCTGACCGACCGCCAGCGCCGGAGCCTCGACCGGCTCATCACCGCGCATCAGGCCCGGATTCGGGGCCTCATCGCCCGGTTCGTGCCCGATCGGGACGCGGCCGACGACCTCGCCCAGGAGGTGTTCGTCGAGGCGATCCCGCGCTGCGAGGAGCTCGCCGAGCGCGACCTCGACGGCCAGGCGGCCTACCTCTTCGGGATCGCGCGCAACCTCGCCCGGCAGCGGGTGCGTCGCCTCGTGCGCCGGCGGAATCTCCAGGCGCGGGCCGCCCTCGAGGTGGTCGACCGGCTGCGGGACGAGGTCGACGAGCCGGACGACCTCGGCGACCAGGTCGACCACCTTCGCCGGTGTCTCGAGCGGCTCGGGGGCGACGCGCGGACGCTCGTCCAGGCGCACTTCTTCGAGGGCCGGCCGATCGTCGAGATCGCCAAGGAGCACGGCAAGCGTCCCGCCGCCCTCCGGATGACGCTGCTGCGCGTCCGGAGCAAGCTCCGCGAGTGCGTCGAGCGGCGCCATCAGAAGGCGCTCCGAAAGGCGAGGACATGAGCGAGCGTTCGCGACGCGCGGACCCCTGGCTGCCCGACGACGCCGAGTGCCAGCGCCTGTTCGCCGGGCTGCTCGACGAGGCGCTCGACGACGACGAGCTCGTCCGTCTCGGGCAGATCCTCGAGGATCGCCCGGACGCGGCGGCCTCGCTCACCGCGATGTTCGAGATCGACGGGCTCCTCCGATGCCTCGGAGCGACGGAGCACGCCGAGGCCGACGGCGGCGCGGACCTCTTCGCCCGGCAGGTCCGGGCGCGCCTCGACGAGGATCCCGAGCTCTCGGCGAAGGTCGTCGCGCGCTGGGAGGCGAAGACGCGCGGCAGCGGCTCGACCCGACCCGCGCGTCCGGCCCGACCCGTCCGCTCCGGAGGGATCCGGGGCCGGACCGCCCGTCGGGGAGGCGGCGTCCCCGGCGGGCTCGCGGCGGCGATCGCGGCGGCGGCGATCGTCGGCTCGATCCTCACCCTGCTCGCGCTCCGGTCGGACGACGTGCCCGAGACGGCGCGCGTCGAGCCGACGCCGGTCGAGCCGACGCCGATCGAGCGCCCGCCCGCGCCCGGGTCAGTCCCGACGCCGCCGGAGCCGACCCGGGACCCGAAGACGCCCGATCCCGAGACGCCCGATCCACACGCGACGACGCCCGATCCGGCCACGCCCGAGCGGCCGACGGACGGCGAGCCCGACGCGCCCGACCCGACGCCGGACTCGACGCCCGACCCGACGCCCGACTCGACACCGGATCCGACGCCGCCCGAGCCGCCTCCGACCGAGCGTCCGACCGGCACCGTCGACGCCCCGAGCACGATCGCGAGGATTCGCGTCTCGGCCGGCGACCTCGTCGCCTCGCGCGGGGGCGCGAAGACGACGGTCGGGGGCGACGCCGAGCGCGAGCTGGCCGCCGGCGACGAGATCATCATGACCTCGATCGCGAGCCGGGCTCTGCTCAGCTACCCGAGCGGATCGACGTTCGCGCTCGCCGGACCCGAGACGACGGTCCGCCTCGGCGCGCCGGGCGAGCCCGTCCACCTCGCCCGCGGGCGGCTCGCCGCGACGATCGCCCGACCCACGCGACGCGACGCCCTGAAGGTCGAGACGCCCGAGGCGACGATCGCCGGCGCCATGTACCACGTCCGGACCGCGGACGGCACGAGCCGGGTCGACGTCACCGACGGAACCGCGCGCGTCGTCCGGAGCCGCGACGGCAAGAGCGTCCGGGTGAAGGCCGGCCACTTCGTCGTCGTCGGCCCCGACGACGACAAGCTGGTCGCGTTCGCGGGCCGCGCCGACGACGCCCTCCTCGTCCGCTACCGGTTCGACGAGGGATCGGGGAGCGTCGCCCGCGACGACTCGGGCCGCGGCGACCCGCTCGACGTCCACTTCCCCGCCGACGCCCCGGTCCGCTGGGTGCGAGGCGGCGTCGTCCTCGAGCGCCCGACGCGCGGAGAGAGCCGCGACCCCGCGACCAAGATCATCCGCGCGATCGGCCAGACCGAGGAGGCGACCCTCGAGGCGTGGCTCGCCCCGGCCGACGCCCGGCAGCAAGGCCCGGCCCGGATCGTGACCGTCTCGGGAGGAACCGACGGCCAGAACCTCACCCTCGGCCACGGCCAGAACAACGACCCGCTCGCCCTCTACGTCGGCCGCTTCCGGACGAGCCGGACCGACCCGGCCGGTCGGCCGACGGTGAAGACGCCCGACGGGACGGTCACGACCGAGCTCACCCACCTCGTCTACACCCGGCGCCGCGACGGGACGGCGACGATCTGGGTGAACGGGCGCGAGGTCGCATCCGGCCCGGTCCCCGGCGACACCTCGGTCTGGACGCCCGGCTTCCGCCTCGCGATCGGAAACGAGTTCGACACCCTCGACCGCGGCTGGCTCGGAACGCTCCGCCTGATCGCGATCCACGGCGCCGCCCTCGGCCCCCGCGAGATCGCGAGGAACTTCCGCGCGGGACCCGACTAGCTTCTCCCCTCGACACCCCACGCCCCGAGACGATGGGGTTCCGCCAGTTCATCGGGATGAAACCACGGAGACACGGAGCCACGGAGAGGCTTCGGTCTGACGACATCTTCCCTCATTGGATCCTGGTCGCCTCGAGCCCGTGACGGATGGCGCCGGACAGAGGATCCTCCGTGCCTCCGTGGTGACATCCTCACATCGCACCGGCCCAGTCACATCCACGGGGTCAGTCGAGGAAGAACCTCCGCACCCTTCCCGTTCCGTCCAGCACGTAGAACCGGCCGAGCGAGTCGGTCGTGACCAGCTCGGGGGACGCGCGGGCGTTCACGAGGGGGACGGCGTCGCCGTTGAAGCCGGAGTCGCCCGTGCCGAGGACCGTCTCGACCGTTCCGGTCTGTCCGTCGACGCGTCGGAGCCTCCGGGCGCCGGGGTCGCAGACGAAGATCGCGTCGGCGGTGATGAAGATCGACTTCGGCTCGGTCAGCTCGGTCACGATCGACGGCAGGCCGTCGCCGTTGAAGCCGGCGGCGCCCGTCCCGACGAGCGTCTCGATCTCGCGCGGCGCGATCGTGACGGCCGTCCCTCCGGCGAAGAAGACGCGGTCGGCCGCCCCGGCGTTGACGGCGCGGACCGAGCTCCCCTCGGCGTCCACCAGGTACACCGTCCCCGCCGCGTCGACGGCGAGGCCGAGCGGGACGCACGAGGCGTTCAGGGCCAGGTCTCCGTCGCCCGCGCTCGCCTCGACGCCGTTCCCGATCACGGTCTCGATCTCGCCGGGCGCGATCGACACGCCGAGGATCGTCCGCGTCGTCGTGCCCGGGTTCACCGCCCGGACCGAGAGCTCGTCGGCGAGGTAGATCGTGCCGTCGGGCCCGACCGCGACCGACTCCGGGCCGACGAACCCGGCGTCGATCGCCGCGCCTCCGTCGCCGCCCGAGACCTCGTCGCCGTCGCCCGCGATCGTGTCGATGAATCCGGGCGGGATCGTCACGCCCGCCACCACGATCGGAACGGTCTGCCGGTTCACGACGCGGATCCGTCCGCCGTTTCCGATCACGAGGTTGCCGTCGGGGTCGAGGGCGAGGTTGTAGCCGGCCGAGGAGGCGTCGGCGGCCAGCCCGCCGTCGCCGGCGAGCTCGCCGCCGCCGCCGACCACGACGATCCGCTCGCGGGTATCGGGCAGGATCTCGATCAGGGCGTTGTCGGTCTTGTCCATCGTGAAGACCGAGTCGTCGTCCGGATCGACCGCCAGGGCGTCGTCCGCCACCAGGAACTCCGCGTCCGCGGCCGACGCGATCGTCTCGATCGCGCCGGGCTCGAGCACGAGCGTCCCGAGGATCGCCGGGGTGTCGCCGACGTTCACGACCCGGATCGCCCCGGTGCACGCGACGAACAGCAGGTCGTCCTCGGAGAGGGCCAGCCCGCGCGGCCGTTGAACCGACGCCTCGTTCGCCGGTCCGCCGTCGCCCGCGTTCTCGGCGTCGCCGGTGCCGGCGATCGTGGTGAGCTCCCCGGTGAGGAGATCGATCTCGTGGATCCGGTTCGTCACGGTCGAGAGGAAGGCCCGCTCCCCGGCCGCGTCGATGACGATGTCACACTCCTCGAGGGCCAGCTCGATGTCGATGGCGAGCCCGCCATCCTCCTCGTCATCGCCGTCCTCGAGCCCGGCGATCGGGACGAGCTCCCCGACCGGGACGACGATCGCCGGCCCGTCGGGGTAGGCGGTCAGCGCGGCCTGCGTCGCGAACAGGAAGACCTGGTCGTCACCGATCACGTAGAGCTCGTCGTTCGGGCCGACCGTCACCCGCTGCGGCACGTCGGGGTGCAGCGCCGAGCCGCCGCCGATCGTCTGGGTCGTCCCCGGCGCGATCCCGAGCTCGCCGGCCACGTCGATCGCGACCGCCTGTCGGTTGACGACCCGGATCGCCGTCTCGTCGGTGAAGTAGATGTTGCCCGCGGCGTCGCCGTCGAGCCCGAAGACCTGATCGGCGAGCCCGGTGAGCTGCGGGATGAGGCCGTCGCCGGTGTCCTCGCCGTCGCCGGTCCCGATCGCCGTCTTGATGAACCCGGTTTCGACGTCGACGCTCCGGACCCGGAGGCTCGTCCCGACCAGGATCTGCTTGCCGAGGCGCAGGACGGCCGTCGGGTCGTCGAGCGACGTCTCGACGGCCGCCACGTCGTCCTCGTCGAAGCCCTTCAGCTCGTTGCCCGCGACGCGCGAGAGCTCGAGGGTCGCCAGGTCGATCGCGAACACCTTGCTCTCGATGTCATCGGCGATCAGGAGCGCGTTCGCGGTCTCGTCGAGGGCGAGGCCCGTCGGCCCGATCAGCACGTCGCCGAAGACCTCGCCGCCGGCGAACGTCGCGATCTGCGCGTTCGCGAGCAGGAACGGGTCCGAGAGGGTCGGCCGACTCCGCGAGCCGCCCTCGTCCACCGCCGTGATCCGGATCAGCACCCCCGCGCGGTCCTCGTCGCCGAGGTCCAGGCTCGAGTTCCAGACGAAGACGTGCTCCACGCCGTCGGCGTCCGACGGCAGATCGGCGGTGCCGTCGTGACCGAAGTCCTCGATCGCGGTCGCGGCGATGAACGTCTCCCCGTCGGTCGAGAACTCGATCGTGACGTCGACGAGCTGGGCGTCGCCGTCGATCAAGCGGTAGCGGATGCCCACGCGGTCGTTGACGGCCTCGCCGAGGGCGGGCGCCTCGATGGCCACGGCCGGCACGCTGCCGACGTTGCCGGTCGAGTCGTCCTTCGTCAGCTCGAGGCCGAGGATCGTGCCGCCACCGACCAGGACGCCGCACCCCGGGGCGAGCGCGAGCGTCGCGAGGGCCACCGCCGCGATGAACCGCCGGCCCCGGGGGCTCGGCTCGTTGCTCGGTCGACGCATGATCACTCCAGCTCCTCCTCGAGCGCGGTGGCCCGGAGGCGTGGTCCACGGGCCAGCCCGACCGCGAGAGGCCGCTGGCGCTTTCCGGCGTAGGCGGCGTCGGCGGTGACGTGCTCGACGAGGAAGCCGCCGAGCGCCTCGGACGAGAGGAGCCCCGCGGACTCTCGCCCGACTCCGTCTCGAAGGGCCCGGCCGAGATGGAAGCCGAAGAGGCTCGCCTCGACCGACGGCAGGGTGACGAGCGGGTCGCCGGCCCGGGTCGCGAGGATCGCCGCGACGCCGGCCCGCTCGAACGGGGCGAGGTCGCGACCGGGGTCGGCCGGCGCCGCGCCCCCGCCGACGACGGAGCGCCCCCGCCCGTCGAAGCTGGTGTCGAGGACGACGAGGACGTCGCCTTCGATCGCGCCGAGCGCCCCGGCGAGCTCGGCGATCGACACGCGACCTCCGCCGGAGGCGTCCGCCTCGGCCAGGAGCAGGACCGGCTCGCCCCCGGCGTCTCGGGTGCCGTAGCCGGCGAACGTCACGACGACGCGGTCGCCCGGGTGCGCCTTCTTCCGCAGCGCCTCGAGCGCGGCGCGCAGCGCCGGCCCGGTCGCCTCGTGATCGGCCAGCGAGGTCAGGTGTCGCCGCGGATCGACGCCGAATCGCTCGACGAGCCCCTCGACGACCGCGGCCGCGTCGGACGAGGCGAACGGGAGCGGCGGCAGGGTGAGCGGGTCGCCGTAGCGGGAGACGCCGACGACCAGCCCGAGCGTCTTCCGCGTCCGCTCTCGCATCGACGGGGCGACCGCCATCCGCCGGAACGATGTCTCCAGCTCGTCCGCGACGAGCGCGGCGGCCTCCGAGCGGGCCGCCGCGGAGAGCTCCTCGGCGACCGCCCGCCAGTGCTCGGGGTCGTTCCTCGGGTAGAGGAAGCCGAAGAACTGCCAGCCGCGGTCGAACTCGCCGAACGTCCCCGCGACGCTCCCCTCGCGCTGCGCCGACCAGAGCACCTCGCCGGTGTCGACGCTCCGGACGGCCGCCTCGACGGTGAACGCGAGGGAGTACTCCTCGGTCGCGACGAACCAGGCCGGCACCATGACGAGCCACCAGAGGACCACGTTCGGGATCCAGAGACCGTTGTGCCCGTCGAAGCGCGTCTCGACGCCGCGCACGGCGATCTCGACGAGGAGGTCGTCGCCGCGGCTCCACGACTCCTCGAACGCGTCGACCGCGTCGGCGCCGGTCGAGACGTGGGTCCGACCGAAGACGCCGGGGCCGAGCCAGCGAGCCATCTCGGCGGTCGTCGCCGCCGGGTCGAGGACGGTGACGAGGTCGTACCTCTTCTCCGCCTCGCCGCCGCTCGGCTCGATCGTGACCGGCGCGATCGAGGCGCTCAGCGGGAGCGCCTCGAGCGCCGCGGGCTCGGGGTCGCGCGATCCCGGGATCGACGCGCAGCCGCCGCCCGCGATGACGAGCGCCAGCAGCACGGCTCCGGTCCAGGGCGAGCTCCTCATCGTCGCTCCTCCTCCTCTCGGCGCGCGGCGCGCGCCGGCGTCCCCGTCTCGTCGAGGTCGACGACCAGTCGGAACCCGACCCGCGCGACCAGCTCCGAGGGCGGCAGCGGCCCCGGCCGCCCGGTCGCGCGCACCCGGGCGTGATCCCTCGCGAGGCTGCCCGCGAGCGCGAACGAGGCGCCCTTCACGGCGGCCCGCGTGTCGCCGGACCCGTCGGGGTCGACGACCCACTCGCTCACGTTGCCCCCGAGGTCGGCGACGCCGTGCGGGGACCGATCGCCGGCCGTCTCGCCGGCGACCCTCGGCACGTCCTCGCCGACGACGACTCCGCCGCGCTCGAACGACCCGGCCCAGGGATACTGCCGGAGCGAGGCCGACGTCGGATCCCACCCGGCGACCACCTCCCACTCCCGGACCGTCGGCAGCCGCCAGCGCAGGCCGGTCTCGCGGCTCCGCCACCGCGCGTAGGCGCGCGCCTCGTGCCAGCTCACGCCCCGGACCGGGCGCCGGCCGTGGGCCGCATCGCCGAAGCCGCCGTCGCGCCACACCCGCGGACCGGGAGACCGCTCGCTCCCCGCGGTCGCGTCGACGAAGCGCGGGAGGTGCGGGCGCGCGTCCTCGTCGAACAGGGTCGCATCGGCGTAGCCGCCCGCCTCGACGAACGCCTGGAAGTCGAGGTTGCTCACCTCGCGGGCCTGCACGAGCAGCGCCGACGTCCCGATCGGGGCGACCGCGGGGACGAAGACGAGGCCGGCGAGCGCGCCGTCCGAGGCGACGAGGCGTCGCGCCCGCACCTCGGCGAGCAGCCCGGCCTGGGCGTCGGTTCCGTCGGTCGCCCGGGCCGCGTCGACGAGGACCGCGAAGCCCTCCTCCGCCGAGTCCGGATCGGCGAGGAGAGGATGCGCCCGGCGGCGGGCCGTCGCCGCGATCGCGCGAGCCGCCTCTCCGGCGAGCGCCTCCGACTCGCCGCGGAGCTCGTCCTCGGCGTGGCGGACCGCGTTCCGCGCGCTCGAGAGGGCCGCCCTCGGCTGGTCCTCGACGAGACGCTGGCGCGCCTCGCTCAGGAGCGCCTCGGCGCGGTCGCGGCATCGAGCCGCCACGATCCGGAGGTCCTCCTCGACGAGGTCGCTCCGGACGCCGCGCTCGCGGGCGGCCCGGAGCTGGTCGCGCGCCTCGAGCCACGCGGCCTCCTTCATGAGCTGGCGGGCGCGGTCGTGGAGCTGCTGCCCGTTCTCCAGCCGCTCGAGCGTCTCGTCGAGGTGGCGCAGCTCGGCGGCGTGCGCCCGGGCGGCCTCGCCGCCCGAGTCGGTCGCGATCTTGAGGACGTAGTCGGTGAGGTTGGTCTCGTTGTCCTCGAGGGCCGCCGTCGCGAGCCCGATCGCGACCGCGACCATCCGCTCCTGGAGCTCGGTGCGCACCATCGCGGCGTCGTCGGCCGGCGACTCCCCGGCGCCCTCGGGATCCTCGTCGATCCGCTCGGACGGCACGATCGCGATCCCCGCGTTCAGGAGCCGGAACGCCTCGAACGGGGCCTCGCTCGCCGCCGCGGCCTCGAGCCGCTCCCGCGCCCGCGCCACGGCGCGCGCCCGGCCCTCGGCGTCGGCCTCGCGGCGCGCCGCCTCGCGGTCGCGGGCGGCGGCGAGATCGGCCTCGACGAGCGCCTGCTCCGCCCGCTTCCGCGCAGCCTCGACGTCGCGCAGGCGCAGCTCCTCGGCCGTCTTCCGCTCGAGCTCGACCGACGCCCGGGCGGCCTCGAGGAGGTCGACGGCGCGGGCGCGCTCGGCGGCCGCCACCTCGTTCTCGGGGTCGAGGCCGAGGATCTCGGAGAAGAGCTGCGGACGGTCGGCGAGCGGAGCGGCCCGGGCGACGCGGATGAGCCGATCGATCTCGAGGCTCCGGAGCCGCGCCGTCCAGCCGAGCCAGCCGACGAGCGCGAGCGCGGCGACGAGCGCGAGGGCGGCGGCGGCCACAAGGCGCGCGTTCCGTCGCAGTCCCTTCCGGAGCCGGTAGCCGAACGACGCCTGGCGGGCCCGGATCGGCTGTCCCGCGAGAAACCGCTCGATGTCGCGACGGAGCTCGAGGGCCGACTGGTAGCGCGCGTCCTGGTCCTTCTCGAGCGCCTTCAGGCAGATCGCGTCGAGCTCCCAGGCGACCGAGCCGCGGTGGATGCTCGGCGGACGCGCGTCGGTGTGGCAGAGCTCGTAGACGAGCTGGCCGGCCGTCCCGTCGAACGGCGTCTTGCCGCGGGTCAGGAGCTCGTAGAGGATCACGCCGAGCGCCCAGACATCGCTCCGGACGTCGATGAGACCGATCTCGCCCATCGCCTGCTCGGGCGGCATGTAGCGAAGCGTTCCGAAGACGCTCCCGTCGGCGGTCAGGGCGGGGTCGGGCGCGGTGCCGTCCTGCGGCAGGCGCTTGGCGACGCCGAAGTCGAGGATGTGCGGGGCGGCCGCGGCGTCGATCATCACGTTCTGCGGCTTGAGGTCGCGGTGGATCACGCCGCGAACGTGGGCGTGCTGGACGCCCTCGCAGATCTTCACGAACGTCCGGAGCAGCGCCGCATCGTCGTCGATCCGCGGGTAGACCTCGTGGAGCGGCTCGCCCTCGACGAGCTCCATGCTCAGGAACGGGACGCCCCGGTGCTCGCCGACGTCGAAGACGCGGACGACGTTGGGATGCTCGAGGGCGGCGACCGCCTCGGCCTCGCGCCGGAACCGGTCGCGCATCTCGACGCTCGCGAACTGCCCGCCGAGCATCAGCTTGAGGGCGACCGGGCGCTTCAGGCCGGTGTGCTCGGCCCGGTAGACGACGCCCATCCCGCCGCGCCCGAGCTCCTCGAGGAGGCGGTAGCTGCCGACGATCGCGCCGGGGGCGATCGCCGAGCCGTCGTCGCTCGTCGGGGCGGGCGCGGCGACGTCGGCGGCGACGTCGGGGTCCGAGTCGCCGGCCGGCTCGGTGAAGAAGCCGACCACCGTCCCCGGCTCGGGGAGAAACCGGGCCAGGTCGCTGCGGGCCGCCTCGATGCTCGGGCGGGCGTCGGGGTCCTTCCGCATCAGCTCGGCGACGAGCTCGATCAGCTCGGGCGGGGCGTGGGGCGCGAGCTCGGCGAGGGGCGGCGGCGTCGCGTCGACGTGCCCGAGGAGCACCTCGCGCACCGTGCCCGTGAACGGGGTGCGCCCGGAGAGGAGCTGGTAGGTGAGGCAGCCGAGGGCGTAGACGTCGGCCGCCGGCGTCCAGTCCCGCGCCTTCTGGATCACCTCGGGCGGCATGAACTCCGGCGTCCCCATGATCTCGTCGGCGGCGGTGAGGCGCGTCGAGGCGTCGTCGGTCAGGGCGAGGCCGAAGTCGATCAGGCGCACCTCGCCCCGCGAGGTGACGAGGATGTTGCCGGGCTTGAGGTCGCGGTGGATCACGCCCGCGGCGTGGATCGCCGAGATCGCGTCGGCGCAGGCGTCGACGACGAGGACGGTCTCGTCGACGCCGAGGCGCTGGCCCGGCCGATCGTGGAGGAGCGACTGGAGATCGCGCCCCGGGACGTACTCGAGGGCGACCCACGGCCGCCCGGTCGGCTCGTCGATCCCGCGGGCGAGGGTGCGGACGATGTGGGGGTGCTCGATCCCGGCGCCGACCTCGCCCTCGCGCTCGAGGCGGCGGCGGAGCTCGAGGTCCGAGGGCGCCGCGGGCAGCACCTTGAGGGCGACGAGGCGACCGTCGGGGGCGTCGGCGAGGAACACCTGACCCATGCCGCCGGCCCCGAGCAGTCGGATCGGCCGGTAAGGTCCGATCGGGGCGAGGCGGTCGCTCTCGGCGATCGTCGCGTCGGGATCGAGGGCCGCGCCGAGGTCGTCGGGCGCCGTCTCGATGTCGGCGATGCCGTCGGGGTCGAGCGGGAGGGCAGTCGGGGTCGGCCTCGCAGTCACGGGCCGAGTCTAGTCGCGGCGCGCTGAAGCCATGCTGAAGCGGGCCGGGCGACGGACGCTTCCAGCGACCTGATCGCGACTTGCGATCGATCGAGGCGGCTCCTCTGAAGGATTGCGGTCCTTCGCGGGTAGAGGAGGTCGGGGCCGCACCGGGGAGGGCGCGGCGGTCCCCCGCGAGAGAGAGAACGACCATGTCGACCCGTCTTCCCGTCCGGCGGCTCCGCGCCGTCGGCTCGAGCGCCGTTCTGATGTCGGCGCTCCTCCTGGTGCTCGCCGTCGCCGCTCCGGCGTCCGGCATCGGCCGTCGCAAGAACCCGCCGCCCCAGCCGCCCCCGCCGCCCCCGCCGCCGGCGACCAGCGCCGACGACGCGGCGATCGTCGCGTTCGACGCGCCCACCGAGATGGCGCCCCGAGGACGAGCGCGCGTCACCCTGACGCTGCGGAACGCGGGCACCTCGACCTGGACCGCCGACGAGGGCTTCAAGCTCGGCGCCGTCGGCGACGGGGCGGGCGAGGCGGCCCGCTTCGGGCCCGGTCGGTTCCGCCTTCCGGCGGGCGCGCGGATCGCGCCCGGACAGACGCACCGCTTCGAGATCGACATCACCGCGCCGTCGACCGCGGGCCGCCTCTCGCCGTCGTGGCAGATGGTCCACGAGGGGGTCCGGTGGTTCGGCGCCGTCGCGACCGCCACGATCGACGTGCGGCCCCCGCCGCCGGGTGGCACCCTCCGGCCGCTCGCCTCGAACCCGCGCTTCTTCGCCGACGGCAGCGGCCGGGCCGTCTGGCTCACCGGAAGCCACACCTGGGACAACTTCCAGGACTGGGGCGGCCAGACCCCGGCGTTCGACTACGACGCCTACCTCGATCTCCTCGCCCGCCACGACCACACCTTCATCCGACTCTGGCGATGGGAGTCGACCCGGTCCCAGGCGGCGACCGACCAGGGGATCCCGCACCAGATCGGACCGCATCCCTGGGCCCGGACCGGCCCCGGCAACGCGAACGACGGGCGGCCGCGGTTCGACCTCGACCGCTGGAACCAGGCCTACTTCGACCGCCTCCGCGATCGGGTGATCCGGGCGCGCGACCGCGGCATCCACGTCGGCGTGATGCTCTTCCACGAGTATCAGATGGACAGCCACCACCCGTTCCACCGGGCGAACAACCGCAACGGGATGAACGCCGACCGCAACGGCGACGGGGCGCTCCGCGAGGTCCACACCCTCGACCACGGCGACATCGTGCGCCGGCAGGAGGCCTACGCCCGCAAGGTCGTGGAGACGTTGAACGACCTCGACAACGTCCTCTACGAGATCGGCAACGAGATGAAGCGCGACACCCTGCGCTTCCAGGAGCACATGGTCCGGTTCGTGAAGGGCGTCGAGCGAGGCCTCCCGAAGCGTCACCCCGTCGGGATCACCTCGAGCGGCTTCGCCAACGCGAACGCGATCACGAACGCGGAGCTGCGCGCCGGTCCGGCGGACTGGATCTCGCCGCACCGGGGGGCGGGCGAGGACTACGTCGGCTCGCCGCCGCCGGCCGACGGCGGCAAGATCGTCATCGCCGACACCGACCACCTCGACGGCGTCCTCAACACGCCGACCGTGACCTGGGTGTGGCGCAGCTTCACCCGGGGCGTCCAGCCGATCCTGATGGACGCGATCCAGAACCAGCTCCCCGGCTGGGCGAGCCGCCCGTGGAACGGGCTGAATCGACCGGCCGTCCGCGCGGTGCGCGAGGCGATGGGCGCCGCCTCCCGCCTCGCCGAGCGGGTCGAGCTCGAGCGGATGCAGCCGCGCGGCCACCTCGCGAGCACCGGGTTCTGCCTCGCGGCGCCGGGGCAGGAGTACGTCGTCTACGCGCCGTCGGGCGGGTCGGTCCAGCTCGACCTCCGCAACGCGACCGGGACCTACCGGGTCGAGTGGATCCGTCCGCGGACCGGCGACGCCCGGGCGGGAGGGACCGTCGACGGCGGCTCCCGACGCAACCTCCGGGCGCCGTTCTCCGACGCGGTCCTCTACGTCTACCGGGACTCGCTCTCGCGCTGAGCCGCCTCGATCCGCCCGATCAGCTCCTCGAGGCCGCGCCGCTCGCCGACCTGCATCGGCAGGGCGAGGGCGCGGCGGGCATCGGCGAGGGCCTCGACGTACCGCGCCTCGAGCAGGTGGAGGCCGGCGCGGCATCGGTAGCCGTGGAACACGCTCGGGTCGGCGGCGATCGCGCCGTCGAGCGCCGCGCGGGCGCCGTCGGCATCGCCGGTCGCGAAGCGCGCCTCGGCCAGACCGCAGAGGCTGAACGTGCGGTTGTGATGGCTGTTGCTCCGGTTGCTCCCGCACAGGAGCGCGAAGTAGCCGACGGCCTTCGCCGGCTCGCGCCCCGGGACGCCGGCCGCGCTCATCAAGCCGGTGCCGAGACCGTTGCCGAAGTGGCGCTGCCCGGCCGTGTTCGCGTGATGGAAGAAGATGTCGTTGGCGCCCCAGCCCGGCTCGTGCTCGAGCGCCTCGGCGAAGGCGGCCACCGCGTCGGCGGCCCGATCGAGGGCCAGGAGGGCCCGCCCCTGGAAGAAGAGGCCGACGCCGCGGACCGGCCCGTCTGGGATGCGGCCGAGCGGGCCGATCGCCTCGTCCGCGCGTCCCTCGATCGCGAGCTGGGCGCCGCGCAGGCAGAGGACGCGCGGATCATCGACGAGCTCCGGTGGGATGGAGCTCAGGACGCCGCCCGGGTCGCCGAGCTCGCCTCGACGAAGGGCGTCGACTGACGCATCGAGGAGGCCGCCGATCTCCGGCGCCGGACCCGAGGCCCGCGCATCGGGCGCGGCCGCCGGCGGCGTGGCCGCGGGCGGCGCGGCGGCGGACGAGGCGCCCGCCTCATCGATCGGGGCGGGCGACGGCGTCGAGCGCGCGGCGGCGCGCGCCTCGCGCCTGGCGAGCCGCTCGGTCGCGGTCAGCGCGGCGGGGGCCCTCGGGACGCTCGCGCCGCCGCCGGACCGGTCGCGTCCGCTCATCACCATCGCCGCGGCGCCGCTCGCCGCGGCCGCGAGGGCGACGGCCGCGATCACGGCGACCGTCACGAACGAGCCGCCCGCGCGCCCCGCCGATCCCGCCGCCGGGACGCCGCCCGATCGGAGCGCCCGGGCGACGTCGAGCGCCGTCGCGGGGCGATCCTCGGGCGCCTTCGCCATCGCGCGCAGCAGCACGCGGTCGGCGGCGACGGGGACCGACCGGTCGACGGCGCGGGCCGACGGTGGCGGCTCCTCGAGAATCCGGCGGTAGAGCTCCGCGGGCGACTCGCCCGCGAACGGCGGTCGCCCCGTCAGCAGCTCGAAGAGGAGGACGCCCAGCGCGTAGACGTCGCTCCGCCGGTCCGCGGCGCCCCCGCCCGCCCCGAGCTGCTCGGGCGCGACGTAGGCGGGCGTCCCGACGACGGCGCCGGTCTCGGTGAGGCTCGAGCCGCCGTCGAGCGGCCGGGCGACGCCGAAGTCGGCGAGCTTCGCCCGGCCGTCAGCGCTGAGGAGGACGTTCGAGGGCTTGATGTCGCGATGGAGGATGCCCGCCTGATGGGCCGCGTGGAGCGCCTCGGCGACGGTCGCGACGTGCTCGATCGCCTCGGCCGGGGGGAGCGGCCCGTGCCGGAGCGCCTCGCGTAGCGAGCCGCCGGGGAGGAGCTCCATCGCGTAGAAGAGGTGGCCGTCGACGAGGCCGGACTCGAAGATCGTGACGATGCTCGGGTGGCTGAGCGCGGCGAGGGCGTCGACCTCGCGCTCGAACCGCTCGACGAGACGCGCGTCGCGGGCGGCGATCACCTTGATCGCCACCTCGCGTCGCGGGCGCTGCTGCCGGGCGCGGTAGACCACGCCGAACGCGCCGCGCCCGAGGGCGTCCTCGAGGACGTAGCCGGCGAAGGGAGTGCCCGGCGCGACGGCCAGCCCGGTCGGCGAGGGGAGTCCGCTCCCAGCGCCCGGCGTCCGGCTGGGCGCCGCCGGAGACGACGGGGGCAGAGAGGGAGGCGGCTGCGGAGCGCTCACCCGGTCATCCTGACCGTCGTCGCGACGCCGAGCAACGACGCGGACCCCCTTTCCCCGGGCGCCGCGTCTGTGGTCTATTGAGTCCTCCGATGGCCAAGACCGCATCCCGACCCGAGAACGACGCCGCGACCCCGCCCGAGCGCCGCCCGAGCTGGACGCCCCTGGCCGTCCTCGCCGGTCTCGCCGTGGTCATCGCCCTGATCGGCTACGGCGGAACCTTCGACGCCGCGTTCCAGTTCGACGACTACAAGGCGATCGTCAAGACGCAGAGCGACGCCGGCCTCGGCGAGGTGATCGCCAAGTTCCCCCGCGCGCGCTGGCTGACCCAGCTCACCTTCGCGATCGACGTCGCCTGGAACCGATCGTGGCGCGGCGCCGAGGAGCAGTTCGCCGTCGGCGCGTTCCACCGGACGAACCTGCTGATCCACCTCGGCGCCGCGCTCGTCCTCTACGGGCTCGCCCTCTCGCTCCTCGCGACGCCGGGGCTGGCCGGCCGGCTCGCCGCATCGCTGCACTGGCCGGCCGCCGCCGGCGGAGCGCTCCTGTTCCTCGCGCATCCGCTCCAGACGCAATCGGTCACCTACGTGTCCCAGCGGGCGGAGTCGCTCTGCGGGCTGCTCCTCTTCGCGACGCTCTGGGCCTACACGGCCGCCCGGCGCCGGCAGCACGAGGCGGGCGCTCGCCCGCTCGCGACGGGCGAGAGCGACGGCGGGGGCTCGGCCCCCGCGTGGCGGCGGGCCGGCGTCCTCGGTCGGTACGCCCTCGCGGCCGCCTTCGCCGCCCTGGCGATGATGACCAAGGAGGTCGCCGTCGCGATCCCCGTCCTCGTCCTGCTCCTCGAGCTCTGCTTCTTCGGTCGGTCGCGGTTCCTCCTCGTCCTCGCCGCGCCGCTGCTCCTCGGCGTCCTCGTGATCCCGATCGTCCGGATCATCGACACCGGCTCGATCCTCGGCGCCCACGGCGAGAACGAGGCGGAGTGGCCATACGGCCGCTTCCAGTACGCCGTCAGCCAGCTCCGGGTCTTCCTCCTCTACATCCGGCTGATGGTGCTCCCCTACGGCCAGACGATCGACCACGACCTCACGCCCCACCGGGCGTTCGTCGAGGAGCTCGACGGCGGCGCCCTCGCCCTCGACATCCTCGTCACCCTCGGCGCGCTCCTCGCGAACGTCGCCATCGTCGCGGGCGGCGTCGTCGCGTTCCGGCGCGGAGCGCGGCTGCTCGCCTTCGCGGTCTTCGGGTCCTACCTCGTCCTCGCGCCGAGCTCGTCGCTCCTCCCCCTGCCCGACCTCGCCTTCGAGCACCGGCTCTACATCCCGCTCGGGCTGCTCGCGATCGCGCTCGTCGTCGCGCTCGCCGCGCGGGCGTCCGGTCCTTCGGGCGGGGGCAAGAGGAAGGGCGGCGACCGACGGAACGCCCTCGGCGTCGCCGTGATCCTCGTCGTCGCCGTCCTCACCGGCGTGACCCGGTCGAGAAACGCCGCCTGGGAGAGCACGGTCACCCTCTGGGGGGACGCCGTCGAGAAGGCGCCCGACAAGGCGCGACCGCACGTGATCCTGGCCGACGCCCTCTTCGAGCAGCCCAAGGGGAGCCCGGTCGACCGCCGCGACACCCTCGACCGGGCAGACGCGCTCCTGCGCCGCGCCCTCGAGCTCGACCCCGACAGGGTCTCGACGCGCCGGGTGCTCTGTCGGATCGAGAAGGAGCGCGGCCTCGCCCTCCTGGCGAGCGACGAGCGGGCGGCGGCGCGCATCCCCTTCGAGCGGGCCCGGGCGCTCTACCTCGAGATCCTCGAACGCGAGCCCGAGAGCTTCGTCGCCCACAAGGAGCTCGGCGACCTCTACGCGAGCCAGCTCGCCCGCTGGAAGGTGAGCTACCTCGAGGAGGCGATCGCCCACTACCAGGCAGCGGTCGCCATCCGGCACAGCGCGCCGGGCGTTCGCCTCCCGCTCGCCGAGACCCATCGCCTCGTCGCCGAGAAGGCGAGCTCCGAGAAGGCTCGGCGAAGGCACTGGAAGGCGGCCCTCTCCGGGTACCGCACGTTCCTCCGGAGGGTCGAGCGGCGGGGCGGCCAGGAGGGTCGGGCCGCCCTCGCCCGCGACCGGATCCGCGAGATCGAGGCGAAGCTCGCCGAGAGCGCCGGCGACGAGGGCGGCGGCGGCGCGGGGCGCTGACCCGCTCAGGCGCCCCGGCGGATCCCGAGCGCGATCACCCGATCGAGCAGCTCCTCGTAGCTGAGGCCGCTGGCGTGGGCGGCGTTCGCGAACTCGTAGTCGTAGGCGATGTCGGGGTTGGGGTTCGCCTCGAGAAACCAGAGCTCTCCCTCGGCGTCGAGGCGGAAGTCGATCCGCATGTAGCCGTCGAGCCCGAGACGCCGGGCGATCCGCCGCGAGACCCGCGCCACCTTGTCGGCGAGGGCGAGGGGGAGCTCGGCCGGCCCGTCCTCGATGCTGTACTTCTTCTGATACTTCAGGTCCCACTTCACCTTCCGCGTGGCGATCTTGACCGCGTCGTCGGGGAGGCCTTCGAGCTTGAGCTCCCAGGTCGGGAACACCGTCAAGCGCTGGTTGCCCAGGACGGCCGAGTAGAGCTCGCGCCCCTCGATGAACTGCTCCACGATCGCGTCGGTGTGGAGGCTCTCGTGGATGAACCGGACCCGCTCCACCAGCGCCGCGTCGTCGTGGACGACCGAGGCCTGCGCGATCCCGTAGGAGGCCTCCTCGACGAGCGACTTCACGATCACGGGGAACCCCAGCCCCTTGGGAAGCCGGATCGCGCGACGTCCCCGCCGGAAGACGACGAACCGCGGCACGCGGATCCGGTGGTAGTGGAGGATCTTCTTGCTGAGCGCCTTGTCGCGCGCGAGCATCAGCCCGCGGCTGTTGCAGCCGGTGCACGGCGCCCGCTTCAGCTCGAGGTAGCTCACGACGTGATAGTCGTAGACCGACTGCCCGTGGAACTCCTCGAGCAGGTTGAAGACCACGTGCGGCTTGAACTGCTCGATCGCCTCGCGGAGAGGGAAGAGCTCGTCGCTGACGCCGAGGACGTGAACGTCGTGGCCATGCTCGGTGAGCCCGTCGAGGACGTCGGTCTCGGTGCGGAACTCGTGGATCTGCTCGTCGGTGAGCTCGGCGCGGTTCTCGGGCGGGACGAGGTCCTCGTGGACGAGCAGGAGCACTCGCCGACGACCGGCCCGCTTCCTCGTCCGCCTTCTCGCCGCCTGGGTCGTCTTCTTCGTCACAGCGGATGCCACTCGTCACCTCGGTGGAGGTAGTGGACCGTGTTGACCGCGAGCATGATCGCGAAGTCGACGCGGACCTCGTCCTCGGAGCGGGTCAGCCGGAGCTTGAGCTCGCGGCAGCGGCCCGTCATCTCCTTCAGGATGTGGTCGAGGGTGAACTCGTACTCGCCCGTCCACGTCGCGACCAGCTCGCGGATGTGGCGCCGGCTGCGCCGGATGAACGAGGCGGCCGTCGGGAGGCCCCGATACTGCGGCGAGTCGGAGAAGAGGCGCTTGAGGTCGCGGTCCCAGGCCTCGGAGTAGCCGACCTCGTAGTGGGCGCGCTTCTTCTCGTAGTGCTCGCGGAGGGTGTGGCGGAGACGCGGGAGGGCGTAGGGTCTCGCGCGGCTCCGCACCTTCGGCGGCTCGCCTCGGATCGACGCCATCAGGTAATCGACCGTCCGGAGCTTCCGGATCGCCGGCCAGCGGGCGTAGCGCTCGCGCCACCGGGACCGCGAGTCGAGCCAGACCGCGAAGGTCTCCGCCCAGTCCTCGGCCGGGTGGCTCTGCGCATACCACCCCTCGAGGTGCTGCACGTAGTGCCGGCTCGCGGGGCGGGGACGGTAGTGCTCGGGGTAGGGGGCGGAGTTGCGGCCGAACGTCTCGATCCACCGGCGCCGGCGGTGGAGGTTGTACGCGCTGCAGATCGCGTGGCCGACCTCGTGGCGAATGAGCCGGAGGCTCTCGCGCCGGGTGCCGCCCTCGACCTCGAACATCTGGCTCCGCTCGAGGCGCATCAGACGCTTGTGGGCGAGGTAGAAGGGGATCGCGACGCCGGGGACGCCGTCGGGGCTGAACCACTCGTCGGCGAGCCAGTAGTGGGGGCGGCACCGGATCCCGCGGCGCTCGAGCTCGCGGCCGACCACGCCGGTGAGCGGGATGAGCCACGTCCCGTCGAGGGAGATCTCGAGGTCGCACAGACGCAGGTCGAGCAGCTGCTCGTCGGTTCGTCGCTCCCAGGGCTTCAGCTTCGCCATCCCAGCTCATCATCCCGACCGTGCCGCCCGGGTGCAAACGAGTGACGTGTTCGACCAGAGACGCGAGCCCCGATCGGGTTGCGGCGGGCGGCGGGGCCCGGCGATACTCGCGACCCGATCCGAGGAGGTCGACCGTGAGAGCCGTCCGCTTGCCCGCCCCCAGCCAATGCGCCGTCGCGCTCGCCGCCGTCGCGCTCGCCCTCGCGGCCGGAACGACGCCGACGGCTCGCGCCGACGGGCGCCGCTACGAGAGCGCCGATGCGGGCTTCGGCCTGACGATCCCCGACGACTGGTACGTCCTGGCGCGCGAGACGATCGACGTCGTCGGGCCCGAGCTCGCCTGGATCCCGAGCGAGCAGCGTGAGCGCCTGATCGCCCAGGTCTCGACCGGTCGGTTCTTCGTCTTCCTGGCCGGTCAGCCCTCGCCGTCGGGTCGGCTCCAGAGCGTGAACCTGGTGATCAGCGAGGAGGCGCTCCCGAACCCCGCCCTCGCCGTCGAGCGGGCGCCGATCGACATCGTCCCCGAGCTGCGCGAGGCGATGGCGTTCTACGAGCTCCTCGAGGCGAAGGTCGTGACGATCGACGGCCAGGAGGCGGTCCGCCTCGACGGCCGCTGGGAGCCATCGGAGGGCACGCTCGTCCGCAACGCCCAGGTGATGCTGGCCGCGAACGCGACCCAGAGCTTCACGATCACCGGGACGGCGACCGAGGAGGAGTGGGAGAGCTTCCAGCCGATCTTCGACGGAGTCATCGCATCGTTCGAGGGAGCCGCCCCACCCCCGAGCGGCGGACGCGACTGGCGAGGGCTCGGCCGGACCGCCGCGATCGGCGCGGTCATCGGCGGGCTGACCGTGCTGCTGCTCGGCGTATTGGCCGGCAGGAAGGACGCCGCGAAGGCGAAGGACGCGGCGAAGGACGCGGCGGGCGACGCCGCGAAGAAGGCGTCGGACTGACGACCTGTGGGTGGCAGGGCGGCCTGCCGCCAAGCGAACCGAGCTCCGGTTCCAGGAACACGAGAGTCCCCGCTCCGAACGGCTGACGATCCACAGATTACACAGATTACACAGATTACGAGCTGCCGAAGGCGGTCATCCCTCGCCGAAGGGCGCAGGCACGTTTCGGCATCGGCAACGACTCGGACCCGCCTGCGGCAATCTGTGTATCTGTGGCCTAGGTCGTCTGCACGGTCAGCCTCGCGCAACGCAGCGAGATGAGACGACCAAGGGGTCAGGTCTCGGATCTTCGCATTAAGACGACCAAGGGGTCAGGTCTCGGATCTTCGCATTAGGAGGCCAACGGACCAAGGGGTCAGGTCTCGGATATTCGCATTAGGACCGTTGATGCGAAGATCCGAGACCTGACCCCTTCCTCCCTCAGGAATGTCGGAAAGGCTGGGAGCGCTTCTTGGGTCGGTAGGGGTGAAGGAGGCCGGACACCTTGGCCATCTGGCAGTACACCGTCGACCTCGTCCCGTCGGGCCCATGGGAGACGACACCACCACTCGGCGACTGGCCCTGACGAGCGCCGACGAGCTCCTGAGCGGAACGTGGGCGTCGGCAATGGACTCTCGTCGGGGCAGCTCGCAATCCGGTCAATCCGCGCCATCCGCGGTTCCCGTTGTTGGCCGCCGGACTGTGCGATCTGTGTTGTCCAGTCTGTGGGTCGTGTCCCGTTACGATCCGCGGCCTACCGCACCCGGTAGGACCGCGCCCGCGTGCTCACGCTCTCGGCGGGCCACCGCCGGTCGCCGGCGGCCCAGCGCTGGTGGACCTTGCCGCCGCGCGGGCTTCCGAAGCTGACCTCGGTGTAGTCGCCGCCTGCTCCCAGCAGCGACGCGGCGTCGGGCCTCGGCGCTCCCGGCTCGGAGAATCGGAACGTGGTGAAGGCGTCGGTTCCGCTTCGGGCCTCGCCGAGGGCTCCGGCCGGGGGGAGGTCGAACGGGACGCTCGTTCCGGCCGCGGAGCTGCCCATCTCCGGGCGCGGGTCGTCGGCGAGGCGGCGGGTTCGCTTGACCCACTTGCCTCCTTCTCGGGCGTGGCGGAAGACGCCGACGAGCTTGTAGCTCTCGCGGTCGACGTAGAAGACCTCCGGGCGGAAGTCGCCGACGGGCTCGTCGCCGCCTTCGGCTCCCGCCTGCCCGAGGAGGTCGACGGTGACCTCGAAGCACTCGATCCCCTCGAAGACCGTCTCGTCGGTCACCCGGTAGCGGAACCGCGACGGCGTCGCGCTCCAGCCGCCCTGGGGCGTCTGCATCTCGCGCAGCCAGACCTCGACGACCCACGCGTCGCCCTTGAACCAGCGGAGCTGCACGGGCTGCTCGGGGCCGTCCGCGGTCGACGCGGCGAGGACGTCGGCTCCGTCGGGCCGGGCCGGGTCGGTCGCGACCGGGGCCGCCCCGGGCTCGGGATCGTTCGGGCCGGGGATCGGGGCGGGATCGGCGCCGCCCGAGGGGGACGCGGCGACGTCGCCCGATCCGGCCGGACCCGGCCGCGCCTCGCCGGGCGTCGGGTTGGCCGGGTCGCCGCCCGTGGCTCCCTCTCCGGTCGTCGCGGTCACGCGGCGCCCGGACTCACCGGTGCGCGGCCAGAGCACCCATCCGAGGAGCGCCACGATCGCGATCGCGGCGAGCCCGAGGAGCGCCGCGGCGCGGCTGTTTCGATCGGCCATGACGAGCGTCTCTTCCGTCTCCCGAGGATGGATGGTGACCGAAACGACACGAGGGGGCGAGCGCGCGCGCCCACCCCCTCGTCCGTCGTGTTCGTCTCGCCCGCGCCCGGCCGTGCTCGTGAAGGGCTAGCCGCCGCGGACGACCGTCATCAGTTGGTGATGATCAACGAGTACGGGGCCTGCGCACCCTGGTAGCCGTTGACCCGGATGAAGATGGGCCCGGCCGCCGTGATCGACTGCTCGATCTCCTCGTTGTCGCTCGACGACCACGACCGCGCGATCTCCTGACCGTTCGCGTCGTGGAGGTAGAGGTCGAGGTCGCCGACGGCATCGCTGAACTCGATCCGCACGGTGAGGCTGCCCGCCGCCGCGTCGATCCGGTACCAGTCGTCGTCCTTGCACTCGAGGTCGGGGTGGGTTCCGGCCTGCACCACCGCCGCCGCGGTCCGGGAGTCGTTCTCCTCGAACGCGTCGTCGTCGTTGCCGACCGGCGTGCCGCCGGTGACCGTCACGGCCATCGAGTAGGCCGCCTCGGCCCCGTTGTAGCCGTAGACGCGGACCCGGTAGGTCCCCGCCGCGAGGCCGGTCCCGCGGACCGTCTCGGCGTCGGAGGTGGACGTCGACGTCGCGAGCTGGCTGCCCGTCGGGCTCTGGAGCCGCATGTCGAGGTCACCCTCGGCGTTGCTGAACGCGATCGAGACCTCGAGCGTGTCGCCGTCGGCGACCGTCACGGCGAACCAGTCGTCGTCGCGGCACTGCAGGTCGCCGTAGCTCCCCGCGGTGACCACGGCGGCGCTCGCCGCGCTGTCGTTGTCCTCGAACGTGTCGTCGGTCGGGTCCGGGTCGGGATCGGGGTCCGGATCCGGGTCCGGGTCCGGATCGGGATCCGGGTCGGGATCGACGACGCCGGGCGTGTACTGCACGACCAGCTCGTCGAAGCTGACCAGCCGATCTCCCTCGAACGCCTTGACGACGATCATGTAACGGCCGGCCGTCGTGTCGTTCCAGGTGAGGGCGTGGTCCGACCCGACGCCGTCGCCGAGATGCTCGAGCTCGGCCGCGACGCTGCGCCAGTTGTCGCCCCACGAGCTGACCCGCTCGATCTCCTGACGGTAGTAGGCGACGCGATCGATCGCCGCGCCGCCGAGCGTCGCCGTCAGGGCGAGGTCGCCCGAGGCCGCCAGCGGGTTGCGGGTCGTCCGGGCCTCGCGGCCGAGGCGATGCGCGTCGCTCGCGACGCCGTTGATCCGGAGCGTGACCTCGCGGGCGGCGTCACGCTCGTGATCGATGCTGAGGAGCTCCTTCGCCTTGCCGAACTCGACCTTCCAGTTCTCGCCGTAGTCCGGCCCCTCGGGGTTGTAGGTCGGCGTCCAGGCGAAGTCGGGGTGCGCGTCGACGCTCGAGCCGGTCCAGCGTCCGTCGTAGGGCCGCCCCGCCGCGTCGCAGTCGAGCTCGTAGGTGTAGTGGTTGGTGTGCTCGACGACGCCGATGATCGCCTCGTCGACGCCATCGCTCTGGTAGTGGACCTGCGTCACGACCTCGAACGTCTTGCCCTGGTCGCCGCGGTCCTCCTTGAGGGTGATCGTCGTCTCGAAGGCGTGGGCCGGGAAGTTCCAGACCTCGGAGCCGGCCTCCATGTCGAAGACCACGCCGGACCGCTGGTTCTTGATCCTCGTCACCAGGATCTGGTGGAAGATGTGGGGCGCGATGTCGGCGTAGGCGTCGGTGTAGGTCTCGGTGAACCAGCCCGTGAACCACTCGAGGACGCCGCGGAACGCCTCGGCCTCGAAGTCACCCTCGAGGGTGTAGTCATCGATGCCGTACCACTGGCCGTAGAGGTCCTCGTACCAAGCGACGTAGTCGGCCGCCTCGTCGTCGCCGTCGGCGTCGAGGGCGGCGAGGAGCGGCACGGCGGCGTCGTGGACGGCCGTCCGCCAGCGCGGGCTGTTGTAGCGGCTGCCGGTGAAGTCCGACTGCACGCCCCAGTAGACCTCGGCGAGGATGCCCTTGAGGTCGTGGACGTCGAACCGGATCCCCTCGACGGTGACCGGCGTGTGGGGCTCGCGCTCGCTCAGGCTCGCGGCCGCCCAGCCGTTGCAGTGACCCCACCAGCCGAAGCTGATGCCCTCGTTCGAGAGCTCGGCGGCCTCGACCGGATCGACGTGGTGGTCGAAGTCGCGTCCGCCGTTCGGCGCGGTTCCGCCGTGCAGCTCGTGGAGGGCCGCCCCGGGGTTGGTCCCGAAGCGCCGCTCGACGAAGCGGTCGTACTTCACGAACGGCGAAGCGTCCTCGTCGGTGATCCCGTCGGCCTGCGAGTAGGTCTCCGACGTCCCGTCCCAGACGAAGTTCGGGTTGCCGGCGTTCAGCCCCTGGCTGAGCTTGCAGCGAGCGAAGCTCCACCACTGCCCGGCCCACGGGAGACGCTCCATCACACCGGAGTCATCGCCTTCCGAGATGATGACGTCATCGAGGGTGATCTCCGCCGCTACCGTGACCCCGGGTACCAGGGCGACGGCGAGCAGGGCGACCGCGAGGGCTGCGCCCCGCCTCAGTCGTTGCACGCGGAACATGTCGGTCTCTCAACTCTTCTCTGAGCCACGAACGAACTTCTCTCCTGCCGCCGGCCGCGTGGCGTCGGCCGACCGGTGCTCCTTCTACGGAAGAGGCGCGGGGGGCCTCCCGGGAATCCGTCGAGGGACGCGACCTCTCGGTGCGTCGCCGTCGCCTCGTCGTGATCCGGGAGCCGCCGCCGGCCGTCCGCCGGCGGCGAGGGGGGGGGCATCTCCGACCGCGGTCATCCGCCGCGCCCGAAGCGCCGACTCGATCTCCTCTCCGTCCGTTCCGGCGCGCGTTGGTGTCGCCCGAGCCTCTCCAGACCACGGGCACGCGTCCGCCGGGACTCTTCCTCATCGCAGAAAGTGAGCCAGTTCTGCCGCAGCGCAGCGCGCGCGAGGCGGGCTCGTAAACCCCTGAACCACAAGGGTGGGCGAGATCATCCGCGGTGGCGCGGGATGACCGACGTGGAACCGACTTGCGACACCGCGTGCGGATGGCGCACACCGGCTCGCGAGGCGCGTGGTTCGGTTAAGAGACTTAGAGTAGGGGACTTAGAATCAATCCGGAGCGAGCCACCGAATCTGGCTGTTCCAAAGAACAGGATTCTCGGGCGGAGCATGGCAGCGCATCGGCAGCGGCTCGGCGACGTCCGAACCAATCCACGCAATCCGCGTAATCCGCGGTTCCACTCTCCCAAGCGCCGAAACGAACGGGAACCGCGGATTGTTGGATTGACGGGATTGCGAGCTGCCAGGCGCCCAGTCCATTGCCGACGCCCTACGCTCCCGTTCCAGGGAACGCCGCCGCCCGCTCAGTCGTCGTCCTTCGGGACCCCGTGCAACTCGCCCTCGACCTCGAGCAGGATCTCACCGCGCCGGTTCCGCCGCCACCGCTTCACGATGCCATCGAACCAGACGGCCCGACCGCGGGCGAAGCGCTCGCGCTCCTCCTCGCTCAGCCCTGAGACGTGGATCGTCACCCACGCCTCCCCCACCGCGACGGTGACCCGCGCGCCGCCCTCGGTCTGGATCTCGACGACGGATCCCTCGTCGACGACCTTCTCGTTCGCGAGGCGTTCGCGGAACGCGTCGTGCTCCGCCTGCCATTGCAGCTCGGTCAGGTCCGGGCTCTCCTTCCGTGCGAAGCTCGCGTCGATCCTTCGATGGACCTCGGCGACGGCGAGCCCTTCGGGGCGTCGCTTCTCGCCGGCGGCGGCGGCCGCGGCGGCCGCCTCGGCGCGGCGACGCTCCTCGGCGGCGCGCTCCTCGTCGAGCACCCGCGTGCAGGTCGCGCGGAGCTCCTCGACGTAGGCCGGCACCGGCTGCTTCAGCGCGTCGATCGCGACGATCTTCGCCATCGCGTCGGCGTGGCGCGACTCGGCGACGAGCTCCCTCGCCTCCTGGGCGAGCTCGACCGCGATCGCCCGACGCCGCTCGTCGACGCGCCGCTGTACCTCGAGGGCGAGCGCGTCGAGCTCGCCGTCCGCGACGGCCGCGCCGGCGGCCTGCCGGAGCTTGCCCTCGGCGGCGCGCAGGTCGTCGAGGTTGGCGGTCGGCGTCGCGAGGGCGCGCGCCGAATCGAGGAGCTCGGCGACGATCGCCCGGGCCGGGTTCGGCGCAACGGGCATCGACGGCGTGGCGGTTCCGGCGCCCGCGCCCGCGGCGGGCGCGGGGTCTTCCGCGCCGACGCCGGGCTCGGGGTCCGGGCCTGCGTCCGGGTCGGATGCTCCGGAGTCCTCGGCGCCCGGCTCGTCTCCCTCGCCCTCGGGCGGGCCCTCCTCGAGCGGGCCCCCCTCGGGCGGGAAGGACGGGCGCTCATCATCGGTCGGCCACGGGTCGTCGTCGACGCCGGTCCCGGCTCCCTCGTCTCCCGCGGTCGGCGTCGCGGGGTCGTCGTTGCCCGCGACGAGGCTCGTCCCGCCCGTCGGCACGCGGGGGCCGCCCGCGTTGCTCACCAGGACGGCGACCACGATCGCGGTCGCGATCAACCCGACGCTCACGGCGATCGCGATCAGGAGCTGGTTGCCGTCGGTGCGGACGCCGCTCGCGGCCATCGCGTCGGTCCGGATCCGGCCGCTCGACCGGACCGGGACGCGACCCGAGGGGACGCGACGCTCTCCGCTGCGGCGCGCGGCGCGCATCCGCTCGCTCGGCCGACCGGACCGGTTCGCCGCGCCGATGGCGCCGTCGCTCTTGCGGGCCCGCAGCCGGTCGCTCGTCCCCGCCGCGCCTCGGCCGACGCCGCGCACCCGCGCGCTGCTCTTGGCGCTGCCGCCACCGAGCACCGCGCGCCGCTCGCTCGTCCGTCGCTTCGGCGCGACCGGCTTCGCCTTGGGCGCGGGAGCGTCCTCGAGCGACGACGCCGAGCCCCACGCGACCGACGCCGCCTCCGACGACGCGGGGACCTCCGACGCAGGCGACTCGGGCTGGCTCGCCGGAGATGCAGCGCCGCCGGTCTCGGATGGGATCTGCGTCTCGACGTAGGCCGCCGCCACCGCGCTCGCGCTCGACGACGTCCCGGCCCGCTCGAGCTCGAGGCGCTGGCGGTCGAGATCGAGGCGCTCCCGCTCGAGCTGGAGCCTCTTCGCCTCGAGCTCCAGCTCGCGCTCGCGGGTCGCGAGCTCGAGCGAGCGTTGATCGCGGACCAGTCCCGCCCGCGCCTCGTGGATCACGCCGTCGTCGGGAATCGTCCAGCTCTGCTTGCAGCTCGGGCAGGGGAGCTCGTCGCCCGCCTTGCGCTGCGTCCGGACGAGCGCGAGGCAGGCGCCGCACCGCACGATCCGGAAGCTCCGCGTGGGGTCGCCCCGCTCGGGGATCGCAGGCGGCGCCGCCGCGGCGGGGGACGGATCGGCCGTCGCGGCCGGGTCGCCCGCCGGCTCCGCCGGCGCGTCGTCTTCCTGGACATCGGCGGGCGCCGGGAGGGCGTCGGAGTCCTCGTGGATGGTGCTGTCGGCGCCCTCCTCGGCGAAGCGCCGGGCGAGGTCGGCCTCCTCGCGGGCGGAGCGCTCCGCCTCCTCGCAGTGCGGGCAGGAGGGATCGAGGGTCTCGTGCTCGGGGCAACGCAGGAGCATGGCGGGTGGGACCCCGGGTCCGCGGCGGCAGGGCGACAGTCTGCCAGCCGGGTCGCGGAGCGTCAACGGCGGCGGCCCGTCACACTCTCTCGAGCGGTTCCAGGAACAGGAGTCTCGGGCGGAGCATCGCGACGCGTCGGCAATGGCTCGGCGACGCCCGAATCAATCCGTGCAATCCGCGAAATCCGCGGTTCGGTCTCTCTCGGCGTTGAACCCAGTGGGAACCGCGGATGACGCGGACTACGCGGATTGCGAGTTGCCAGGGTCCGGGTTCGTTGCCGTTGCGCGGTCCCGTTCCAGGAACAGGAGTCTCGGGCGGAGCATCGCGACGCGTCGGCAATGGCTCGGCGACGCCCGAATCAATCCGTGCAATCCGCGTAATCCGCGGTTCGGTCTCTCTCGGCGTTGAACCCAGTGGGAACCGCGGATGACGCGGACTACGCGGATTGCGGGTTGCCGGCGCGCAGTTCATTTCCGAGGCCTGCGCGGTCCCGTTCCAGGAACAATCAATCCGTGTCATCCGCGTCATCCGCGGTTCCGCTAGTCGTCCGCCTCGACCGAGACCGTCTCCCAGGCGCCATCGCCCCCGCGGAGACTGACCGGACGGCCGAGGGGTCGTCCGTCCCGAGGCGGTAGCGGAGCTCCACGACCCGGACGCCGTCGCCGGCCCAGCCCCGCGCCACCGCGGCCAGATCGACGACCGGCTCGCCCGGCGCCGTCTCCGCGAGATGCGCCGCCAGCGCGCGCCACGCGGCGACCTCGACCTCGGGCAGGCCCGGCGCGACCTCGGGATGAAGCGCCCAGAGCCGATCGCCTCGCTCCTCGATCGTCGCCGACCACCCGCCGCCGCCGACCGGCTCGACGACGCGCACCTTGATCCAGCCGACCAGGCCGCCCTCGTACCCGAGCTGGAGGTGACGTACGCCGGGCTCGACGTCGAGGTGCCACGCGTGGAAGGCCGCCGTGAGATGGGAGAACGACCCGACCCGCGATCGCACCGCTTCGCGCGCCGCGTCGAGGACCTCGCCGCGGAGGTCCGCATCCGCCGCCTCGAGGACGGGCTCGCCCGAGGCGACCGGCGCTCCCGCCCGCGACCCGGACGGACCCGCGGCGAGCAGCGTCCCGCCGAAGACGATCGCCAACCCGAGCGCGACGGCTCCCGCGACCACGCCGAGGACGGTGAGGATCAACGACCACGCGACCGGCGCGCCCGGCGCATGCACCTTGCGGCGATCACCGTAGACCCACAGCCGCTTCGGCGGCCCCGACCGCCACCGGTAGCGCACCTCGTGGACGCCGACGCGCCGCACCCGCGCCTGCTGGAAGAGCAGACGCGCGTCGTCGTCCTGGTCCCACCCGTGGCTCTTGCCGAGGAGCTCCGCGACGATCGCGTCGACCTCGGCGCTCACGTGGGCGACCTCGTCGGCGCCGATCCGGTTCGCGTTCTCGTCGAAGAGCGTCTCGCCCCGCGCCCCCTTCACGAGCTCGTCGGGCAGGGCCGTCCGATCCTCGACCCGGTCGAGGACGCGGTCGCGGAACTTCACGACGAGGGTCTGGAAGCGGACGAGCTCTCCCTGCGCGTCGCAGCGCCGGCAGTCGACCCGGCCCCGGCCGTGGCAGCGGCCGCAGTCGACCCGACCCGACCGGCAATGCCGGCACGGCTCGCGGACGCTCTCGCTCCTCCGCCGCGTGCCGCCCTGACCATCGGGCTCGTCCCGCCACTCGGTCCGCGTCCGCCATCCGTCGCCGCCGCACCACGTGCAGTCGACCTCGCCGCGCCCGTGGCACGTCGAGCATCGCACGCGCCCGTCGCCGCCGCAGTCGCCGCAACGCTGCACCCGGTCGGTGTGCTCCCGTCGGATCCGCTTCGTCCGGTCGGTGAAGCCCTCGGGCGCCTCGCACCGGGGCTCCCACAGGCCCGGCGGATCGCCGCGATCGTCGATGGACTGGCCGCGGTAGGGCTCGTCGTCCTCGACGAAGCGGCGCTCCTCGACCTCGCTCCGCACGCGGATCGCGTAGGACCAGCGCGCGTCGATCGACTCGATCGACATCCGCGCGCCGAGCTCGTTCGGCACGAGGAAGCGCGAGCGCGCGAAGACCGAGACCGCCGCCCGGATCCGGCCTTCGTCGAGGGCGTCGGGGGCGAGGGCGTCCGTCATCGAACGGTCTTCTGGGGAAGAGAGGAGGGAGGGCGCTACTCGAGGCCGCGGAGGATCGTCTCGAGCTTCTTCTTCATCTCGGACGGCTTCTGGAAGCGATCCTTCGGCTCCTTCGCCATCGCCTTCTCGATCACCGCCTCGAGCTCGGCGGGGACGTCGGGGTTCAGGCCGCGGAGCTGGGGCGGGTTCTCCTTCAGGATCTTCATGATGAAGGAGCGCGTCGTCTTCTCCTCGAAGGGCCGCCGGCCGCTGAGCATGTGGTAGATCGACGCGCCGAGCGAGTAGATGTCCGAGCGCTGATCGGCCATGAGCGCGTTGTCGATCTGCTCGGGCGGCATGTAGGCGAGCGTGCCCATGCCCTCGCCGAACGCGGTCAGGCCGCTCTGCCCCGAGGTGCGGAAGCACTTCGCGAGACCGAAGTCGACGAGCTTCGCCTCGCCCGACTTCGAGAGCAGGATGTTCTCGGGCTTGATGTCGCGGTGGACGATGCTCTTCTCGAAGGCGTGCGCGAGGGCGTCGGCGATCTGGAGGCCGACGCTCGTCGAGAGCGAGACGTCGAGGTGCTTCCGCTCGCTGATCACGTCGTGGAGCGCCTTGCCGTCGATGAACTCCATCGCGATGTAGCAGGTGTCGCCGTCCACGCCGTAGTCGTGGACCGCCATGATGTTGTTGTGCTGGAGCTCCTTGGTCGTCTCGGCCTCACGGAAGAACCGCTTGAGATCCTTCTCGTTACCGACGAACTCGGGGCGGATCGTCTTGATCGCGACGATGATTCCCGTCGACTCCATCAGCGCCCGGTAGACCGAGCCGAACGCGCCCGAGCCGAGCTTGCGCTCGATCCGGTAGCCGCGGATCAGGTCGGGCTGGAAGTCGAACGCCCCCCAGCACTGCGGGCAACTGAACGTGCCCTGCTGCGGGTTGAGCGTGCGCGCGAGGCCCTGCTCGAGCTCGGCGTCGCTGATCGGGCGCCCGCACTTGCCGCAGGGACGACCGGTCGGCGGCGGCTGCTGCTGCGGCTGACCGGGCGGCTGCCGGAACGCGCCCATCGCGCTCGGCATGACGGCCGGCGGCCCGCCCGGCGGCGGCGGGGCGACGCCGGAGCCGTGGAGGTTTCCGGGCTGCTGCTGCGGCGGATACTGCCCGGCGTAGCTCCCGTTCGGCGCGCCCGGGGGCCCGTATCCGTAGGCGGGACGCGGCTGATGCTGGGGAGCCGGCGTCGGCCCGCCGGGATGCGGCTGCTGATGCTGCGGGGGGTAGCCGCCCTGATAGAAGCCCGGCGGCGCCGCGAAGCTGCCCTGCTGCGGCGGATAGCCGGCGAACGAGGGCTGCTGCTGCGGGGGAGGCTGCCCGGCGTAGGACGGGTTCCCGGCGTAGGACGGCGCCGTCGCCGGCGGCTGGTAGGGCGGGGCGAACCCTCCCTCGGGGTGCGGGCTCGGATGCGTCTGCCCCGGAACCTGCTGCTGCTGCGGGCTGCTCGGCGCCGCGATGCGGATCTCGTTCTGCCCGATCATCACGCAGTCGCCGAGATTGAGGAGCGCGCTCGTCACGCGCTGGCTGTTGACGAACGTGCCGTTGCTGCTGCCGAGATCGGAGATGATCAGGCCGCTCGTCGTGTTGCAGATCTGGCAGTGTCGCCGGGAGATCGACGGATCCTGGATGCGATGCGTGGCCTCGGAGCCCCGGCCGAAGACGACGGTATGACCGTCCTCCAGGGCGAAGCTCTCTCCAGCTCGCGACCCCTTGAGGATGCGAAGCTCGACGCGCATCCGGTCGATCCACCTCGGCAGCCGGGGAGGCTACGGGCGACGAGAGTGAGGGCGTGGGTTCCCCACCGCGAGATGCCCCCGCGGAACGCCATGCCATGCCGGTTCCAGGGATCGGTCTCGATGACGTAAATCACCGGAGATCCGGGCCCGAGACTGTATAGCACAACGGGGCACACGCCATCAATGAACCCCGGTCCGCCAGCGCTCGACTACGCCGCATCGCGACATGAAACCATGTCGTTTCGATGACACGACCCTGGCAGGGCCGTTACCGGTCGGCGCCACCATGCCGCCTCGAGGGACCCCGAGAGCGCGCCCCGATGACGAACCTACCATTGACGCGCCGAATCAACCCGGGATACCATCGGGCATGGCGAGTCCGGCGACCGAGCGGGCCCACAGCGTCCGCACCACGCTCGTCCTCATCCTCGCCATCATCGCTCCGAGCGTCTTTCTCAGCGTCCTCGCCCTCCGCGCGATCGAGACCGGACGCCGCAACCTCGAGAACGCCGTCGAGCAGGAGACGGAGCGAACCGCCCGCGGCCTCGCCGAGCTCCTCAACCGCGACCTCGACGGGATCGCCCGCCGACTCGAGCCGCTCGCCACGCTCCCCGAACGGGTCGACGACGACGCCGCCGGTCCGCCGGGCGAGGGGGACGCGCCCCTGCGCAAGTCGGTCATCGCGCGCCTTCGCGAGCTCCTCGAGGACGCCGAGCTTCCGCTCGACTCGCCCCTCATCTTCGACGGCGATGGCGAACGCGCCCACCCGCCGACCCTCGCCCGGCTCCGGGCCGCGCAGGGCCGCGCCGGGCCGCTGCCCGCAGAGGTGGCCGCGCTCATCCGCCACGCCGAGGCGGCCGAGTTCGAGGAGGGCGACCAGATGGCCGCGATGCTCGCCTACGAGCAGCTCCAGCGGTACGGCGCCCTCAACGACGACCCCGTCCTCCGGGCCGAGGCGCTCATCGCGCTCGGACGTGTCTACAGCCGGATCGGCTACAACGACATGAACGAGTACGAGGCCTACCAGTCCATCATCATGGAGACCAAACGGGTCCGCGGCCTCGACGGCGCCCCGCTCGAGCTCGGCGCCCGGCTCCAGCTCGCCGAGACGTTCCGGCGGGTGCTGCCGGACAACCGGCCGCGGTGGCGAAACACCCTCCTCGAGCTGCTCGACGTGGTCCGGGAGCGCCGCGACGAGCTCACCCGCGACGAGATCGAGCTCTACGTCGAGGAGGCGGCGCGCCGCCTCCTCGAGGAGGGGCCCGAGATCGGCGCCCAGCTCGAGCCCTACCGTCGCCTGGCGCGCGAGCGGGGCCTGGAGGACGAGCGCGCCGGGCGGCTGGAGAGCGCGTTCCGATCGACCGTCCTGCCGTGGGCCGCGCGGACGCCGCGCGAGCCGCGCTTCTTCCAGTCGGCCGGCGGCCCCGGGAGCGAGCCGCTGATCGCGATCGCGGTCGCCCTCCCCTCGATCCGCGAGGGCGCCGCGCGACGCGACGGCGGGGCCGTCGTCCTTCGCTTCGACACCGACCGCTTCCTCGCCGGTCGCGCGTCGCGGATCGTCGGCGAGCGGAGCGCGGGCGGCGATCGGCGCTTCGCGATCGCCGCCCGCGGCGCCGACCGCCCGATCGTGGGGCGCGAGACCTGGGAGAGCGTCGCCGACGAGGGCGAGGTCCGGCCCGACGACGACCCCGCCCGGGTGCGGACGGCGCCGCTCGGCTACCCCCTCGAGCACCTCGAGGTCTGGGCGCGGACCCGGAGCGGGCTGCACACCGAACGCCTCCGCCGCTCGGGCGAGACGATGACGTTCTGGACGATCGTCCTGGCCGTCGGCGGGATCCTCGTCGGCGCGTTCTGGGCGACGCGCGCTGTCGCGCGCGAGGTGCGGATCGCGCAGCAGAAGACCGACTTCGTGAGCAACGTCACCCACGAGCTCAAGACGCCGCTCACCTCGATCGGCATGTTCATCGAGACGCTCGAGATGGACCGGATCGACAGCGACGAGGAGCGGCGCGCCGTCTTCGAGATGCTCGCCCGCGAGCGCGATCGCCTCGCCGGGCTGATCGATCGGCTCCTGTCGTTCTCGCGGATCGAGGCCGGTCGCTACCGCTACGAGTTCCAGTTCGTCAGCCCGCGCGAGCTGCTCGAGTCGGCCCTCGAGCGCTTCCGCCACGAGCTCCAGCTCGCCCAGCGCCCGCCGGTCGATGTCGAGCTCGTTTGCGTCCAGGAGGTCGGCCAGATCCTCGGCGACCGCGACGCGCTCGAGGAGGTCTTCCTCAACCTCCTCCACAACGCCGAGAAGTACTCGCCCGGCCCGGAGAAGACGATCCGGGTCACCCTGACCGAGCGCCGCCGCCAGGTCTCGGTCGACGTAGAGGACGACGGCATCGGCGTTCCGCGCCGCGACCGGAAGCGCATCTTCAAGAAGTTCGAGCGGGGCACCGACCGGGCGATGGACGCGATCGGCGGCAGCGGGATCGGGCTGACGCTCGCCCTATCGATCGCCCGCGCTCACGGCGGGGACATTCGCTACGCCCCGGGCCGCGGGAAGGGAAGCAAGTTCACCGTCGTGCTGCCGAAGCCGCGGCGCGTCGCGCGAAAGGACCCGAGCACCGAGACCTGACGCGCCTCGAGCGCGAGGCGATGGCTCAAACACTTGGCGGGCAGCGAGGTCGGAGTTTTCCTCGGGCGCCCGCGCAGCGCGGGCGCTATGATCGGGCAAGCAGCCCGAACCCGCCCGCAGGGGGGAAGCCGTGGAGACGATCCTGATCGTCGAGGATGACCCGTCCATCCTCTTCGGCCTGACGAAGAACCTGAAGTACGAAGGCTACGAGGTCATCACCGCCAACGACGGTGACTCGGGCCTCCAGGAGGCCCTCTCGGGGAAGGCCGACCTGATCCTGCTCGACATCATGCTTCCGGGCGTGAACGGGCTCGAGATCGCGCGGACGCTCAAGCGCGCCGAGATCGAGATCCCGATCATCATGATCAGCGCCCGGAACCAGGAGATCGACAAGATCATGGGCCTCGACCTCGGGGCCGACGACTACATCACGAAGCCGTTCAAGGTGCGCGAGCTGCTCGCGCGCATCCGCGCCGTCATGCGGCGGCAGCGTCGCCACGACCAGCGGATCCGCGACGAGAAGCGCGACTACGGCGAGTTCATGGTCGACTTCGCGGCCCGCACGGTCAGCCGGGACGGGTCGATCCTCGAGTTCAGCCCGCGCGAGTTCGAGCTGCTCCGCTTCTTCCTCGAGAACCCGAACCGGGTGCTCGAGCGCAGCCACATCCTGAACCGGGTCTGGGGCTACGACTACGAGGGCACCGCGCGGACGATCGACAACTTCGTCACCAAGATCCGGCAGAAGCTCGAGGCGGACCCCGAGGCGCCGCGCTTCTTCGTGACGGCGCGCGGCCTCGGTTACAAGTTCATCGAGACCCCCGAGCCGGCCACGTCCGGAGCCGAGCTCGAAGCGGAGCCCGACCCCGAGGAGGCGGACGAGCCCGAGGCGGCGAAGAAGGTGCGCGGCCGCACCTCGCGCCGGGCGAAGGCGGCGACGCCGTCCAAGCCGACGGCGAAGGCGAAGGCGAAGCCCGCCCGGGCGAAGAAGAGCTCGCGCCGCCTCAAGACCGGAACCCGGAAGTAGGCGGAGCCACCATGATCGAGACGAGAACGACCGTCGCGATGACCCTCGCCCTGGCCACCCTCTTCGCGGCCCCGACGAGCGCCCGCGCCGACGACGAGGACGGGCGCGAGCGCGTGCTCGAGCTGATCGAGAAGCACCTCGCCGACGCCGACGGGCGGGCCGGCGGGATGAACCGGCTCTCCGACGTCGACACCGCCTCGGACGCCGCCGTCGCCGTGCAGGTCGCGCGCAAGCTCGGCACCCAGAAGATGACGATCAACTTCGACGGGGTGCCGCTCCTCGAAGCGCTCGACTTCTTCCGCGACGTCACCGGCATCAACATCGTCGTGAGCGCGCAGGCGCGCGCGCAGATCGAGGACGAGGCGGTCACCGTCAAGCTCCGCCTGAAGGACATCCGGGCGAAGAACGCGTTCGAGCTGACGCTGCGGAGCCACGAGGGGCTCGTCTACGGGATCCGCCACGGCGTCCTGACGATCGCCCTCGAGGAGGAGTTCGAGACGCGGCTCCGCCTGAAGATCTACTTCGTCCAGGACCTCATCAAGGAGCCCGAGGACTTCCCGGCTCCGAAGCTCGACCTGAGCGGCCTGAACGGCGACGACTAGCAGGCGGCTTCGCCTTCGGCGAAGAGGATGGCACCACGGAGACACGGAGGACACGGAGGGGCGATCGTCCTGCCCGATCGACCTCGCGATCGATTCTCCCGGCCGTTCCTCACGGAGAACGATCTCCAGAGTGCGCGCTCGGCAGCGATGGGGCACGCTCGGTGACATCTCGGTGCTCTCCGTGCCTCCGTGGTGAACATCCTGCTCGCCGAAGGCGAGCCCGCGATCGGGAACTTCTCGCCCCGCTCGAGGGTCTGAAGAGGGCCGCCGTCCCCGCTCCGGAGGGTCCATGAGCACGCCGCCCGAGCCGCTTCGAGACGAGACCGTCTCGGCCACGTTCCACCTGACTCACGCCTGTAACCTCCGCTGCACCTACTGTTACACCGGCGAGAAGGTCGGGAAGGCGATGCCGGTGGAGACGGCCGAGGCGGCCTCCGCGTTCGTGATGGAGCAGGCCCGGAGCCGGCGCGCCCGCCACCTCGAGGTGGTCTTCTTCGGCGGGGAGCCGCTGCTGAAGCCCGACCTGATCTACCGGATCTGCGATCGGCTCACCGAATCGGTCGCCGAGGAGAAAATCGCCCGGCGGCTCACCTTCAAGATGAGCACCAACGGGCTGCTGCTGTCGCGCGAGGTGCTCGACGCCCTCGTCGCCCGCGGCGTCTTCATCTCGATCAGCCTCGACGGCGACCCGAGCGTCCAGGACGCGCAGCGCCCCGACGCGCGCGGGCGCGGCACCTCCGAGCGGCTGAAGGACGTGATCGAGCGGCTCCTCACCGTCAACCCGTGCGCGAACGTCACCTGCGTCGCCACGCCCGCCCACGCCGACCGCCTCGACCGGTCGGTGCGATGGCTCTTCTCGCGCGGGTTCCGCTATGTGAGCACCACTCTGAACTACGGCGAGGAGTGGACGCGCGCCGACCTGCGCCGGCTCGAGGGGGCCTACCGGCGTCTGGCCGACTGGTACGTCGAGCGGACGCTCGGCGGCGAGAAGCTCTACCTCTCCTGCTTCGACGAGAAGATCCGCACCCGGGCGCTGGGCCCGCTCGGCAAGAGCGAGCGCTGCTCGATCGGGACGAAGCAGTTCTCGATCGCGCCCTCGGGTCGCCTCTACCCGTGCGTCCAGTTCGTCCACGAGGACGACGACGCGGCGGCCGAGTGGGTGCTCGGCGACGTGTGGGGCGGCTTCGAGGCCGACCGCCGCTCGGCGCTGGCGAGCTGCGCCGACGCGCCGAAGGACGAGTGCAGCGGCTGCGCGATCGACGACCGCTGCGCGAGCTGGTGCGCCTGCGTGAACTGGCAGTCGACCGGACGGGTCGACCGGACGAGCCCGCTCGTGTGCGAGCACGAGCGGATCCTGATGCCGATCGCCGACGAGGCCGCCAACCGCCTCTGGAAGAGCGACGACCCGACGTTCGTCCACAAGCACTACAACCCCGCCTTCCCGGTGATCAGCTTCGCCGAGCACCTGGTGATGCGGGAGGTCGAGAACGCCGACGTGCGTCTCGAAGAGAACGAAACCGCCGAGCCGCCCGCCGTGGCGGGTGAGAACGGAGCGACGATCCATGTTTGAGAAGCGCCCCCTCGAGGTGAAGCCGGTCGCCCGCTACGACGTCCCGCGCTACCCGCGCCACGACGACCCCGACCCGACGCGGCACCCCGAGCCGGTGCCGTTCCCGTTCGGGGCGAAGATCGTCCAGGCGGCGGCATCGCTCGGGATCACCGCGTCGCTCCTCTCCGGGACGGCCTTCGCCGACGACGCCGCGACCGACGCAGAGCCGGCGCCGCCGCACCCGCTGACGGTCGCCCAGAGCGGGCTGCCGTACACCCCGTCGCCCTACGGGACCGGCGTCCCGAGCCGCCTCGACGAGAAGATCGCCCGCGAGGTGATCGATGACCTCTTCCGGGCGGCCGGCTACGCGGTGAAGCACGACCAGCGGATCGAGCGCGAGGGCATCTCGTTCGTCGCCGACGGCTACGACCCCGACAACAAGGTCGGCTACGTCTTCGCCTCGTGGACCGACATCGAGGGCGACGCGTTCGACCCGTGGTGGGCGCGCGACCGCGCCGACAGCACCGCGCCCATGACCGAGGCCGAGGCCGGGATCCACAAGATCAGCCGCTGGCTCTCGGAGGACCAGCAGAAGGCGCTCACCGCCGCGCAGGCGCTCGAGGATCCGAAGCTCCGCGACGAGCAGCTCCAGAAGATCCTCGACGAGTTCGGCCGCGACCGGATCTCGATGACCGAGGCGAAGGCGATCGAGGCGGCCGCGCCGAAGCGCAAGGAGCACATCGCGATCATCAGCCAGTTCGACCGTCGGTTCTCCTATCAGTCGTGGGGCGACGAGGAGACCCAGAAGGCGATGGCCGAGGCGCAGAAGATCCCCGACCCGGCGAAGCGCGCCGTCGCCGTGAAGGCCGCCGAGAAGCTCGCCGCCCGCACCGCGCTCGAGAACCTCGAGACGTCGGTGCGCGAGTACCTCGACTGGGTCCGAAGGCAGGGCGGTTAGCGAGTCCCGGAGCGAGCGAGCGATGGGTGACGGCGCCGACCCGACCGACGGTCCCGGCCTCGGTCGACGCATCCTCGGCGCGCTCCTGTGGTCGCTCGTCGCGGTGCTCGCCCCGTTCGTCGGCGGCGTCGGCGCCGTCGGCCTCGCGAAGCTCGGCGACGCGAGCGCCAACCTGGCCGACAAGATCGGGCCGGGCGCGCTCGCCGGCCTCGCGGTCGGCGTCGTCGCGGGCGTGCGAAGCCGTCGGCTGCTCGGGCTGATCCTCGCCCCGCCCCTCGGTCTCTTCGTCGGCCTGACCGACTTCTGGTCGTTCGGGTGGCTCCTCGAGGGAAACCACATCTCGACGACGACGGCGACCTACCTGCCGGTCTGGGGCGCGCTGGGCGGCCTCGTCGCCGGGCTCTCGACGCGCCGGCCGATCCCGATCGTGCTCGCGCCCGTCCTCGGGGGCGCGGCCGATCTCGGCGGGCGCTGGCTCTTCTACCGCTGGGCGACCGAGGTCTACGAGTGGTGGCCCGAGGCGTACTCGATCATCGGCGAGGCGCAGCACGTTCCGGCCGCGATCGTGATCGTGCTGCTGGCCGCGCGAGGGATCGACGCGGTGTCCGCGGACGAAACCGCGAGTGACGCGGCGCCGGCCGCGCCGACGGCGGTTGCGACCGCCGCGGAGGGCTGATAGCTTCTCTCCCCGAACCGGGCGGGGAGGCCCGAGCCATGGCCGGAATCGACCTTCGCACCTTCACCTACATCGACGTCCTCCAGCCGCAGGTGGCCTCGTTCATCGCCACCGTCGCGAAGGGCTACCTGCCCGTCGAGGAGCAGGCGGCGCTGGTCGTCGAGTGCGCGCCCGGGATCGAGATCAACCGGATGGCCGACGTCGCCCTGAAGCAGACCTCGGTCAAGCCGGGGATGCTCATCGTCGAGCGCGCCTTCGGCCTGCTCGAGGTCCACTCGTTCGACCAGGGCGAGGTGCGGGCGGCCGGGGAGGCGATCCTCGACGGGCTCGACGTGCGCGAGAACGACCGGCACGCGCCGTCGGTGAAGACCGACCAGATCATCACCGGCATCGACGCGCACCACACGATGCTGATCAACCGCGTCCGCCACGGCGACATGATCCTCAAGAACGAGTCGCTCCTCGTCGTCGAGGTCGAGCCCGCCGGCTACGCGATCCTCGCCTGCAACGAGGCGGAGAAGGCGGCGTCGATCAAGGTCCAGGAGATCGTCGCCTTCGGCGCGTTCGGCCGGGTCTATCTCTCCGGCACCGAGGAGAACGTCCGCGAGGCGCAGAAGGCGAGCCGCGCGGCGATCGATGCGATCCAGGGGCGGGCGCCCGCGCACGCCCGGTAACGCCGCTCACTCGAGGAGGTGGAGCCTCGGGCCCACTGCATCGGCAACGGCTCGGCGACGCCCGAGTCAATCCGTGTCATCCGCGAAATCCGCGGTTCGGTCTCTCTCTCCGCATCGAACCAGTGGGAACCGCGGATTACGCGGATTACGCGGAATGTGAGTTGCCTGGGTCCGGGTTCATTGCCGTTGCGTGATCCCGTTCCAGGAACAGGGAGCCTCACGCACCTTCGAGAGCCATCCGCCTACCGGATCGCCGGAACCCCCAGCGGCTCCCAGGCGACCGCCCGCTCGAAGGCGCGGGCCGCCAGGTAGAGCTCGCCGTCGCGGAGGCGTCGGTCGCCGTGGAGACGATGGAGCTCGGCGACCCGGGCCGCCTCGACCGGTCCGCCGGCCCGCCGGAGCGCCGCGTCGATGCGCGTCCGCGCGCGCTGCAGCCCGCGCGCGAGCCCCGCGGGCTGGAGCTCCAGCGATCCGATCCGGCGCCGCGCCTCGGCGAGCCACTCGCCCGCGCCGGCGGGGTCGCCCGCGTCGGCGGCCGCGACGGCCTCGGCGGTCAGCACCTGGATCCGACGGACCTGCTCGTGGGGCCCGGCCTCGGCGAACGCCTGCTCGTCGCGGGCGAACGCGACGGCGCTCGCCTCGCCGTGACGGCGGACGAGGAGGAAGCGCGTCGTGGCGAGCCGCGAGCTCGCCTCGGGGTGCTCGGCGTCGATCGCGAGGGCGCGTTCGAAGCAGCGCGCCGCCTCCTCGAAGCGCAGCTCGGCGAAGTGGATCGCCCCGAGGGCGACCGCGGCGTCGGCGAGCTCGTCGCCGAGCGGGCGCTCCGGGCTCGGCGGCGCCTCGGGCACCGGCGGGGCCGCCGACGCGCAACCGGCGAGGGCGAGGAGGAGGGGGGCGGCGATGAACCGTCGCATGGAACTCTCCGGCGTCTCACGGGTGAAGCAGGACGGTCCCCACCATCGCGGGGGCGCGTCATCGCATCGTCTCGCCCCCGTCACCGGGTCTCGGCAAGGAGCCAACTCCATGAGCCTCCTCCAGATGCTCAAGTACAGCGGCCTGTTCGGCCAGGTCCTCGTGATCGTCGGAAGCGTCGGCGGTCTCCTGACCGTCATCGCGCTGATCCGTGCGGTCCAGGCGGCTCGGGTGATGATCGGCTCCGAGGGCGGGCGCGCCGTCCGACGCCTCGAGCGGGGCGAGCCGGCCGCCGGCGTGGTCGCCGAGTGGCAGCTCGCCACCGACTCCCTCGCCCGGTGGCCGCACGGCCTGCTCGTGATCGCCGCCCTCGCGATCCTGCTCGGCGCGTTCGGGACGGTCACCGGGCTGATCGCGATGAACCACGCGATCGCCACCGCGACCGGCACCGCCCCGAGCCCGGCGGACGTGGCCGGCGGCCACGCCCAGGCGCTCACGACCCTCACCCTCGGGCTCGGCGTCGCATCCCTCGCGATGCTCGCCTACGGCGCGCTCGCGATGGTGTTCTCGGGCATCGCGTTCGTCGGCCGCCACAAGGTGCTGAGCGCCCGCCGACTCTCGTAACCGTCATCCCGCAGGCTGATCGGACCCTCCCGGCTCGCTTCGCCTATCGTGATTCCAGGGGTCAGGTCCAGGATTCACACCAGAGGGGTCAGGTCACACCAGCTGCTGCGACAGATTCGCTCGTGTGATTCCTGGACCTGACCCCTCGATTCACACCAGAGGCTCATCGCTCGGCCTCGGCTCACCGGGACGAGACCGCGTGCTCGTCGACGCCCTCCTCGAGCCACCACCGCTCGATCTCGAGGATCTGCCGGTCGCGGAGGCGCTTGGATCGTCTCGGATCCGCGAAGGAGAGCCCGGTGATCCGCCGCATCGCGCCGAGCGCGACGTCCATGTAGCGCCCGTCGTCCCATCGCAGCGCGGCGATCAGGGTCGGCAGGCAGGATGCGTCGGCGAGCTCGGCGAAGGCGTCGACGAGGCGGCGACGGCGATGCGGCTTGAGCCCCTCGAGCGTCGGGACGAGACGACGCGCGAGCGCGCCGCGCGCCGCGGATCGGAGGCTCCTCGCTCGCTCGAGGGCTTCGGCCCGCCGGCTGGCGCGGCGATCGATGATCCCGCCGGCGAGAACGCGCAGCACCTCCGGGACGCCGGCGACGCCGGGCTCCTCGGCGGCGATCAGCGCGTCGAGCGGCGCGTCCGACTCGAGCACCAGATGCTCGATGGCCGGCGCCCGCGAGGCGAGCGCCGCCCGGCGCGCGGCGGCGGCGAGCCGCTCGGACCGTTCGGGGTCGGACGCGCCGTCGACCGCCTCGAGGGTCACGAGCGCCTCGGCGAGGGCGCCGGCGACCGCCTCGGCCGGGAGCGAGGCGAGCCGATCGACTCGCGCCGCGTCGGCGTCGTTCGAGAGCGCGGCGACCACCCGGTCCGCGATGGCCCGCTGGTGGGTCCGCCGCAGATGCGGCAGGGCCGCGGCCGCGAAGACGTCGTCGCGCAGGAGGCGGCCGAGCAGCTCATCTCGATCCGCCGAACGCTCGCCCGCGTCGAGGAGCGCGGCGACGGCCGTCGCGAAGAGCGGGTCATCGGGCCGGAGGCAGGCCTCGCGGAGCTCGGCGTCCGCTCCGAGGCACCCCGCCAGGAACCGACCGATGCCGGGCCGGACCGGAGGCTCGAGCGTTCTCGCGAGCCGCTCCCGGAACGTGGCGTCGGGGAGCCGCTCGGAGACGTAGGCCTCGGCCTGCCCCTCGCCCCGCTCGAGGGCGCGGATCGCGAGCATCTCGCGGAGCCCGTCGCCCGACGCGGCGTCGCCGGTGAGCTCGTCGCCCGGGCCGGACCGGAGCGCCTTCTCGAGCTCCCACTGGAGCCCGGGCCCGATCTCGCCATCGGCGAGGGTGACGACCGGCAGGGTCGAGGAGTTCTGGGCCAGGATCCCCTTCCAGACGGCCGGATGGATCGCCTCGACCGGCGCCAGCGGGTCGGTCGCGAGGAGCGCCGCGACCTGCCGGGAACGAGGGCCGCCCCGGCGCGTCCGGCCGAGCTCGGCGCCGCGCTCGTCGTGGGCTCGCCGGAGGAGGACGCGGAGGCGACCGACATCGTCGCCGGCCTCCTCGCGGACGCTCGACCACGTCTCGACCGTCCAGAGGAGGTGCGCTCGGAGCTCCTCGGGGCCCACGTTGCCGGCGACCGCGTTCAGGACGACGCCGTCGGGCCGGCAGAGGTAGGCGGCGACGTTGCCGCCGACCTTCTGGACGCCGCCCCCTTCGGCCTCGATCCGGGCGAAGGTGCCGACCTTCCGCCAGGCGGCGACGAAGTGGCTGTCGATGATGCTCCCGTTCAGGTCATCGGAGAGCGCTCCGACCCGGAGCGCCTGGGCGTTGGCTCACGTCTTGCCGGGGTCGTGGAAGTCGCCCGAGATCCGGAGGAGGAGCAGAAGCTTGCTCTCGCTCTCCGCCCGAGCCCGGGCGAGGTCCTCGTCGTCGAACCAGTCGACGGCGGTGCCGTAGCGATGCGTCTCCCGGGGGCACTCGCCCATCGTCGCGTTCTTGCAGCAGGGCGAGTCGGTGCCGCAGCTCTCGCCGGCATCGGCGGGGACGGTGGCCACGGTAGCGGCCCCGAGGGCCAGGGCGCCGAACAGGGCGAACGAAGCGAGTCGTGCGGACATGGAGGGTCTCCCCACGCGAGGAGGGCGGTCGCGCCACGAGCACGCACGGTCTCCAGCCGCGCGACGCACCGCAGCGGCGTCCCGCCCTCGGCCTCGGCGCAGCCCTCCCCCCGGGAGCGACACCTTCGCAGGGTCTCACCCGGGAGCCGCGAGCCGGGTTCCGTCTGGCGTGGAAAACGAGAAGGCGGCGAAGGTCAGCGGCCGTCGCCGTCCTCGCCGCCGGGACCGTGCGTCCGCCACCAGGCCGCGGCGCGCTCGGCGATCGCCGCCGCCTCCTCGGGCGTCGGGCGGTCCGCCCGGAAGCCTCCCCACGGGGCGTCGAAGCGGCGCTCGGCGATGCGCGCGAGGTGAGAGAACGCCTCCGCGCGCGCGCGGGCCTCGTCCGCGACGAGCCGCTGCAGCAGCAGCGGCACCAGGCGTTCGCGGTGGGCCTCGTTCGCGCGGAAGAGGCTGCCGAGCCCTTCGCCGGTCGCGCGGGCGAGGAGGTCGAAGGCGCGCGGGCTCGGGTTGAGAGCCAGGCCGTCGATGTCCTGGGGCGGCGTCGCGCCCCGCGCGTCGGGATCGTCGAGGATGCCCTCGATCCACGGGAGGAAGAGCTCGCCGCGGCTGAAGAAGAGCGCCTGCCGGGCCGCCTCGGACCGAGGGTTCGGCCACGAGCCGGGGCGACGCGCGGCGATCCCGGTCCAGCGGTCGACCATCGTCTCGCGTTGCTCGTCGTCGGTCGGGGCGACGACGCTGATGTCGAACCGGGCGTAGTCCGCGAGCTGCGTGAGGACCTGGTGCTCCTCGAACCCGGCGCGGCGCGCGATCTCCTTGCGGAGCTCGGCCGGCACGAGCGCGGCGAGCGGCGACGGCGCCGGCTTCTGCCGCCAGCTCGGGCTGAGCTGGAGCGGCGCCTTCTCGCCGGTCTTGCGGTCGATCAGATCCTGCGTGCCGGGGGCGAGGTCGTACTTCGCGCGCACCGCGTCGGGCAGCCCCGCGATGAGCGCCTCGCGCCGCCCGAGCGCGTCGTGGCGGTGGTCGTGCTGGAGGCAGAAGAGCTCGTACTCGCCCGGCGCCACGAGCGGCGCGTAGCGCGCGACCGCGTGCCAGTGCGAGCGCGGCTTGCCGCTCTCGACATCGTAGACGGTCGAGATGCCGCCCATGTGCCCGAAGATCCGCTCGCCGTAGGCATCGGGGACGAACGTCCCGTCGTCCTTGCGACGCAGGATGAAGACGAAGTTGTCGTCGCGTCCGAGCCCACGGTAGGCGCCGCCGACCGGCTCCCGGAACGTCCCCTCGCCGGTGACCTCGATGCGGAACTCGACGAGGAGTGGCTCGCCGAGGAGGAGCTCGGTCTTCTCGAGCCGGAAGCCGCGGACGAGATCGGCCGTCGCGACGCCGAGGGGGTCGGCCCGGTCATCGAAGGGCTTCCCGGTCGCGGGATCGACGAAGCGCTTCACCGCGAGGGCGGAGCGGTTGCCCGGCGGGAGGCGGTCGGCGTCCAGCGTCACCCACTCGGTCCGGACGTGGAGCTCGACGGGGATCGGCTCGGGCGGCTCCGAGCCGCCGTCCTGGGCGCGCCCTTCGGACGCGAGGACGGCGCTCGCGAGGACGCCGACAGCAGCTCCGACGAGGCCGGTCGTGAGCCTCGGCAGACGCTTCGTGGGGTGCGGAGCTCGCATTCGCCTTCTCCTGGCTCGAGGGGATCCGAGTGGTTCGAACGGATCGAGCGGATCGAACCCGCCCCCCATCAGACACCTTGGCGTACTGCATTGTTCCTGGAACAGATCACGCGCACCGGCGGTAAGTGGGAATCCGGACCAGGGCAACTCGAAGTCCGCGCAATCCGCGTAATCCGCGGTTCCCACCTGGTTCAACGCCGAGAGAGACCGAACCGCGGATTTCGCGGATTGGCGCGGACTGTTCCGGTCGGCGCCGAGTCGATGCCGCACCGGAGATTTCGGCGTTCCTGGAACGAGCCCGCGCAACGGCAATGAACCCGGACCCTGGCAACTCGCATTCCGCGCAATCCGCGTAATCCGCGGTTCCCACCTGGTTCAACGCCGAGAGAGACCGAACCGCGGATTTCGCGGATTGGCGCGGACTGTTCCGGTCGGCGCCGAGTCGATGGTCAGTCTCCCGGAGGAGCGACCTCGTCGACGAGCGCGCGGGCCGCCTCGGCTGTGGGGGCGGCGGGATCGACCCGCACCGGGATCCGGAAGAGCCGGCTCCGCGGCAGGCAGACCGCCTCGTCGCCCTTCTGGCAGGAGGTATAGTCGATCAGCACCTCGAGGCGCGCCGGGCGGTCGACCCGGAGGTCGGCCGCGACGACGGCGAGCTCGACGGGGAACGCCTTGCTCTCGCCGCTGCGCTCGTAGGGGTCGCCTTCGCCCGCGAGGCGCACCTGGGCGCCGACGCTCCGGACGCGCCATGCGACCTTGCCGAGAGTGTTGTACTTCCAGCCGTCGGGGAAGCGGGCCTCGATCTTCATCGCGATCTCGCCGCCCGGCGCTAGGACGAGCTCGGCCTCGGTCGTGCGTACCGTCGCGTCGGTCGGCGCCGGCCCCGACGCCGACCTCGGCCGGCCGCGCGGGCCGACCCGGTCGGCGACGGCGGAGAAGTCGAGCGGAACGGTCCGGGTCGCGCCGTCGGCGAGGCTCACGGCGCGGAGCTGATGGTTGTTCGTGTCGGCGACCCAGAGGGTTTCGGCGGCGAGGGCGATGCCGCCGGGGTGGTAGAAGCGCGCCGCGCCGGCGTCTCCGTCCTTGAAGCCCGGCGACCCGTCGCCCACCCACGTCGCGATCGCGCCCGTCTTCGGGTCGACTCGCTTGATCTTGTGGTTGTAGGTGTCGGCCACGTAGAGGACGCCGTCGCGATACGCCAGCCCGAGCGGGTGCTGGAGCCGGGCCTCCTCGCCCTTGCCGTCCACGTCGCCGAAGCCGAAAAGCTCGCCGCTGCCGCAGACGGTCGCGGCCGATCCGTCGTCGGCGAGGTCGACCGACCGGATCGAGCTCACCTCGCTGTCGGCGACGAAGAGCACCTTCCCGTCGGTCGCGAACCCCGAGGGCTGTGCGTACGCGGCGGTCGGGTGAGGCCCATCGGTGCACCGCTCCCGGCCGCTCCCGCTGAACCGGGCGACCTGCCCCGTGCTCCGGGTGAGCGTCCAGATCTGGTGAGTTCCCGCCATCGCGATCCAGACGCGGTCGTCGCCGTCCGGCCCGACCGCGAGCGCCCAGGGCGAGTTGAGGCTGGTCGTCAGGGCGGGATGGGTGCCCTTGCGCTTCGATCCGATCGAGCCGGTGCCGGCGATCCGGGTGACGGTGCGTTTCGTGAGGTCGACGCTCCGGATCGCGTGGTTGCCGGTGTCGGCGACGAGCAGCTTCTCGCCCCCGTCGACGAGGAGCATCCCCTGCGGATCGCGGAAGGTCGCCGCCTCGAACGACCCGTCGCCGAGCCCGGCGACGCCGCGCCCGATCACATCGGCGACCTTGCCGGCGGCGTCGGTGACGAGGATGCGGTCGTGGCCGCTGTCGGCGACGAAGATCCGCTCGCCATCGACGGCCACCTTCCCGGGGAAGAGCATCCCGCTCTCGGGCGCGGGGATCGCCTCGCGGTCGAGCGGCAGCGGCGCGTCGGCGAGGACGCCCTGCGCCTTGCCCTCGGCGATGAGCGTCGCGATCGCCGCGTCGATCTCGTCGCGGTGCCCCTCTCCCGACCACCAGTCGCGGACGCGGCCCTTCGCGTCGATCAGGACGAGCGTCGGCCACGAGCGGACGCCGTACTTCCGCCAGAGCGTCATCTCGCTGTCGACGAGGACCGGGTGCTCGATCCCGTAGCGGAGCAGCGCCGCCCGGATGTTGTCGGGGTCCTTCTCGTTCTCGAACTTCGGGCTGTGGACGCCGACGACGAGGAACGGGTCGTCGTGATACTTCTCCTCGAGCACCTCGAGCTCGTCGAGGATGTGGATGCAGTTGATGCAGCAGAACGTCCAGAAGTCGAGGAGGACGATCTGACCGCGGAGCCTCTCCATCGAGAGCGCCTCGCCGGTGTTCCACCAGCGCAGCCCTTCGGGGAAGTCGGGCGCCGCGGGCGACTCGGCGCCGGGGTCCTCGTCGTCGTCGGCGCGGATCGACGGCGTGAGAAGGCCAGGCGCGAGCGCCGCGGAGACGGCGAGCGCGGCGAGGAGGAGGCCGGTGAGGGCGGCGCGGCGGAGGTTCGGTCGGTGAAGGTGCATCGCAGGCGGCTCCGGATCGGCGGGGAGAGGCGGGGATGATACCGCGCCCCCTCCCCTCTGACGAGATCGGGCGGTGGTCAGCCCGGTGCCGCTGTGGGATAATCCCCATCATCCATGACCGCCGGACACCCGACCCCGCCCGCCGAGACGACGACGCCGCTCTCCGAGGCGGTGTTCTGCGCGTTCGACACCGAGACGACCGGGTTGAGCCCGCTCGACGCGCGCCCTCTCGAGCTCGCCGGGGTTCGCTTCCGGGGGGACGGGGCGGTCCTCGATCGATTCACCGCGCTCTGCGATCCGGGCTGCCCGATCCCGGGTCCGATCGCCCGGATGACCGGGATCGGCGAGGAGCTCGTCCGCGGTCGGCCCGACCCCGCGGCGATCGTGGCCAGCTTCTTGCAGTTCGTCGATCCTACCGACATCCTCTGCGCCCACAACGCCGCGTTCGACGTGAGCTTCGTCGGGGAGATCCTCCGCCGCGCGAACCGCCCGATGCCGCCGAACCCGGTGCTCGACTCGCTCCGGGTCGCGGAGCTGCTCGGCGTGCCGAAGGGGAGCCGCAGCCTGCGGAACCTCTCGGAGCGGCTCGGCCTCCCCGCCGGCCGGTTCCACCGGGCGCTGCCCGACGCCGAGCGGGTGCGGGCGATCGTCGTCCGCGCGATCGCCTACCTCGAGGGGGAGGCGGCCGCCCTCGGCGACGGCATCCCGACCGACCCCGAGCGGACTCCGACGCCGGCGGTCCCGCCGCCGAGCGCCCCCCCGACCGTCGAGCTCGTCCTGAAGCTCGCCGGCGCGTTCGCCTTCGGCGACGTCGAGGTCGCGGCGATCCCGGCGCCCGAGGGGCTCGAGCCGATCGAGGAGGCGCTCGCGGCGGGCGCCTCGGTCGACCTCGACTACGGCCGGCCCGGCACGCCGCCCGAGCGACACCGGGTCCGTCCGATCTCGCTCTACCGTACCGGCGACCGCCGCTACCTCGTCGCCTGGTGCGCCCAGAGCGGCCTCGACCGCTCGTACCGCCTCGACCGGATCCAGCAGGTCGCGCTCCGACGATGAGCGCCCGCTAGTGCCCGAACCGGCCATGGTCGGCATCGTGCTCGCGTCGGTCGCCGCCGGCGTCCTGCCGATGGTGCTCGCCCTCTTCCTCGTCTGGTGGCTCGACCGCTACGACCGCGAGCCGCTCTCGCTCCTCTGCCTCGCGTTCTTCTGGGGCGCGTTCGGCGCGAGCGCGATCGGGTTCTTCGGCGGGCGGCTCGTCCACGGCCTCGTCGCGACCCTGGTGGCGCCCGAGACGAACGCGTGGCTGACCACGGCGGTGATCGCCCCGGCGGTCGAGGAGAGCGGCAAGGCGATCATCGTGGCCGTCATCTACTTCCACCGGAAGTTCGACAACCTGACCGACGGGATCGTCTACGGGGCCGCCAGCGGCCTCGGCTTCGCGATGGTCGAGAACCCGCTCTACTTCATCGAGACGTTCCAGACGGGCGGGGCGAGCGGCTGGGTCGCGAACATCGTCCTGCGGACATCGTTCACCGGGCTGATGCACATGGTCGCGACCGCCTGCTACGGCGCGTTCCTCGGCGCGGTCAAGTTCCGCGACATCGCGGCCGTCATCAAGATCGGCTGCGCCGCCGGGGGCCTGGCGTCCGCGTTCACGATCCACGCCCTCTGGAACGGCCTGATCGTCGCGACCCAGCTCTTCGAGACGTCGATCCCGTTCCTGGTCGCGATCCCGCTGTTCATCGTCGAGCTCCTCCTCCTCGCCGGCGCGTTCCAGGCGTCGCTCGTCTACGAGGGCCGGCTCATCCGGCGCGAGCTCGCCGCCGAGGCGGAGGCGGGCACGATCCCGACCGAGCACGCGACCATCCTCGGGCGCTTCGTCCGGCGGAGCTCGCCCAGGTTCGCCGCCGAGCTCGGCCCGCGACGGGCCGAGTACATAGCGCTCGCCACCCAGCTCGCGTTCCGTCGGCACCAGCTCGCGCGCTGCAGCGCGGCGGACCGCGCGTGGATCTCGGTCGAGACCGACCGGCTCCGAGAGCAGGTGCGGGCGATCCTCGCGTCGGCGCGGCCGGACGAACCGAAGCCCTCCGGGTAAGGCCGTTTATCTCAGCGAGCCGGTTTGCACGGGCCAGCGGCCAGGGATACGATGGCCTCGGCTCGACGCCGGCCGCGCCGCCCATCGGGGCGCGGGACGGCGACGGAATCGAGGGGGATCGCCCGGGATGGCCGGTGGCGACGCGAAGAATCGGTCGACGACCGAGCGGATGATCGTGGCCGCCGTCGACGGTCTGTTCGGCGACGACGACGCTCCGTCGGCCGGCGGCGCGCCCGCGTCGACCGAGACGGTCGACCGGATCATCACGCGCGCCCTGACCGACTTCTTCGGGATGGTCGGCGAGGCCGACCGGCCGATCGAGACCTTCGCCACGACGGACTCGGCGACCGGGCCGTCGTGCGTCGGGCCCGACGCCCTCGATTCCGCCGCCGTCGCCGCGGCGACCGACGAGTCCGACGCGGACGCCGACGCCGAGCTCTCGGCGGCCCGCACGCGGCGCGGCGAGCGCCTCATCATGCAGCTCATGCAGGCGGTCACCCAGGCCGACCCGATCTCGACCTCCGACGCGGCCGGCCTCCACGAGACGGTCCTCGAGCAGCTCGTCACGATCCTCGACGGGCGGGCGGCGCTCGCCTACGGGATCGGCGCGGACGGAGCGTTCTCGGTCCGCATGGCTCACCTCTCACCTCGCCTCGTCGGCGAGGCGCGCCCCGAGGGGACCAAGCCCGTCACCGAGGCGGAGCTGGCGCGGCGCGCCGAGGCGATCTTCGCCCGGACCGTCGAGCACGTCCCGAGCCTCCTCGGACGGGCGGTGACCGGAGGCGACGACGCGGACGTGGCGGCCGGTCTCGCCGAGCTCGGCGAGCTGCTCGGCATCCCGGTGCACTCGACCGTCACGGCCGCGATCGCCGGCCGGACCGCGGGCGACCACGACGACGATCACGAGGGCGACGGAGCGACCGAGGCCCGCCTCGCCGGGGCGCTCCAGCTCGTCGGCGCGGTGCCGCTCACCGAGCAGAACCAGGCCTACCTCGAGGAGGTCGCGGGCTTCCTCGCCCACGTCGAGCGCCGGGCGGCCGACCCCGACGCGCGACCGAGCGAGGAGGACTACGCCACTTTCATCGGGTGGCTCGCCCGGTGCGAGACGGTCCGCCTCGACGACGTCCCGAACGATCAGGCGCTCCTCGACGAGGTGGGCGAGGAGGCGCTCCGCGAGCAGCTCATCCTCCCGATCGCCCGGATCGAGGACGGCGCGCTCCGCGTCGCGATGTGGAACCCGCTCGACGTCGACCAGCGGCGCTGGTTCGAGGCGCGCACCCGGACGACCATCGGCGAGGTCGTCGTCTGCCCGCGCTCGTCGATCGTCGCCCGTCTCGACGCCGCGTTCGGCGCGGCGGCGCCCGGGGACGAGAGCGACGAATCGGGCGGCGACCCGGGCGAGCGCTCCGCGGTCGCGGCCGACGAGGCGCCGGCCTCGGCGACCCCTCCGCCGGTCGAGCCGCTCGAGCTGCCCGGCGACGCGTCTCCCGGGTCGGACGAGGTGGCGGCGGTCGTCGATCGGATCATCGAGCGGGGCCGCGACCTCGGCGCCAGCGACATCCACGTCGAGCCGTTCGAGCGCGCGGTGGCCGTCCGCTACCGGGTCGACGGCGTCCTCCGGCCCGTGTTCCGCCTCCCTCCCGGCTCCGCCGAGCCGATCGGCGCCCACCTCGCCTCGCTCGCCAGCCTCGGGCCGAGCCACGGCCTGCCCCGGGAGGGTCTGATCCGGCCCGAGGCGCTCGTCGGCAGGCTGACGATCGAGACCGACGTGCGGGTCACGACCAGCCCGATGACCTGGGGCGAGAAGATCGTCCTCCGACCGCTCCCGCGGGCGGCCGGCCGGCTGACCCTCGACGAGCTCGGCCTCCGCCGCGAGGGCGTCGAGCGCTACCGGCACCTCATCGAGCATCCGTCCGGCCTGCTCGTCCACGCCGGGCCACGCGGCGCCGGCAAGCGCACGGCCCTTCGCGCGGCGCTCGCCGAGATCGCCGACGTCGAGACCAACGTCCACACCGCGGAGGATCCGGTCTCGGTCGCGCTCCCCGGCGTGAACCAGCTCTCGATCCGACGCGAGCTGGGGCTCGGCTGGGCGAGCGCGCTCCAGAGCTTCCTCCACCAGGACGCCGACGTGATCATGATCGGCGAGATGGCGGACCCCGAGACGGCCGAGCTCGTCTGCGAGGCCGCGATCGCGGGGCACCTCATCCTCTCGACCCTGTTCGTCGACCACGCGGCCGCCGTGCCGGTGCGGCTCATCGAGATGGGGGTCGACCCCTACCTCGTCGCCGCGAGCCTGATCGGCGCGATGGGTCAGCGGCTGATGCGGCGGCTCTGCCCCGAGTGCAAGCGCGAGGTGGAGCCGACCGCCGAGACCGAGGCGATGCTGGCGCGCACGGGCGGCTACGACGAGCCGTTCGCCGTCTTCGCGCCGGCCGGCTGCGACGCCTGCGGCGGAAGCGGCTACCGCGGGCGCATCGGCGTCCACGAGGTGATGCCGATCACGCCCGGGGTGCGCGAGCTGATCCTGCGCTCGGCGCCGGCGGAAGCGATCCGCGAGGCGGCGATCGACGCCGGCATGGCGACGATGTACCGCGACGCGATCACCAAGGTCCGCGACGGCGTGACCAGCCTCGAGGAGGCGCTCGCGAACGTCCGGTCCGACGAGCTCGGCGCGTGAGCGAGGGCGCGCCGCGACCTCGAAGGACGCTCGAGGAGATCGACGAGCCGCGACCCGACGAGGCCCGGCTCCTCGCCGCCGAGACCGAGGCCGAGCCCGGCGCCCGGAGCGGACCGGGCGAGACGGTCGCGGCGGAGCCGGAGGGTCTGCCGCCGGCGACCCGCGGCGCGGCCCTGCGAGCGGTCGCGATGAGCGACGGCGAGTTCCAGGGCGCGGACACGGTCGGCGGCCCGGGCCTGACCGGTGCGCCGCCGCCACCGCCCCGCCGACGACCGACGGGCAGCCCGCCGCCGTCGCCGCCGCCGCCGCCCGGGGTCGCCCCGATCCGGCTCCCGGACGACTTCGCCATCGCGCCGCCGCGGGCGGGGAGCGACGACTTCAGCGAGACGAGGCCGATGCCGGCGGCGCGTCGGCCCGCCCCCGAAGAGACGCGCGGCCGGCCCACGCCCCCGACGCCCCCGAACGACCAGACCCCGGGCCTGGCGCCGG
>JAJDCQ010000040.1 GCA_029260755.1 Planctomycetota bacterium | reverse complement strand
CTGGGAGGACCTCAGCGCGGCCGCGCTCCTGCGCGACGACGCCGACGGGTTGCTTCCGCTGCTGCCGTACGCGGGCGGAGCGACCGAGGAGCGCGTCGACGAGGCGATGACCCGCCTCTCCCGGATCGACCCGATCGAGCGCCGCGCCGAGCTCCAGACCGCCCTGGCCGTCTTCGCGGGTGATGTCTTCCCAGATGTTCGGTGGCTTGCCAGAATACCGGAGGAGGTTCTCATGAAGTCGACGACCATCGATGAGCTGCTCGACCGCGGACGCAAGGAGGGACGCGCGGAGGCCATCGCCGCCCTCATCGAGTCGCGCCTCGCCGAGCGGGCGCCGGCGTCCTTGCGCGCTCGGCTCTCCTCGGCATCCGACACGACGTTCGAGCGCGTCGTGGCGCTGCTCTCGACCTCGGCGCCCGACGACGCGCTGATCGCCGGACTCGACGATCTCCTCGGCCCTTCGTCCTGACTCCCGTGTCGGTGACGCTCGCTACGATGAGGACGCGTGGTGGATCATGGTGCCATGAGTGATCCCCTCACGAATCGCCCCGTCGCTCCGGACGACGTCGGGCAGCTCGCGAGATTCGTCATGTCCGACTCCATCGGGGCCGAGTTCCTGCGCACGATCGAGCGGGTCACGACGACCCTCGGCGCCGCGATGCCTCACGCGCTCATCGGCGGCCAGGCGGTCTTCTTTCGCGGCTACCGCCGGTTCAGCAAGGACGTCGACTTCGGGGTGATCGGGAGCGCGCGGGACGCCGTCCGCGCCCTCGTCCACGCCGGCTTCGAGCTGCGTCAGGCGGCTCGGCTGCGCGATCCCGACACGAACGTCGAGGTCGACGTGGTTCGCTTGCCGCGCGCGGTGCTCGATCGAGTCCGGACCGCGGAGATCCTCGACCTCGGCGGCGGAGTCCGCGCCCCGGTGATCGATCTCGAGTCGCTCGTCGCGTTGAAGGTGAAGGTCGGCCGGCTCCAGGACCAGGCCGACGTCGTCGAGCTCCTCAAGAGCGGTGCGGAGCCTGACCGCGCCACGGTCGCGACCCTGCTCGGCCGCCTCGGTGAGCCCGCCGGGGCGTACGACGATCTCGTCGAGGAGGCGCGGCGCGAGGCGTCGACGCCGCCGCCGTCGCTCGATGACCACGGCGACTGAACGAACCCGATCTTCGCGAGCCGGATTCGGTCTCGATGATCAGTTGTAACACTCTGTCGGTGGGCGAATTGAGCGGTCGAATTCCTCGACAGGGTTTGCGGTCGTCTCCGTCAACGTCTATACACGACCGACGGTTTTCATCCCGGTGTGAAACGCGCGGGGGTGACGATCGTCACCTTTCGTGACAGCGGGGTTGGGGTAACGAAGTCTCTCCTGGGGAGGAGGGCACCATGCTGTCCGAGTCGAGAACGGACTCGGCGCCAACGGGGATTGGAGTCCTGGGTCGCAGGGACCGGCAGGTTCCGTCGTGGCCCGTGGCGATCGATCCCCCGCTGGAGGCGTCTCCGCCAATGGTGTCCTGTCACTCCAACGTGCCAGGTCCCTCGGCACGAGAATCCTCCAGCTAGACGCCGAGTAACAGACATTCACGGGCGACCTCGATGGTCGGTCCGCGCTTTCGAGCCCGCGGTCCGATCCCGGGGAAGCTCGCTCCGGGCTTCCGTCCTGTCGGACGGGGTCCGCGCAGGGCGGAGAGAGCGCCGCCCGCGTCGGTCCCCCGTCGGGCGGTCGGAGGTCGGGGTGCGGTGCCGTGCGGCCTCGGCCGCGCGACCTCGTCACCCTCCGGGGGGAGCGGCGGAGGCACCCCACTTCCGGGATGGGGAGATCCCGGTGGCGAATCCCTGGTTTTCATGCCGGGGACGAGCCGATTGAATCTCCCCGTGGGACGTGGCGTCCCGGTCGGCCTGGTGGTCGAGCGGGCGCCGTGGCTCCGGAGTGACACGGGAGATCGGGACGCCCCTCGAGGGCGCCGCGGCTTCCCGCCGGAGCGGTCCTGGAGGGCCGCGCGCGAGCGCGTCCCTCCGATCGGGACCCGCGCCCCGTCGCGAGTGCGGCGGGGGGCGGTCGGACCGGCGTCGATGTCTGGCGCGGGTCCCGTGTCGCCGTCCGATGGGCTCGAGTGAGGAGGCCCGACGCCGCGCACGAGGAACCGTGGCTTCGATCTTCCGGCTGCCTCGCCAGGGCAGCCGGCGTGACGAGCCGCCATTCGTGTCGTTCACGATCGCCGAGCGAAGACCCTCTGGTGGACCCGGGACGGGGGCAACCGTCCCGGAATCCCGAAGGGCCGAGAGGCCGCCGGGGCAGCGACGCGCGATCGCCCGCGAGGGCGATCGAAGAACGACACGACGCTCAACGGACCCCGTGGGGCGTGGGGAGGGCTTTCTCGAGCAGGGCAGGAACCTCGCGCGGCGGGGCCGCGCGATCGAAGTCGTCGCAACGAGAAGTCGCTGTCGTCGTAGAGGTGTCGTAGCAGAGCAGAGAGCATCTTCATCCCCCTCGATGAACACTCCGGCCGGCCGGGGGCGCGGGACCGCCCGCCCCCCCGGCCGGCCTTGCATGTACGGCGCGCCGGCGAGGACGATGCGCCCTCTCGGGAACCGTCCGGAGCCGCTCGTCGTCGGGACTCCGGCCGCCCGCGCGAGGAGCGCACCGCATGACCGACCCCGCCGCCGCCAGCCCCGACCCCGTCCCGGACGCGGCGCCGCCGTCGACCCCGCCCGCCCCGGCCGCGAGCATCGAGGAGCGCCTCGCGGCCCTCGAGGGCAGCCACCGCATCCAGCGCCTCGTGATCACCGCGATGGTGCCGGTGCTCGCGGGGGCCGTCTGGATCGCCTGGAGCGGGCGCGCCGCCTCACCGCCGGAGGCCCCGGCGGCGGCGAGCACCGCCCAGGCGCTCGTGCGGACCCAGGCCGTCGTCATCGACGATGGCGGCAAGCTCCGCGCCGAGCTCGCCCTCGAGGAGGACGGCAGCCCGATGCTGCGCCTCAACGGCCAGGGTGGGGAGCCGCAGGCCGCCTTCGGCGTCGGCATAGACGGGACGAGCGGGCTGTCCCTCTACGACCCGCGCGGCACGCCGCGGCTCGGGTTCGGCGTGTTCCGCGACGAGACGGTCGGCGTCGTCCTCTTCGATGCGACGGCGCGGCGCCGCGCCGAGATGATCCTCGCGGACGACGGCTCGCCGCGGCTGCGCTTCTTCGATGCGACGGGCGCGACGATCCTGGAGCTCCCGGACGGCGAGTGACGACCACCCCCGATCGCGGCGAGTCGCTCCGAGTCGAGGGCGCCCGCCGCCACAACCTCAAGAACATCTCGCTCTCGCTCCCGCTCCGGACGCTCACGGTCGTCACCGGCGTCTCGGGCGCGGGCAAGAGCAGCCTCGCGTTCGACACCCTCCACGCCGAGGGGCAGCGTCGCTACGTCGAGAGCTTCTCGACCTACGCCCGCCAGTTCCTCGAGCGGATCGAGCGGCCGCCCGCCGACCGCCTCGAGCGGATTCCGGTGTCCGTCGCGATCGAGCGGGCGGGCGCGTTCCGGACGTCGCGATCGACGGTCGCCACGATGACCGAGATCGCCGACTACACGAAGCTCCTCTTCGCGCGGCTCGGCGCCCGCCGCTGCGCCGCGTGCGGCGGGGTCCAGCGGAAGGACCGCGCGCCGGTCGCGGCCGCCGCCGTCGCGCTCTGGCCGGCGGGGCGCCGGATCGCCGTCGGCTTCGTCCCCGCGTTCGCCGCGCCTGGCGAGCCGGTCGAGTCGGCGGCGCGAGGCAAGAAGAAGCGGAAGAAGGCGAGCGGCCGCGGCCGCCGCGGGCGCTTCGGCCGGCGACGCGCCTCGCCCGACCCCGACGTGACGCCGAAAGGGTCCGCGAAGAAGACCGCGACGAAGGCCGCCGCGCCGCCGGCGGCTCCCGATGTCGGCACCGTCGCCGGCGAGCTCGTCGCGGCCGGCTTCGTCCGGGCGCTCGCGTCCGACGGCTCGCTCGCCCCGATCGCCGAGGTCGCCGCCGAGCTGACGCGCCTCGATCAGCTCCACGTGGTCGCCGACCGGCTCAAGACCGGATCGACCGAGGACGAGGGCCGGCTCACCGAGGCGTTCGAGACGGCGTTCCGCTTCGGGGCGGGCCGCGCGTTCGCCGTCGACGTCACCGACAAGGCGTCGGGCCAGGAGCCGGTCTGGTTCTCGACCCGCCCGCGCTGCGAGGGGTGCGGCCTCGAGGAGCCCGGCGGCGACGATCCGCCGCCGGGGCTCTTCTCGGCGAACAGTCCGCTCGGCGCGTGCGAGGACTGCCGCGGCTTCGGCCGGCAGCTCGAGCTCGACCCGGCCCGCGTCGTCCCCGATCCGTCGCTCTCGATCGCCGAGGGGGCGATCAAGCCGTTCGCGACCGACCGCCGGGCCGGCGAGCGGCGGAAGCTCCGCGCGTTCTGCGAGGACCAGGGGATCTCGACGCTGCGTCCGTGGCGGCAGCTCGGCTCCGACGAGCGTCGCCTCGTCTTCGATGGTGCCGGCCGCTACCGCGGGATCCGCGGGTTCTTCAAGAAGCTCGAGCGCAAGAGCTACCGGATGCACGTCCGGGTCCTCCTCGCCCGTTACCGGGGCCAGGTCCCGTGCCGGTCGTGCGGCGGCAGCCGGATGCGCGCCGAGTCGCTCCGCTGGATCGTCCGCGAGCGGACCATCGGCGAGATGCACACGATGAGCGTCGCCGCGGCGCTCACCTTCTGCGAGGCGGTCGAGGCCGACGTCCCCGAGAGCCACCGGGCCGCCCTCGCGCCGGTCTTCGACGAGCTCGGCGGGCGGCTCCGGTACCTCCGCGACGTCGGCCTCGGCTACCTCGAGCTCGATCGCCCGGCGCGCACTCTGTCGGGCGGCGAGCGGTCCCGGGCCGCCCTCGCGGCGAGCCTCGGCGCCTCGCTCGTCGACACTCTCTTCGTCATCGACGAGCCGACGACCGGGCTCCACGCGCGCGACACCGAGCGCCTCATCGCGACGCTCGGCGGGCTGCGGGACGCCGGCAACACCGTCGTCGTCGTCGAGCACGACCTCGAGATCATCGCGGCCGCCGACCACCTGATCGACCTCGGCCCCGGCGCGGGCACGAGCGGCGGCGAGGTCGTCTTCGAGGGTCCCCCGCCTCGCGGCAACGGCGCCGCCCGGAGCAAGCGGGCCGAGGCGAAGCTCGACGCGGTCGCCGCTCGGTCGCCGACGGCCGCGTTCCTGACCGGGCGCGCCAGCCTTCCGCCGCGACGCGATCCGCGGCCGACCGGGACGCCCGGCGCCGCGCGGATCGAGATCCGCGGCGCATCGGCGAACAACCTCGACGGGATCGACCTCGCCCTGCCGCTCCGCCGACTCGTCGTCGTGAGCGGCGTGTCCGGGAGCGGCAAGAGCAGCCTCGTCCAGGAGGTGCTCGTCCGGGGTGTCCGCGCGGCGCTCCGGGGAGCCAGGGGTGTCGCGACGGCGGAGGACGCCCTCGGCGCCGGTCTCGACGACGGGGACGGAGACGGCGGCGGTGATGGCGGGGGCGCGGACGAGCACGAGGTCGGCGCGGCGCCGGCGTGGGATCGCGTCGAGATCCATCCTGCGAAGGGGCTCGCCGACGTCGTCCACGTCGATCAGGATCCGCTCACGCAGACCCCTCGGGCGAGCGTGATCAGCTTCGCCGGCGGGCAGGCGGCGATCCGCGAGCTCTTCGCGGCGACGGCCGACGCCCAGAGCCGCGGCCTGACCGCGAGCGACTTCTCGACCAACACCGGCAACGGCCGCTGCGAGCGGTGTCGCGGCGCGGGGTTCGAGCGGGTCGAGATGCAGTTCCTGCCCGATTTGCGGGTGCGCTGCCCCGACTGCCGCGGTCGACGCTTCCGGGACGACGTCCTCCGGGTGCGCTGGCGCGGCCGGTCGGTCGCCGACCTCCTCGGCACGACGATCGACGAGGCGTTCGAGCGGCTCGCCGCGCCCGACGCGTCCGCGCCCGTCGCGACGAAGGCCCGGAAGCGACCGAGCGCCGCCGATCGCGCGATGACGCGGCTCCTCCGCACCCTCGAGCCGCTCCGCGAGGTCGGCCTCGGCTACCTCGAGATCGGTCGGAGCCTCGACGGCCTCTCCGCCGGCGAGGCGCAGCGCCTCAAGCTGGCCGCGGCCGTCGCCCAGGTCGCCCGGCGGGGCGCGGCCGGCAGCCTCGGCGGGACGCTGTTCGTCCTCGACGAGCCGACGAACGGGCTGCACCTCGCGGATGTGGCCGTGCTCTGTGCCGTCATCGACCGCCTCCTCGAGGACGGCCACAGCGTCGTCGTCGTCGAGCACCATCCGGCGATGATCGAGCGGGCCGACTGGGTCGTCGACCTCGGCCCCGAGGGCGGGGACGCCGGCGGGCGCATCGTCGCGAGCGGCCCGCCCGAGGCGATCGCCACGGTGGCGGAGAGCCGGACGGGCGCGGTTCTCCGGGCGCGCGGGGCGGCTCCGACCCGGGCCACGAAGCCGAGCGCGAAGAGGCCGTCGACGGCTTGCAGCTCGGCGGCCGACGAGATCCGCGAGCGGGCCCGCGAGGCGATCGTGGTGCGCGGGGCGCGCGAGCACAACCTCAAGACGGTCGACGTCGACCTCCCCCGCGGCCGGTTCATCGTCCTGTCGGGTCCGAGCGGGTCGGGCAAGTCGACCCTCGCCTACGACATCCTCTTCAGCGAGGGGCGGCGGCGGTACATGGAGACGCTGAGCCCGTACGCCCGGCGCTACCTCCGGCCGACCGAGCGGCCCGACGTCGAGGTGGTCGCCGGAGTGCCGCCGACCGTCGCGATCGAGCAGCGCGAGACGCGGGCCGGCCGCAAGTCGACCGTCGCGACGGTGACCGAGGTGGCGGCGTTCCTCCGGGTGGTCTTCGCGCGGCGCGGTGACCGCCGTTGCCCCGAGTGCGACGTGGCGATCTCGGCCGAGACCGAGGACGCCCTCCGCGCGCGGCTCGCCGGCGACCTGGCCGGCAAGCGGGCGCTGCTCCTCGCGCCGATCATCCGCGGGCGCAAGGGCGAGCACCGCGAGGTGATCGGCCGGCTCCGCGACGAGGGGGCGCCCGGCGTCGTCGTCGACGGGACGGTGCACCGGTTCGACCCCGAGGTCGCGCCCGACGACGACATCCCCGAGCTCGCCCGTCACGCGGTCCACGACGTCGACGTGATCGTCCTCGACGAGACGCTGCCGCGGGCCGTCGAGGTGGCGCGCGACGCCCTCGCCCGTCCGCTCGCCCGCGCGCTCGAGCAGGGGGACGGCACGGTCGTCGTGCAGGGGCCGCGCGGCGGCCGGCGGATGTTCTCGACGAGCCTCTCGTGCCCGAGGTGCGGGCGCGGCTTCGACCGCCCCGACCCGCGCGAGCTCTCGTTCATGAGCCCGCGAGGGTGGTGCCCGGGGTGCCGCGGGACCGGCGTCTACAGCGTGAGCGGGGAGGAGCTGATCCCCGAGTGGGGCGACGAGGACGGCCCTCTCTCCGACGAGATCGAGGGCAAGCGCGGGCCGAGCCACGACGACGCCCTCCTCTCGGGGCCGCGCGATGTCGCCCCCGGGACGAACGACGACGAGGAGGACGGTCTCGAGGGGCGGGTCGTCGCGGACATCGACGGCGACGCGGGCAACGTCTGCCGCGACTGCCACGGGGCGCGGCTTCGGCCCGAGTCGCTCGCGATCCGCTTCGGCGGCCGGTCGATCGCCGAGCTCCTCGCCATGCCGCTCGACCGCCTCATCGACTGGCTCGACGACGTCGCGACCGACGAGGTGAGCGAGCGCCCGGTGCGCGAGATCGCGGCGCGGCTCCGGCTCCTGAACCGGGTCGGGCTCCGGTACCTCACCCTCGACCGTCCGTTCGGGACGCTCTCGGGCGGCGAGCAGCAGCGGGTGAAGCTCGCGGCGCAGATCGGGGCGGGGCCCTCGGGCGTGCTCTACATCCTCGACGAGCCGACGATCGGTCTCCACGCCCGCGACACCGACCGGCTCGTCGAGACGCTCCGCGGGCTGCGGGATGACGGCAGCAGCGTGATCGTCGTCGAGCACGACGAGGACGTGATCAAGAGCGCCGAGCTGCTCGTCGACCTCGGCCCGGGCGGCGGCCGACGCGGCGGCGAGGTGCTCGCCGTCGGGACGCCGGTCGAGGTGCTCAACGCGGGCCGGAGCGAGACGGCGCGCCTCCTCGGGCCGGGCCACGCCGAGCGGCGCGCGCTGGTCGCGACCGTCGAGCGCCCCGAGGACCTGCCCGCCGTCGGCCTCGAGGGCGTGCGCGCGCGGAACCTCCACGGCGTCGACGTCCGGGTCCCGCTCGGCGCGCTCACCGTCGTCACCGGCGTCTCGGGGAGCGGCAAGAGCACGCTGGTGATCGACGTGCTCGCGCGGGCCGTCGCCCGCGCCGTGAGCGCCCGGCGGGGCGGCGCGGGCGCGGCGAAGGCGCGGGCGAAGGCGCTCGCGGGGGTGGCGAAGGTGACCGGCGCCGAGGCGATCCGCCGGGTGGCCGTCGTCGATGCCTTGCCGATCGGGCGGACGCCACGGAGCGTGCCCCTCACCTATGTCGGCGCGTTCGACATCGTCCGAAAGCTCTACGCCGCGACGCCGCAGGCGCGCGCCCTCGGCTTCGGGCCGGGGCGCTTCTCGTTCAACGTGAAGGGCGGACGGTGCGAGGCGTGCCGCGGGCTCGGCGACATCGCGATCGGGATGAGCTTCCTCCCGAACGCCCGGATCCGCTGCGATGCCTGCAGCGGACGGCGCTACGAGCCGCAGACGCTCCGGGTGCGGTGGAAGGGGCTCACCATCGCCGAGGTGCTCGCCCTGACCGTCGAGGAGGCGGTCTCGGTCTTCGAGGGCGTGCCGCGGCTGCACCGTCCGTTCGCGTTCCTCGACGAGATCGGGCTCGGCTACCTCACCCTGGGGCAGCCGTCGACGACGCTGTCGGGCGGCGAGGCGCAGCGGATCAAGCTCGCGGCCGAGCTCGCCGGCGGCAAGCGGGCCGGGCCGCGGCCGGCGGCGAAGGCGGGCAAGGGCGAGGTCCCGATCGGCGGGGCGACCCTCTACATCCTCGACGAGCCGACGACCGGTCTGGCCGTGGGCGACGTCGAGCGACTCGTCGGGGCGCTCCGCAAGCTCACCGACCGCGGCGACGCCGTCTGCGTGATCGAGCACAACCTCGAGGTGATCAAGGCGGCCGACTGCCTCATCGACCTCGGCCCCGAGGGCGGACCCGAGGGAGGCCAGCTCGTCGCCTGGGGGCCGCCGGCGCGGCTGCTCGCCGAGCGGGGGCTGCTCGGCGGCGCGAAGAAGAAGCGGGGGAAGACGGCGAAGGCGCCGAGCCCGCCGCGGAGCCACACCCTCGAGGCGCTCGCGGGCTACCTCGAGGGGTGAGGCGGGGCCGCCCCGGGCGCCCGCCTCCGGGGTGAGCGTGACGTCCAAGGCGCGGGCCCGTCTGGATGAACGCCCCTCGCGGATGCTAGCTTGCCCGCTTCGAACCCTCGCCAGCCCACAGGACGGCCCGAATGTCCGATCACGACGACCACGACGAGAATCTCGACCCGCGCGAGCCGATCTCGGGGGCGACGATCGCCGTCGGCGTCGTCTCGATCCTCTGGGCGCTCATGCAGATGTGCACCGGCGCGTTCGGCTCGGTCGGCGCCGTCATCATGCGCTCGACCGTGCAGGCCTCGCCCGAGCTCGCCAAGAACCCGCAGATGGTTCCCTACACCGACGACACGGTCTTCTACTTCACCGTGGTCGGGACGGCGATGGCCCTTCCGCTCGGGCTGATGCTGCTCGCCACCGGGATCGGGATGCTCACCCGGCAGACCTGGTCGCGGATGGTCGGGTTCGGCTACGGCGGGCTCTCCCTCCTGATCGCCGTCGTCGGCCTGTTCATGAACATCTTCGTCGTCTGGCCGGTGATGTCGGATGCATCGAAGGACCTGAACCAGACCGAGGCGACCGGGATGATGGTCGGCTTCTGGGTCGGGGCCGGCTTCGGCTTCGGCTGCTCGGTCCTGATCATCGGCGGCCTCCTCGCGTTCCTCTCCTCGGGTCACTTCAAGAAGCAGCTCGGGATCGGCGCCGTCGAGACCGACGAGGTGTTCGACTGACCGCCCCGGTCGAACGTGACCGCTGCGCCGTCTGCGGCGGCGCAGACCTCGCCCCGTTCGCGGCCATCGACCACCGCCGGATCGTCCGCTGCCGCGCCTGCGGCTACGTCTACTGCGATCGGTTCGACGCCGACGTCGTCGCGTCGGTCTACCGCGAGGAGTTCTACCCCTCGGCCGACGACCCGCGCATCGCCGCGTGGATCGCCGAGAACGAGGGCGTCTGGTCCGGGCTCTGCCGAAGCGTCGAGCGCGCCGCTCCGGGCGCCGCCTCACTCCTCGACGTCGGCGCCGGAACCGGCGGGTTCCTCCTCGCGTACCACCGGGTGAACCCGACCGCGCGCCTCTTCGCGATCGAGAGCTCCGAGGCCGCCTGCGTGGCCATCGCGGAGAAGCTGCCCGAGGTCCGCATCGTCGCCGACGACGCGGCCGGGCTCGGCGAGGTGGAGGAGCGCTTCGCCGTCGTGACGGTGCTCCAGGTGCTCGAGCACGTCGCGGACCCGGCCGGCCTCGCCCGCGCGATCCACGAGCGGCTCGAGGACGGCGGCGCGCTGCTCGTCACCGTGCCGAACCTCCGGAGCTACCGGGTACGCCTCAACGGCCTGGGCGACCCCCTCTGCTTCGAGCCCACCCACCTTCAGTTCTTCAGCGCCGCGACCCTGTCGCGGCTGCTCCGGGAGGCGGGCTTCGTCCGGGTGGAGCGGCTGATCGAGTTCGGGGGGAGCAACGTCCGGAGCCTGCCGGGGCGGATGGCGCAGTGGGCGCTTCGGCGGCTGGGCGTCTCGAGCGAGATCCGGATGCTGGCCTGGCGCTAGCAGCCCGGGGCTATCAGGCTCGTTCAGGTGCCGATGGGCTCGCCTTCGGCGAGCAGGATGTCACCACGGAGACACGGAGGGCACGGAGGACGCACGGAGAACGACGCGACCAGCTTAGCCCGGGTTGGTTGGTGTCGCTTCGCGACGAGGATGGAACCACCGAGGCACGGAGGCACGGAGGCACGGAGGCACGGAGGCACGGAGGCACGGAGGAGCTTCGGATGCGCAAGATCTCCGTCGAAGAGAGCGGACGGGGACGGATGGACGAACGGACGAGCGAGCGCGTTCAGCCCGCGTTCGAGCTCCTCGCGTCTTTCTCCGGTAATCCCCCGTGTCCTCCGCGTCTCCGTGGTTTCATCCTCTTCGCGGAAGGCGAAGCCGGTGGGGCGGACGGCGAGACGCGGAATCTCGGAGGGGCGGGCTCAGTTCTGGCCGCGCCATCGCTCGAGGTGCTTTCGCGCTCGGCCGGCCGCCGCGTGCTTCGGGGCCACCTGGAGGAAGCGCTCCATGTCCTCGATCGCGCCGGCGACGTCGCCGAGGTCGGCGCGGAGGGTGGCGCGGTTGTACCACCCGGCTCCGTTCGCCAGGTGCAGCTCGATCGAGCGGGTGAAGTCGGCGAGGGCGCCCTCGGTGTCGCCGACCCGGCGCCGCAGGCTGCCCCGGTCGACCCACGCCGACGCGAACGAGGGGTCGAGCGCGATCGCCCGGTCGAAGTCCTCCCGGGCGCCGATGAACTCCTCGGTCGCCGTCCGGGCGAGCCCTCGATTGGAGAAGTACTCGACCATGGTCGGGTCGAGCTCGATCGCGCGCGTCGCGTCGGCGACCGCGCCCGGCGCGTCGCCGGCGAGGCGCTTGACGACGCCGCGGTTGTCCCAGACCTGCGCGAGGGTCGGGGCGAGCTCGAGCGCCCGGTCGTAGTCCTGGAGCGAGGCGGTCAGCTCGCCCCGATCCTTGTGCAGGCCCGCCCGGTCGTTCCAGCCGGCGGCGTGCTCGGGGCGGACCTCCACCGCCCGGGTCAGGTCGATGAGCGCGCCGTCGAGGTCTCCGACCTTCCGGCGGAGGTTGCCGCGTTCGAGTCGGCCGTGGAAATCGTCGGGGGCGAGCTCGATCGCGCGGTCGAGATCGGAGAGCGCGTCGCGCAGCTCGCCGCGCAGTCGGCGGCACTTCGCCCGCGCGCGGAGGGTGGGGGCGTTCGGCTCGCCGAGCTCGAGCGAACGCGTCAGGTCGGAGAGCGCGCCGGCGAGCTCGCCCGCCTCGAGGCGGATGACGCCGCGAAAGCGGGCCACCTCGGCGTCGCGCGGAGCGAGCTCGACGGCGCGGTTGAGGTCCTCGATCCCGCCTGCCTGGTCTCCCTGTCGCACGCGCGCGCGACCGCGGTGCAACCAGGCCATCGCGAGGTCCGGGTCGAGGCCGAGCGCGTGGTCGAGGTCGCGGACGGCTCCGGGGAGATCGCCCAGCTCGAGCCTCGATCGTCCGAGGTGAGCCCAGCGCCCGGGGACGCCGCCGTCGAGCTGCACCGCGTGGGCGAAGTCGTCCCGGGCCTCGGGCCACCGGCCCTGAGCCCCCAGGAGGATGCCTCGATTCGTCCACGCCGCGCCCAGCTTCGGGTCGAGCTCGGCCGCGCGGGTGAGGTCGTCGACGCCGCCCGCCAGGTCGCCGGCCCGGCCGCGCGCCGGTCCGCGGAGGAAGTAGCCGCGGGCGTCCCGCGGCCAGCGTCGAATCATCTCCTTGGCATCGGCGATCGCGCCGGCGTCGTCGCCCTTCTGGTAGCGGGCGCTCGCCCGGTTGCCCCAGGCGGCCGGCCGCTCGGCGTCTCGCTCGAGGATCGCGGTCGCGGCCGCGATCGCTCCGTCGAAGTCCGCCGAGGCGAGGAGGTCCGAGCATCGGGCGATGAGGGCGGCGACGCTCGCTCCCCCGTCGTCGGCGTGCGGCTCGGGGGTCTCGATCGTCCGGCTCCGCCGGAGCCAGCGCTCGACCCGGTCGGAGAACGGGCCGTTCGGACTGAACCACCTCCGCGCGCGCTGGACGATCGCGACCGCCTCGTCGCTGCCGATCTGACACAGCGCGATGCCCGCGTCGGCCGCCCGGAGCTGATCGAAGTGGGCGTAGGCGTGTCGGGCGAGGGCGGGGATGGCGCTCGCATCGCCGAGCCGGCCGAGGGCCCGGCAGCAGAGGCGCGCGGTGAGGAGGCCGTCGGCGCCGACCGCCTCTTCCTGGGCGCCGGCCACGAGCGATCCGGCGTCGACCGTCTCGTTCGTGCCGAGGTCGCGGTGTCGCCGGGCGCGGGCGACGAGGCGCGCCGATGCGGGAAGGAGCATCGCCATGACGCTCTTCGCGGCCTCCTCGCCCTCCCACAGCCGCTCCCACCGCTCGAGGGCGGGCTCGACGCCCGGGATCCGTCCCTGCCCGGCCCGGAGCTCGTCGGCGTCGGGCTCGGCGGCCTCGCGAAACAGCTTGCCCCGCGTCGCGATGAGCCGCTCCGTCAGCCGGTCGAGCTCGCCGACGAGCGTCGCGACCGTCTCGGGGCTGCGGTGGCGGACGAGCTCGAAGACCGCGTCCTCGATTCCGCCTGGGCGCTCGCCGAGCCGCCCGGTGCGCGCCTCGTCGAGGATCGCGGCGACCGCCTCGCGTTCGTCGCGGACCCGCGCCTCGCGGAGGGTCGCGACGCCGGCGACGGCTCTCGCCGCGGCCGGGTCGTCGATCCCGAGGGCGGCGGCCTTCTCGAAGGCGCCGGCGGCGACGCTCCACTGCTCCAGAGCGAGGGCCGTCTCGCCGAGCGCCATCGCGGCCCGGAACGTCGTGGCGCGGACCTCGCGGTCATCGGGCGCGACGCCCTCGAGGCGATGCGCCGCGGTGAACGCGGCCAGGGCGGCGGCGAGGATGCGATCGGCCTGCGCCGGGTCGCTCGTCCAGCCGGTCTCCGCTTCGTCCGGGCGCTGGTCGGAGAAGGTCGCCCAGGCGGCCTCGGCGTCGCGGCGGGCCTCGTCGAGGATCGTCGCGCGGGCCTCGGCGGTGGCGCGATCGCGGGCGGATGCGGAGAGGATGAGGTGGCCGACGCCCGCGGCGGGCGCGGCGACGAGGAGGAGCGCCGCCAGGACGCTCGCGATCAGCGCCGCCGGGTTCCGGCGCGCCCAGCGTCCGAGCTGGCCGGCTCGCCCGACGGGGCGCGCCAGGATCGCCTCGCCCGCGATGTAGCGGTCGAGCTCGGCCGCGACCTCATCGGCCGAGCCGTACCGGCGCCCCGGCTCCTTCTCGAGGCAGCGGAGCGCGATCGTCTCGAGGTCGGGGTGCACCTTGGGATCGATCGTCCGCGGCGGAACCGGGTCGGTGTGGCAGACCCGGCCGACGATCTCGATGACGTTGTCCCCATCGAACGGCGGGCGCCGGGCGAGCCCCCAGTAGAGGAGTGCGCCGAGGCCCCAGACGTCGGAGAGCGGCCCGATCGCGCGCCGCTCGCCGCGGGCCTGCTCGGGCGAGAGATACTGCGGCGTTCCGACGAGCGCGCCGCTCGCGGTGAGCTGCTGCGCGGCGTCGCCGGCATCGCCGGTCCGGGCGAGGCCGAAGTCGGTGAGGAGGGCGCGGCGCTCCTCGCGGTCGATCAGGACGTTCTGCGGCTTCACGTCGCGGTGGACGACCCCGTGCGCGTGCGCGTGGGCGATCGCCCGGGCGACGTCCCGGATGTGCTCGGCGAGGCGACGCGGCGGGACGGCGCGGCGCCCGTGCGCCTCGGCCAGGGTCTCGCCCGCGACGTAGTCCATCACGAGGAAGGGGCAGAGCCGGGGCGGCGCGCCGGGCGCCGTCGTCATCGGGTGCTCGCCGACCTCGTGGACCGTGACGATGTGGGCGTGACGCAGGCGCGCGGCGGCGCGCGCCTCACGGGCGAGGCGCTCGCGCCCGTTCTCGCCCATGCTCGTCGGGTCGAGGATCATCTTGATCGCGACGTGGCGGCCGAGCTCGGGGTCCCAGCCGTGATGGACGACGCCCATGCCGCCGCGGCCGAGCTCCTCGAGGGCGAGGTAGCGACCGATCCACAGGGCGTCGGGGCGCGCCATCGCGGCGCGCGCCTCGGGTGGGGCCGACGCGTCGTCGACGAACGATGCGATCATCCGTCCGGAGCTCGTTCGACCCGGGGCGTAGCGTCCGCTCGCCGGGATGGGCGGCGGGAGAGGCGAGGTGGGCGGGTGGCGTCCGCTCCCCGAGCGAAGCGTGCCCGGGGGGAAGCGGGCCGAGCCCGGCGGCGGACCCGAGGGGAAGCGGGTCGAGCCCGACGGCGGCGTCAGCTCGGGATGACCGAGCGGCAGCGGCGACCGCTGGGGCACGGTCGGGCGGGGGCGTCGACCCGAGGGGCTCGGGGTCGCGCCCGGCGGTGGCGGCGGCTGCTGGGCCAAGAGTGGACGGGGCCTCCAGGTGGCATCCTCGTCGGCCGCGTCGGCCCGCGCAAGTCGAGGATCGGTCAGCGAGGCGGGCCGTACGAGACGAAGGCTGCCCAGTGCCGCGGGGCCGCGAACGGGCGGCGCTCGACGGTCACCGGCCGTCCCTGGAGCAGGCTCGCCTCGCGGTCGAGGACCGTCGCGACGTGGTCGCGCGCGGCGAGCGCGGCGCCCCGGAGAGCGCCGGGGAGATCCTCGCCGGCGAGCGCGCCCCGGTGGATCTCGGCGCAGACGTCGCGGGCGGCGACGTCGTCGACGGGCCAGAGGCTCGCGACGACGCGTCGGGCCCCCGCCCGGCGGAAGCCGCGGACGAGGCCGAGCACTCCCTCGCCGGCGGTCGCCGTGCCGCGGGCCGTGTCGCAGGCGCTCAGGACGACGAGATCGGCCGCATCGAGGTCGAGCGAGCTCGCCTCGAGGGCGGTCAGGATCCCATCGTCCTCCCCCGCGTCGCCGCCGCGGTTCGCGCCGGCGAGGGCGATGCCGGCGGCGAGCATCGGGTCGGTCTCGACGAGGTGCCGTTGCAGGCCCCCGCCGAGCGGGCTCGCTTCCGACTTCGGCGACCGATCGTCGGCCCGGATGAAGCCGTGGGTCGCGAGGTGGAGCAGGCGGCGGCCCGGGGCGAGGCGACGCAGCGCCGACTCGGTCGCGGCCGCGCCCTCCAGGATGATGACGCTCGCGGGGTCCGCGGCCGGATCGGCGGCGCGGACCAGCTCGGCGATCGCGTCGACCTCGACGCGCGAGAAGGCGAGCGGCGCGAATCGATCGCCCTCGCCGTAGTCGATCCCGCCGACGGCGAGGAGGCCGGAGGCGGGCGCGTCTGCTCCGGGCCAGGGCACGAGGTCCTGCGCCGTCGCCAGGTAGCTGATCGCCAGGCGATCGATGACGAGGTGCGCCCCGTCGCCTGAGTCGGGCAGCGCGGAGAAGGGGACGGTCGCGAGGACGCCGTCGGGGACGAGGTGCACCGTCCGCGTCGTCTCGGGCAGCGACGCGGCGACGGGATCCCAGACGAGCTTCGCCAGGCCGCGGCCGGCCTCGATGAACGCCTCATCCTCGACGCTCTCGGCGCTCCGGACCGCGTCGACGAAGCGCGCCGCGGCTGACTCGATCGCCGCCGGGTCGCCGAGCTCGGCGCGGACCGGCGCGACGTCACCGGGCCGGATCACCCACGCGCTCACCGCTCCGCGGTGGACGAGGTAGTGGACGAGCGCCTCGTCGGCGCCGAGACGGCCGCGCACGTCGTCGAGGCCGAGGTCGAGCCGTCCGTCGATCGCCCGGAACCGCCCGGAGCGGGCGGCGAGCGCGAGCTCGAGCTCGGTCGCGCGGGCCTTGTCGCGCGCGAAGCGCTCCCGCCACGTCGCCTCGGCCGGAGCGCCGGCGGCGGGGCGGGCGTGGAACGTCCGGGCGAGGGCGCGCCGGGCCTCGGAGAGCCGATCGAGCATCGTCCGGGTCTCGGCGTCGGCGGCGCGCTGCGCCCGACCCTCCGCCTCGCCGACGCGGGCGACGATCCCGTGCAGCGACAGGACGGCGTCGTAGCCGACTCCGCCGGTGTCGCCGGTGAACCCGAGCCAGTGGTCGAGGACCGAGCGCGCGTCGGCCGCGGCGGCGACGCGCTCGCGGGCGGTGGCGCTCCGGGCGCGCAGGCGCACCTGTCGATTCGCGGAGTCGACCGCCCTCTCGAGGAGCGCGCGGGCCTCGGTCATCTCGCCGCGGCGCGCCTCGAGGTAGGCGAGCTCGACGACGAGGTTCATGACGCGTCGGTCGTCCTCGCCACGGGCGCGCTCGAGGATGGCGAGGCAGCTCCTCAGGATCGCCGCCGCCTCGTCCCGACGGCCAAGGCCGTGGTAGGCGTGCGCGAGCAGGCTCCGGGACACGGCGACCCAGGGATGGTCCGCGCCGAAGGCGCGCCGGGCCAGCGCCTCGGCTCGCTCGAGGAGGAGCGCGGCGTCGAGCACGTGCCCCTCGCGGAGCCGGACCATCGCGACGGCCGCGAGGGGGGCCGCGAGCTGGGCGTGGCCGCCCGGGAGCGTCCGGACGAGCGTCGCGAGCCCGCGCTCGGCGAGGGGGCGCGCCCGGTCGAGCTCGCCGAGCTCGAGCAGCTTGGTGGCGAGGTTGGTCGTCAGGATGCCGACGATCTGGCTGTCGGGTCCGGACGACTGCTCGGCGATGGCGAGCGTGCGGGCGTAGAGCTCGGTCGCCTCGGCGTCCTGGCCGAGCGCCGAGAGCGCGTGGGCGAGGTCGCCCAGCGGCCCGATCAGGATCGGGTGGTCGGAGCCGTCGACCCGCTCGACCTCGGCGAGGACGCGCTCGAGGAGCGGTCGGGCCAGGTCCGGGCGACCCGAAGACAGATGGGCGCGGGCGAGCGACTGGAGCGCGTTCGGCAGGGCGCGGCCGTCGATCGCCTCGATGACGGCGACGGCTTCGCGGAGCACCCGGACCGCCGCCTCGTAGCGGCCGAGCTCCGCCAGGGCGTTTCCGACTCCGAGCCGGACCGCGGCGCCGGCGTCGGTCTCGCCGAGCCCCGCCCGCTCGAGGTGCTCGCGTGCCCGCTCGAGCACGCTCACCGCGAGGGCCGGCTCGGCCGCCGCGGTGAACTGCTCGGCGAGGCGGAAGAGGCCGCCGGCGAGGTGTTTCGGGTCGGCGCCGTAGGCCTTCTCGTCGAGCGCGATCGCCCGGTCGAGCTGGGCTCGAGCCTCGGCGTCGCGGCCGAGGCGCGCGAGCGAGATCGCCCGGTCGCAGGTGACCTTCGCGAGGATCGGATCGTCGGGGCCGAACTCCTCGACGGCGCGCGTCTGGCAGTCGGCGAGGTAGGCGTCGGCCTTCGCCGACTCGCCGAGGTCTCGGTGGGCGTAGGCGAGCTCGATCAGGCGCGAGAGGACGTACTCGTCGGTCCGGCCCCGCACCTTCTCGCTGATCCGGAGGGCTCGCTCGTAGAGCGGGACGGCCTCGGCCGGACGCCCGCCGTTTCGGAGGAGGTCGGCGACGAAGAGCAGGCCCGAGGCGGTCCGCCGGTCCTCGGGTCCGAAGAGTCGTTCACGGACCGCGAGCGCCTCGCGCGCGATGGGGACCGCCTCGAGCAGGCGGCCCTGGCTCTCGAGCGTCCTCCAGCGCCGGTCGATCTCGGCGACCTCGTCGGGGACGGCGTCGGGGCCGTCCTGGGATCGGACGACGGAGGAAGGTGCGATGATGAAGAGGACAGTGACGAGCAGCCAGCCAGCGGTCGGGCCGCCGAGTCGCGGTGCGTCATCCCGAGAAAAAGGCCGAAACCTCCTGGGGCCGAGGGCGTTGATGGACTGTGCGAGCGGCTTCGCTCGCCCACAACTCTCCCAACTCTCAGGAGATCGGATCATGGCCTCTCCTCAGCGGAAGCGCCGCTCGGCGCGCCGGGCCGCCTGCGTGGCGATCCTCGCGATCCTCGCGGCCGTCGTCGCGTGGCCGCACGCGGCCCCCGAGCCCGTCCTCGCGGGCAATGACGACCCCGCGGATCGAACCCGCGCCAACGACGTCTCGACCGCCCTCGCCGGCGAGATCGACCGTCACATCCGGGCCCAGTGGGCCAAGGCCGGGCTGAAGCCGAGCGACGCCGCGACCGACGCCGAGTGGCTCCGCCGGCTCCGGATCGACCTGACCGGCACGGTCCCGACCCCCGATGAGATCATCGCGTTCGTGAAGAGCAAGAGCGCGAACAAGCGGGTGGAGAAGATCGATGAGCTCCTCGCCAGCGAGGAGTGGCCCGTCCACTGGGGCAGCCAGCTCTCGGCGGCCTTCGTCGGCCGCGGCTCGACGGGTCAGGACGGCCGCGGCGCGTTCATCTCCGCGTTCATGATCGACTGGTTCGTGAACGAGCTCGCGAGCGGTCGGGGCTACGACGAGGTCATGGGCGAGCTCATCCGCACCGAGGGCTGGATGGACGAGGAGGGCAACGGCTCGGTCGCCTTCTACGTGCGCTACCCGGGCGCGGCCGAGGTCAGCGGCGCGATCAGCCGGCTCGTCTTCGGCACGCAGATCCAGTGCGCCCAGTGCCACGACCACCCCTACACCGACACCACCCAGAAGGACTTCTTCGGGATGGCCGGGTTCTTCGCCCGGACGCAGCAGCGACGCGTGAACCTCAAGAAGAAGCCGAACAAGAAGCCCGATGCGAAGCCCGGCGAGAAGCCGGCCGAGATGCCCAGGCGCGGCGGGTACATGGACGGCGGCGGGATGCAGCGGCCCGGCCCCGGCATGGACGGCGAGGACATCCGCGGGATGATGCTCGACCGGATCCGTCAGCGGATGCGTGAGGGCCGGCGCTGGGGCGTCCAGGAGACGCGCTCGGGCGAGATCCGGATCCCGAAGCCCGGCGACACCGATCGCGAGATGATCGTCCGGACGCCGAACGCCGTCTTCCGCCCCGACGTGATCGACCCGACGTTCATCGACGGGACGATGCCGAAGCGCAAGAGCGGGAAGAACCGCCGCGACCAGCTCGCGAGCCTGATCAGCGCCGAGGGCAGCGAGCTCTTCAGCAAGGCGCAGGTCAACCGGATCTGGGCCGCCATGTTCGGTCGCGGGATCGTCGACCCGATCGATGACCTCGAGGCGGGCGCCACCCACCCCGAGCTCCTCGCGACGCTCGCCAAGGGCTTCGAGGACTCGGGCTACGACCTCCGCTCGATCATCCGCGCGATCGCCCTCTCGGACACCTACGCTCTCTCGAGCGTGCCGAACGAGAGCAACGCCGGCGACGCCGAGCACTACGCTCGCAGCTACCTCCGTCCCCTCCCGCCCGAGGCGCTCTTCGGCTCGCTCATGCGCGCCACCGGCGTCGACGAGGTGGCCGCGGGCGAGGCGGCCGGCACGACCGTCCGCGAGCAGCTTCGCAAGCGCCGTCAGAAGGGGAAGCGGGGCGCGCGACGTAAGACGCTCAACCCGCGCGACGCGATCCGGATGCGGCTCCAGCTCCTCCAGCGCTTCATCTACGCGTTCGACGACGACGAGGGGCTCGAGGCGCTCGACTACGAGAGCTCGATCCCGCAGGCGCTCATGTTCCTCAACGGCGAGCTGACGAACCGCGGCGTCGAGGCGGGCATCGCCCAGGTCCTCGAGGAGGCGCTCGCCGGCCGGAACGACGACGAGGCGCGGATCCAGCACGTCTTCCTCCGCTCCGTCGGTCGGCTCCCCGAGAAGGCCGAGATGAGGCAGGTGACGAAGATGCTGAAGTCGGCCGAGGGCGACGACGCGCGTCGTCAGGTCTTCGAGGACGTGTTCTGGGCGCTGCTCAACAGCAGCGAGTTCTTCTTCAACCACTGATCGTCGAGAGAGAGTGATCCCATGACGAACGAACGAGACTGCTCCTGCGACGATCACGCGAACGAGCGTCAGTCGCTGATCTTCGACGCCTCCCGCCGGGACTTCATGCGGATGGCCGCCCTCGGCTCGATCGGCTTCCTCGCCACCAACGGCCTCGGCATGACGATGGCCTTCGGCGACGAGGGGACCAAGACCGCCCGCAAGGGCGGCGGCGGGGCGGCCGCCGGCAAGGCGAAGTCGCTGGTCGTCCTCTACATGTCGGGCGGGATGAGCCAGCTCGACACGTGGGACCCGAAGCCGGACCACAAGAACGGCGGGCCGTACGTGCCGATCGAGACGGCGGTCAGCGGGATGCGCATCAGCCCGCACCTGCCCGGCGTCGCGAAGGTGGCGAACGACATCGCGATCATCCGGTCGATGACCTCCAAGGAGGGCAACCACGACCGGGCCCGCTACCTGCTCCACACCGGCTACCCGCCCGGAGGCGCCGTGAAGCACCCGAGCCTCGGCTCGGTGATCAGCAACGAGATCGGCGACCCCGACTCGCCGCTGCCGTCGTACTGCTCCATCGGCGGAGCCGCCTACGGGTCGGGCTTCCTCGGCGTGCGGCACGCGCCGCTGATCATGCGGAACCCGCAGAAGCCGGTCGACGACCTCGCCACGCCCGACGGGGTGACCGAGAAGCGCTACGACCGCCGCCTCGCCCTCCTCAAGATGTTCGGCGATCGCTTCGGCAAGAGCCGCGGCGACAGCGAGCTCGTCGCCGATCGGCAGAAGGTGACCGACCGGGCCGTGCGCCTGATGCGGAGCGAGGCGCGGTCCGCGTTCGACATCTCCGGCGAGCCGGCGAAGCGCCTCGCGGCCTATGGCCAGAGCAAGTTCGGCCAGGGATGTCTCCTCGCCGCGAAGGCGGTCGAGCAGGGGATCCGCGTCATCGAGGTCACCCTCGGCGGCTGGGACACCCACCGCGAGAACTTCGAGAAGGTGGCGAGCAACAGCCAGCAGCTCGACCGCGGCATGAGCGCCCTCATCGCCGACCTGCGCGACCGGGGGCTGCTCGAGTCGACCGTCATCATGTGCATGGGCGAGTTCGGCCGGACGCCGCGCATCAACGCCAACGGCGGTCGCGACCACTTCCCGCGGGCGTGGAGCGCGGTCCTCGCCGGCGGCGGCCTCAAGACGGGCCAGGTGATCGGCGCGACCTCGCCCGACGGCATGGCGCCGGCCGAGCGGCCGGTCGGCGTGCCCGACCTGATGGCGACCGTCCTGGCGCGGCTCGGCATCGACTGGGAGAAGGAGTACATCAGCCCGAACGGGCGCCCGCTCCAGCTCTCGGACAAGGGCAAGCCGGTCGCGGAGCTGCTGCCGGCGACCGACATCGCCGACTGAACCCGACCCAGGCTCGAAGGATCGACGGCCCGCTCGCGCGGGCCGTCGCCATTTCCGTGGGAGAAGATCGATGATCACGACCACCACCGCGGCGCGGGGCCGAGCCCTCGTCGCGTCGACCGCGTTGCTGCTCGGCGCGCTCGTCGCGTTCGCTCCGTCGGGCGTCCGGGCGGACGACGACGTCGCGCCGGCGCCGGCGCCCGCTCCCGAGACCGGTCCCCGGGCGGCGAAGCACCACCAACTGGCGGCCGAGTACAGCGCCGGACGGGGCGGCGTCTCGCTCGTCGTGATGGTCGGCGGCGAGGTCGTCTTCGAGGACTACCCGAACGGCGGCGCGCCCGAGCGAGCCCACGTGCTCGCGAGCGGGACGAAGAGCTTCAGCGGGGCGATCGCGGTGGCCGCGGCCGGCGACGGGATCCTCGACCTCGACGAGAAGGTCGCCGACACGATCACCGAGTGGCAAGACGATCCTCGGAAGGCGACGATCACGATCCGACAGCTCCTCTCGCTCCGGAGCGGGCTCAAGACGTGGGTTGGCAAGACGCCGACCTACGCCGAGGCGATCACCCAGCCGGTCGAGACCGAGCCGGGCACGGCGTTCGGCTACGGCTCGGTCGCCTATCAGGTCTTCGGAGAGGTGATCCGGCGCAAGCTCGCCGAGCACGAGGAGGATCCGCTCGCCTACCTGAAGCGGCGGATCCTCGATCCGATCGGCTGCGAGCCGGCGAGCTGGCGGCGGGGCGCCGATGGCAACCCGAACCTGCCGTCCGGCGCCACGTTCACCGCGCGCGAGTGGGCCGTCTTCGGCGAGCTCATCCGGCGGCGGGGAACCTGGGGCGAGGATCAGCAGATCCTCGATCCGAAGCTGCTCGCCGAGTGCTTCCGGGGAAGCGAGCAGAACGAGCGCTACGGGCTGACCTGGTGGCTCGGCGCGCCCAACGAGAAGGGGAGGGACGTCGTGCCGGCCGACATGGTGATGGCGGCCGGCGCGGGCAAGCAGCGCCTCTACGTGATCCCGAGCCTCGAGCTCGTGGCCGTTCGTCAGGCGGCGAAGACGCCCCGCGCCGCGAAGGGAGAGAAGGGCGAGAAGGCGACGGGCCCCAAGTGGAACGACGCTCAGTTCATCGCCCGGCTCGTCGCCGGCACGGACGTGAACGGAAAGAAGCTCGAGCCGAACGACGGGACCGCCGAGCCGGGCGCGGGCGGTGTCGAGGCCCCCGCGGCGGTCGCGCCCGAGATCGCCGCCCGGGCGGCTCGCGTGATGAAGCGCTGCGACAAGGACGGCGACGGCGGGATCTCCGTCGACGAGGCGCCCGAGAGCCTGAAGAAGGCCTTCGATCGGATCGACGCCGACGACAGCGGCCTGATCGATGACGCCGAGCTCCAGGCGGTCCTCGCGCGCCGCGCGAGGCGCGGAGCCGGCGGTGGCCGGAAGAAGAGGGTCGAAGGCGACGAGGGAGGCTGACCGCTCCCCACCGATCTGAAGAGCTCCTCGCCCGGTTCTGTTATCTTTGCGAGCCGAGAGGAGGAGCTCATGACCGTCCCGACCGACCTACCCGCCGGCGTCACTCTCGGCGCGCCCGTTCCCGCCGGGGCCGAGGCTCTCCTGAGCGCCGAGGCGCTCGCGTTCCTCGCCGACCTCGTCCGGCGCTTCCGCCCGCGGATCGGGGCGCTCCTCGCCGAGCGTGAGAAGGTCCAGGCGCGGTTCGACGCGGGGGAGCGGCCACGCTTCCTCGAGGAGACGGCCTCGATCCGGGCGGGCGACTGGACGGTCGCGCCCCTCCCGGCGGACCTGATCGACCGCCGGGTCGAGATCACCGGGCCGGTCGACCGGAAGATGATCATCAACGCCCTGAACTCGGGCGCGTCGGTGTTCATGGCCGACTTCGAGGACTCGACGGCGCCCGCCTGGAGCAACGTCATCGAGGGCCAGAAGAACCTCTTCGACGCGATCCGGCGGCAGATCGACTTCACCCATCCCGACACCGGCAAGCGGTACGCCCTCGTCGAGCGCCCGGCCACCCTCCTCGTCCGCCCGCGCGGGCTCCACCTCCCCGAGAAGCACATCCTCGTCGACGGGGACCCCGCCCCCGGGTCGCTCGTCGACTTCGGGCTCTACTTCTTCCACAACGCGCGCGAGCTGGTCGACCGTGGCTCCGGCCCCTACTTCTACCTGCCGAAGCTCGAGGCCGCCTCCGAGGCGCGGCTCTGGAACGAGGTGATCCTCGCCGCGCAGGAGACGCTCGCCCTGCCGGTCGGGACGACGAAGGCGACCGTCCTGATCGAGACGATCACCGCCGCGTTCCAGATGGACGAGATCCTCCACGAGCTCCGCGATCACAGCTCCGGCCTCAACTGCGGCCGCTGGGACTACATCTTCAGCTTCATCAAGAAGCTCCGGAACGATCCGGCGTTCCTCCTCCCGGACCGCGGCGAGGTCGGCATGACCCAGCCGTTCATGGCCGCCTACACCTCGCTCGTGATCAAGACGTGCCACCGTCGCGCCGTCCACGCGATGGGCGGCATGGCTGCGCAGATCCCGATCAAGAACGACGAGGCGGCCAACGCGGCGGCGATCGAGAAGGTCCGGGCCGACAAGCTCCGCGAGGTGAAGGCGGGTCACGACGGAACGTGGGTCGCCCATCCGGGCCTCGTCGCGCTCGCCAAGGAGATCTTCGACGCGCACATGCCGGGGCCGAACCAGATCGACCGGAAGCGCGAGGACGTCCAGGTGACCGAGGCCGACCTCCTCGCCGTGCCGACCGGGTCGCGCACGGTCGCCGGGCTCCGGCACAACATCCGCGTCGCGGTGCAGTACCTCGAGGCGTGGCTCCGCGGCCAGGGATGCGTGCCGCTCTATCACCTGATGGAGGACGCCGCGACGGCCGAGATCAGCCGCAGTCAGCTCTGGCAGTGGGTGCGGCACGGAGCGGTCCTCGACGACGGCGAGAGGCTCACGGCCGATCGCCTCCGCGCCGCGATGCGCGAGGAGCTCGCCGAGCTCCGCGCGGCGCTCGGCGCCGAGACCTACGACGCGGGCCGGTTCGACGAGGCGGCGCGCCTCTTCGAGCGGCTCTGCACCGAAGAGCAGTTCACCGAGTTCCTGACCCTGCCGGCGTACGAGATCCTCACGGCGGGCTCCTGACGGGCGCCGCGGTCCGCCGCGACAGAACGAGACAGTTCCACCTCCGAGGAGAGACGACATGTCCGAGAAGAACGGCCCGGTCGACCCCGAGACCGGCGGCGGGAGCCACGGCGAGGCGAACGGCGACGACGCGGGCCTGCCGCCGGCCAGCCGGCTGATGGCCCTCAAGCGGGTGCCCGCGATCCCCGACGGCGGCGAAGGTCGCTGGGACGGGATCACCCGCCCCTACACCGACGACGACGTCCGGCGGCTCCGCGGCTCGATGCGGCTGCACTACACCTTCGCCGACCACGGCGCGCACCGGCTCTGGCGGCTCCTCCACGAGGAGCCCTACGTCAACGCGCTCGGGGCGCTCACCGGCAACCAGGCGATGCAGATGGTGCGGGCCGGCCTCAAGGCGATCTACATGAGCGGCTGGCAGGTGGCCGCCGACGCGAACGTCTCGGGGCAGATGTACCCCGACCAGAGCCTCTACGCCGTCAACTCCGTGCCGACCCTCGTCCGCCGGATCAACAACACGCTGCGGCGCTGCGACCAGATCGAGACGGTCGAGGGCGGGGTCAGCCGCGACTGGTTCGTCCCGATCGTCGCCGATGCCGAGAGCGGCTTCGGCGGGCCGCTCCACGCGTTCGAGCTGATGAAGAACATGATCGAGGCGGGCGCGGCCGGCGTCCACTTCGAGGACCAGCTCGCGAGCGCCAAGAAGTGCGGGCATCTGGGCGGCAAGGTGCTCGTCCCGACGAACCAGTTCGTCCGTCAGCTCGTCTCCGCGCGCCTCGCGGCCGACGTCGCGGGCGTGCCGACCGTGCTCGTTGCGCGGACCGACGCGAACAGCGCCCAGCTCCTGAACAGCGACGCCGACGAGCACGACCGCCGGTTCATCAAGAAGGACTCGGCCCGGACGCCCGAGGGGTTCCATCAGGTGACCGGCGGCCTCGACATGGCGATCGCCCGTGGGCTCTCCTACGCCGCCTACGCCGACCTGATCTGGTGCGAGACCTCGACGCCCGACCTCGGCGAGGCGAAGAGGTTCGCCGAGGCGATCCACGACCGCTTCCCGGGCAAGTTCCTCGCCTACAACTGCAGCCCGTCGTTCAACTGGAAGCGCAACCTCGACGACGAGACGATCGCGAAGTTCCAGCGCGAGCTCGGCGCCATGGGCTACAAGTTCCAGTTCGTCACCCTGGCCGGGTTCCACTCGCTGAACCTCGGCATGTTCGAGCTGGCGAGCAACTACCGCCAGACGGGCATGACCGCCTACAGCCAGCTCCAGCAGCGCGAGTTCGACGCGACCGAGCGCGGCTACACCGCCGTGCGCCACCAGCGCGAGGTCGGCACGGGGTACTTCGACCAGGTGAGTCAGATCGTGACCGGCGGGCTGAGCAGCACGACGGCGCTCGATGCTTCGACCGAGGCGGAGCAGTTCAGCTAGAGCGGATCGCTCAGCGGCTCAATCCCCAGGAGCATATCCCGTCGCTGGCAATGCCCTGGCGACACGTGAGTCAATCCGAGTCATCCGCGGTTCCGCTCTCTCGAGCGCTGAACGAACTAGAACCGCGGATTGTTGGATTGACTGGATTGCGAGCTGCCGGGCGCTCAGTTCATTGCCGACGCGCTCCCGGTCCAGGAACACGAGTCTCGGGGGGAGTACCGCGACTCGACGGCAATGGCTCGGCGACGTCCGAGTCAATCCGAGCAATCCGCGAAATCCGCGGTTCGGTCTCTCTCGGCGTCGAACGAGTGGGAACCGCGGATTGCGCGGATTGCGCGGATTGAGAGTTGCCGATCCCGGGGTCATTGCCGTCGCGCGAGATCTATTCCAGGAACGACGCGATCTCAGGCCCAGTGGCGGCAGATCGGCCGGAACGAGCAGCCCGAGCACGCCTCCTCGACCGGGCGGGCCGGGCAAAGCCCCGACGCGCCGAGGTGGCAGAGGGCGAAGTCGAACCGGACCGGGTCGTCGGGGTCGAGGCGGCGCAACGCCGCGGTGATCTCGCGGGCGACCGGGAGGGTGAACGTCTTCCGCTCGGTCAGGCCGATCCGTTCGGCTACGCGGGCGATGTGGGTGTCGAGCGGCATCAGCAGTCGAGCCGGGCTCGGGTGAGACCAGAGGCCGAGGTCGACGCTCCCGGGCCCGGGCGGCCGGACCATCCAGCGCAGCCAGAGATGGAGGCGCTTGCAGGGGCCGCCGAACGGGTCGGGCAGCAGGTGCTTCACCCGTCGGCTCGAGATCGCGCCGCCGATGAGCTTCGGCGCGGCGAGCGCCGTCTCGCGGAGCCAGGCGACGAGCCCGCCGAGGGCGGCGACGGTGTCCTCGGGCTCGGGCTCCTCGTCGTGCGCGGCGAAGGCGGCCTCGAGCGATCCCCACTCATCGAGGGCGCGCGCGATCGCGAAGAGGACGGCCGCGGCGTCGGCCGGCCGGGTCAGGCGGTAGTCGAGGGGTGCGGCGAGGGCGAGGAGCTTCTTCGGTGAGGCGGCCCGGAGCGTTCGGGCCGGGCGCTTGCCGAGGCCAGCCGTGAACGCCTCGAGCTTCGGCTTGAAGAGCGAGACGCGGCCGTAGGCGAGGGCCGCGGCGACGAGGCCGACGACCTCGGCATCGCGGGGCGCGTCGGCGAAGCGGCGTGGGAGCTCGATCGGGTCGTGGGCGACCCGCGCCTCGACGTCGAAGGCGGCGGCGTGCTCCGCGAGGAGCGCTCCGACCGAGCGTGTCGTCCGGGGCGATCGAGCCATGGGGCGCAGCCTACGAAACCGGCCGGCCCGAACCGGACCGCGGCCGGGAGCGAGGCGTTACTTCGAAGGGGCCTTGGTCGGGGCCTTCGAAGGGGCCGCCCGCTCGACCTTCGTCGGCTCGGCCAGCGTGTTGCGCTTGGTCTGGCTGTCCCAGAACGGCGCGTTGCAGGGGCGGCTCACGTACTGGCCGCGGCCGCGCACCGTCTTCAGCTCGCCGTTCTCCCAGACCACCAGGCCGCGCGAGAGCGTGATCGCCGCGTTGCCGGTGACCTCCCTGCCCTCGTAGATGTTGAAGTCGATGTTCTGGTGGTGGGTCTCGGCCGAGATGGTGCGGGTCATGCGCGGGTCCCAAACCACTACGTCGGCGTCGGCGCCGGCGATGATGGCGCCCTTCTTCGGGAAGATGTTGAAGATCTTCGCCGTGTTCGACGAGGTGACCGCCACGAACTCGGACGGGGTGAGCCGGCCGGTGCGCACGCCGTGGTGCCACAGGATGCTCATCCGGTCCTCGACGCCGCCGGTGCCGTTCGGGATCTTGCGGAAGTCGTCGACCCCGGCCTGCTTCTGCGGCGTGCAGAAGCAGCAGTGGTCGGTGGCGGTCGTCTGGAGCATGCCGGCCTGCAGGCCGCGCCACAGCGCCTCCTGGTGCCCCTTCGGTCGGAACGGCGGGCTCATGACGTAGTGGGCGGCCGCGTTCCAGTCGGGGTTGCGATAGACGCTGTCGTCGATGACCAGGTGCTGGGCGAGCACCTCGGCGAACACGCGCTGACCCTCGAGCCTGGCGCGGGTGACGGCCTCGAGCGCGTCGATGCAGCTCGTGTGGACGAGGTAGACCGGCACCCCGAGCACCTCGGCGATGCGGATGGCGCGGTTAGCGGCCTCGCCCTCGACCTCGGGCGGGCGGGAGAGGGGGTGACCCTCGGGCCCGGTGAGGCCCTTGTCGTAGATGTCCTGCTGGAGGACGTAGACGAGCTCGCCGTTCTCGGCGTGGATCGTGCAGAGCGCGCCCAGCTCCTTGGCGGTCTTGAAGCTGTTCACCAGCGTCTCGTCGTCGCACATGATGGCGTTCTTGTAGGCCATGAAGTGCTTGAAGCTGTTGACGCCGTGATCGCGGGTGAGGGTGACCATCGCCTCGCGGACCGACTCGTCCCACCACGTCACCGCGACGTGGAAGCTGAAGTCGCAGGCGGCCTTCTCGGCCCAGCCCTGCCACTTGTTCCACGCGTCGAGCAGGGGCTCCTGCGGGTTCGGGATCACGAAGTCGATGATCATCGTGGTGCCGCCGGCGGCCGCCGCCGAGGTGCCCGTGTAGAAGTCCTCGGAGGCCACGGTCCCCATGAAGGGCAGCTCCATGTGGGTGTGCGGATCGATGCCGCCGGGCATCACGTAGCTGCCGCCGGCGTCGATGACGCGGGCGCCCGCGGGGGCGTCGAGGTCGGGGCCGACCCGAGCGATGGTCTCGCCGGTGACCAGCACGTCGTGGCGGTACTCGCCCTCTGCGGTCACGACGGTGCCGCCGCGGATCAGGATCGAATCGGACATCGGGGCCTCCTTCGGTCTCGGCGGGGTTCCGGGAGCTCTGGCCCGCCGTCTCCGGGTGAAGGCGCCACTCTATCGTGGCGTTCGCGGGCCCGCAACGCTGGCTTCTCAGCGGTTTGCGCCGCTCGGGCGGGGGATTAGCCGATCGCGGCGATCGCGGCCTCGAGGGTCGGGGCGATCGGTTCGGGCGGCTCGCCGGCGGCGCGGAAGGCGCCGTCGGTGTCCTTGAGGCCGTTGCCGCTGGCGACGACGACGATCTCGGCGCCGGGATCGAGCTCGCCGTCCTCGGCCAGCCGGAGCGCTCCGGCGAGGGCGGCGGCGCCGGCCGGCTCGGCGAAGACGCCGGCGCGGCCGGCGAGGAGGCGCATCGCGGCGAGGATCTCGTCGTCGGGGACGACGGCGACCGTTCCGCCGGTGGCGCGGATGCCCGCGACGGCCTTGCGCCAGTCGCGCGGGCGCTCGGAGCTGATCGAGTCGGCGAGCGTGGTGGCCTTCCGGACCGGCGGCGCCTCGCCCGAGTGGAACGCGTCGGCGACGGCGCGGCTCCCCTCGCTCTGCACGCCGATCACCCGCGGCGCCCGCTCGATCCAGCCGAGCTCGACGAGATCGAGGAAGCCCTTCGCGATCCCGCCGACGATGCAGCCGTCACCGACCGAGACGAGCACCGCCTCGGGCGGCCTCCAGCCCCAGGCGAGGGCGATCTCGAGGGCGACCGTCTTCTTGCCCTCCGACAGCGCCGGGTTCACGCCGGTGCTCCGGAGGTAGAGGTCGGGGCGCTCCGCGGCGACCTCGAGGCTCAGGTCGAAGGCGTCGTCGTAGGTCCCGTCGACGCGCAGCACCGCCGCCCCGTAGAGGAGGAGCTGGGCGAGCTTCGGCCGCGGCGCCGACGCCGGGACGAGGATCGTCGCCGAGAGGCCCGCGGCGGCGCACTGACAGGCGAGCGACGCCGCCGCGTTGCCGGTCGATGCGGCGATCGCGTGGTCGACGCCGGCGGCCATCGCCCGCGCGAGCGCGACCGAGGTCGCCCGGTCCTTCAGCGACGCGGACGGCGTGCGCGTGTCGTCGAAGATCGTCAGCCGTCGGAGCGGCGGGAACGCGTCGTCTCGAACCCGGACGAGCGGCGCCGGGCCGACGTCGAGCGGCACCCACGGCCCGTCGGCCGGAACGGGCAGGATCGGCCGGAAGCGTCGGATCGAGCGGTCGGGGTCGGCGGCGAGGCGGTCGCGGTCGACCTCCGCCTTCAGCTTCTCGTAGTCGTAACGGTACTCGACCGTGCCGTCGGGGCCGCAGGCCGGGCACCAGTACTCGGTCGTCGCCGGCGGATGCTCCACGCCGCAGCCGGTGCAGCGGAGGGCGCGGATGTGCGGAAGCTCGAGGGGAAGGTCAGCCATGGATGAGACCTCGCGAGAGGCGCGATGGATCTCACGCAAAGGCGCAAAGACGCAAAGGGCCGTTGCTCCGAGCCGGGACCTGGATCCGACGGAGCCCCTTGGCGCCTTTGCGCCTTTGCGTGAGATTACATCATCGCTCAGGCCCGATCGGGGCGGAGCGCCAGGATCTCGCGCTTGTTCCGATAGAGCCCCGCCAGATCGAGGCCGTAGCCGATCACGAACTTGTCCTCGATCGTGAATCCGAGGTAGTCGATCTCGACCGGCGTCCGGGTCCGCGCCGGCTTGTGGAGCAGCGACGCGATCTTGAGGCTCGCCGGCTCCCGGATGCCGAGGTTCTTGATGAGGAACCCCGCCGTCAGGCCGGTGTCGATGATGTCCTCGACGAGGAGGACGTCCTTGTTCTTGATCGTCTGCGTCAGGTCGAACTCGAACCGGACCACGCCGGTCGAGCGCATGCCGCCCTCGTAGGACGAGACGCGGAGGAAGTCGCAGGCGAGCGGGAGGTCGATGTGGCGGATCAGGTCCGCCATGAAGAGCATGCAGCCCTTCAGCACGCCGACCACGACGAGCTCGTTCTGCCGTCCCGCGTAGTCCTTCGTGATCTCGGCGCCGAGCTCGACCACCCGGGATCGGATCTGCTCGTCGGAGATCAGGGTCTCGAAGTCGTCCTCGGTGTAGCGGGAGGCGGGCTTCTTCTCGGCGTTCTCGCTCGTGGTAGGTCCCTCCCCGACGTCGGTGACGATCGATCGAACGATGAGAAAGAAAAACAGCGGGGGCGATCCACACGGATCGCCCCCGCCCAAGAATGAAGCGTCGGGGCAGGTGTCCAGCCGTCCGGGAGCGGCGAACCGCTCCCGGTGGTGGGACTCGGCCGGACCTGGGTCCGGCTACTGGCCCGGGGTGCGGATCCCCGCCGTCGAGAACGTCACGTCGAGCAGCTCGGACGTCTCGACATGGCGCTCGTCGCCGGCGATCGCCACGCCCGTCGTCGGGTCGAGGCGGATGTGGTTCGCATCGCCGGGGAACTTGGTCGTCTGCTGGAGACCGTTACCGTTCGAGAAGAACTCGCTCGTGTTCTGCGTGAACGTCACGAACTCGAACTTCCCGACGCGCTGGATCGAGCGGTTGACGGCGTGGGCGAATCCGGCGACCGGCGCCACGGAACGCTGTCCGTTACGACCGACCTGCGGGAAGCCACCGACGTTCGCCGTGTCGTCCGCGAACGCGACCGTGGTTCCGGCGTTGCCGACCAGCTCGAGGACGATTCCGGTCTTGTCGATCGCCGGGTCGAGGGTGTTGGTGCCCGCGGTGCGGACGCCGTAGACGAGGATGTCCGCGTCCTCGACGTTCGGCTCGTCGACCTCGACCGGCTGACGGACGATGCCGTTCGCAATGATCGGGAACGTGCCCGTCGCGTCGGCGAAGCTACCCGTCGTGTTGTCGTGGGCCAGGAAGAAGAGGACCACGTTGCCGCCCACGTCGTTGATGTGCGGCTGCTGGTCGATGCTGACCAGGCGCTCGACGCCGCCGCCGGCGATGAACGTGCCGGTGTCGGTGACGCGCGGGAGGCCGAGCATGTTCTGAACGGCGACCCGGCCGACGTTCCGGAGGGCGAAGTCGGCGTCCTGGGCGAACGCGCCGAAGAAGTCGTCGGCGTCGCACGCGACCACGACCACCCCGCCGCTCGCCACGAAGGCGCCGGCCGGGAAGCGGGCGGTGAACTCGGGGTTCTGGAGGTCGTCGTTACCGCCGGGAATGTCGAAGATCGCGGTGTCGTCGCCGCCGATGTTGCCGGCCGCCGCGGCGGACGGCTGCGTGACGACCTGGAAGTAGTTCCGGTCGTTCTGCACCAGGAACGTCGGCTGGGCGTTGGTGCCCGCGGCCGAGAGCCAGTAGTTGTCGAGGACGATCGTGTTCGACGTGCCGTTCCGGATCTCGACGAAGTCGGGGCGGTCGAACGCATCGACGCCCGCGTCGTTGTCGCGGGCCATGACCTCGTTGATCGTGACGGTGTCGTGCTCGGTCTCGAAGCTGAAGACGACCTGCGCGCCGAGGACGTCGTCGCCGATCAGCGAGTCGGCCGTGTCGCCCTGGGCCGGGTCGAGCGGATCGAAGATCCGGATCTCGGGCAGGACGGTGACCGTGATCGTGGCGTCGTACGGCATCGTGTTGCCGCCGTTGAAGCCGATCTGGAAGTCGACGTCGACCGTCTCACCTGCCTGCGGGTTGACGCCCGTCGCCAGGAACGGGGCGATGCCGCTCGAGTCGTCGAAGATCTGCCCGCCGATGTTGGCGGTCACGATGAAGACGGGGTTCGCCGTCGGCTGACCGGCCGCGTCGAAGAGGAAGAACGTCTTCGCCTGAACGCCCGCGTTCCCGTTGTTGAACTCGAGGCGGATCGGCGCGTTCTGGGTCTCGAGGATCGAGACCTCCGTCTGGTTGGCGAACCGCTGGTCAATGCTGCTGATGAACACCGACCCGACCGGTACGCCGTTGTTGCCGCTTCCGCCGCCGCTGCACCCAGCGACCGTCCCGACGGCGGCCACGATCGCAAACGCGAACGCTACCCTAAAGAGCGGTCCTCGGAGAGAGAAACCCTTCATCGTTACACCTCTTCTCAGCGCCGGCGGGATGAGTCCCGCCCGCGGCCTCGGCTCAACCGAGCCGGCCCCAGAGCGTGCGAGCTGCCTCGCGCGCTCGGGCGCCGAACGACGCCTCATCAATTCCCGGAAAACGCCGGTCGCGCAGGATCCATCGCCCACCCGCGATCAGATCTCGCACGCGTGCGCCCAGCGCTCCAAAAAACATATGACCCAAGACGTTCGATCCTTCGATCGGCGTCGGTGGGTCGTAGTCCAGTACGGCAATATCGGCCGGTGCCCCTCGTTCGAGGTGCCCGGCCCCCTCGAGGCCGAATGTGGCGGCCCCGAGCTCGTGGCTTCCAGCGAGAAGCGCAGCAGCCTCTCCGAATCCGGTTCGCGGGTCGCCCTCCCCGTGCCGCTCGAGCAGGCACGCGGAGAACGCCGACCGGAGCACGTCGGCGCCGAGCCCGTCAGTTCCGACGGCGAGGGGGACCCCAGCCTTGTGGAACCGCCCGAGGCGCGGGCGTCCGACCGCGTTGTTCATGTTCGACTCGACGTTGGCCACCACGCGTACACCAGCCTCTGCGAGGAGACCAACCCCCCCCTCATCCACGTCGACGCAGTGGGCTGCGATCCCCTTGCTCGTCAAAACATCTTTCGCGAGCAGACGACGCAGCGCGTCGTCGGGACCGCCATTCGACGCGCTGCGTCGGACGGCGTCGGCCCGGTCGGCCGGATCCTCGGCCACGTGGACATGGCAGCCGAGCCCGGCGTCGCGCGCTTCGCCGACCGCGCGGTCCAGCGTCGCGTCCGAGAGGGTGAGCGAGGCGTGGAGGCCCATGAACGGGGCGAGCCACCCGGCGCTCGAGGCGTCGCCGCGGACGGACCGGGCGAACCGGAGGTTCTCCTCGATCCCGGCCGCGGCGGCCTCGTCGCCGGCGCGGTCGCTCACCTCGAAGCAGGTGGCGACCCGGAGCCCGACCTCGCGCGCGGCCCGCGCGATCGGGTCGAGGCTTCCCGCGATGTAGGACTGGCTCGCGTGATGATCGATCACGGTCGCGACGCCGGCGCGGGCCGAGTCCATCAGGCCGAGCAGCGCGCTGACGTAGACCGTCTCCTCGTCGAGGGCGGCGTCGAGCGGCCACCAGATCTTCTCGAGGATCTCGACGAAGTTGGCGGGAGCGGGGCCGGAGACGGCCATCCCGCGCGCCAGAGACGAGTAGAGGTGGGTGTGGGCGTTGACGAGCGCCGGTACGCACAGCGACCCACCGAGGTCGATCGTCTCGACCGCGCCGGGCTCGCCCGCTGCTTCGTCGGCCTCCGCGAGGGGCCCGACGAACGCAATGGTGCCATTCCGGATGAGAATTCCGGCGTCGTCGATGACCCGTCCGTCCTGATAACGGGTCACCACGCGCGCGTGGCGCAGGTAAATGGGACGCCCTCCCCTTCTTAGAGGCAATCCCGCTCTCTAGTAAGCGAGATCCGGACCCCGAGCTTCCCCCCGTGGGATCCGAACCGTGTCATTGTATAGCTTGCGTCGCGGCTCCTGTCCACCCGAAGCTCACTAGCAATCCTAAGTGCCCGTATCCGCACGAGAAAGAACCCTCGCGAGATCGCTTCCGGCCCGGGTCATCACCTCATCCTCATCCAATGTGAGGAGTCGTCCGTCCCGGAGCAGCGGCCGGCCGTCCACGAAGACGTGCTCGACCTGATCCGCCGACACGCTGTAGACGACCCGGCCGTAAGGCTCGTCACCGGGAAACGACGCGATCCGTCCAGGATCGAGGACGACCAGGTCGGCGCGCTTTCCCGCCTCGAGCGATCCGATCTCCGCGTCGAGCCCGAGCGCGGCCGCGCCTCCGCGGGTCGCGAGCTCGAGGACGGTCCGCGCCGGCATCGCCCGCGGGCCGAGGCGCGGCTTCTGGATCAACGCCGCGAGGCGCATCTCGCCGAACGCGTCGAGGTTGTTGTTGCACGGCGCGCCGTCCGCGCCGATCGCCACGGTCGCGCCGGCCTCCATGAGCTCGGGGATCGGGGCGATGCCGCTCGCGAGCTTCAGGTTGCTTCCGGGGCAGTGGAGGACCGCGGCGCCCGTCTGCGCGAGGAGCGCCCGTTCGCTCTCGTCGACCCAGACGCAATGCGCGAGCCCGGCCCGGTCGCCGACGAGCCCGAGCTCGTGGAGCGCGTGAATGTTCTCGCGGCCGAACCGCTCGCGGACGAGGCGGCACTCGGTCCGGTTCTCGCTCGCGTGGGTGTGCATCATCACGCCGTCGTTCGCGCCGGCGACGAGCGAGCCGACCTCGCGGAGCAGGTCGTCGGTGCACGAGAGCGCGAACCGCGGGCAGAACGCGTAGCGCAGCCGTCCGTCGGCCTTCCCGTGCCAGCGCTGCGCGAGGGCGACGCTCTCGTCGACGCTCGCCCGCGTCGACTCGCGCAGGCCGCGCGGCACGTCGTCGCCGAGGTCCATCATCGCCTTGCCGCCGGTGAGCCGGATCCCGGTCCGCTCGGCGGCCTCGAACACGACGTCGTAGTGGCCGACGGTGCCCATGTCGAGGAGCGCCGTCGTCCCGCCGCGCAGGAGCTCGGCGATGCCGAGCTCGGCCGCCGATCGCATCGACCCGGCGTCGTGGGCGGCCTCGAACGGCCAGATCCGGAGCTTGAGCCAGTCGAGGAGCTCGAGGTCGTCGGCGAGGTTGCGGAAGAGGGTCTGGCAGAGGTGGAGGTGCGCCTGGATCAGACCGGGGATCACGTAGCGCCCGCGCGCGTCGAGCACGGCGGCGCCGGCCGGCGCGGTCACCTCGTCGCGGCGTCCGACGGCGGTGATGCGGCTGCCCTCGATCACGACCGCGCCGTCGGGGATGACCCGCCGCGCGTCGTCCATCGTGATGACGGTTCCGCCGCGAACGAGCGTCGCGCCGGCCGACCGCTCGGTCACGACCCGAGCGCCCGCACGAGGTCGGCGAGGTAGTCGACCGTCCGGTCCCGCGCGGCGGCCGCCACCTCGAGCACCTCCTGATGACTCAGCTTGTCCTCGCCGAGGCCGGCCGCGGCGTTCGTGATCAGCGAGAGCCCGAGCACCTTCACGCCCGCGTGGACCGCCGCGGTCACCTCGAAGACGGTCGACATCCCGACCGCGTCGCCGCCGAGCGTGGCGACCGCGCGGATCTCGGCCGGCGTCTCGTAGGCGGGACCGCCGAGGACGGTGTAGACGCCTCGCCGGAGCGGCAGGCCGACGCCCTTCGCCACCTCGACCGCCCTGGCCCGGAGGCCGGCGTCGTAGGCCTCGGTCATGTCCGGGAACCGCGGGCCGAGGTCGTCGTCGTTGGGGCCGCGGAGCGGGCTCACCCCGGAGAGGTTGATGTGATCGTCGATCAGCATCAGGTCGCCCGGTCGGAAATCGCGGTTCACCCCGCCCGCGGCGTTCGTCACGATCAGCGTCTCGACGCCGAGGGCGGCCATCAGGCGCGCCGGCAGGATGACGAGGCCGACCTCGTGCCCCTCGTACCAGTGGAGCCGCCCGTCGAGGCAGAGGACCGAGGGGCCCTCGGGGTCGAGGCGACCGGCCACCAGGCGGCCGCGGTGGCCGCCGACCGTCGGGGGCGGCAGGTCGGGCACCTCGGCGAAGGGGATCTCGATCGCCGCGCCGCTCCCGGTGAGGCGCTCGGCGAACGCGCCGAGGCCGGAGCCGAGGATGAGCCCGACGCGGGGCGGCAAGAGCGAGGCGTCGGCGGCCGCGATGCGCGCGCGGACGGCGTCGGCCGCAGGGCGGTGGTCGGTCATGGGTCGGTCCCCCGAGGCGGCATCCGCTCGATGCCGTTCGTCTGGATGACGTCGGGGGTCCCCCTCGCCGCGGCGAAGACGACCCCCGAGTCTGCCCGAGCGCGCCGAGGCGCGCCCGCTCTGGATCAGTGGATGATCGGCTTGCAGCAGCGGAAGCCGAGGAGCTCGTTCTTCTCCTTGATCGGGGCGCGCGTGCGGGCCCACGACGAGAGGAACTCGGGGTCGTCCGGACCGTCGGCCCAGCTCCCACCCTTCACGACCCTGTGGTCCTGCTCCTCGGTGTCGGGCGTGCTGGTCCACTCCCAGACGTAGCCGACCGACTCGCGCAGGCCGAACGGCGAGACGCTCCCGTCGTGGGAGCCGACCGCGACGAGCTCTCCGTCGGCGCCGTTCGTGGCGAAGTTGGTGTTGTTCGCTGCGAGATCCTCGCCCCAGGGATAGGTGCGGCCGTCGGTGCCCCGGCTCGCCTTCTCCCACTGCTCCTCGGTCGGGAGCGCCTTGCCGCGCCACTCGCAGTACTTGAGCGCGTCCATCCACGAGACGCCGACGACCGGCTGGTCCGCGCGGTTGTAGCGGGGGTCGTCCCAGCTCGCCGGCTTCCGGTAGGTCGTCGCCTCGAGGAACTCGCCGTACTCGGCGTTCGTGACCGGGTGGATGTCGATCAGGAACGACTCGAGGAGCTTCTCCTCGCGACCCTGGCCGAAGAGGAACTTGCCGGCCGGGACGAGCACCATGCCCTCCTCGGCCTCGGCGATCTGGACGTCCTCGACGTCGGGCTCGTTGTCGTCGGTGGGCTTGATGCCCTCCTCCTCGAAGATCGAGTTGACGTCCTCGAGGCGGTCCTCGATCACGTCCCAGTCGGTCTCGCCGCTCATCTCGCGGTAGAGCTTGAAGATCTCCTGGGCCTTCCGGAGGAAGCGGATGCGGGTCTTCTTCTCGGCGGCGAAGGACTTCTCGTAGAGGAGGACGCCGTAGTAGAAGCAGTCGTCGTCCTCGTTCAGGGAGTGCTTCGAGTAGTACTCCTCGAACTTGCGAACCGCGTCATCCTCGTCGACCTCGCCGTAGACCTTGGCGTTGTCGATGTAGCGATTCCAGATGTACTGGTTCGTCTTTTCGAATTCCGCTGCCATGCTTTCCGTCCGCTGCTCGTGCGGGCCATCGAGCGTGCCCGCTGCCTTCTTCGATTCGAGGTGTTCTAGCTGTCTACTCGACCGGTTCGTCGTCCCACGAGCGCCGTCCGCCGTCGGGATTCCTGAAGAGGATCACGACGCTGGCGAGCTCGGTGTGGTCGATCCGACCGACCCGCTCGGTGTATCCCATGTGCCCCAGGCTGAGCGACGTCTCGCGGCTCCGTCCCCCCGTCACGGCGTCGCCCTTCACGAAGGCGAACTCGCCGCGGATCTGGAACGGAAGCCCGCCGGCCTGCGCGAGCCAGCGTTCGAGCTTCTCGAGCTCGAACAGCTCCACCGCGCGGGTGGCATCGTCGGTCGGTGCCGGGGTGATCGTCTCCTTGGGAGCGGACGCGATCGGGGACGTCTCGTCCTCGGCGCGCTCGTCCTCGGTCCGTTCGTTCTCGGGCTCGGCGGTGGTCTCGTCGACCTCCGTCGGTCCGTCCTGTCGTTCCTCTTGCGAGATCGAGTCGACGCTCTCCTCCGGAGCCGCGTCCACCTCTCCTCGCTCGTTCGATCGTCCGTTCCCGCTCTTCTCGGTCAGCGCCTCCAGGATGGCGAGCTGATTCTTGAAGAGGAGGATCAGCGCGCGGTTCCAGCGCTCCATCGCGAGGCGGTCCGGGCTGGTCCGCAGGTCGCGTTCGAGCGCCGTCAGGAACCTTCGCGTCTGCTCGATTTGGTCCCGCACGTCTTCGGCCGACCTCCCCGCGCCGAACGAGCGCGGGCACGACCGGCGGCGGACGAAATGGGCCGCCATGATAGCAATCCGGCGCCTCGCGTCAAGACCCCGCCGCGGCGGGACTTAAAGGGGTCGTGCCGGGGTCCGCGGCGGCTTCGAACGCCTCGCGCAGCGCGGCGATGGACGAAGGAAACCCCTCCGGCGCAAGTCGATGGGCCGGTCCGGCCGACACGCCTCCGACGTCCGCGTCGTCTCCTTTCCCGGGGAGCACGCTTGACCCATCGGTCTTCGCTCCCTTCATTGGTGGACCATGAGCGAGCGGATCGTCGTCGGAATGTCGGGCGGGGTCGACTCGAGCGTCACCGCCGCCCTCCTCCGCGAGGAGGGCGCGGACGTCGTCGGCGTCTTCATGCGGTCGGGGGTGAGCACCGCCCCCGCCGGAGCCGGCGTGCGTGCCGGCAAGCAGGGCTGCTGCTCGGCCGACGATGCCCGCGATGCCCGCCGGGTCGCCGACGCCATCGGCGTGCCGTTCTACTCGATCAACTTCGAGGCCGAGTTCGGCCGGATCATCGACGACTTCGTCGACGCCTACCGCGCGGGCCGCACCCCGAACCCGTGCGTGCGTTGCAACGGGTGGCTCAAGTTCGGCCACCTCGTGTCCGTCGCGCGCAAGCTCGGGGCGACCGCGATCGCGACCGGTCACTACGCCCGAATCGTCGCGACGGCCGCCGGCGGGTCGACGGTCGCCCGCGCCGCCGATCGGAGCAAGGACCAGTCCTACTTCCTCCACACCGTCTCGCCGGCCACCCTCGCCGCGACGCGCTTCCCGCTCGGCGACCTCGACAAGGCGACCGTCCGCGACCACGCGCGGCGCCTCGGGCTGCGCGTCGCCGAGAAGCCGGAGAGTCAGGAGATCTGCTTCACCGCCGGCGCGGACTATCGCGACTTCGTCCGGCCGCTCGCGCCCGAGGCGTTCACGCCCGGCGAGCTCGTCCACGAGGACGGCCGCGTCCTCGGCCGTCACGACGGGATCGGGGCCTACACGATCGGTCAGCGGCGCGGCCTCGGGGTGACGGTCGGCGCCCCGCTCTACGTGGTCGCGATCGACGCCGCCGCGAACCGGGTCGTCGTCGGCGACGCCGATGCGCTGCGGCGCTCGCGGGTGGTCGTCGACGAGATGGCCTGGAGCGGTCGGCCGCCGCCGCGGCCCGGCGAGTCCGTCCGCGGCCGGGCGCAGGTGCGCTACCGGCACCAGGCGGCGCCGGCGACCGCGACGCCTCTTCCCGACGGAGGGCTCGCCGTCGTCTTCGACGAGCCGGTCCGGGCCCCGGCTCCGGGGCAGTCGCTCGTCCTCTACGACGCGGCGGACGAGGTGCTCCTCGGCGGCGGCTTCATCGCCCCGCCCGACCCCGTCGAGATCGCGACCGCGGCCGCCGCCGAGGGCGACGACCCGCGCGCGCGCCCGTGAGCGGGCTCCCGAGGCTCGCCCTGACGATCGGTGATCCGGCCGGCTGCGGGCCCGAGCTCGTCGCCGCCGCCCTCGCGAGCCGCTCGCTCCGCGCTCGGGCCGAGCTCGTCGTGGTCGGCGATCGGCGCGTCGTCGAGGCGGCCCTCGCGCGACGGCGTCGGCCGCCGCCGTCGGGGTTCGGCGTTCACGCGACGCCGACGCTCACGACCGCCGCCGAGGCTCGCGCCGCGATGGCCGCCGGCGCTCCGACGCTCGCCGGCGGGCGGGTCGCGCTCGACGCGATCGAGGCGGCGACCGATCTCGCCCTCGCCGGACGCGTCGATGCGGTCGTCACCGCGCCGATCTCGAAGGAGGCGATCGCGGCGGCCGGGTGCGTCCACCCCGGCCACACCGAGCTCATCGCCGAGCGGGCGGGCGCCGACGTCGTGATGGCCTTCTTCGCGGGTGGCCTCCGGACCGCCCTCGCCACGACCCACATCGCCCTGCGCGATGTGCCCTCACGCCTCGACGCGGGGCGGATCGGGCGGGCGGGGTTCCTCCTCGATCAGGCGCTCCGTCGCCACGAGGGGATCGCCGCCCCTCGGATCGCCGTCTGCGCCCTCAACCCGCACGCGGGCGAGGGCGGCCTGTTCGGCGACGAGGAGCCGCGCCTGATCCGGCCGGCGGTCGAGGCGCTCCGGGTCGCCGGGGTCGATGCGAGCGGGCCGCTGCCGGCCGACACCGTCTTCGCCCGAGCCCGCGCGGGCGAGTTCGACGCCGTCGTCGCCCTCTACCACGATCAGGCGCTGATCCCGCTCAAGCTGCTCGGCCGGGGGACGGCGGTGAACGTCACCCTCGGGCTGCCGTTCGTGCGGACCTCGCCCGACCACGGCACCGCCTACGACGCCGTCGCCGCGGGGACCGTCGAGCCCCGCCCGTTCCGGGTGGCGGCCTCCCTCGCGGCCGACCTCGCCGCCGCCCGCTGACGCCGGTCCCGAGCGCCGCTCAAGCGGACGGGGCGTCAACCCGATAGCAGAGACGAACGTGAGCCCCGGAGCGGGCGCGGTGGGTCGGAGGCGGCCCGCCGGGCCGCGGGCGCTCGCCGGTCTAGAGGGAGTCGTACCATGTCCACGCCCGAGCTCTTCGAGGTCCTCCGCAGAAAGCGTCCCGAACCCGGGGCCACCACCCGAAACGGGGTCCGACGGGGCGCCGGGACGACGACCGGTCGCGGCCGCGCGATCGGGACGCCGCCGGTGACCGAGGAGGGCTGGCTCGCCTGCGAGGACGGGACGCCGATGATCGTCTCCGAGAACGGCGACGCCCTCGCGGCCGTCCTCGAGGCGCTCGGGATCGAGATGCCCGCGCCCGAGGCCGCGGGGCGGACCGCCACCGGCAAGCCCGAGGCGAGCCCCGAGGTCGCCGCGCGGACCGCGTCGTGCGGCGCGAAGACGGCGCCGACCGGCCGCGGCCGCGCGAAGGCGGTCGCCGACCTCGCGAGGAAGGTCGCGCCGGACGACGGCGGAGCCGACGATGCGGCTCCGACCGACGACTCCGGCGATGACTCGACCGACGGCTCGATCGGCGCCCAGACCGCCGGCCGGATCGCGGTGCGCATGCTCGGCCGCGCCAAGGAGACGGCCGCGTCGATCGCCGGCAAGATCCTGACCAAGGCCGACGACCGCGGGCTCGTTCCGCGCCGCGCCCAGGACCTGGGCAAGTCCGACGAGGTCGCCAGCGCGGCCGACCGATCGCAGCGCGCCGCCGAGGCGAAGGCGTCGGAGCGGAAGAAGAAGGTCGAGGCCGCCCGGCGACGTCCGAGCGATCCCTCGCCCGACCGGACCGGGGTGTTCCCGCGCGTCGCCGTGCGGGCAGACACGGCCGCGGCCGCGTCCGCCGCGGCGCTGTTCCTCCTCGCGGTCGCGTTCCTCGGCGGGCGCGCGACGGCGATCACCGCGCCCTCGACCTCGCCCGAGACGCTCCTGCCGGTCGGCCCGGCCGTCGTCGACGACGGCGGAGCGACCGAGGTCGCGGCGGCGCCCGCGGGCGGCGACGGCGGCGCCGCGCCGGCGCCGGCGGAGCCGACGCCGCGCCGCGCGGCCGCGTCGGCGGCGGCGGGCGAGGCGACCGCGCCGGCCCCCGCGCCGACCCCCGAGTCGGGCGCGCCCGCGCTGCCGTACCACATCGCGGTCTGCTACACCCCTCAGCGGGCGGACGACGTGGTCAGGTTCCTGAAGACGGTGCCCGAGATCGCCGCGGCGGGCCTGGTCGTCCACCAGCGCCGGGGGCAGGTCTTCGTCGGACACTTCGCCTCGGAGGAGGCCTGCGGCGAGATGATGGCGTTCCTCAAGGCGCTCCGCTTCGAGGGTCGGCGCGACTTCCCGGAGCCCGCCGCCTGGCGGGTGAAGTCGCGCTGAGCGAGGTGAGGGGATCGTCGACTCACGGCGAAGGCCGGGCGCTCCAGGAAGGGCGGCCCGGCCTTCCTCCATTGCGAGCGCGCCCGGGCTCCGTCTTTCCATCCGCGGCCGCGCCGCTAACATGAGGATCGCATGAACACCGCGCCCGACTGCGTCCCGTGCATCCTGAGCCAGCTCCTCGTCGTCGCCCGCCGGGTGAACGACGACGATTGGCTCCACCGGAAGATCCTCAAGGAGGCGGCCGATCCCCTCCTCTCGTTCGAGGACCACCTCGGGCCGAGCGAGCTCGCGAACGAGACGATCCGCAAGGCGCTCCGGACGATGGGCGCGCAGCACCCGTTCGCCGAGGACCGTCGCGCCCACATCGAGATGGCGACCGCGCTCGCCGCCAGGCTCGCCGAGCGGATCGCCGAGAGCCCCGACCCGCTGGGCGCCGCGCTCGTCGTCGCCGCGGCGGCGAACGGCTTCGACCGGCTCCTGATCGACCCGGAGGTCGACGTCGTCGGCGGGATCGAGGCGAGCATCGAGCGCGGCCTCGCGACGAGCGACGGCGACGATCTGCGGGCCGAGCTGGCCGGGGCGAAGAAGGTCCTCTACGTCTTCGACACCGCGGGGGAGGTGCCCTTCGACCTCCTCCTGATCGAGCGTCTCGGCGAGCGTGACATCACCGCGGCCGTCCGCCCCGCGCAGGGACGGCTCTCCGCCACGCTCGACGACGCGGCGGCGGCCGGCGTGCCCGAGCGGGTGCCCGTCGTCGAGGCGGTCGCCGAGGGGAGCGGGAGCTTCGCCCTCGACAGCCCCGAGTTCCGGGGAGCGTTCGCCGAGGCGGACCTGGTGATCGCCAAGGGGCTCGGCTCGTACGAGCTCCTGCAGCAGGAGGAGGACAAGCCGGTGTTCGTCCTCCTCTCGGTGAAGTGCGCCGTGGCGGCGCGGCTGCTCGGCGTTCCGGTGGGCGGGCTCGTCCTCACGCGGCCGTAGGGGCGGTCGCGGGAGTCTCGAGTCAGCCGCTGGTTACGTCGATGCGGCGCCGGCCGCGCGCCCGCGGAGAGCTCTTGAATCGCGCGCCGCGCTGTGGCATAATTCGCCGCTCTCGAATTCGTAGCTGGAGGTAACAGCCGATGTCGATTCATCGTAGCCTCGTCCCGTCGGCCGCCCTGGCCCGCGGACGCAACGTCTACACGCGCGCCGAGCGCCTCGCCATCCTGATCCGCGAAGGGCGCCGCAGCGAGGGCGACAGCGTCTTCGGTCTGCCGAAGGTGCGCACCGTCGTCGTCAAGAAGGCCGCCAAGAAGAAGAAGGAGAAGAAGGAAGACGGCGCTCCGGCCGCGAGCTAGCGAGCTGCCTCTTCTTCTCCCTCGCGCCGCGCGACGAACGAGCCCGGACGTGGAGTCCTCGCGACCGGGCTCGAAGTGCGTACGGCCCGCGGGCCCCGTCACGGGTTGGGGCGGGGTGCCACCCTCTGGCGCCGACGACGCGACCCGGACCCACGCCTCGACGGCGTAACTCACGTCCCCAGCGTCATCGCCCTCCGGTCCGCCGTTTGCCTGCCCACCTGACCTCGGGTTGGATTCCCCCCGAGGCGGCTCGAGCGCAGAGACCGGTCGGCGCGGCGGCGCGAGCCGCCCCTTCGCCCCGAACCCTTCGAAGAGAGACCATCGAATGACCAGCTCCGACTTCTCGACGTCCCCTCCTCCGCCTGGCAACGCCGCGGTCGCCGAGCCGATCCGCCCGCGCCGTCGCCGTCCGAAGAAGAAGCCGACCACCCGGCGCGAAGCGCGCAACCGATTGATCGGGATCTCGGTGGCGCGGGCGGGCGGCAACCTCGCCGCCGTCCTCGTCTTCGCGGCGCTCGCGCTGACGGGCGTGGCGACCCACCCGGCCTGGGCGGCGCTCTTCGTCTCGATCGTCTGCCTCGGGACGTTCGCCTGGCAGCGCCGGCCGTTCGACCTCATCGTCGCCACCGTCGTCGGGGCGTGCGGGCTCGGAGCGCCGATCTTCGCGTGGGGTCCGCTCGGGGTCATGCCCGCCCTGATCGGGGCGGTCGTCGGCTCGATCGCGATCTGGTGGTCGGTGTTGATCGAGTGGATCGCGGTGGGGTTGGCGAAGGCGGGGGTCGCCAAGTAAGTCGGAGTAAGTGGGCGGCTGTTCCAGGAACAAGAGTCTCGGACGGAGCACCGTGACGCGTCGGCAATGGCTCGGCGGTACCCGAGTCAATCCGCGTAGTCCGCGTCATCCGCGGTTCCACTCTCTTTCGAACGCTGAAAGCGAACGGGAACCGCGGATGACGCGGATTACGCGGAAAGCGAGTTGCCAGCGTCCGGTTCATTGGCATTGCGCGGGCTGTTCCAGGAACAACGGATCTCGGGCGGAGCGCCGCGACGCGTCGGCAATGGTTCGGCGACGCCCGAAACCAATCCGTGTAATCCGCGAAATCCGCGGTTCCACTCTTTCGAGCGCTGAAACGAACGGGAACCGCGGATTACGCGGATTACGCGGAATGCGAGTTGCCAGGGTCCGGGTTCGTTGCCGTTGCTCGGTCCCGTTCCAGGAACCGGTGTCTCGGGCGGAGCGCCGCGACGCGTCGGCAATGGTTCGGCGACGCCCGAAGTCAATCCGTGTAATCCGCGAAATCCGCGGTTTCGTTCGTTCGGCGCAAGAAACGAGTGGAACCGCGGATGACGCGGATTGCGCGGAGACGCTCAGATCGCCTCCGGCCCCCGCTCCCCCGTCCGGATCCGGATGACCTCCTCGAGCGGGAGGACGTAGACCTTCCCGTCGCCCGGCGCGCCCGTTCCGCCGCTGCTCCGGGCGGCCCGGACGATCGCCGCGACGCCCGGCTCGACGTAGGGCTCGTTGACCGCGGTCTCGATCTGCACGAGGGGGACGAGCTCGGCCGAGCTGCTCGCGCCGCCCTCGGTCGCGTTCTCGGGCAGGCCGAGGACGTCCTGGACCGTCAGCCGAAACACTCCGACCTCGCCCAGGGCGGTCTTGACCGCCTCGAGTCGCTCGGGACGGATGATGGCGACGATGAGCTTCACTTCTTCTCGGTGCGGAAGGTCAGGAGCAGCTCGGCGAGGTCGAGCCGGTCTTCATCGGAGAGCTTGAACTTCGGCATCTTGATGAAGTAGTTGCGGTGGTCGGTGCCGGGGTAGAGCTGCGGGTCGGTCAGGTGCAGGACGAACCACTTCCGGGCCTCGTCCGCCGAGCCCTTGAGCTTCTGGTACTTGACCCCGACGCCCGAGAGGTCCGGCCCGTTCTGGCCGCCGACTCCGTTGACGCGGTGGCACTGCGCGCACTGGAAGCGGGTGTAGGTTCGCCTCGCGCGCTTGATCCGGGCGACGTCGATCTTCGGCTCGGCGAGCGTGTCCTCGGCGCCGTCTTCTCCGCCTTCGTCGCCGCCGTCGGGCTTCGCTCCGTCAGCGGGCTTCGCTCCGTCAGCGGGCTTCGCGCCGTCATCGGGCTTCGCTCCGTCGGCAGGCTTGGCGCCGTCGTCGGGCTTCGCGCCATCGTCGGGCTTCGCACCGTCGTCCGTCCCGCCGGCGACCGCGCCGTCGGGGGGGGCGGGCTCCACCACTCCGTCGCTCGGCGCGGCCGGCGGCGGCGCGCCGCCCGTGCCCAGGCCGGGCGCGGCGTACGAGCTCGCCGGGATCTCGCCGGCGGCGATGGAGGTCTCCTCGCCGGGGCCGGGGCATCCGGCGAGGACGAGGCTCGCGCCCCCGAGAACGAAGGCGAGGGCGGCGGGGAGGCGGGTCGAGTTCGAGGACGTCATGGATGGCTCACTCCTGGGATCGCCTCTGAGTCGGGCGTCCCACGGTTCGATTCGTCGCCCTTCATCTACTCACTCTCCCCCAGCCAGGGCAACGCATCGCCGAGGGCCAGGATCGCGAGGGCGGTCGCGACGGTCGGGCTGTCCTCGCCCATGAGCGTCTCCTCGTTGCCGAACGAGCCGTCCGCCCGCTGGGCGAGGGCGAGGGCGCGGACGACAGCGACCGCCCACGCCCGCGGCTCCGCGCGCGCGTCGGGCGGCGAGCCCGACGCCTCGGCGTCCGCCCGCTCGGCGAGGGCGAGGGCGTCGGCGAGCGAGTGGAGGTAGTAGAAGTGGATCCCGCGGCTCCACGGGATCGCGGCGTTCTCGGGGAAGCCGCCGTTGTCGTCGATCGGGTCCTGACGGGCGAGCCAGGCGCGCGCCGCCGCGGCGCGCGCGTCGCCGGCGCCTGCGCCGGTGCGCAGGAGGCACCGGAGCCCGTCCGCCGTCGCGCTCCCGTACGAGCGGTGGACCCGGTCGGGCGTGCCGTCGGCGAGGGTGACGTCGATCGCGCCGGCCTTGCCGTCGCGCGGGCTGAACGCGAAGCCGCCGTCGCGTCCGGCGGGGTGCGCGGCGCGGGCGGGGTCGAGCTCCTCGTCTCCGTCGGCGAGCCAGTTCTGCGACCGCTCGACGAAGATCAGGGCCCGGTCGAGGGCGGGGTCGCCGGGCGCCACGCCGGCGGCGGCGAGCGCCTCGACGCAGAACGAGTGGAGCGAGAGGTCGGCGCGCGTGGTGTCGGCCGTCGCCCCCTCGTAGTAGTTCCACGACCCGTGGTGCCAGTCGAACGGGTCGTAGCCCTCGTCGCCGTCGAGCTGACTGCGCCGCAGCAGCGCCGTCAGCGCCTCGATCGCCTCGGGGAACGCGGCCGCCCGCAGCTCGCAGAGGGCGCTCAGCAGGAGCGCCGTGGCGTAGGCGCGCAGCCCGACGGCGGTCCCCTCGTCGCGGATCGCGCCGGTCGCGTCGATCCGCTCGGTGAGGGTGCGGGTCGCCGCGGTGATCGGTTGCTCGAGAGCGTCGCGGAGCGCGCCGGAGCCGCAGTCGGGGCAGCGCGGGGCCGGACCGCCGGCGGTGGGCTCGGGGAGCGTCGCCGGGCACCGGGCGCAGAGCCGCGGCGGGAGGGCGCAGAGGGCGTGGAGCGACAGGGCCGAGACGCTCGCGCTGCTCGGCGCGTCGGCGACGCCGTGGAAGTGCGGCCAGAGACCGTCGTCCTCCTGGAGCGCGACGAGCGCCGTGATCGCCTTGGCGAGGACCGCGCGGGCGAGCACCCGCGGCGGCGGCTCGCCGCGCGGATAGACGGTCGTCGAGATCGTCTCGCCCGCCCGCTCGAGGGTGAAGATCAGCGACGACGCGTCCGCGGCGTGGCGGAGAAACGCCTGCTGGAGCTCGGTCGGGGTGGCGACCGCGTCGCCGGCGACCGCGACGATCCGGTCGTCGATCGCGATCCCGGCCGCGGCGGCCGGCGTCTCGGGGAAGACCTGGAGCACGCGGAGGCCGGCGGAGGGATCGTCCTTCGGGACGCCGGCGCGCAGCCCGAGGCGGAGCTTGCTCGCGTCGGGACCGGCCGGCGTGGTCGCGGCCGAACTCGTCGCGGGCGGAGTCCGGCCGCCGCCGGTCGTCGGCGGCGGCTCCGGGCAGCCGGGCGCGAGCGCCACGAGCGCGGCGAGGAGCGCCGTCGAGAGCACGGCCGCGCGGGTGGGTGGGGATCGATCAGTCATGGAGGCGGAAGCTCCTGACGATCGCCTCGGCGTCCTCCTCGATCGCGGCGACCCGATCCTGCGGGCCGAGGACGACGACGGCGAGGGCGCGCCGTCGGTCGCGCGAGAGCAGCAGTCGCGCGCGTCCGCCGTAGGTGACGCGCCCCTCCTCGCCGCGCGGCACCTCGGCGGTGAACGCGAGGTCGTAGGCGGCCCGGTTTCCGTCCGGCATGGCGTCGTCCGGCACGGTCAACGCCCGGCCGCTCCGCCGGCGGTAGCTCGTCCAGCGCTCCCAGGCGGTCACCTCGGCGGCGCGGGCGAGGGCGTCGAGGAGCGCCTTGCCGGTCGCCTTCGGCGGGAGGGTCACCTCGCGCACCTCGACGTAGGCCCAGCAGCCCGCGGCGGCCGCGTCGGTCGGCGTCAGGAGCACGCGCACGTCGTGGCGGGACTGCGACGCGCCGAAGCGCCAGCCGTCGGGCGCCTCGAGCGAGAACCCGGTCGTCTCGCCGCGGAAGCGGGCGCCGTCGGTGCTTCCGCGTTCGACCCGGGCGAGGTCGAGGCTCGACCAGGCGTCGAGGTCGACGCCCCGCGCGTCGGCGAGCGCGCCCTCGGGCGCGTCGCCCGAGAGGCCGAGGCCGGTGCGCGCGTCGCGGACGAGGGCCAGGACGTTCTCGCGGGCCGAGTCGGCCGCCCGCGGCTCCGGCGTCTTTCCGGACGCGAGCGCCTCGAGGAAGACGCGCTCGGCGGAGGCGGAGTCCTCGATCGCCTCGGGGATCCGGGCGACGGCGGCCTCGGCGGCCGCGTGCGGCCGGATCGGCGCCGAGGTCCGGATGTCGCGGAGGCCGCGGCGGGCCTCGAGGAGCAAGCTCTTGCCGAGTCCGGCGCGGAGCGCGGCGAGCTCCTCGAGCGCGGGCGGCACGACCGTCCCGGGGTCGACGCCGTCGATCGCCGCGACCGCGCGGACGAAGCGCGCTCGCTGCTGAAGAGCGGTGAACGCGCGGCGCTCCCACTCGAGCATGCGCGCGAGCCCGCGGGCGGCGGCGGCGCGAACGGCTGCGGCCTGATCGGCGTCGCCGACGACCACGCGCGCCCGGCCGAGCTCCGCCTCGCCCGGTGGGTTGACGCTCGCGATGTAGGTGCCCGTGACGAGCCGACGGCGGAACGGTCCGAGCGTCGCCTCGACGCGGCCGCCCGACCCGATCTTCACGCGGGTCTCGATCGAGCCGCCGCCCTCCTCGAGGGCGAGGACGACGGCGACCTCCGTTCCGGGCGCGGCGTCGACGCTTCCGGCGACCCTCACCGGCCCTTTCGGTCCGCCGAGCTCGGCCGTCAGATCGCCGGCGAAGCACGGAGTGACGCAGAGCGTCGCGGCGATGGCGGCGCCGGACGCGATGAAGATGAAGGAGATCGGGCGAGGTTGACGCATTGCAGTATCGTTTCGCGCGCTCGATGATAGCGCGCCCCAGCGCCCCTTGCCATCCTCCGAATCGCGCCGCGATGAAACGAAGGCGGGCGCGCAAACGCTTTCTGTGTCGGGGCCAGGGGCCGCCTCGGTCAGGAATCGGTGATGGGGATCACCCTGCGTGCAAGAACGTCACGCTCGCGGACGTCTATTGAGTGGCGGCGTCCCGCTGGGATGGTGGTCTTCCAATCCATCCATCCTCCACGGCCGGCGCGCGAGGGAGGGGGGCGCGAAGTTCGACGATCGCGACGGCGGTCGATCGAGGAGCGATTCCCGCATGCGGCCAGGCCGTTTCTTTGACCCACGATCCGCGGCGGGTTATCATGAGCGCTTGGCGCGTCCAGCGGCGACGATGGGGTGTTCCTCCCTGTCGTTGTGGTGCAAAATGCCCCTGCTGGGCGCGGCGCACGCGAAGGTGTCTCGGCTCATGAGCGCCATCGACCCTCGATCGTCCCTCGAAGCGTGAATCGGGCCACGTCGCGCGTGGGGGACGCTGCTTCCTCCGCGTCTCGTGGCTGCGTCCCGGGAACGACGGCGAGCTCGCCGACGGAGGAGCCAACCATGCAGATCGACCTTCGAGGGCGAGCGTCCCGCCGCGAGCGCGGCTCGGTGCTCTTCGTCGCGGTCGCGATTCTCGGGCTGCTGTCGGTGATGGTGATCGCCTTCATCGCGCACACGCAGCTCGAGCAGAGCGCCTCGCGGAACTACGTCGACGAGCAACGCGCGAAGCTCACCGCGAAGGCCGGCCTGAACCGGGCGATCGCCGAGATCGAGCGGATCGCGCTTCAGAAGCCGTTCGACGACAACAGCCCGAACGCGACGAACGGAACCGATGAGGACCCGCTCGGCCGCGACAGCTGGATCTTCGGGGACGCGCCGGGAACACGCGTCAGCGAGGCGCAGCTCCTCTCGTTCGACGGCGGACCCCTCGTCCTCGAACCCAGCAGCCCGAGCGCCCCGGCCAACCGAAACGTCACCGTCTCGATTCCGGGCGGCGGAACGACGACCCCGCGCCACAAGTCGGGAACGATCGCCGGCACCTACGTCGAAGGCGGCGACGTCTACTCGCTCAAGATCTTCGACACGGCGAGCCAGATCAACGTCAACATGGCGAGCGCCGTCAACCTCGAGCGCATCCTCACGACGCTCTCGAGCCAGCAGGCCGAGGTCGGCATGTCGGCGGCCCTCGCCGCCGACGTCTCCGACTCGATCGTCGGACGCCGTCCGGTCGCGGGCTACGAGAACAAGCGGCAGGTCATCGAGGCGATTCGCGCCGTCAACGGCGTCACCGCCGATCAGACCCGCGCCCTGCGCGACATGGTCACCACGATCGCGTTTCGCGACCTGACCACGATCCGGCCGCCCCTCGCCATCCCGGCGACGAACGAGCTCCTCCTCGAGGAGCGCTCGCCGGTCAACCTGAACACGGCGAACAAGGCGGTCCTGACGGCCGTCCTCTCCGGGATCCAGGCCGTCGCGCGCGACGGGACGACCGTCACGATCGACGTCGTCACCGCGCGGGCGATCGCCGAGGCGATCGAGGTCCGCCGGGGCGACGAGCCGTTCCAGTCCTGGGCCGACTTCGGCGCGTTCCTCGACGGGCAGAGCGCCACCGTGGACGATGCGACCAGCACCGTCACGTTCGCGGCCGACGGAACCGTTCAGGCCCAGCTCCAGCGCTCGCTCAGCGCGCTCGAGCAGGCCCTCATCATGGCGAACGCCAACCCCAACACCGATCTGAACAAGTGGCACCCGGACCCGAACTTCGACTCGCCGATCGACAAGTCGGACCTCCTCGTCTACTCGACCGAGTTCTGCTTCAGCTCGATGGGCTTCTTCGAGATCCAGTCGCTCGGGAGCGTGTTCCGCCTCGAGGGCGAGGACGAGGCGATCGTCACCGCGGAGAGCCTCCTCACCTCGGTCGTCCGGGTCTTCAAGGTGTTCCGCGACACGACCCAGCGCGACTTCGAGCGCGGCCGGCTCGTCGACCTCTCCGACGGCGTGATCCGAGCGGCCGACCTCTACGCCTGGATGGGCGTGCTCAGCGGGCCGGAGTACAGCAACAACCGCGACCCGCAGTCGAGCAACCTCGACCTGGCGACCGGCTACCAGCCGGCCGACTACGATGGCCAGCTCTTCCTCAACGGCCTCATCCGCGTTCGCGTCCTGACCGACCCGTCGGTCAACCCGCCCGTCTATCAGGACTACACGATGGGCGGCGCGCGCGGATCGCTCGTCGCGGACACGGCCACCGGCGTCCCGATCGGCACGTTTCCGAGCGCCGACCCGGCGAACGCGCCGGCCGTGGCCCAGCTCCAGAACCCGAACCCGCCCGAGCTCGTGAACGTCGATGGCGTCAACCGGCTGGTGAACCCGCGCCTCGTCGGCGCGCTCCCCGCCGGGCTCGCCAACGAGAAGGAGTTCCTCTTCGGCGGCGCCGAGCTCCTGCCGATCGGCGTCGAGGTCGACGGCGGCTACGGCCCCGACCTCGGCGACATCACGCCGAGCGCCGCGCGCCGGAACGCGTTCGATCGCTTCGTGGAGATCCACGAGGACAACATGCCGCTCGCGTTCGGCACGATCGACTTCTGGGTCAAGCCGACGTTCGACTTCGATCTCTCCGGCGACCTCGACGAGGTCTACTTCCACTGGGGCGGGCAGGTCGATTCGCGTGAGAGCTGCATCCAGATCCGCCGGGAGCGCAACGGCGCCGTCGACCAGATCGTCGCGTACTTCAGCGTCGGCGAGTTCGGCGGCTCGGGGACGCTCGGCTCGCGCCGATTGATCGTGCCGCTCGGCGCTCGCGTTCCGGCGTGGAACGTGAACGAGTGGCATCACGTCCGAGTCACGTTCGGGAAGCGCAACGTCAACGGCGTCGGCGTCGCCGACGCGGGGATCTTCGTCGACGGGCGTCCGGGGGCGGGCAACGGCCAGCCCTTCCAGACCAAGCGGCTGATCATCACCGCCACCTCGCAGGCGTTCTTCCCGATCAGCTTCGACGACATCTTCGCCACCAACCCGCCGGGGCGCCGGGTGGGCACCTCGCCGGTGCTCACGGCGAACTCGATCGTGGCGAACGCGAACAACACGGCGACCGTCGAGGAGAGCGGCGGAACCGGGACCTTCCCCGAGATCAACCTCCCGCCGAGCGCGACCGTGCAGGTGATCGACCAGGTGGCTCTCAGTCAGCACGCCGAGGTGATCGACACCAACAACGGCGACGGGACCGTCACCCTCGTCGACCACAGCAACGGCCCGATCCGGGTCGGTCGCAACGACAGCGGCAACGATCGGGCGAGCGCGATCTTCGACAACATCCTCCTGCAGCACTTCCGGAACGACCAGGACCCGCCGCCGGCGCTGACGAGCTTCCTCAACACCGGCTTCCCGCCGAACGACCGCTACCACGACAGCACGGCGGCCGCGGTCGCGCAGAACGGCGCGCTGTTCCGCAAGGCCGTCGCGCTCTTCACGGGCACGCCGGTGCGTCTCGGCTCGCTCTCGTTCACCCAGATCGCGGCGTTCCCCGACGAGGCCGCCGGCAACAACCGCGGCGACCTCAACATCGGGTTCGAGGTCACCGGTCCGACGCAGAACATCAAGGCGCCGGCCGGCACGGCCAACTCCGACGGCTTCTTCAGCGACGACGGCCGGCCGATGACGCTGCGCGAGCGCGTCCGCGGCTGGATCCCGCTCGGCGGGCGCCGGATCGACGGCCTCGACCGGGTCGCGTACAGCGTCGACCTCTCGCCGCCCGCCCTCGGCGACAAGACGTTCGCCGGAATCACCGTGAAGCAGTCGCTGACGCAGTCGCCGATCCTCGACGACGTGACGGTGATGTTCTTCTCGCGGCCTTCCTTCATCCTCACCGAGGAAGGTGGCGAGGAGTAGTCGCGCCTCGGCCGTCGTCGGTCCGAACCTCGCGCTCCGAGGAGGGAGCCATCGTCATGGGCCTGCTCAAGACCAAGGTCGCCGTCACGTCGGTCGTCGTCGGTCTGGCGTTGCTGGCCGCGCCGTCTCCGCGCGCGTTCGCTCAGGCATCGCCCGATCCGTTCTCGGACGGCGCGACGAAGAAGGCCGCCGGCACGGTGACCGTCACCTGGACGCCGGAGGTCGAGGCGGCCGAGGGCCCGGTCTCGGGCGCGTTCGTGTGCGAGGGCGAGGTCGCCTTTCCCGATGAGTCGCTCATCAACGTCGGCCTGAAGCGCGCCGGGATGGACGAATACATCGGAGACGCCTGGGGGCGCTGCAAGCTCGTCGAGGGGAAGTGGCAGATCAAGCTCGGGCCGTTCGACGGCCGGAAGGTGCTCCGCGGCGAGTACGTCGTCGACGCGTGGCTCTACGTCGACCGCCAGCCGAAGTTCGTCTACGAGGAGCTCCGCCGGCAGTACCGGCTGGCGAAGGACCACCGCGAGCTCGTCGCGACGAAGCTGATCCGGATCGGCGACGCCGACCAGGAGCAGTCCGACACGGTCGAGAGCAACGGCAGCCTGAAGGAGATCTTCGCGGTCCTCAGGGGGCTGAACGAGCGAATCACTGCCAAGGTCGAGGCGCCGCCGCCGGCGCCCGCCGACGCGGACCGCAAGACGTTCCGCAAGGGATGCCTCAAGGAGCTCGCCGGCGCTCGCAAGGAGCTGATCCGGTGGTATCGGAGCTACATCGGCGTCCCGGCCGAGGAGCACGTCGCGATCGTCGAGACGCTCATCAGCGCCATCAACGAGGTCCTCAAGATCTGGGTCACCGATCCGACCGATGCGAACCTGGGTCAGATGAGTCACCAGGCCAACAAGATGATCGAGAACTTCGAGGCCGTTCCCCTGCCCGGCGAGAACCTGATCGAGCCGGGCGACGACGGGGACGGCTCGGGGGCCGGCGAGTAGTCAGAGGGTAGAGACAGGAGACGGGACCGTGAAGAAGTCCTCCTGGAGAATCGGCGGGATCGCCGTCGCCGCGCTCGCGCTCGCGGCCGCTCACGCGGCCTGGCAGCCGCCCTGCGCCTATGGCTGAAGCAACGTCTGGGGCATTCCGGGTGATTGCCACATGTCGACGAAGGGGATCGAGCCGGCCGAGGCCAAGAAGGCCAACGACGCGGCCCGAAAGGCCGGCGGCGGACAGAACGGCCGGAGCGGCACGACCTACGCCGGGGAGTCGCTCGCCGAGCAAGACATCCAGAACCAGGACCTGACCCACAACTTCCGGGTGAGCGGGAACAAGAGCCGCATCGTCCACCCGTCGCTCGACGGGGAGAAGCTGGTCGTCGTCGACGGCAAGGGTCAGTCGATGGAGATCGCCGGTCTCCCCCTCGATCAGGATCTGATGTTCGATCCCGACGGGCGGAAGCTCGCGTTCCTCAAGCTGATCATCGACGTGAACCCGATCGAGACCGGGATCGGGCTGGCCGACGTGACCCAGCGGGGCGCCAAGCCGAAGACGCTCTACCGGACGAAGAACATGCTCCGGGGGCTCGAGTGGAGCCCGTCGGGCGAGGCGCTCTACTTCCTCGAGGGCGAGGAGCTGGCGAACGGCGAGCAGCTCTGGTACCTGAAGCGGGTCGGCGTCGACGGCGTCGGGGCGATCGTGGTCGCCAAGAGCTACACCTTCATCGACTTCTTCATGCCGCCCGTCAGCCGGTTCGAGAACAGCCAGGGCGCCTCGAAGAAGCCATACCGCGTCCTCTACGGGTCGTCCGAGGGCCTCTACGTCGTCAACCCCGACGGGCGCGGCAAGGAGCGGATCACCGAGGTGGCGGCGAGCGGCGTCGACAACCTCGAGTGGAACCCGAACCCCGACGAGGACATGATCCTCGTGACCTACAAGATCCCGAGGATCTCGGCCGAGAAGCTCTACCAGGGCGTGATGCTCTTCCGCCGCGAGAAGAAGGGCTGGAAGGCCGAGCAGCTCTACGAGGACTTCGACGTCCACACCCTCTGGTGGAGTCCGAACGGGCGCTACGCTTGCTTCGGGACGCTCGGGGCGGTCTACGTCCACGACCTGAAGGAGAAGGACCCGAGCAAGGCGATGACCCGGATCGTCGTCCCGCCGGCCGAGCAGCCGGAGAAGCCCGAGGACGGAAGCGCCCCGCTCCCGCCCCCACCCCGCCACATCCGCGGGTTCTACTGGGGCAAGAAGAGCGACCAGATGGTGATCGCGGCCGGCAACTGCATCTTCATGTGGAGGCCCGACGCCAAGGAGGACGAGGAGAACCCCGTCCTGATCCACGAGGAGGGCGACCCGTACCAGACCTTCCTCGGCGACTGCTACATCATGGACAACGGCCGGATCGTCTACACTGCATACTCCGACAATGAGTACGTTCCACCGCAGCCGGCCGAGAAGCCCGGACAGGGAGACTGACCTTGAGACGTCGCACGGCCTCGGGATTCACCCTGATCGAGCTGATGATCGCGCTCGCCCTGACGATCATCCTGATCGGGACGATGGTGTTCATCTTCCAGGGCAGCTCGGCGATCATCGTCCGGACCCAGCGCCGGATCGAGGCGTTCCAGAACGTCCGTCGCCTGATCGACCTGATGGAGGAGGACATCGGGAACGCGGTGAAGACGGTCGACATGGAGTTCTTCGCCGACGACCCGGCGCAGCCCTCGCCCGGCCACTTCGACGCCGGCGAGGAGCTGTCCGGCGCCGACTCGCTCCGCAACAACAACGACGTCTTCGGCGGCGTCCTGAGCGCGCAGCCGACCTACTTCAAGGCGCCGGTCTTCCTCGAGAACGAGTACACCGACGCGCAGGGGAACACGCACCGGAGTGACGTGCTCTACCTCCGGACGCTCAGCTCGATCAACGGGCAGAGCCGCCCGGCCCTGGTGCGCTACCAGCTCGGCGACACGGGCTCGCGGCAGCCGTCGATGCGTCGGCTGAAGTTCTTCCAGCAGCTCGGGGCGAACCCGGGAGATCCACCCACGACGGACCGCGAGCCGGACACGGGCGAGGGCGACGTCGTCGCCGACGGGATCGTCGAGTTCGAGATCGAGATCTTCTTCAAGGAGAACACCGTCTCGGGCAACGGGCAGTACCTCGACCCCTCGGGCCTGTTCAACATCCTCAGCTTCCAGGCGGGCGAGCTCGTCGACCTCGAGGGCAGCCCGACGTCGGTCCCGACCGGGTTCTCGCCGGTGTTCGAGGGCCCGGGCGTGCTCGAGGAGCGGGCGAACGGCGACGTCGTCTTCTTCGCGAGCAACAACAGCCAGTTCCCCCAGGTTCGCCTCGGCGACTCGGTCTTCATCCGGCCGAGCGGGAACGCGGCCGGGATCGTCGCGCCGCGGAACTTCCGGATCCAGAGCCTGGTCGGCGAGCTGCCGGACCGTTCGCTCCCGACGAACTTCAACGATCCGAACGTCCGGACGACGATGCGGTTCGAGGAGCCGATCGACCTGACGACCGTGCCGAGCCCGGACAACGTCGATGCCGGGTTCCCCCAGCACAACGTCGAGTACCGCGTCGGCTGGATGCCCTCGTCGGTCCGGGTGCGCTTCCGGATCCGCGACAAGCACGCGAAGGAGGAGTTCGACATCGTTCGCGTGTTCAAGATCCTGAGCTCGTGAGAACGAGCGAGTCCCGGAGACCCCGTCGCCCGAGGCACGAGGGCGCCGGGGTCGAAGGAAGCGAGCGCCGCCGGGTCGAGTCCCGGAGACCTCGTCGCCCGAGGCACGAGGGCGCCGGGGTCGAAGGAAGCGAGCGCCGCCGGGTCGAGTCTCGCCGCGCCATCGTCGCGCTCGGCGTCGGAGCGGCCGTCGCTCTCTCCGTCGTCTCCGCCGACCGCGTCCTCGCCGACGCGGTCGTTCTCGATGATGGCACCCGCATCGAGGGGAGCATCTCGGTCCGCGAGCGGGACCTGCTGATCGAGACGGTCTCGGGCGAGAAGCGGACGATCGCCTGGGACGAGGTCGCCTCGATCCGCGAGGACCCGGCCGGCGAGGGGATCCCGCCGAGCGGGCCGCGCGCCGACGCCCTCGCCGAGGAGCTCGGCGCGAAGATGGCCGCGCTGCCGTCCGGCGACGCCGAGGCGGCCGTCGAGCTCGCCCGGTGGGCCGACGAGCGCGGCCTGCTCGACCGGGCGACCGAGCTCTGGCGCAAGGCGGTCGAGGCCGACCCGGGTCATGCCGAGGCGCGCGGGGTGCTCGGCGAGGTCGAGGTCGACGGCGTCTGGCGCGACGCGCTCGAGGTGCACGCCGAGCGCCGGGCGGAGCTCGGCGACGGGCCGAAGACCAAGGAGCTGTTGAAGCTCGCCGACTGGTTCGGGAAGCGCCACGCGCGGGCGGCCCACTACCGGGCGCTCGTCGATGTGCTCCGGATGAACGGCTTCGAGAAGAAGGCGCTCCGCGACGTCCGCCCCTACACCGACCGGATCGTGCAGAGCAGCGAGCTCGCCTTCCCCCTCGAGGGACGCTGGAAGGCGCTCGAGGACATCACGAAGCACCATCAGATCAAGAGCTTCGCCGTCTACGCCCTCGACCTCGTGAAGCTCGACGACAAGGGCCGCCACCACAAGAGCCGGGGAAAGCGGCTGAAGGACCACTACGCGTGGGACCAGCCGGTCTACGCGGCCGCCGACGGGATCTGCGTCCAGTCGATCGACGGCAAGAAGGACCACAAGATCGGCAAGGCGGGGAAGTTCAACGACCACAACGGCGTCGCGATCCAGCACGAGAACGGCGAGATCAGCTTCTACATCCACCTCAAGGAGGGCTCGATCGTCCCCAAGCTCCACGAGCCGGTGAAGAAGGGCCAGGAGATCGGTCGCGTCGGCAACTCGGGCGCGTCGGGGAAGCCGCACCTCCACATCGCGATCGTGAAGGAGGGCGGCGTCGTCTCGATCCCGATGTGGTTCTCGGAGTACGAGCTCCTCGTCGACCCCGACCACGACACGACGATCCCGGTGGAGCGAGGCCGGATCTACGAGGGCGACGTGGTCGTCGGACCCGAGCGGGGCGAGGGGACGCGCGAGGGCGGAGACTGACATCCGCGGATCTCGTTCGCTTCAGTGCTCGAGAGAGAGAGAGGGTGGAACCGCGGATGACGCGGATCGCGCGGATTGACTCGGCTGTTGCGCAGGCGTTGCCGACGGCGGGATCCGTTCCTGGAACAGCGGTAGGGAGCTCACGCAAAGGCGCAAAGGCGCCAAGGATTCTGGCTCTGATCCCGGATCTCGACCAGGCAGAGTTCCTTTGCGTCTTTGCGCCTTTGCGTGAGCTAGTTTCGTTCCTGGAACAGACAGCTCTTGCTCTGCGAGAGGTCGTCGGTGCAGTCGAGTTTGGCCACAGATTTCACAGATGACACAGATTGGCGCGGACCGGTCCGCATCGCTGCCGACGCCAGCGGGGCGTCCCCGTTCTCAGATCAGTCCGAGGGGCGATCTCGCACCAGCTCCTCGCGGACCCACGTCTGGAACGCTCGCAGCAGGCTCGTCTCGTCGAGCTCCTCGCGGCGGGCGAGGAACCCGTCGACGGTGGCGGGGGTGAGCCGCGGGAGGGCGAGGCTGGTCGTGACCTCGGCGTAGTCGCCGTCGTCGCGCAGGGTCAGGATGTGGAGGCGGGCGCCGTCGTGGCGCCAGACCTCGGGGATCCCGATCGCGGCGTAGACCTCGAGCTTTCCGATGGCGCTCGTGCGGATCTCGACCTCGATCGCGAGGTCCGGCGGCGGGTCGGTCGCGAGGTCGACGTCGGCCTTTCGCCGGACGACTGCCTCGCTCTGGATCCAGTAGCACTCGTCCGGCTCGAGGCCGCGCTCGAGCTCCTCACGCTTGAAGGTGGTCGAGCCGCCGCTCTTCAGCGGGATCCCGAGCTCGAGGGTCATCGTCTCGACGAACCGGCCCAGCAGCGTCTTGATCCAGTCGTGGGGATACGAGAGGGACATGAGCTCGAGCCTTCCACGGTCGTACGTCATCCGGACGCCGGGGCAATCCTCGAGCTCGGCGACGAGCCGTTCGTACGTCTCCCACGAGACGCCGTGGAGCAGCACGCGCTGCTCGGGCTGGAGTCGTGTCGCCTGGAGCATGCCACCATTCTACCGGGCCCGGTGAGGTGATCCTATCCCGGGGGTCCGACACGGCGGGGTGAAAGCCCCGCTCGGCGCGGGCTATCATCCGCCGGGCCCCGACCGCCGAACGGAGAGTGCCATGCTCCTCGCCCCCCGACGCCTCGCGGCAGGCTTCCTCGTCACCGTCGTCGCGATCCTCGGGGGGCTCGCGCCCGTCCGGGCGGACGACCCGCCGGCGGTGCCCGCGCCGACCGAGGAGGCGCGGAAGCTCGCCTCGGCCGCCTACGAGCGCGGTCGCATCTGCTTCACCCGCGGCGAGAACGACAAGGCCATCGCCCACTTCGACGAGTCCCTTCGCCACGTCGCCGACTCGCCGCCCGTCGAGGTCGCCCGGGCGTTCGCGAAGGGGCGACTGCGGCGCTTCGACGAGGCGATCGCCGACCTCGACGGTCTGCTGGAGAGGCACCCGAAGCTCCCCGACGCCTGGGGCGCCCGGGCGGCGATGCGGATGGAGAAGGGCGACCTCGACGGGGCCGTCACCGATCTCGGCAAGGTGATCGAGCTCGCGCCGAGCTACGAGGCGCACCTCGACCGCGCGCGGATCCACGCGCGGTTCGGACGTCACCGGGAGTCGGTCGCCGATCTCGACGCCGCCCTCGTCCTCCGGCCCGGCGATCTGCGGACGCGGACGCTCCGGGCCGCCATGCGGATCGAGCTCGAGGACTACCCCGGCGCGATCGACGACCTCGACGCGTTCCTCGAGACGCGGCGCCACTTCGGGCCGCTCCTGATGCGCGGCAAGGCGAAGGCCCGCGTCGGCGACCTCGACGGGGCGCTCGCCGACCTCGACGCCGCCCTCGCGATGAACCCGAGGCTCGTCGAGGGCTACGTCGAGCGGGCCTCGGTCTGGCAGCAGCGGGGCGACCTCGCGAAGGCCCGGGCCGACATCGACCGGATCGTCGAGCTGGCTCCCGAGCTCGGCTACGTCCTGCGCTTCGCGATCCGGGAGCTCCAGGGCGAGCTCGAGGGCGCCATCGCGGACATCGACCAGGCGCTCGAACGGCTCACCGAGCGGATGGTCGGGCATCGTCCTCGGCTGCTCAAGGCCCGGGGCCGCCTCCTCGTCCTCGTCGGTCGTCGCGACGAGGCGATCGCCGCCTTCCGCGACGCGGCGGCCGCGGCGGGCGCGCTCGACAGCAACCCGGCCATCTGGCTCGCCGCCATCGGCGGCGGGACCGAGGCGCTCGAGGTGTTCCGCCCCGGCCTGACGGGTGCGTGGCCGACGCAGATGATCACCTTCGCCCTCGGCGACATCGGATCCGACGAGCTGCTCGCCGCCGCGGAGCCCGAGGGGGCGGAGGCGCGCGACGGCGCCCACTGGCTCGTCGGGCTGATCGCCGAGCGCGACGGCGACCGGGCGAAGGCGCGGAAGCACTACGACGCCTGCATCGCGGTCGGCCTCGAGAGCTCGCTTCGCCACGTCTGGACGAGGCACCGGCTGGCCCGCTGGGACGCGGAGAAGGGCGGGGGGGCGGCGCCGAAGTGAGCCCCTGGCCGCGATTCCTAGCCTAGTCTAGTCTCAATGCCTGGAGGTTAAGCTCCAGGGCTTGCAGCAATGGCACTTAGCGCGAGCGCGCCCCCTCCGATCTCACCTCGGGGACGGGCGTCTGCCCGAATCGTCGTTCCCTGCGAGCGCCACCGACGTTCGGCACTCCCCTCCGGGCGGACATCGCAGGGCATGGAGGGTG
>JAJDCQ010000039.1 GCA_029260755.1 Planctomycetota bacterium | reverse complement strand
CGCCGGACATCGCCGCGCAGGCCTTCGTTCCGCGGCCTCGCGAACGCCAAACGGGTTCCCTCGGCCGCGCGCCTCGGCCTGCACGACGCTGTCTCGACGAGCCGCTCGCGTCATTCTGCAACAGCCTCCTGGCCCGCGCCGGCGTGACGACGAGCCCCCAGACCCACGAGAAGAGCGACTCCGGCAGTCACCAGAAGCCTGGAGATGGCTCCGACGCCATCCGCGCCTCGAGGCGTGAGCGCGCGAGCCTGATCTTCGATCCCGACGCCGAGGCGGTCGCCGCGTGTCAGGCTGGCGACTCGGGCCGGTTCTGCGCCCTCGTCGAGCGCTACAAGGATCCCCTCGTCAGCACGATCCATCGCATCGTCGACGACCACGCGACGAGCGAGGACCTCGCCCAGGACGCGTTCGTCCGGGCGTTCACCGGGATCGCGCGCTTCCGTCACGACGCGCGCTTCTCGACCTGGCTGTTCGGGATCGGGGTCAACATCGCCCGCGACTTCCTCCGGAAGAAGCGCCGCGACGAGCGGGCCCGGGATCATGCCGCCGATGCTGCGGCGCGTCGTGCGGAGCAGCAGAAGACCGAGAACGAGCCGCTCGACGAGGCGATCGCCCTCGACGCCGCCGAGCGCTTCCGCCAGGCGTTCGCGCGACTCCCGGCCGACTATCGAGTTGCGTTCGCCCTGCGAGTGCGGGACGGCCTGTCCTACGAGGAGATGGCCGAGATGACGACGGTCGCGCCCGCGACCCTGCGGATGCGGGTCTGGCGGGCGCGCGAGAGCCTCCGCGAGATGATGGGAGATCCGGGTGCGGACTGAGACAAACGGCGAGCCCGGTCGTCTCACCCGATGTCGGCCCCGGTCGCAGACGGCGGGATCACCATGAGCGAGCCCCACGACACTCTCCCCGACGGACCCTTCGGCGCCCTCGTGCACCGTCACCTCGACGGCGAGGCGACCCCGGACGAGTCCGCCCGGCTCCGCCGCGAGCGCGACGCGCGACCGGCCCGGGCGCGCGAGGCCGACGCCTTCGCCGAGATCGATGACCTCGCCCGCCAGACGGCGCCGACCTCCCGGGCGAGCGAGGGCTTCACCGGGCGGGTCCTGGCCGCGTGCGGCCTCCCCGAGGCGGCGGCGACGCCCCCCGAGAACGAGACGCCCGCGACGTCGCCCGCGCCGATCGCGACGCCCGTCCCCTCGCTCGCGGCCGCGCCTTCCCTCGCCCGTCCGCACGCGCCCAGCAAGGCGTGGCGAGACGCGGTCGTCGCCGCGGCGGCCGTCTCGGTCGGCCTGGGCCTCGGCCTGGTCTCGAGCAGCGGCAGCGACGACGACTCCGACGCCCATCGCGCGGCGACGCTCGCGGAGGCGGCGATCGCGCCGGCCGCGCCGACGGCCGTCATCGAGATCGCCGCCGCCGACCCGCAGGTCGAGCGCGCGGGCTCGATGCTCCCCGCGCCCGCGCCGGTCGGCGAGGAGATCGAGCGGTCGGCCGACGCGCTCGTCGCGAGCGTCGATGGCGTCCTCGCGCCGAGCGCCGACATCGGGCTCTCCGAGACGGCTCCCGAGCTGCTCGCCTCCGCCGAGGTCGACCGCCTCGTCCCGGTCGTGTTCCGCTGGCAGGGCGCCGCGGCGAGCGAGGTGACGATCGTCGGCGACTTCTCGGCGTGGGAGGAGGTCGGCCTCGAGCGGACGACCGACACCGACGGGACGGTCGTCTTCGCCAGGACGATGCACCTGCCGCCCGGTCGCTACAACTACGTCTTCGTCGTCGACGGCGACCGACGGCTCGACCCGGACGCGCCGCGCCTCGACGGCGGCTTCGGTGAGAACTCGCTCATCCACGTGAGCCCCGGCTTCTAGCCCGGATAGGGCATATCAACTTCGCTCAGGTCCGATGGGCTCGCCTTCGGCGAGCAGATGTCACCACGGAGACACGGAGAAGCGACTGAGGGCGCCGTATCCCGGCTCGCACGAGCCGACCGGCTCCAGGGATGGCTCCCTCTCGGTCTCGGTCACGCGAGGCGACGGGAGCCAAGAGAAGGAGCCGGGATCGGTCCGCGACGGGGCATCATCCGAAGCTGCTCCGTGCCTCCGTGCCTCCGTGGTTTCATCTCTTCATCGACCTGAGCGAAGTTGATATGCCCTGCCCGGACTAGAAGAAGCCGAGGTCCTTCGTGCCGTTCGCGTAGGCGACGTGGCTGACCACATCGTTCTGGTCGAAGATGATGAGGAGCTCGTCGCTCTTCCGGTCGCGCATGAAGTAGGTGTAGAGGAGCACGACCGTGAAGAAGGTCTCGTTCTCGCGCCGGTACTCGTAGAGGTAGGCCTCGTCGAAGAGGGTCGGGTCGAGCGTGATCGAGATGTCGTCGCTGCTGCCGGCGACGCGGGCGACGAGGCGCTCGGCCAGGTCGGAGAGCTCGACGCGGCTGAAGACGCGCGGCGGCCCCATGATGTCGAGCACCTCCTGCTTCTTCGTCACGCCGATCTGGATCTGATCGAGGACGGCGGGGTCGATCTCGCGACCGTCGTAGTGGCGGCCGATCACGCAGCCGCTCCCGAACGAGACGGCGAGGACGGCGACGACGAGCGCGGCGATGGTCCGCTGCATGGGGACTCCTCCGATGGCGGGCGGGCGAGCAAGAGCGAACAGGCATCATAGGGTCCACTCCCGGACCCGACAACAACCGTCCGTCGTCGGCCGAGCCGCGGGGATGGCGTCTTTCAGGCGCTCGGCTTGACCCTCTCGCGCGCGCCGTGCTATCGTCGCGCGCCATGGCGAAGAAGCCCTCCAGGAACGGGAAGAAGCGCGCCTCGCGCGCCAAGGCCAACGGGTCCAAGGGCCCCGTCCTCGTCACCGGGGCGAGCGGCTTCCTCGGCCGGCACGTCGTCGACGCGCTCCTCGCCGCCGGCGTCGGTCCCGTCCGGACGCTCCAGCGCCGTCCGACGACGCTGCTGGAGCGGCTCGGCGTGACCCAGCTCGAGGGCTCGGTCACCGATCCCGATGCGTGCGCCTCGGCGATGGACGGCGTCCGTTACTGCGTCCATCTCGCCGGCTCGGTGAAGCGCGGCCGCGGCGGCTCGGACCAGGGCACCTTCGACGTCCACGTCGACGGGACGCGGCAGATCCTCCGCGCCGCCGAGGCGGCCGGCGTCGCCCGGACCGTCCACGTCTCGACGAGCGGCACCTCCGCCGTCAGCCGCGACCCGGTCATCCACGACGAGACGAGCCCGTTCGCGGTCGGCATCGTGCGCCGGTGGCCCTACTACCTCTCGAAGCTCTACGCCGAGAAGGTCGCCCTCGAGGCGGCCGAGCGCGGTCAGGACGTGGTCGTCGCCTGCCCGACCCTGCTCCTCGGCCCGGGCGACGAGGACCTCTCGAGCACCCAGGACGTGCTGCGCTTCCTCCGGGGCGAGCTGCCGGTGGTGCCCTCGGGCGGCCTCTCGTTCATCGACGTGCGGGACGCCGCCGCGGCGGTCGTCGCAGCCCTCGAGCGGGGCGAGTCGGGCGAGCGCTACCTCCTCGGCGCCGAGAACCTCGACTTCGTCGCGTTCTTCCGCCGGCTCGAGCGCGTCTCGGGAACGCGCGGCCCATCGGTGCGGATGGGAAGCCGGAGTCAGCCGCTCGCCGCGCGCGCCCTCGGCCTCATCGGCGCCGTCACGGGGCTCGACGGCGACGAGGCGGCGAGCGTCGACATGGCGCGCTACTTCTGGTACCTCGACCCGAAGAAGGCGAAGACCGCGCTCGGCTTCGCCCCGCGCCCCGGCGACGAGACGCTCCGCGACACGGTCGACTGGCTCCTGAGCCATCCGCATCTGCGCCCGCGCCGGGGAATCCTCGGCGTCGCGACGCGCAGCGTGCGGCAGGGCCTGGGTCGCTGATGACGACGCGCGCGGGTCGCGTTCTGGCGTTCGGCCTGAGCCTCGTCATCATCCTCATCGCGTCGCCCGGCTGCCCGGGCGGGGGTGGCTCGGCCGCTTCCCCGGACGCTCCCGCCGCTCCCGCCGCTCCCGCGGCGAGCGCCGCGGGCTCGCTCGCCGGCCGCTGGACCCGGGAGCTCCAAGACGGAGAGGGCGACCCGCTCGTCTACGAGGTCGAGGACGATGGCGAGACCGTGACCGGGCGGCTGCTCGGCGCGGACGAACGTGGGTTCGAGAGCTACACGTTCGAGCTCACCCGTCGGTCCGAGGGAGCGACGGTCACGCTCGAGGGCAGCGCGCGCCTCGTTCTGGTCGAGGACCCCGACCATCCGCTCGTCACGCGCTGGGAGCTCACCGCGCAGCCCGGCGGCGCGATCGCCGGCCGGGTCGAGTGGGCCGACGTCGACGAGGACGGGACGATCCTCGAGCGCGGGTGGGAGGAGCGGGCGTTCACCCTCGAGCGCTGAGCCGTCCGCGCTCGCCGCTCGACCGCTCGCTCTCTACCGCTCGACCGTCTCGGTCGGGCTGAGCACCCGCTCGCGCGCCTCGTCGAGGTCGAAGCGACGCCCGTCGCGGAGCGCGGCGACCGCCTCGAAGACGAGGTCGGTGATCACCCGGTAGACCTCGCGCCGCGCCAGCCCTTCGGTCGCGCTGACGAGCCGGTCGTGCGACAGGAACGGTCCGATCCGCGCCTCGACGTCGCGGCCGCGCAGGAAGGTCGCGCCCTTGGGCAGGGCGGCGTGCGTCCCGTGGAGGTAGAGCGGCAGGACGCCGGTCCGCCCGTGCATGACCAGGTAACCGAGCCCGGGCCGGAACCGCTGCATCCGTCCGGTCGGGCTGCGGGTGCCCTCGGGGAAGATCACGATCGACTGCCCGCCGCGGACGAACCCGACGCTCTTCTCGAGGCTCTCGCGGACGCCCTCGGCCCGGTCGAACGGGATCACGTCGGTGAAGTTGTCGAAGTAGGCGCGGCTCCACCGCCCGCCGAAGAAGTAGTCCTTCGCGCCGAGCGAGAGCATGCCGTCGGCGACGTCGCCGACGGCCGTCTTCACGAGGCCGATGTCGATGTGACTCGCGTGGTTCGCCGCGACGATCACGTTGGTGTGGCGGGGGATGTTGCCGCGGCCCGCCACCTTCACGTCGAGGAGCGTGCTGTAGGCCACCTCGCGGCTCGCCGCGACGACGCGCCGCCCGATCGCGCGGATCGGCCCCGGCAGCATGACCGGCGCGCCGGCGTCGTCGGGGCGGTCGTCGGTCGCGACGAGGATCGCGGGGCCGCCGTCGCTGCCGGCGGTGAGGGTGACGAGGTCGCCGACCGTCTGCGCGCCGTCGAGGTTGTCGGGCAGGCTCATCCCGAGCTCGGCCTCGAGCCCGACGAGGAGCTCGGTCATCATGAGCGAGTCGACGCCGAGATCCTCGACGAGGTTGCTGCCCGACCGGACGCCGCTCGGGTCGATCCCGGCGACCTGCGCGACGACCCGACGGATCTTGTCGGGGACGGCCACCTCGGGCCCGGCGCTGCTCCGCGCGCGGCGCGGGTCGAGCTCGGGGCGGAGCATCTCGGCGAGCTGGCGGCTGATCAGGGCGCGCTTCACCTTTCGGGTCGCGGTCCGGGGGAGGTCGGTCGCGGTGAACCGGAGCACCTGGACGCGCTTGGGGCGCGGGAGGGACTTGTCGACCTCCTTGAAGTGCTCGAGGATCCGCTCGCGCGCTCCGCCGAGCCCGCCGTCGCCGTCGGCTCGCGGCACGACGAGGCAGCCGACGACCTCCTTCTGCGGCGCGACCTCGACGGCGGCGACGGCGATCTCGCCGATGTCGACGCAGTCGGCGTACGCCTCCTCGACCTCCTCGGGGTAGACGGTGTTGCCGGCCGGGTCGACGATCACCTCCTTGCTCCGTCCGACCACGTAGAGGCGACCCTCGTCGTCGAGGCGGCCCAGGTCGCCGGTGCGCAGCCATCCGTCGCCGATCGCCCGCTCGGTCTCGGCCTCGTTGGCCCAGTAGCCGGCCATGACGCCGGGTCCCCGGACGATGATCTCGCCGACGCCCTCGCCGTCGGGGTCGCGCACGGCGACCTCGACCTCGGGGATCGGGTGGCCGACGCAGCCCGCCGGGGCGCTCTCGCCCGGACGCGTCGTGGCGACCACGGGCGAGGCCTCGGTGAGCCCGTAGCCCTCGTAGATGTCGATCCCGAGCGCCTGGAGGCCTTCGAGCACCTCGCGCCCGATCGCGGCGCCGCCGCTGACGACGAAGCGAAGCGAGCCGCCGAAGCCCTCGTGGACCTGGGCGAAGAGGGTCTTGCCGAGGTTGACGCCGGCCCGGTTGCGGAGCGCGCGGTGGGCTTCCAGGGCGGCCCGGACGGCGACCTCCACCTTCTGGCCGCGGCCGCGCACCTCGCGGACGACCTGACGCCAGAAGGCCTCCCAGAGCGCCGGGACGCCGATCATGGCGGTCGGCTTGATCTTGGCGAGGCCGCGGCGGACCGCGTCGACGCTCGGCTCGCGGAGGTAGGTGACCGGAGCGGACCGATAGAGCGGCAGGAGGAACCCGGCCGTGAACTCGAACGCGTGGTGGAGCGGCAGGACGCCGAGGATCCGGTCGTCGCTCGAGACCGGGAAGAGCCCGCCGAGGGTCACCACCTGGCTCGCGAAGTTGCCGTGGGTGAGGACGACGCCCTTGGGCGCGCCGGTCGTGCCCGAGGTGAAGATGATCGACGCGGGCGGCGGCTCGCCCTGCGGCGTGCTCTCGAGCAGCCGGACGCTCCGCGAGAGCTCGGGCGCGTCGCGCCCGGCCCGCTCCATCAGCTCGTCGAGCTCGATGACGGTCGCCGGCGGGTTGCCGTTGCCCTGCTCGGCGAGGAGCCGTCGGAGCTCGACTCCGATCACCTCGAGGCGGGCCCGGCTGACGATCACCGCGCGGCAGCCGGCCACCCGGACGAGGCTGGCGACGTCGCGGGCCGCGAGCTGACTGTCGAGCGGGACGTTCGTCGCGTCGGCGGCGAGGATCCCGAAGTAGGCGACGCCCCAGGCGGGACGGTTCTCGGAGACGAGGGCGACCCGATCGCCGGCGACGACCTTCACCTCGTCCCGGAGGCGGCGGCCGACGGCGATCGCGCGGCGACGCCACTCGTCGAACGAGACCGACTCGGGCTCGGCATCCTCTGGGTCCTGGATCCAGGTGAGGGCGGCCTTGTCGCCGTTCCGGTCGGCCGCCTCGTCGAGCACCTCGAGGAGGCTGTCGGGCAGGCGGACGTCGTCGGGGCCGCCGACGTCGAGGAAGGCCGCCTCGGCGCGGAGCCGCGCGCGCAGCTCGGGGAACGCGTGGCGCTCGAGGCCGGGGATGTGGACGTCCATCCAGTAGTGACGCCAGTCGATCTCGCGCACGTCGTAGGGGTAGGCCCGCTGGTCCTCCTCGCTCATCGAGTCGTAGAGGCGGCGGACGTTGTCGGTCCGGAAGACCTGGATCGGGCCGGCCAGGAACGGCTTGTACTGGCCGATGACGCCGTCGAGGCGGCGGAGGCTGCGCTCGGTCCGCTCGACGCTCTGGACGGCGCTGCGCGCGCCGGGCTCGATCTGGGGCGGCAGGAACGGCGCCCTGGAGAGCCACTTGGCGGCCTTCGCGACCTTGCCGACGAGGCTCGCGGCGAGCGGCGCGCTCCACTTGTCGTAGTCGGCCGTCGAGACGGGCACCGGCTCGAGGTGGCGGCGCTTCGCGCGCAGGAACGTCCCGACGGACGGGTCGTTCACGCGGCGGTAGCGGAGGCTGGCGAGCTCGACGACGCGCCGGGTGTAGAACGGATTCTCGTGGCTGCTGCCGATGTGGTAGACCGACGGGACCTCGGCGACGGCGGCGCGCGCGGTGATGGCGATCGTCGCGGCGGCGGCGTAGTCGACCGGGATCACGTCGAGGATGTGGCCCTCCGCGACGGGCCAGAGACGGTGGCCCTGACCGGCGAGGAAGACGAGCGGAGCGCTCGTGTTGCCGCCCTGGTTCCACCCGGGCGCGGGGAACGTCATCGAGCTCTCGATGACGGCCGGGCGGACGATCGTGGTGCGCGGGAGGTCCCTCCGCGCGGCGAGGACGAGGCGCTCGGCGATCGACTTGCCGTAGGTGTAGGTGTTCGGCCAGCCCCAGCGGGCGGCCCGCTCGACGCCTAGCTCGCGGCTGCGCCACTTGATCCGCTCCTGGGTGAAGCGGCGCGCCCGGTGCTTGCTCCCGCGGGCCTCCTCCCAGACCTCGGCGAGGGCGGCCGGGTCGTCGGCATCGCGGCGGAGGCGGTCCATCAGCTCGGCGGCGCGAACGAGCTCGCCCTCGGCGTCGAAGCCCTCGTAGCCGCTGTGCTCGCGGCGCGGGAAGTCGCCCGGGTCGAGCTCCTCGTCGATCTGGCCCTCGCGCTCGCCGGCGACGTAGCAGGTCGAGACGTGGATGAACGCGGCCCGGCCGTAGGGACGGACGAGGTTCAGAACGTGGCGGGTGCCCTCGACGTTGATCTTGAGTGAGCGGTCGAGCGGGGGGAGGAAGTCGACGAGGCCGGCGCAGTGGATGACCGCGTCCACGCTCTCGCCGAGGGCCGCCGCCTCGTCATCGGGGAGACCGAAGCCGGCCGTGCTGACGTCGCCCTCGACCACGCTCACCCGGTCGGCGAGGAAGCGCCGGAAGTTGCTCCCGTGCTTGCGCCGGATCGGCTCGAAGCAGTCGCTCGCGGCGACCTCGCGGAGGAACCGATCGGTCGCCGAGCCGCCGCCCGAGGGGGGACGGATCGGCAGGGTGATCTTGGCGAGGCCCGGATCGCGATCGAAGAGCAAGGCGAGGATCGCCTTGCCGAGGAACCCGGTGCCGCCGGTGAGGAGGAGGTGCTTGCCGGAGAGCGACTCGCGGACCGAGGGGAAGGACTGCTCGAACGTCATCGTGGATCTGTCCCAAGTGTCTGGGGTTTCGAAGCGAAGCGAGACGAAGCGGCCCAGTCTAGGGACCGGGCGGCGGAGGAGCAAGATGTTGAGGACTATAGATGGAGCTAGCCTTCGCGGCCCGCCGGGGAGACGCCGCGCTGGCTCTCGCCTTCGAGGAAGGCGAGGAACGGGACGACGGCGTCGGGCGGGGTGTCGCCGAAGTGGGCGCGCGCCCTGGCGACGGCGTCCTCGAACCGCATGCCCTTGCGGAAGACCATCTGGTAGCAGCGCCGCACCTCGCGGACCTGCGCCTGGTCGAAGCCGCGCCGGGTGAGGCCGATCGAGTTGATCCCGCGGAGCCGGGCGTGGTTGCCGTGGGCGTAGCAGTAGGGCGGCACGTCCATCGTCACCATCGACCCGGCGGCGGCCATCGAGTGGCTGCCGATCCGGACGAACTGGTGGACCGCGGAGAGGCCGCCCAGGATCACGAAGTCCTCGAGGATGACGTGGCCGGCGAGCGGGACGCAGTTCGCCAGGATGCAGCCGTCGCCGATGATCGAGTCGTGGCCGACGTGGCTGCACGTCATGAAGAGGTTCCGGTCGCCGATCTTGGTCCAGAGCCCGCCGCCCTCGGTCCCGATCTGGATCGTCACGCTCTCGCGGATGATGTTCTCGTTACCGATCTGGACGTAGGACTCCTCGCCCTTGTACTTCTTGTCTTGTGGCTCCTGACCGATCGAGGTGAACTGATAGATCTGGTTCCGCTCGCCGATCGTGGTGTGGCCTTCGACCACGACGTGGCTGCGCAGCTCGGTCCCCGAGCCGATCTTGACGTGCTCGCCGACGATGCAGAACGGCCCCACGACGACGTCGTCGGCGAGCTCGGCCCGATCGTGGACCACCGCGGTCGGGTGGATGGTGGGCATGATGGTGATGAATGATATAGGGGCGTCGAGGATTCGGCAATCGTGCGTCCCGGGGGCGCGTCCGACGCCGCAGGTGCCGCCGGCCCAGCGCTTTGACGATCCCGGGAGGGGAAGCCGCGATGGCCGTCATCTACTACGATCCGGTCTTCCTCGAGCACGACACCGGTCGGGGGCACCCCGAGAGACCCGAGCGCCTCGTCGCCATCCTCGACGCCCTCGGGATCGACCGGGCCGACGCGCTCCCCGAGGCGACGGACGGCCCCCACCGGTTCGTCGCCCCGACCGCCGCGACGCTCGACGACGTCGCCCGGCTTCACCCGCCCCGCTACGTCGAGGTGCTCCGGGACGCCGCCGCGCGCGGCGGCGGCTGGCTCGATCCCGACACGGCCGTCTCGCCGCGGTCGGTCGACGCGGCCCTCCTCGCCGCGGGCGCGGCGGTCGCGGCGGCCTCGGCCATCGTCCCCGATGAGGACGCGCGCCGCCGCGCGTTCGCCCTCGTCCGCCCGCCCGGTCACCACGCCCGGCCCGCCCACGGGATGGGCTTCTGCCTCCTCAACAACGTCGCGATCGCGGCCGCGTCGCTGCTCGAGCGCCACGGCCTCGACCGGGTCGCGGTCGTCGACTTCGACGTCCATCACGGCAACGGCACCCAGGAGGCCTTCTACGACGACCCGCGGGTCTTCTACGCCTCGCTCCATCGATGGCCCTTCTACCCCGGGACCGGCGGCGCCGACGAGACGGGCGAGGGCGAGGGCCTCGGGACGACCCTCAACCTGCCGCTCCACGAGGGGGCCGCCGGCGGTCCGTTCCGCGCCGCGGTCGATCGGATCGTCGACGCCCTCGACCGCTGGCGCCCGCAGGCCGTCCTCATCTCGGCGGGGTTCGACGCCCACCGGGCCGACCCGATCGGCGGCCTGGCCGTCGAGGCGGAGGACTACGGCCACGTCACGCGGCGGCTGGTGCAGCTCGCCGAGACCCACGCGGGCGGCCGGATCGTCTCGATCCTCGAGGGGGGCTACGACCTCGATGCGCTCGGCGAGAGCGTCCTCGCCCATCTCGAGGCCCTCGACGGCGACGGGTCGGCGGGCGGGGCCTGATGGAGCCCGCGTCGCCCGAGCAAGCACCCGAGCAGACGACCGAACGACCGGCGGAGCAGACGTCCGCGCCGGCGGGCCAGCCGGCCGGCGCGCGGCGCGACCCCGTCCTGATCGCGCTCCTCCTCGTCGCGGCGGTCTACATCTTCTGGGATGCCAACCGCTCGTTCGGCCTCGTCGATGAGTGCTGGTACGCCGAGATCGCCGAGACGATGGTCGAGAGCGGCGACTGGGTGACGCCCCGGTTCGGCCCGTCGCCCGACTTCATCAAGCCGCCCCTCTACTACTGGACCAGCCTCCCGTTCCTCGCGTCGATGCCGACGCCGCGCTTCGCGATGCGGGTCGTCCCCGGGCTGGCGATGCTCGTGCTCATCCTCGCCCTCTCCAGGCTCACGAGGGACCGGTTCGGCCTCGGCGCCGCCCGCCTGGCGGCGGTCTCGTTCTTCCTCGTCTACGACCACCTCCAGCTCCACGTCTACCGGAGCGGCGTGATGGACGCCCTCGTCGTCCTGCAGATCGCCATCGTCTTCTGGTGCACCCTCGAGCTGCCGCGGCGTCCCGGGCTGCTCCGCGTGATCGGCGCCGTCTGCGGTCTCGCGTTCCTCACCAAGACGGTGATCGTCGTCATCCCGCTCGCGATCGCGGTCGTCGGGATCTGGCTCCAGCGCCGCCGCGCCCGCCCGACCCTCTCCATGGTCGCCCAGAGCGTCGGCGCCGCCGTCCTCGTCACGGTGCCGTGGCTCGTCATCGCGATCCATCGCAACGGGGACGTCGTCCTCGACCAGATGTTCGTCCAGCAGGCGCTCAAACGGGCGACCGGCGACGAGGAGGTGTTCTCGGGCGTCCGTCAGCCCGGCCGCCGCGAGCTGCTCTACCCGTGGCAGCACATCATGATCTACGGCCTGCCCTGGACGCTGCTCCTCGGGCCGGCCCTCGCCAAGGCGGGCGTGGCGGCCCTCTCGGGCGCCGAGAGCGCCGAGCGACGCGCGGCCGCCACGCTGGCCGCCGCGTGGATCGTGATCGTGATGGCGATCTTCACGATCAGCCGCGGCGTCTGGGGGTGGTACACCGCCTCGATCTACTTCCCGCTGGCCCTGCTGGTCGGCTGGCTCCTCGACGACATGATCGCCGGCCGGGAGCGGCCGTGGCTCACCGGCCTCGTCGCGGCGATGGCGTCGGCGTCTCTGTTCCTGCTGCCGAACGCGTTCCAGTTCAACGCCTACGCCGACGCCGCCGCGAACGTCCCCCTCGGCTGGGCACGCGGGCCCGCCATGGGGCTGGGCGTCCTCTTCTTCATCCTGGTCTTCCGCGCGGCGCGGAGCGCGCCCGCCGAGGACCCGCTCCGGACGCCGTGGCGATTGATCGTCGCCGCCGCGCTCGTCGCGATCCCGTACGCGGTCACCGTCGCGACGCTGCTGGCGGCGCAGGGATCGGCGCTCCCCGCCTGGCTCCTCCCGGCGGCCGCGGTCGCCGTCGCCGCGACGGTGATCGGGCTGGGCGCGGTCGCCGCGCGCGCCGAGGACCCGCAGCGGGGCCGTCGCCGCGCGATCGCGGGCGTCCTCTTCGTCGTCGCGGCCGTCTACGTCCTCGCGCCGCTCCGCTTCTCGCTCCGGAAGAACGGGCGGTTCGACCACGCGATCGTCGCGTGGCACCAGTCGACCCTCGACGCGGGGGATCCGGTGGTGTTCGAGACCTACATCTATCGCTACGTCGTCCTCTACCATCTCTACGGCGACGAGCTCGACATCACCTACGACGAGGAGACGCGGCTCCTCACGATGCAGCGGAAGCGCTGACCGGCGCGGCGGCCCCCTCGGCGCCCCGTCACGCCCGCCCGATCGCCCCGACCGACCTCCCGGACCCTCCTCCTGGACCGGCCTCTTCGGCGCGCTGGCCGCCCTCCCGAGACGTCGCTATCATCTCTGCCCCATGACGATCCAAGGCTACTACCGCACGCCCACCATCCGGGGCGACACGGTCGTCTTCGCCGGGGAAGACGACCTCTGGACCGTGTCCGTCGACGGCGGAACGCCGCGACGATTGACATCGGGCCTGGCCGAGAAGAGCACGCCGTTCCTGTCGCCGGACGGGAAGTGGCTCGCCTTCATCGGGCGCGAGCAGGGCGAGCCCGAGGTCTGGGTGATGCCCGCCGACGGCGGCCAGATCGAGCGGCGGACCTTCCTCGGCGCGACGATCACCACGGTCGTCGGCTGGAGCCGCGACAGCCGGCGGATCCTCTTCTGCAGCAACGCGCGCCAGCCGCTGCCGCGGATGACCGAGATCTTCTCGGTCGACCGCGAGGGCGGCGAGCCCGAGCGGATGCCCTGGGGCCCGGCTCGCTACGCCTGCGCCGGCGGGCGCGGCGGCGTCGTGGTCGGCCGCCACGGGGCCGACCCGGCCCGCTGGAAGAGGTATCGGGGCGGCACGATCGGCCATCTCTGGATCGATCGGAACGGCGACGGGGTCTTCGACCGCCTCATCCACACCGGCGGCAACCTGAGCCACCCGATGTGGATCGGCAACCGGATCTGCTTCCACAGCGATCACGAGGGCTACGGCAACATCTACTCGTGCACGACGACGGGCGGCGACCTTCGCCGCCACACCCATCACGACGACTACTACGCCCGCAACGCCACGACGGACGGCAAGCGGGTCGTCTACCACGCGGGCGGCGAGCTCTACGTCCTCGACCCGGCCCGGACCGACGGTCCCCGCCTGATCGAGATCGACTGGTCGAGCCCGCGCACCCAGCGCAACCGGAAGTTCGTCTCGCCGGCGCGCTTCCTCGAGGACTACGACCCGAGCCCCAGCGGCACCGCCCTCGCCCTCACCGTGCGCGGCCGGCCGTTCACCCTCAGCAACTGGGAGGGCGCGGTCACCCAGCACGGCGTCCGCGACGGCGTCCGCTACCGCCTGTCGCGGTGGCTCCACGACGGCAAGCGGATCGTGGCGACGAGCGACGAGAGCGGCGAGGAGAGCCTCGTCGTCTTCGCAGCCGACGGGAGCGACGAGCCCAAGCGCCTCGGCGGCAAGGCCGACCTCGGCCGGGCCCTCGAGATGGAGGCGAGCCCGACCAAGGACCAGGTGGCCCTCGTCAACCACCGTCACGAGCTGATCGTGGTCGACCTCACGGCCAAGCGGGCGCGCATCCTCGACCGGAGCCCGCACGATCGGATCGCCGGGTTCAGCTGGTCGCCCGACGGGCAGTGGATCGCCTACGGCTTCCAGCAGACGCCGCACCTCGGGACGATCCGCGTCGTGAAGGCCGCCGGCGGCAAGCCGCGCTCGGTCACGGCGCCGGTGCTGCGCGACGTCAAGCCGGCGTGGGATCCCGACGGGAAGTTCCTCTTCTTCCTCTCCTACCGGGTGTTCGACCCGGTGTACGACAGCATGCACTTCGAGCTCGGGTTCCCGCGCGGGATCCGGCCGTGCCTGGTCACCCTGCGGAAGGACACCCGAAGCCCGTTCGTGCCGACCCCGCCCGATGCCGAGGACGGCGGCGGGCCGGGCGAGACGAAGAAGGCGCGCGGCAAGGCGAAGGCCAAGAGCAAGGCCAAGGCGAAGGCCAAGGGGGGCGGCGGCGCCAAGAAGGGCGCGCCGCCCAAGGTCGACATCGACTTCGACGGGATCGAGGACCGGGTCGTCGGTTTCCCGGTCGGCGAGGGTCGCTACGCCCGGATCGCGGGCGTCGCAGGCGGCGCGATCTACTCGATCTATCCGGTCGAGGGGGCGCTCGGCGGCCCGAACTGGACGGGAGGGGAGTCGCCGGGCAAGGGCATCATCGAGCACTACAAGTTCGAGGAGCAGAAGCGCGAGACGATCTTCAACGGGATCTCGAGCTTCGCCGCGACGAAGGACGGCAAGGCGCTCGTCTACCGATCGGGCCGACGCCTCCGCTCGGTCAAGATCGGGGAGAAGCCCGAGGAGCGCGACCTCGCGAACCGGCGGACCGGCTGGATCGACACGAACCGCGTCCGGGTGAGCGTCGACCCCGGCGAGGAGTGGCGCCAGATGTTCGTCGAGGCGTGGCGCCTCATGCGCGACCACTTCTGGACCGAGGACATGTCGGGCGTGAGCTGGGCCGAGGTGCGCCGCCGCTACTGGCCGCTGGTCGAGCGGGTCGCCACCCGGAGCGAGTTCTCGGACCTCATCTGGGAGGTGCAGGGCGAGCTCGGGACGAGCCACTGCTACGAGGTCGGCGGCGACTACCGGCCGCAGCCTCGCTGGCTGATCGGACGGCTCGGGGCGGACCTCGTGTGGGACCGGCGCCGGCGCGGCTATCGCGTCGACCGGATCGTGCAGGGCGACGCGGGCTGGGACGACACGACCTCGCCGCTCGTCCGGCCCGGGATCGGCGTGTCGGTCGGCGACGTCATCACTGCGATCAACGGCCGGCGCCTGTCCGAGAGCTTCGCGCCCGGCGAGGCGCTCGTCCATCTGTCGGGGCAAGAGGTGAACCTCGCCCTCGCAGGCGGACGCAACGTGACGGTCAAGACGCTCCGGAACGAATACCCGCTCCGCTATCGCGAGTGGACGAACGCGAACCGGGCGCGGGTGCACGAGGCGACCGGCGGCCGGGCCGGCTACGTCCACATCCCGGACATGAGCGCCGCGGGCTTCAGCGCGTTCCACCGCCAGTTCCTCCAGGAGGTCGACCGGGAGGCGCTCATCATCGACGTCCGCTACAACGGCGGCGGCCACGTCAGCCAGCTCCTCCTCGAGAAGCTGTCGCGGCGGAGGATCGGCTGGAACGTGCAGCGCTGGGGTCAGCCCTCGCCGTATCCGGACGACAGCCCGGCCGGACCGCTCGTCGCGCTGACGAACGAGCAGGCGGGGAGCGACGGCGACATCTTCAGTCACTGCTTCAAGCTGCTGAAGCTCGGGCCGCTCATCGGCCGGCGGACGTGGGGCGGCGTGATCGGCATCTGGCCGCGCCACTCGCTCGTCGACCGGAGCGTGACGACGCAGGCCGAGTTCGCCTTCCAGTTCGCCGACGTCGGCTGGGAGGTCGAGAACTGGGGCACCGAGCCCGACATCGACGTGGACATCGCGCCGCACGAGTGGGCGGCCGGCGAAGATCCCCAGCTCGAGCGCGGGATCGAGATGATCCTCGAGGAGCTGGAGGAGCGTCCGCCGATCGGCCCGCTCCTGGATGATCGTCCGGTCCTCACGCCGCCGGCGCTCCCCGCCTCGCCGCGCAAGGCCGCCGCCGGGGCGCGTCGGCCGAAGGCGACGAAGGGCAAGAAGACCAGGCCGAAGTCCAAGTCCAAGGCCAAGGCGAAGGCGAAGGCGAAGGCCAAGGCGAAAACGAAGGCCAAGTCGAAGGCGAAGGCGAAGGCGAAGGCGAAGAGCGAGACGAAGAAGAGGACGAAGGCAAAGGCGAGGCGAAAGAAGAAGCGCTGACCCTCGGCCAGCGCGCGACCCACGCGAGACGCAGATCCGGACCACCGGGGGCACCCTGCCCCGAGGCGCCACCTTCGGGCCCCGCCACGGGCTGGCTGGTCGATGCCGTTTCGAGCTGTCGCGACGAGACTTACGACTCGCGACCGCTCAGCGCCGCGCCCTGGCACCGGGCGTGCGTAGACCCTTCTCCGCGAGGAGGTGGGTCATGCACGCGAGGTTGCTCGAGAGGTTCCTCAACGACCGCGACGTCGTGAGCTTCCTCCGCCTTCGCGACGAGGTGCTCCAGCACCCCGACTTCGACGCCGCCGACGACGCGCTGGCCGAGCTCGACGCGGCCGCGAACGAGGAGCGCCACCGCGACGTCCTCCGGCTCCACGACGCGCTCGGGATCTCCGCGCTGCTCTCGCCGAGCGCGATCCTCTGCGTCGCCCAGGCCTGCATCGGTCTCGGTCGCGACGAGGAGGCCGAGCGCCTCCTCCGGATGGCCGCGGCGATCCTCGACGGGCTCCAGAGCGCCGGCGACGGAAGCGCCATGTGCCCGTGGCTCGTCACCCAGCTCACCGACGAGACCGACCTCCTCGAGGCCCGCGGGGAGCGGGCGCAACGCCGCCAGCGCCGCCGCGTCGGCGGCCGGGTCATCGACGTCGTCACGACCGAGTCGGGCCGGGTCTTCCTCTTCTGCGTGACCGGACTCCTCGCGAGCGTCGAGCGGCGCAAGCTCGAGCGCCTCGAGGCGGCCCGCGCGACGGCGAAGACGCTGCGCGTGAAGGTGCGCCGCCTGCGGCGCGACCGGAGCGTGGCGATCCTCGAGCTCTCGGGCGACCTCGACGACGGCGTGGCGAAGGCGTTCGTCGCCGGAGCGGCGCGGCTCGTCCGCGATGGGGTGACGCGGATCGTGATCGACCTCGATCGGGTCGAGACGACCGACGCCCCGGGCCTCCGCGCGGTCGCCGCCGTCGCCGACGGAATGACGAAGCGCGGCGGCGACGCGGTCACCATCGACCTCGCCGACCGCCTCGGCCAGCTCCTCGGGGACGCCGCGCCGCTCGTGGCGTCGGACCGCGACCGAGCCCTCGCCTGGCTCCTCGGGCCGGCCATCTCGGCCTCGGTCTCGGCCGCCTGAGCCGCGCAGGGATCTCGGATCCGCCGAAACGGACCCGCCGCCTGAGCCGTCCCTGGAGGTGCGGGGGGTGAGAGCCCGCCGCCGATTCTCCGCCGGGCTCGCCCGGCGGAGGTCGAGAGGCGCCCGGACGCGACCGGCACTCGGCCAGCGCGTTCGATCGATCGCCTCCCCTGACGTGAGGGGCGTCCGGAGCTCGCGCGCCGGGCGTCTCGCCGGCCCCGACCCCCCGGAAGGAAGGTCGGTCGGAAGGGGCCGGCCGGACCGCGTGAACACGCCGGCTTCTCGGGTGGGAGCAGCCGCACGCGGAGCCCGGTAGCCCACGAAACCACCTCGGGCGCCTTTGGGTCGGTCCTCCGGGACCGTCCGCGGTTGTCGCGTGTCGTCGATGGGGCGATCATGTGGGCGCTCCCGAAGGAAGGGAGCCCCACGGGTGAGGTGCCCGTCCGTTCGCCCTTCGCGCTCGTCGCGGTGGGGGCCGTCGTTCGCCCCTGTCGACGGTCGACGACGGCGTCCGGCACGCGACGCTTCACCCCCCGGGGAGTGACCCCGGGTCGCTCCGGGCGCGTCTCGGCGAGCCGCCTCGCCGCCCTCGTCGCCGCGTGGATCGGGAGAGCTCGCCGTGAAGGACACCGTCCTCTGGCGCTCGCTGCAGCGCGACGACCTCGACGCCGACGCGCTCCTCCCCCTCCTGGCCGAGCTCGCCGCCGCGCGGATCGACGATCGCCTCCCCCTCCTCGGCCTCATCCCGCGCCTCCTCGACGCCGACGACCCGCGCCTGCGGATCGCCGGCATCGAGTCGCTCGCCGGGGCGACCGGCGTCCCGGTCTGGCGTCGCCTCGTCGCCGCCCTCGACGACGCCGACCCCGGCGTCCGCGCCGTCGCCGTCGGCGCGCTCTGGCGCTCCGCCCGAGGGCCGGAGGCGGGCCGCCGCGCCCACGTCGTCTTTCACGACGACCCGAGCGTCCGGCGCGAGGCGGCCCGGCGGGCGGACGATGACGAGAGCGGGCTGACCCTCCTCCTCCTCGCCGACGAGGCGCACCGCGACCTCGTCCTGGAGCGACTGCCCCGAGGTCTCCCCGGCGCCGAGATGCTCCGGCTGATCGCCGACGTGATCGTCCGGCGCCTCCTGCCCGAGCCGGTGCGGCGTCGCCTCCTCGACCTCGCCGGATCGATCGACGACGGGCTCGAGACGCTCCTCGACGAGGCGCTCCACGCGCAGCCCGCCCCGAGCGCCGCGCAGCTCGTCGGGGCGACCCTCGCCGCGGCCCGGGCCGACGACCCCGCCGCGGTCGCCGCCCTCCCGATCGCCGACGGCGTGGACGGGCTCCTCGAGCTGGCGTTCCTCCCGGAGAGCAGCGCCCCGCCCGCCCGCCGGCGCGGCCTCCTCGACGTCGTCGCCGCGGCCGCCCGGGCGACCTGCCTCGCGCAGCCGCGCGCCCTCCGTCTTCGCGTCGCCCTCCTCCGGGCGGGCGCGCGGAGCGGTCGCTGGCCGCCGGCGGCCGCGCGCCTGTGCCTCGAGCTCGGCGCCGGCCCCTCGTTCCTGGACCACCGCTGGGTCCCCGAGGCGGTGCGGATCCGGGCCGCCCTCGAGCTCGAGCCGGACGCGAAGCCCCGGAGGCTGCCCCGGAAGGTCCTCGCCCGCCTCCTCGCCCGGCGCGCCGACCGACTCGACGCCCCGCTCGCGGTCGGTCACCTCGTCGGCATCGTGAGGTTCTCCCGCGACCGGGCCATCCGGCTGGTCGGAGCGCTCGGCCTCGACCGGGTCGTGAAGGCCGCGGTCTCGGCATCGGTCGACGAGGTCGTCGCCCTGGTGCTCGTACCGAACGAGGCGGCCGCGTGGCGCCGCGGGCTCCTCCGGCGCATCCTCGACGCCCTCCCCGAGGCGCGCCGGGCGCCGCTCCTCGCCGCGGTCGTCGTCGACGGCCCGGCCGATCGCGTCGCCGAGCTCCTCGAGTCGCTCGATCCGCCCCTCGCCCGCGCGCTGCTGATCGAGCTGCTCCGCCACGAGGCGAGCGTCGGCCCCCTCGGCTCGGACGCGAAGGTCGACCGCCTCCTCGCCACCCTCGAGGACGCGATCGACGAGCCGCTCCTCGAGGCCTGGCTCGGCGACGGCGGCAGCGACGACGGCGACGAGGAGCCCGACGCATCGCGACCGCGGCCGCGCCTCGCCCACCACGTCGTCGGCCGGGTCGCGCGCGCCCTCGTCGAGGACGCGGGTCGGCTCGCCGCCCTCCTCGCGCGGCTCGACGCCGCCGCGCGCCGCCGGTTCCGGAGCGCGCTCGACCGCAGCCCGTCGATCCCCTGGCCGGCCGTCACGGCGGTGGCCGCGATCCTCGTCGACGGCGCCGACCCCGACGAACGAGCCTGGGCCGGGCGCCTCCTCGGCGCGGCGACCGCGTCGACGCCGTCTTCGGGCGACCGTCCCGCCACCCCCGCCGGGGACGCGGTCGACGCCGCCGAGGCGGTCGGGATCATCCGCTGCGCCGAGCCCGACCTCGACGCGCTCCTCGCCGCGCGCGCCGCCCACCCCTCACGCGGCGTCTGCGGGCCGCTCCTGCGCCGGCCGAGGCCATCGGGGTCGCCGCCGCTCAACGCGGTGATGGCGGCGATCGTCGGCCACGACCCGCTGGCGCAGGTGGCGACCACCTTCGAGTGGTACGCCGGCGCCGCAGCCGACGCCTTCTTCGCCCGCCTCGACGCCGCGATGGTCCGTCACCACGCGACGGCTGGAACGCTCGGCCTCCTCGGCCGCGCGTGGCTCCACCGCTGGGAGACCCATGCCATCGCGGTCGGGCGCGCCCTGATCGACCGGGAGGACGGGCCGGCGGCCGGCCTCGAGGAGCTCGCGGCCCTCCCGAGCCCGCGCCTCGCCCTCGCTGCGTGGCGAGCCGCGGCCGGCTTCTGCGGGATCGCGCGCTACCGCCACCCCGAGCTCCTCACCGCTCTCCTGGACGAGGCGAGCGTCGCGGTCTGCGTCGGCGCCCTCCGCGGCCCGCTCGGGCCGGCGGCGGGCAAGATGCTCGCGCGCCTGCACGCATCGGGCGCGGGCGGCGCGCTCCTCGCCGCCCACCGCGACGACGTGATCGCGATGCTCCCCCACCTGGACGCCGAGACGCTCGGCGAGCTCGGCGGGTGGGTCGACGCCCGCGGCCTCGTCGCGGCGGCCGGCCCCGCCCGCGACCCGGCCTGGGCGCCGCCCGATCCCGAGCGGCTCGCCGCGGTCCGCGCGTGCGACGACGTCGACGCGCTCGTCGAGCTCTGCGCGAGCGGCGGGCCGCGCATCATCGAGGAGGCCGCCTTCCGCCTCCTCGAGCTCGGCGTCGAGGCGCGCGAGCGCCTCGCGGGCGCCCTCGCCCTCGGCCCGCGCGTCGGGGCGAGCTTCGCCGCGGTGATTGCCCTGTGGCCCAACGAGCCCTCGCTCGAGGCCGTGCGGGCGGTCCTCGATGGGGGCGGCGCCGCCGAGCTCCGCTTCGCGATCGCCATCGGCCTCATCGACCGGGGCGAGGCGTCGGCGGCCGAGGCGGCGTTCGCGATCGTCGCCGAGCCGTGCAGCATCCCCTGGTTCGGCGACGCCCACTGGAAGGCGCTCGTCGCCGCCGGGATCGACGAGGTCGTCGTCGCCACGCACCTGGCGACCTCGCCGCAGCCGAGCGCGTACGTCCCGGCGGTGCGAGCGCTCCTGACGGCCGTCGGCGACCCGGTCCGGGACGCCCTCGCCGGCTTCCTGGACGCGGGGACCGACCGGCTCGCCTCGCTGCGGGTCGACGCGGCCGCGGCGCTCCTCTCCCGCCACGGCGACCGGACCGGCGTCCCGGTCCTGCTCCGGGAGGTCTTCGCCCGGCGCCAGGAGGTCTTCGCCCGGCGCCGCGGGCACGAGCACGCGGGCCTGCTGGCGTTCGCGCCCCGCGCCGAGCTCGACGCGGCCGTCGACGCGACCCTCGTCGCCGGCTGGGCCGCCGAGGGCAACCCCGAGGGCCTCGTCCTCGAGCTCCTCGAGAGGCCCGGCGTCGACGCGGCGGCGCGGGTCGACGCCTGGACCCGGATGCTCACCGACACCACCCGGGCCAGGACCCGCTCGACCCTGCTCGCGCGGATGCCGTCGGGCCCCCGGCGGGCCTCGAAGCTCGCCCGCCTCGCCGAGGCGTTCGCCTGGGGCGTCCTCCGCGGCCGCGAGCTGACCGGACGGCTCCTCCGGATCGCGATGCTCGCCGAGGGGGAGCTCGGCTACACCCGGCTCGGGTCGAGCACGATCCACGTCAACGTGCTGCCGCTCCTGCGTGAGGAGCGGCACGGCGACGACGTCGTCCGCGGGCTCATTCTCCACGAGATCGGCCATCACCGGTACCACCGCGGCCCCGACGCCGAGGGAGTCTGGGAGGAGGCGGCCAGGGAGCGCCTCGCCGGCACCCTCAACCTCGTCGCCGACGAGCACCTCGAGCGGAACCTGCGCGCCGTCGACGGGGCGCACGGCGACAAGCTGAAGCGCCTCGCCGCGTGGGCGTTCCAGCACAGCAGCCGCGAGGTCCCGGTGAGCACTCTCGTCGACGCGCTCCTCGGGCGCAGCTTCGAGGTGCTCGTGAAGACGCGCCTCCGGCCGGCGCGCGCGGCCGGCGCCGTCCGCGTCCCGCACGGCCGCCTCCTGCGCCACCTCGAGCAGGCGGGCGGGAGCCTGGCCCGCTTCGTCCGGGCCCTGCGGATGGGACTCGGCGACCGGACGGGCGATCCAAAGGTGGCGGCCGGGCTGGTCCTCTTCGGGCGGCGGAGCTTCCGGGACAGCTCGATGGAGGAGCTCCTCGAGATCGCCCGCGCCCTCCGCCGCATCTTCGGGGCGGAGAGCGCGCTCCTCGAGACGTTCGGCCTGCACGGGCTCGCGAGCGGCGACGAGGCCGAGCTCGCGGAGCGGGCCGACGGGATCGGCGAGCCCGAGCTCCAGGCCGAGGTGCAGCGGGTGCTCCGCCGGCGCGGGAAGCCCGACAGGGGCCGGGGCGGGCGCGGAGGCCCGCTCGAGATCAACGTCGACACCGACGAGTCGTTCGACCGGATCACGACGGTCGTGCCGATCCCGTTCGACCCGGCCGCCCACCGCGCCCTCGCCGCGCAGGTCGCCGGGCCGGCCCGGCGGATGCGCGAGACGCTGCGGCGGCTCGGGCTCGGGCTCGAGCGCGTCCGGCGCCGGACCCGCGGCAAGGAGCTCGACCGGGCGCGGCTCGGCCAGGCGCTCGCGCGCGGCGACCCGCGGATCCTCGTCGCGCGGCGGACGATCTTCCGGGCGGATCTGTTCCTCGGGCTCGTCATCGACTGCTCGGGCTCGATGGCGACCGGGCGGAGCATGGAGAAGGCGCGCCTCTTCGGCACGCTCCTCGCCGAGGCGAGCCGCGGCCTGTCGGGCGTCGACACACGCGTGCTGGGCTTCACCGACGCGGTCATCTACGACGCCGGCACGGCCGATCGATGCGCCGTCGCCTCGCTCGAGGACGGGGGAGGCAACAACGACGCGGCGGCCCTCGTCCACGCGGCCGCCCTCGCCCGGGCGAGCCGGCGGAAGGCGAAGCTGCTCGTGATGATCAGCGACGGGCTGCCGACCGAGTGCAGCGTGGAGGCGCTCCGGACGCTCGTGGGGGCGCTCACGCACCGGCAGGGGATCGCGTGCGCTCAGGTGGCGGTCCGTCCGCTCGAGGAGGTATGCTTCCCGCACTACGTCGAGCTGGCGGGCGAGGACGACCTCTCCGCGGCGGTGCGAAGGTTCGCCGAGGTGGTGCTGGGACTGGTCGGGCGGACGCTCCGGGCGGTCTGAACAGCCGAGCCCGTCGGAGAAGGCGTGTGGGCGCGAAGCTCCCTCTCGAGGAGGTCTCGACCGGTCAGGTCCGGGAGACGACGTTCTGGACGAACGCCGTCGAGGGCTCCCCGTTCCGGTTCCGGGCGACCCACCTCGACGGGCGGCGCGCCCCCAAGGTCGTCCTCTGCGACGACCCGGGCGTGCGGCCGGGCGTCCCGTGCACCGTCCGGATCAAGGCCATCCGCAAGCCGAACCGCGACGACCGCGGAGCGATCGAGGTCGAGCTCGTCCGGGTGCTGGACTTTGCGCTGGAGGGCGTCTGGCTCGACCCGGTCGTGTCGCGAAAGCTCCAGGTGCTGCTCGAGAGCGGCCTCAACATCCTGCTGGACGGGCCGCAGGGATGCGGCAAGACGACCCTCGCCAAGAGCATCGCGACGACCCTCGCGATGGAGTTCGTCCTCTTCAACTGCGGGGCGGTCATCGAGGCGTCGGACTTCCTCGCGACGGTGCAGGTGCGGGCATCCGAGTCGGGGCATCCGGTGACCGACTTCGTGAAGACCGAGATCCTGACGGCCCTGGAAGAGGCCGACGCGAGTCCGCGAAGGCGGTATCTCGTGTTCCTCGACGAGCTCAACCGCTGCCCCGAGAGCGCCCGGAACGCGTTGATGCCCGCCCTCGACGCGACGCGCCGGCTCTTCGACCCGATCGAGAACCGCTTCCGCGCGATCCCCGACAACGTCCAGTTCGTCGCCGCCGTCAACCGAGGCAACGAGTTCTCCGGCACCTTCGCGATCGACCCGGCCCAGCTCGACCGGTTCGCCCCGGTGCAGATGGACTACCCGCCACCGCCCGAGGAGGTGAAGCTCCTCACCAAGCGGCACCCGGGGATGTCGGCCGCGCTGATCGAGCTGATCGTGAAGGTCGCGGCGAGGGTCCGCGAGCAACCCGAGGTCGGCGGAACGCTGTCGGTGAGAGCGACCGAGGAGGCGTGCATCTACCTCGACCATCCCCTGTTCGAGGAGGACCAGCGCAACGCCCTGCCCGAGATCCTGAAGTCCTCGTTCTGCGGAAGACTACCGGGCAAGTGGAGCGACACCGCGTCGGACGCAGGCGCCGCGTGGGCAACGATCACCGCGGTGCTGAAGGAAGACGCGAGGTAAGAGCAGAGTCTACGCTTGCGCACTGGAGCAGAGGCAACCGCCGATGGACGACAGGCCGAGCTGGTCGAAGATCGCGATCCTCGGGGTCGTTCCTCACGCCATGGCGTGTGCGTTTCGATGCCTCGTCGGCGCGGACGAAAACGTCGGCCGCATCGTGATGGACGGCGACGCTCTCGAGTTCGCTGTGCTCCGCAACCCTGACGACGGCTGCGCACTCCTAGTCGTCGAGCTGCTGACTCCTCCGTTCAACGAAGCTCAGGTGCTCGAAGTCGTCGGGTTCGGAGCCACTCAGATCGTGTTCGCCGCAGGCGAGGCCTCCGAAGAACTGTGGTCGAGTTACCTGGCGAACGTGCAAGGCCTGACCTCCGCATCGATTGAGCTCGTGGCGTGGCATGAGGAACGAGGGCTTCCATCTGCGCCTCTCGAGCGAGCTTGCCTTGCCGCGGCCGACCGCCTGATTGGGAGAACGAGAATCCCCGATCCGACCGGCCTCGGCGCGCAGAAGATCCTGCTACCGCCGGCGATCCCAACGGGCCTCATGAAGGTCGACGGATACATGGCGGACGGGCAGCCAATTCGCCCCGATGTCGCGTTGAGGCGGAACCGGCGCTGACCTGGCGGAGACGCACATGCGCGCACGCAACAGCCTCGGCTCGAAGCCGGCGTCGCACGGACCAGAACGTCTCGCACCAATCCTCTGGTGTGAAACGAGGGGTCAGGTCCAGGAATCACACCAGCGAATCTGTCGCAGCGGCGCGTGGTGGGATCCAGCCCCTCTGGTGTGACCTGACCCCTTCGGTGTGAATCCTGGACCTGACCCCTGGAATCATGGGCAGCTCGAGTCCCTCGAGCGCCTTCGCCGCGTGCAGGGCTCCATCGAACGGTACACCGTCGAGACCGGGCCCCACTTCGTCGGAATCGACCTCGACTCCAAGAGCGAGGTCGTTGGCTGCATCATCCTCGCCCGTCCCTCTCGACGCTGGCGAACGCGCAACGAGCGCCCCGACGGTTCCTGACTCGCCATCCTCGGCCATGACCAGCTCATTGGAGCGGGAGCAGGACGCCTCGTCTTCGACCCGCCGTCGCCACCTGCCTCGCATCGAGCCGGTCAGGTTCGACTCGCGGTCGGCGCCCGCGACCGAACCTCGGATCGGCTCGCTGCGGGCGAACCGTTGTGAAACGAGGGGTCAGGTCCAGGAATCACACCAGCGAATCTGTCGCAGCGGCGCGTGGTGGGATCCAGCCCCTCTGGTGTGACCTGACCCCATCGGTGTGAATCCTGGACCTGACCCCTGGAATCACAACAGCCTCGGCTCGGAGCCGGCGTCGCCCGGAGCGTTCGCGCCAAGCCTCTGGTGTGAATCGAGGGGTCAGGTCCAGGATTCACACGAGCGAATCTGTCGCAGCAGCTCGTGGGACCCCGCCCCTCTGGTGTGACCTGACCCCTTTGGTGTGAATCCTGGACCTGACCCCTGGAATCACGATAGGCGAGCGCGCGTACCGCAGGGGAGGGGTCAGGTCAGCTCGCGATGGCCGCCGCGACCGCCGCGAGCGTTCCGAACAGGAAGACCATCGCCCACAACCCGCCGAGCGACAGGCGGAGGTCGAGCTTGCGGAGAGCGGAGGCTGCCCAGGCCTGGGCGACGAAGCAGGCGAAGCAGAGCACCGGGCCGACCTGGAGCGTTCCGTCCCTCCCGATCAGGGTGGCGGTCGCCGCGAACACGAACACGCAGCCGAGGACCGACGGGATGAGGGGGACCCACCAGCGGACGACGATCGAGCGCCGGAGGCCCGCCGCTGCGAGCCCGCCCGGGATGCCGGCGAGGAGGAGGACGATCCAGTTGGGGAGCGCCTGCCCGAGAATCATCCAGTGGTCCAGGTCCCACCCCGACCGAGCAGCGAGCCGGCCGTCGACTGGCCCGTGGAACCACGGCAGGAAGAAGGCGACGACGCCGAGCTCGGACGTGAGCAGAATCACCCAACCGATGCGATCGGATCGCGCCTGGGCCGCCTCGTCGGTCAGGTCCGCGATCGGATCGACCGTCGGGGTCGAGCGCCACGGGCTCGGCTTGCCCTGGTCCTGCACGTCCTGGATCAGGGCCCGCACCTCGGCGATCGAGCCCCACCGATCGGCCGGGTCGCGCTCGAGGGCGCGGAGGACGATCTCGTCGACGCGGCGGCTGACCGAGCGACGCCGCGACGGAGGGGGAAACCTCCCGATCGGGAGCTGGCCGGTCAGCATCTCGTAGAGGATCACGCCGACCGAGAAGACGTCGGCCCGGTGGTCGACCGACTCGGGCTGCTCGAGCTGCTCGGGCGCCATGTAGTGAGGGGTGCCGAGCGCGTGGCGAGTGGCGGTGAGCTCCGGTCCGCCGCCCTCGAGGATCTTCGCCAGGCCGAAGTCGACGAGCTTCACCCGGCTGTGATCGTCGACGATGATGTTCTCGGGCTTGACGTCGCGGTGGACCACGTCGTGGCGATGGGCGTAGTCCAGGGCGTCGCAGACCGCGAGCATGATGTCGAAGGTGCGGCTCGCGGAGAGATCGCGATCCATCAGCTCGCGGAGGTTCAGGCTCTCGACGAGCTCGAGGACGAGGTAGCAGTAGGGGCCGGCCTCCCCGAAGTCGTGAATCGTGGCGATGCCGGGATGAGCGAGGCGCCCCATCGCCTTCGCCACGCGGACGAAGCGCGCGGCGAGGGTGGGATCGGCGGCGACCTCGGGCGGGAGGATCTTGAGGGCGACGACGCGCTCGAGCTTGCGATGATGGGCGCGGTAGACCGCGCCCATGCCGCCGCGACCGATCAACCGCTCGATCTCGAACTGCGGGAAGAGCGCCGCGAGCTCGTCGACGGACGGGGCGACGAAGCGCCCGGGGGAGATGGGTAGGTCGTCATCGAGGCCAGCGGCCAGGAGACACCTGGGGCAGATCCCGTCGGGGCCGTCCTCGGGGAGGTCGGCGTCGCAGCGGCCGCATCGGCGGATCTCGCCGTCGCGAGGCGGCGCGGCCTCTGGATCCGGTGCCCGTCGGTCGTCCGACGGCGACGTCGCGACGTCGGGCCGATCGTTCGAGGTCGGTGCTCCGGAGCTCTTCGTGTCCATGGTGGTCTCGGTCGTCATGGTCGTCTCCCTTCGCCTGACTCGATACAGGAATCGGACCGTTCACGTTACGCTGGACGTCCTCCGAGGGCGGCCAGGAGCTCCGAGATCTCGTCACGGATCGCCGCTTCGGGGACCTCATCACCTCTCTCCGAGAGTGTTTGCGCGACCTCCTCTCGGAGGGTGTCGCGATACCGGCGACGGAGCCGATGGACCGTCACGCGCAGGGCGCCCGCGGTGAGGCCGGTCGCCTCGGCCGCATCGCCGTACGAGCCGTCGCCGGCGCCGACGATGAACGGCTCGAGCCGCTCGAACAGAGCCTCCTTGCCCTGATCGGCGTAGGCCGCCCGCAGCCTTCCGAGCACCGTCCGAAGGAGCGCGAGCGCCCAGCTCCGGAGGAACAGCCGATCGGGGGTCTCGTCGGTCACCGGCTCGAGGGCGTAGCGCTCCTCGGGACGCGCCGCGTCGATGGAGAGGACCGAGACGCCGCCGCCGCGCTTGCGCGCGGAGGCCCGCGCCGACTCGTTCGTGATGAAGTTGCGGAACGAGGTGAGGAGGAACGAGCGAAAGCGACCGCGGCCCGGGTCCGCCGCTCCGAGGGCGCCGTTCTCCAGCAGGCGAGCGAAGAATCCCTGCACCACGTCCTGCGCGTCGTCCGGCGACCTCCCCCACCGGCGGGCGTACGCGTAGAGCGGATACCAGTAGGCCCGGCAGAGCGTCTCGAGAGCGTCCGCGCTCGCCGGAGTTCGGGCCGCCCCCGCCGAGAGGACGACGCTCCAGCGGGTCGTGGTGAAACGGGGATCCATGGAACCAAGCCTAGCACGGCGGCCGGCCTGGCGATCGGTCGGCTTGCTGGACGGTCACGCCAGCGTTCGAGTCGGCGAGCAGCGCTCGCCGTGGCGACTCAGGCCGTCGGTTCGTTCCGCCAGTAGGTGCCGACGATCCGCATCAGCATCCGGCGGAGGTCGTCGAGGAGCAGCCACGCGAGCGGCACCGCGACGAGCGTTCCGATCGTTCCGACGAGCAGGCCGCCGATGATCGCTCGCGCGAGGCTGTGGTAGCTGAGGACGCCTTCGGTCGCCGGGCTCCAGGCCATCGGGAGGAGACCGACGACGGTCGTCGAGGCGGTCAGCACGACGGGGCGGAAGCGGTCGCGGACTCCGGCGAGGATCGACTCGGTCTGGCGCATCCCGGCGGCGAGGTTCTGGTTGATCGCGTCGACGAGGACGATGGCGTTGTTGACGACGATCCCGGCGAGGACGATCGAGCCCATGCTCGCGAGGACGTCCATCGGCGTCCCGGTGATCCAGAGGCCCATGTAGCCGCCGAGGAACGCGAACGGGAGGCTCGGGAGGACCGCGACGGGGAGGAGGAAGCTCTCGAAGAGCACGCCCATCAGCAGGAACATGAACGCGACGCCGAGGCCGAGCACGATCAGGATCTCGGCGAACTGCGCTTCGAACGTGCGGAGGTCCCCCTGGACCTTCGCCGCGTAGCTCTCGGGCAGCGGGAAGGTGGCCATCACCTCTCTCACCGCCCGGTCGGCCAGCTCGACGTCCTCCTTCTTCGCCGTGATCCCCTTGACCGTCACCTGCGTCTTGCGGTCGCGCCGGTGGATCGACTGCGGGCCTCGCGCGGTGCGGATGCGGCTCAGCGCCGAGAGCGGCATCGAGCCCTTCTCCGTCGTGATCGTGGTGCTCCGGAGCCAGTTGAGGCCCTCGCCGTCGTCGGGCTCGGTGAAGCTCACGATCAGCGGGATGTCCTCGCCGCCGATGCGCAGGTCGGCCAGGCGGCTCCCCCGGAGCTGGTAGGCGAGCGTCCCGAGCACCGTCTGCGGGTTCGCGCCGAGCCGGTTCACCGCCTCGCGGTCGAGCTCGACGCGCACCTCGCGGGCGGCGTCCTCGAGACCGTCGTTCACCTCGTCGAACACTCCCGTCTCGATGAGGCGCTCCTGGAGGGACTTGGCGAGCGCGTAGAGCTCGGTCGAGTCCGGCCCCGAGAGTGAGACGGTCACCTCGCCGCCGCCCTCATCCTCGGTCTCCTCCTCTCCGCCGCCTCCGCCGCCCCGGAAGTTGAGCTTCACGCCCGGGAGGCGGGGGAGGTCCTTCTTGAGGCGCTCCCGGATCGCCTCCTCTCCGTCTCGCTCACCCGGCGGGAGGAGACGGAGCTCGATCCGGCCGTCGGACCGACCGAAGCGGACCTGGACGTGCTTGGCGCCGTAGGCCGCCCGCCGCGGGATGAGGAACTCCTCGTAGTAGGAGAAGACGTCGTTGGCCTCGATCAGCGTCGTCGACGAGTCGAGCTCGACGCCGATGCGGATCTGCTCCCGCATCCCGCCGCCGTCGTCGCCGACCTTGTCGACGCCGCTGCTGAGCAGCTTTCCGCCGCCGCCGAGCAGCGCGAGGAGGATGATCACGCTCTCGACCCGGTGGGCGAGCGACCAGCGGATGAACGCGAGCTGCCGGCGCCGGATCCAGGGCAGCGGCCCCCAGCCATCCTCGGCCGCCGTCGGGCTCGACGCGGTCACGACGCCGTCCGCGGTCACCTTGGTCTTCAGGCGGGAGGCGAGGAGCGGCACGACGAGGAGCGCCGTGACGAGGCTCGCGAGCAGCCCGAAGCTGATCGGGACGGCCAGGTTCGTGATCATCACGCGGACGATCGGCTCGTCGCTCACGAACAGGAGCGGCAGGAAGACGACGATCGTCGTCAGGGTCGCGAGGGTGATCGCGAGAGCCACCTGACCCGATCCGCTCGCCGCCGCCTCGACCATCGACTCGCCGGCCTCGCGTCTTCGGACGACGTTCTCGACCACGACGATCGCATTGTCGACGAGCATCCCGACGGCGAGGGTGAGCCCGGCGAGGGTGAGGATGTTGAGGCTGAAGCCGAAGCCGGCCAGGAGCGCCAGGGCGACGAGGAACGAGAACGGGATCGCGGCGGCGATGATCGAGGTCGCCCGGACCTGGCGGAGGAAGAGGAACAGGACGCCGATCGCGAGGAAGCCGCCCCAGAGGAGGCTCCCCTTGAGCCCCGACAGGGACGCCTCGATGCTCTCGCCCGCGTCCCACATCGGCAGCAGCTCGAAGCCGGCCAGGAGCGGGTCGTCGCCGATGGCGTCGGCCTCCTCGCGGACGCGGCGACAGACGTCGACCGTGTTCCGCCCGCTCTCCTTCTTGATCACGATCCAGACGATCGGCTGGCCGTTCATCCGGCTGACGCTGTCGCGGTATCCCGCCTTGAGGACGCCCTCGCCGATGTCGCCGAGGGTGAGGTGTCGGTTGACCGGGTAGGCCTCGACGGCGGCGATCGAGTCGAACGGGGCGGCGCTCCTCACGAAGAGCTGCCGGCCGCCGTCGTCGATCGTCCCGCCCGGGAGGTTGAAGTTCTCGCCGCGGAGGCGCGCGACGAGCTCGAAGATGTTGATCTTCTGCGCCCGGACGACCTCCTCGTCGAGCTCGATGTGCGCCTGCTGATCGACCAGGCCGCCCCAGGTGTCGACGCTCGCGACGCCGTCGATCCGGGAGAGCTTCGGGATGAGCCGCTTCTCGAGGACCTGGAACCCGTCGAGGCCGAGCTCGATCGGGACGAGCGCCCCGTAGGCCATGTCGGGGAAGCCGTCGGCCGAGTGGCGGAACATGAAGTACTGCTGCGCCTCGACCGGCAGCTCGGGTCGAAGCCGCTCGAGCCGGTCGCGCACCTCGAGGGCGGCGATGGAGGTGTCGACCGTCCCGGCGAACTCGAGGTTGAACCGGGCGCGGTCCGCGTCGCACCGGACGTCGACCGATCCGAGCCACGGGACGGTCGCGAGCGCCTCCTCGACGGGGAGGGCGACGTCGCGCTCGACGCTCAGCGGGTCGGCGTTCGGGTACGGGAAGATCAGCGTCATTCCGCGGCTCTGGAAGCCGCTCGGGAGGAGCTGCAGCGGGATCACGTTCAGCCCGATGATGCCGACGACGGTGGCCGCGACGCAGGCCATCGTGACGGTGACCGGGCGGCCGATCGCTCCGCGGACGAGGCTCACGAGGTCACCCCTTCGACCGGCCCGTCGCCCGGCGTCTCGCCGCGCCAGCGGTCGAGGCCGCCCTGGACGATCGCGTAGAGGACCGGGATCACGACGAGCGTCAGCACGGTCGAGCTGGTCAGCCCGGCCGCGACGGTCAAGGCGAGCGGGCGGCGGATCTCGCTCCCCGCCCCGCCCGAGACGAGCATCGGGACGAGGCCGAGGACGGTCGTCGCCGTCGTCATCAGGATCGGCCGGAGGCGCAGGTGCCCCGCCTCGGCGGCGGCCTCGGCCGCGGTCCGGCCGCGCTGCCGGAGCCGGTTCGCGGTGTCGACCAGCACGATCGCGTTGTTGACGACGATGCCGGCGAGGACGATCGCGCCGATGAAGACGACGACGCCGACCGGCTCGCCGAACGCGTAGAGGACCGTCAGGACGCCGACGAGCGAGAGCGGGAGCGTCATCACGATGAGGAACGGCTGGACGAGGCTCTCGAACTGGCTCGCCATCACGACGTAGACGAGGAAGGCCGCGGTGAGCAGCGCGATCAGCATGCTCATCTGGCTGCGCTCGAGCTCCTCGGACTGACCGACGACCCGGAACTGGACGAGCGGCCCGAGCTCGCGGTCGAGCGCCGTCTCCGCGGCGACGGTCGCGGTCGCGAGGTCGACGCCGGGGACGAGGTTCGCCGACAGACGGTGGATCCGGCGGCCGCGCTGGCGCCTGATCTCGCCGGGGCCCTCGACCATCTCGACCGTCGCGACGTCGCCGAGGAGCACGGCGGCGACGCCCTCACCGCCCTGGTCGATCCGGATCTTGCGGAGCGCCTCGACGCCCTGGAGCTCGGCGTCGTCGAGCGAGACCCGGATGTCGAGCCGGCGCGCGCCCGAGAGCCGGGTCGTGGCGTTGCCCTGGAGCTTCGCCCGGACGGTCTCGGCGACCTGGCGCCGGTTCAGGTTGTGCCGCGCGAGCACCTCGGGCTCGAGCTGGAGCACCACCTCGGGCGTCCCGCCGCCGAGACCCGCCTGGACATCCGCCAGGAACGGGAGGTCCTCGAGGACGCGCGCGGCCTTCCGGGCCGTCGCGTGCAGGCTGCCGAGGTCGTCCTCGACGATCTCGACATCGAGGGTGCTCTCGATGCTCACCAGCTCGGGGAACTCGATCCGCGGACCGTTGAGCTCCGGAGCGGCCGCGATCGCCTCGCGGACCCGCTCGACGACGGCGGCCTCGCCGGCGGCGTCGGCCCGGTCGGCCGCGAGCTTCACCCGCAGCTCGCCGGTGTTGGCGCCCTCGTCGGCCGCCTCGAGGTCGGTGCGGCTCACGCCCGAGACGCCGACGACCTGCGCCACGCCGGGGATCGCGCGCAGGCGCGGCGCCATCCCGGCGAGGACCCGGTCGGTCTCCCCGACCGGCGTCGTGACCGGAAGGCTCGCCTCGACGTTGAAGCTCCCCTGGTGGATCCGCGGGAGGAGCTCGGCGCCGAGCCGCGGGTAGAGGAGGACCGCGTAGCCGCAGAGGGCGACCGACGCGATGAGGGTGGCCGACCGGTGCCGGAGCGCGCTCGCGAGGAGCGGCCGGTAGCCGACCTCGGTCGCCCGATACATCCGGTCGAACGGCCAGGTGATCGGGACGAGGAGCCAGCCGAGGGCGCCGCCGCGACGCAGGACGAGGCCGGCGAGCCAGCCGAGGCAGACGATCACGACGAGGTAGATGAGCAGGCCGACGAGCTCGATGAACGGCAGGACGAGGAGCGTGACGAGGGCGAGCGGCTTCCCGAGCCACGGTCCCGACCACACGGCCGCGGCGCGGCCGCGCGTCGCCGAGAACGTCCACGGACGCGGCAGCTCGCCCGACCCGGCCGAGGCGGGCGCGCGCGAGCCGTCGTCGTCGCCGGTCGAGCCGACCCCGTCGGGGAGCCGGCGGCTCGCGAGCATCGGGATCAGGAACAGCGCCGCCACGAGGCTCGCGAGCAGGCTCAGGACGACGGTGACCGCCTGGTCGCGGAAGATCTGCCCGGCGACCCCCTCGACGAAGATGATCGGCAGGAACACGGCGACGGTCGTCAGGGTCGACGCGATCACCGCGCTGCCGACCTCGCGGGTGCCGCGCATGGTGGCGCGGACGAGGTCGTCGCCCTCCTCGGAACATCGCGTGATGCTCTCGAGCACGACGATCGAGTTGTCGACGAGCATCCCGACGCCGAGGGCGAGCCCGCCCAGGCTCATCAGGTTCAGGCTGACGTCGGCCAGGAACATCGTCGCGAACGTGAACAGGACGCTCGCCGGGAGCGAGATCGCGACGATGAGGGTCGGCCGGAGCTGACGGAGGAAGAGGAAGAGGATCAGGATCGCGAGGAGGCCGCCGACGATCACCGCGCTCTGGACCTCGTTCAGCGCGTCGCGGACGAACACGCTGCCGTCCTCGAGGAGGACGAGGTCGACGTCGTCGGGCGTGTTCCACGCCATGAAGGCGGTCATCTGGCGGTCGGCCAGGCGCTGCTTCTGCTCGGGGGTCATCTCCCACTCGCCCCAGCCGCCCTTGCCCTTGCCCTTCGCCTTGCCGCGTCCCTCGCCGTCCTCGTCGTCCTTGCCGTCCTTGCTCTTCTTCCCGCCGTCGTCGGCGCCGCGCTCGGCGCCCGCCGTCCCGTCGTCGGCGCGCGCGCCAGGCGGTCCCTTCGTCGCCGCGATCGCGCGCGAGAGGCTCGCCTTGTCGCGCAGCAGCCGCTCTCGGTGCTTCTCGACGTAGGCCTGCTGAACCGCCGTCCCGAAGACCGCCTCGCGGACGGAGCTCGCGACGGCGACCAGGTTCGCGCCCGCCTCGCGATGGATCTCGAGGAGGACGCCCTCGCGACCGTCGACCCGGATGATCACGTCGCGGTCGCGGGCGGCGCGCCGCACCTTCCCGACATCGCGCAGGCGGATGATCGCGTCGCCGCGGCGCCCGACGATGATGTCCTCGAGCTCGCCGACGCTCGTCAGCCGATTGGCGGTGCGGACGAGGTACTCGGTGTCGCCGTCGAGGAGCAGCCCGGCGGCGACGTCGACGTTCTCCTGCTGGAGGCGCGCCTCGACCGCCTGGACCGTCAGACCCGAGGACGAGAGGAGGTCCTCGGAGAGGTCGACGTGGATCTCCTCCTCGAGCCCGCCCTGGATCTTGGCCGCCGCGACGCCCTCGAGCTTCTCGAGCGAGCGGCTCAGCTCGTCCTCGGCGTAGTGACGCAGGGACGTCGCATCCGCGCGCCCGACCGCGGCGAGCCGGAGGACCGGCTCGAGGGTCGGGTCGTAGCGGAGGACGAGCGGCGCGTCGACGTCGCGCGGGAGCTGGTTCCGCGTCTGCTGGATCCGCTCGGCGACGTCCTGCGCCGCGAAGCGCATGTCGGTGCCCCAGGCGAACCGCAGCCGGATGCTCGAGGTGTTCGCCCGCGTGACGCTGCTCGCCTCGACCAGGCCGGGGACGACCCGGAGGCCCTCCTCGAGCGGTCGGGTGACCCGCTCCTCCATCTCCTCGGGCGCAGCGCCCTCCCACGTCGTGCGGACGGTGAGGGTCGGGAAGCTGAGCTCGGGGAGGAGGTTCAGCGGCAGCCGCCCGAGGCTCGTCCAGCCGAAGAGGGCGACCGCGAGGAGCGCCATGAAGACGCCGACCGGGCGCCTCACCGTGACGCCGAGGATGCCGCCGGACGAGCCGAGGTCGCGCTCGGGTCGCGGCTCGTCGCCGGCGTCGGCAGCGTTGGCGGCGTCGCTCACCCGTCGGCGCCGTCGTGCGCCGAGGTCTCGCCGTGATCGGCGCCGGCGTCGCTGCTGCCGCCGCCTGCCGCTCCGCCGATCGCCGGCGCGCCGGCCTCCTGGACCTTCGATCCGTCGGAGAGCTGCTCGACGCCGATCAGGACGATCCGGTCGCCCGCGGCGAGCACGCCGCCGGTCACCTCGACGTTGTCCGAGTCCTCGAGACCCGGCATGAAGTGGACCTCGTGGGCGACGTCGGCGTCGTCGACCCGGTCGACCCGGTAGACGATCGCGCCCTCGCCGTCGAGCCGCACCGCCTTCTTCGGGACGACGGGCACGCCCTCACGCCGGTCCGTCACGATGAGGAGCGAGACGAACATGCCGGGCAGGAACCCGTCGGGCTCGTCGACCGAGACCTCGAGGCGCACGTTGCCGGTCGCGGGGTCGACGGTGCGCGGCAGCCGGAGGACCGACCCCGGCGCGACCCGGCCATTGGCCGTCACCTCGATCCGCATGCCCTCCGACAGCCGCCCGATGTGCTTCTGCGGGAGGAAGACCGGAGCGCGCAGCGCGCGGGGGTCGGCGAGCTCGAAGACGACCTGACCGGCGCTCACCTGCTCGCCTGGACGCACGCTCCGCGAGGCGATCACCCCGTCGAAGGGAGCGTAGAGCCGGCCATTGTACCAGTCGATCATCGCGCGCTCGTACGCGAGCTGCGCCTTCCGAACGGCGGTGCGCGCGTTCGCGGCGGTGATCGCCGCCTTGCCGACGGCGATCTGCGCGTTCTTGACGGCGAGCGTCGCCTTCTCCGCGGTGTATCGAGCCGTCTCGACCGCGTCCTCGCGGACGAGGTCGTCGTAGGCGAGCTTCCGCTGACGGGCGTGGGCGGCGAGCGCCTCCTCCTCCTCGAGCTTGCTCTGCTCGAGGCGCTGGCTCGCCTCGAGGACGGCGAGGTCGAGCTCGCGAGTGCGCTCGGCCGACTCGTTCATCGCGAGCTCCGCCTCGCGGCGGGCGAGATCGAGCTGCCGCGCGTCGAGCGTGACCAGGAGCTGCCCCGCGGTGACCGGCATCCCCACGTCGACGCTGACCTCGGAGACGAGCCCCGACGCCTGGAGCGAGAGCTGCGCGCGCCGCTCGCTCTCGAGCGTCGCCGTCGCGCGGAGACCGCGGCTGAGGTCGCCCTCGCCGACCTGCACGGTCCGGACGAGAACGGGCGCGTCCTCGGGACTCTCCTCGTCCTTCTTCGAGGCGTCCGCGTCGGCGGGCTGCTCGATGCAGCCGGGCGCGAGCCCGACGAGGAGGGCCAACAGGGCGACCGCCCGGGCGGGAGCGGGCCCGGAGGTTCGGGGCAAGGTGCGCATGAGGGAATCGGAGCTCCTGGTCTCGGCGGCGACCGTCCGTCGCCCAATGATGAGAGCTGAAGTACGCGCGTCCATCTACGGGCGGGTCGCCGAGAGTGTTAGGCGAATTAACGCGCCGCGTCGACCTCGCGCGCCGCGCTCGCCGCGAGGTTCCTACAAGACATGCAAGGGTGGTGGTTTCGGTGATCGGTCCCGATTTGGATGCCGGGGAGGGCCCGGCTTCACGCGCGGCTCCTCGGCGACGGCCCCGGGCAGGTGCTACCGTGAAGCGGAGCCCAGGACCCTGACCGACGACCGAAACGACCTCGGCGAGCTTCAGGCCGCCCTCCGCGGGGGAGCCGACGCCGCCGTCGGCGCGAGCGTCGGCCCGTGGCGGCTCCTCCGGGCGATCGGGCGCGGCGGGCTCGGCGTCGTCTACCTCGGCCGCCACGAGCGGTCCGGCGTCGAGGCGGCCGTCAAGGTGATGACCCCCCGGAGCGACGGCGCCAGCCTCGGTCGCGAGCGGTTCGTCCGGAGCTGCCAGCTCGCCGCGCGGCTCCAGCACCCCGGCCTCGTGCGCATCCTCGACGGCGGCGTCACCGCGGACGATCGTCCCTTCGTCGTGATGACGTTCATCGACGGACCCTCGCTCGCCGCCACCCTCAGGCAGCGCGGGTCGCTCCCGCCCGAGCAGGCGCGCGCGGTGATCGCCGCGCTCGCCGCGGCCCTCGGCTACCTCCATCGCGAGGGGCTCATCCACCGCGACGTCAAGCCGAGCAACGTCCTCATGGGGACCGACGGCGTCGCGCGCCTGACCGACTTCGACCTCGTCCGCGCCGTCGACCGCGACGCGAGCGGAAGCCTCACCCGGACCGGCACCGCGCTGGGAACCGCGGCCTACATGGCGCCCGAGGCGGTCCGGGGCGAGCGGGTCGACGCGCGCGCCGACCTCTACTCGCTCGGCGCGCTCTTCCACGAGCTCGTCGTCGGCGAGCCGCCGCACGGGCAAGGAGCGATGATCGAGCTCGCGGCGCGGATCCTCGCCGGCGCGCCGGCGCCGGTCGCGACCCGATGCCCCGCGCTCCCCGGGCACGAGGCGGCGCTCATCGATGCGATGCTCTCGCCCGACCCCGCCGATCGGCCCGCGACGATGGAGGCGGTCGTCGCGCGGCTCGGCGCCCCGACCGACGACGGGAGAGCCGATGGGCGGGCCAGCGGCCGGGTCCCTCGCGGTCGGCGGACCTCGGAGCGATCGCGGCGCCCGTCGCCGAGCGAACGGCGGCCGGCGGCGCGGACCGCCGCCTCACCCTGGCCGATCGTGGCGGCCGTCGCGGTCGTGATCGCGGTCGCGGTCCTCGCCTTCGTGATCGGACGGAGCGGACGGTCGAGCGGGGCGGACGCGTCGCTCGCCGGCGGCGCGACGCGGGGCGACGTCGCCACGGCAGCGACGCCTTCCCCCCGACCGCGCCCCTCGCCCGAGCCGGAGACGCGGCCCGAGCCCGAGACCGCCGAGCCGGACGCCACGCCGGCGCCGACGGACACGACGCCCGCGCCCGAGCCCGCGGAAGCGACACCCGCCCCGGAGTCGGCCCCGGACGCGATCGCCCTCGCGTGGGACGCCCTCGCCGAGCGGGTCGCGACGCTCGAGGCCGCGCTCACGCCCGCGCCTCCGGCGGAGCGCGCGGCGGCGCTCGAGTCGCTCGCGGCCCACGATGGGGCGCTCGCCACGCTCGCGCCTCCGGACGAGGACCGCCCCGGCGCCGACGACGTGCGCGTGCGGCTCGGGCGGCTCCGCGTCCGCCTCGCGGAGCGCCGCGCGGCGCTCGCGGATGAGGAGACGCCGCTCGTCGCGCCCCTCGAGGAGTCGGTCCTCGACGCGCTCGGCGACCGCGACGTCGCCGCCGCCCGCGCCCTCCTCGACGAGCGGGCCGTCCCCGCCCTCGAGGTCGGCCCGCTCGCCCTCGCCCGCGCGCGCCTCGGCGCCATCGTCGACGACGCCGACGCGTTCATCCGGACCGCCCGCCGCAACCTCGACCGCGGCGACGAGGTCGACCTCGTCCTCCGCGTGGGCGAGACGGCCTGGAGCTTCCGCTCGGCGCGCGAGGACGAGGTGATCTTCCGCCGCGGCGGCGCGAGCCGCCGGCTGACGCGCGACGAGACGCTCGCCCAGCTCGACGCGCAACAGCTCGACGCGCTCGTGGCCCTCGACGCGGAGAGCCCGGTCGCGACGACCTCGCGCCGCCGGCTGATCATGCTCCTCGTCACCGCGCTGCGCGGGCCGGACCCCGACGGCCGGGTCGCCGCGGCGGTCCGCAAGCGCGTCGCGCGGGCGGAGCGGGCGGGGGAGGACCTCGAGGCCCTCCGGCCGCTCCTCGGGCGCCTCGAGTCGGGCGAGACCGGCGGCCTCGACCCCGACGACCCGGCCGCGGGCGAACCCTCTCCTCCGGTGTCCGGCGCACCGGCGCCTCCTCCCGAGCGCGGCTCGTCGAGGATCCCGGCGGAGCTCACCCCGGAGGTCGTCTGGAAGACCGACGGCGACGGCTACTCGGCCGCGATGTCGCCCGACGGGCGCTACGCCGCGTTCGGCGGCTGGCGCGGAACGCGGAAGAGGGTCCACGTCATCGCGACGGCCGACGGACGCGAGGTCATGGCGGCGCCGACGCATCCCAGCAGCATCACCGCCCTCGCCTGGAGCCCGGACAACCGATGGGTGGGAACCGGCTGCGCCGACGGCCTCGTCCGGGTCTTCGATGCCCGGAGCGGGAAGCTCGCGCGCACGTTCGAGGGGCACGTCGGTCCGGTGACGGGCGTCGGCTTCGCCGGGGGCGATCACGTCGTCTCGGTCGGCGCGGACGCGACCCTCAAGGTGTGGTCGCGCGCGAGCACGACGCCGCTCACGTCGGTCACGTTCGACGCGAAGCTCAACAACGTCGCGGTCGATGCCGACGGCCAGCTCGCCGCCGTCTCGACCGAGGGAGCTCGCCACATCGTGCGGGTGCCGTCGGGCGAGATCGCGGCCCGGCTCACGGGAAGCAGCTACGCGAACGGCCTCGCGTTCCACCCGCGACGCCCCCTCCTCCTCACCGCCGGCTGGGGTGTCGAGGTCCACGATCTCGCCACCGGGAAGCGCCTGCCGACGAAGCTGACCGAGGTCGTCGGGCGGCTGGCGATGGGCGTCACGTGGAGCCCCGACGGACGGTGGATCGCCCTCGCGCAGAAGAAGGAGGGAACCCGGATCATCGGGGTCGACGCTCCGCACCGGATCCTGGCGGTGCTGCCCGCCGACGGGGCCTCGCGCACGATCGTCTGGGGTCCCCGGGGTCGCTTCATCGCGACCGGCTCCTCGAGCGGCGTCGGGATGCTGATCCGCCTCTGGTAGCGCGCTCCCTTCGGGTTGCAGGCCGTCACGGATGCGTCCCGGTCGGCCTTTCCGTGACGAATCCGTCTCGCCCCCACCCGGACCGCCCGACCGGAAAAGAACGACTTAGGTCGATATACGTCTCATCAGTGAGCCTGAATGTCGCGGTATGCCCCTTGCATTCGAGCTGTTGCGTCCCCCTCGACGACGTGGACCCGGGGGACGAGAACGAATCGGAGAGAGAGGCCCGCGATGAGACGTCCCGCCCTGGCAACCTTCGCCCTCGTGACCGCCCTGCTGATCGCTCCCGCGATCGCGCAGGCGCAGGAGATCCCGACCCGCGTCAACGTCGGCGAGGGCCACATGACGGTCGGCTTCGAGCTGAAGACGACCACCCACGGAAGCGGGCCGAACGGCCGGACGGCGTCGCACTCGCTCATGCGCTTCATCCGCCCGAAGGCGGGCTCGTCGTGGAGCGCCGCCGAGCAGGAGAAGGTCAGCAACTGGGAGAGCATGTCGACGCGCGAGCGGACCGGCTTCTTCTTCGAGTCCTACAAGGGCGGCCACCACTCGACGAACTTCGAGATCAACACGTCGAAGTACCCGATGCTCGACGGCTCGGTCTCGTGGTACGGCCACATGAACATCCCGCACATCGAGGTGCGGAGTAAGCCCTACGACAACCCGCAGGCCGCGATGGCCGACATCCGACGCCTCAAGGCCGACGTCCGCGAGACGATCGCGTTCCACGTCCACACCCGCTTCCCCGATACGACCAACGCCTCGAGCGCCGCGAGCGTGGCGGACTGGTTCCGCCGGGTGAGCTGGGCGATCTGGCTCAAGCGCGCCCACACCGTGCAGCAGCGGACCGACTTCGTCCTCAAGTCGATGGACAACCAGCCCATGAACATGGGCGAGCTCGAGAAGGCGTTCGCCGCCTTCGCCGCCGAGAACCCGAACGCCGCCAAGGACATCATCGAGCGCCGCGGAATCCGGGTGAGCCGCCTTCGGGGCGACGCCGGCGGCAACCTCCTCGACGTCGAGTTCCGCGGCCTCATGCGGGACGTCGATCGGATCGAGCGCTACGTCCGGATGACGGCGAACGCGTTCGGCGGGGGCGAGTTCGGCCCGTTCGCGTTCGACGCGGACTCCCCGTTCCGCGAGCACAGCAGCCGCGAGGTGATCAAGTTCCGCACCTTCGGCTGGCACGGCGCGGGCAGCTGGGAGCCGAACGAGCTCAAGTGGCTCGGCAACGAGATGAACGGCCTCCGCGAGCGCTTCGGCGTCTCGACGAGCCTCACGCCCGAGCAGCTCGCCTCCGCGATCGAGACGATGGCGACCGCCGACACCAAGAACGGCAAGAAGATGCTCCTGCCGAGCGCCTTCAACTGGCTGTTCCTCCCGATCGAGCACGACCGCGCGATCCCCGAGCGCGTCCAGGAGCAGATCGAGAAGAAGAAGGCCGAGTACACCCGGCGCGTGATCAAGCTGGCCGAGCGGGTCCACGCCGGCGAGTTCGGCAGCCGCCACGGCGCGATCGCCACCCGCGTCCGCCGCGTCCTTCACGACTTCGTCAACGAGGGCTTCAAGGACGCCGGCAAGACGAAGAAGCTCTTCGAGTGGTACGAGCTCGGCCTCGAGAAGCCGGCCGAGATCGACCGGCTCAACGAGCGCTTCCGCGCCGAGACCGGCCGTAACCGCTGGGCGAGCTTCGTCGAGTCGCGCGAGGCCGAGCGGTCGGCGCGGTCGGCCGAGGGCATGGCGAGCACCCTCGCTCGTGAGACCAGCACCGGCAACCGCGGCGCGAACGCCGAGAACGTCGTCTCGATCGAGTCGGCCCGCAACGGCGGCAACCGTTCGACCACGAACGCGAACGCCGGCGCCAACGTCAACGCCAACGCCAGCGCCGAGGTGGCGAACCGGCCCGTCGTCGAGGCGGCGGCGGCGGCGGCGAACGAGACGACCGAGCAGACGACCGCGCCGCGGATCCACCGCCTGCAGCCCGAGGCCGAGGGCCTCCGCGACGCCGTGCGGGCCGGCGCGAAGAACGCGTTCCCGAGCATCCACTGGATGAACCAGAGCGGTCACCAGTCGCTCGAGGTCATCGTCACCGAGGACGGTCGCGACAAGGTCACCGCCCAGATGAAGCGTCAGGGCACCACGATCCGGATCAGCAAGGGCACCCTCGACAAGCTCGACGGGGCGACCGAGGGCATGAGCGAGGCGGAGGCGAAGACCTTCCGCAGCCGCGCCATGTTCCTCCTCTCGATGGAGGCGCTCAACCGCGCCAACTCGGGCCGCCTGAACATCGAGAAGGCCGCGACCAACGGCATGTTCGCCCAGCGGATGAGCACCGCCGAGCTCGAGTCGCTCCGGCGCGGCTTCGAGCGGGCCGGGATCAGCACGCCGCAGGTCGCCTCCCGCCTCGTCGAGGGCGTGACCGCCCCGCGCCCGGGCCGCGGCTACGGCGTGGTCGGCGAGCAGGCCATGGGCAACACGAACGCGCGCCGCGTCCGCAGCCGCAGCTCGCGGAACCGCCGCGGACGGCGTTGATCGACAGTCAATCTCCTCTCCTCTTCGTTTCGGTGCTGGGGCGTGGGCCGCGTAGGCTCGCGCCCCCGTGCCGTACCCACGGAGCCCGCTCGGATCAGCGATCGATCGCGAAGATCCGGACCCTGCCGTCGTCGAAGCCGGCCGCGAGCCGGCTCCCGTCCGGGCTCCAGGCGAGCGCGTTGGTGCCGCAGGACTCGTCCTCGGCCTCGACCTCGAAGACGAGCCTGGAGGTCTTCCAGGGGTGCTCCCAGAGGCGGATCGACCCGGTCTGGAAGGTGCCGCTGTTCTGACCGGTGGCGAGGGTCGCCGTGTCGGGGCGCCAGGCGAGGTCGCGGATCGTGCCCTCGCGCTCCGAGACGGCGGGCGAGCCGACGGTGGCGCCGGCGGGGCCCCACACCCGGGCCTCTCCGTCCTCGCTCGCCGATGCGAGGAGCCGCCCGTCGGAGCTCCACGCGACGGCGCGGACCGACTCGTCGTGGACTCCAAGACTCCGTCCTCTCCCGGCCTCCAGATCGACCAGGAGCACGCGCGAGCTGGCTGCGATCGCGAGCCCGTCCGCGTGGACGGCGACGTCACGGAGACTCGCATCCAGCTCCAGCTCGGACCGGAAGTCACGCGGCGGGGTCCAGTCGTAGATCCTCAGGCGCCGGTGGGCCGCGACGAAGAGACGGGCACCGTCCGGGCCCCACGCGACCGCGTCTGCCGGGGAGCTCCGCGCGCTGAGCTTCCCATCGAGCACGATCGAGGTGGTCTTCCCGGCGACCCGGACGACGCGCACCTCGGGCACGCTGCGCCTCTCGACGCCTTCGGGACGCGCGCCCTCGAGATGGTCGTCGACGTCGCTGACGACGAACGCGATGTGCTCCCCGTCGGGGTGCCACGCGAGATCCTCGAGCTTGGTGTCCGCGATGAAGTGATCCGTCACGCGCTCGGGGCTCCCGTCATCGAGCGCGGTGACGTCCCAGACGAGCATGGTCCCGTCGTCGCCGCAGGTGGCGATCCGGGTCCCGTCCGGGCTCCACGCGACCGCGTTGACGTGGTCGCCGTGGGCGAGGAAGTCGGCGACGACCGTGCCGATCGGCTGCTCCGTTGCCGAGTCCGGGGCCGTGTCCGTGCCCGTGTCCGTGCCCGTGTCCGTGTCCGTGTCCGTGTCCGTGTCCGTGCCCGTCCCCGTGTCCGTGGCCGTGTCCGTGCCCGTGTCCGTGTCCGTGTCCGTGTCCGTGCCCGTGCCCGTGCCCGTGCCCGAGTCGGGCCCGTCCCGGCCGCCGAGGAACGTGAGGGCCGCCATCACGATCGCGCCGATGAGGAGCAACGCCGCGATCGCGAGGGCCGGCCGACGACGAATCGCTCGCCCGAGCCGCGCGAGCCCCGCGCCCGTCGAACGGGTCAGGACCGGCTCGCCCTGGAGGAACCGGTCGAGGTCCTGGGCGAGCGCCGTCGCCGACTCGTAGCGATCGTCCGCCTGCCGCGCGAGGCAGCGCAGGATGATCGCCTCGAGCGGCGCGGGCAGCTCGGGATCGATCTTCCGCGGCGGCTCGGGCTTCGCCGTCAGCAGCCGCGCCACGGTCGCCTGCGCGCTCGCGCCGACGAAGGGCGGGTCGCCGCAGACGCCGCGGTAGAGGATCGCTCCGAGCGCGAACACGTCGGCCGCCGGCCCGACCTCGCCGAGGCGCGGGTCGACCTGCTCGGGCGCCATGTACTCGGGCGTCCCGACCGAGGTGCCGGTCGCGGTGAGCGTCGTCTCGCCGAGGGCGCGGGCGAGGCCGAGGTCGGCGAGGCGTGGCCGACCGTCCTTGCCGATCAGGACGTTCGCGGGCTTGAGGTCGCGGTGGATGATGTCGCGGCCGTGCGCGTGGGCGATCCCCCGGGCGAGCTCGGCGACGATCTCGGCGAGGGCGAGCGCCGGCGGCGGCTCCCGCTCGAAGACCTCCTCGAGGCTCTCGCCTTCGACGAAGGTCGTGACGATGAACGGCCGTCCGTCGGCATCCTGGCCGGCCTCGAGAACGCGGACGATCCCGGGGTGATCGAGGCGCGCGAGCGCGTTCGCCTCGCGCCGGAAGCGCTCGACGGCGCCGGGCTCGGCCGCGAGCGAGGCGTGGAGCTTCTTGATCGCGACGTCACGGGGGAGCGAGGGATGGCGGGCCCGATAGACGGTGCCGGTGGCTCCTCGGCCGAGCTTGGCGATCACGGGGTAGCGGCCGATCGTCGCCGGGAGGCCCGGGGGGCGACCGCGCGAGCCCGACCCGGAGTCCGAGCCAGGCGCCGAGTCCGAGCCCGGGCCCGGGCCGGCGGGACCGGCGGCGCGCGACGGCTTCGGCGCGCGACGGGGCGGCGGAGGCTGGTCGCGGACGGTCGGCGCGCGCTGGAGCGGGGTCGCCGGCCCGCGGCCGACGACCGGGCCGCCGCCGGGCGCCTGCGGGAGGGTCGGGGCGACCTCGCCGGCGTTCGCCGGGCGGGCACGAACCGGAATCACCGGGGGGGCCGGGTTCGCCAGCTTCTGGGTCGGCGCGTCCGAGCCGACGGGCGGGCCGGCCGGCGCGGGGCCGTCCGTCTTGAGGGTCTCGACCTCGTCCTCGTCGGGCCCGGCCGCGCGCACGAGCCCCTGACGCTGCAGGACGGTGATCAGAGCGGGGCGATCAGGGGCCTGGCGCTGGATCTCGAGGCAGGCGTCGAGCTGGACCTGGCTGACCTGGCCAGTCGCCAGGACGTGGCTCGCCAGGACACGGTCGGCGGGATCGGAGATCGGCGACGGCATCGCAGAGAGAGTTTGGCACCGACCTCGCTCCGCGGCCAGCCGTGCAGCGGGCTCCGGCGATTTCCCGGTGGCGACGTTGGGCCGCCGTGACTTATGCTGGCGCCGGGAGGGAAATGCCGATGCTCCGCCACGCCGCCCGCTGGCCGGTCGCGATCATCCTCGCGCTCACGCTCACCTCGCCCGCCCTCGCCCAGGAGCTCCCCGAGGAGGTCCGCATCGGCGAGGGGCGGATGACGGTGGGCTTCGAGCTCAAGACGCGGACGAACGACGCGTCGGGCCCGAACGGCAACGTCGCGAGTCACTCCCTTCTCCGGTTCATCATCCCGACGCCGGGCGCCCGATGGAGCGCACCCAATCGAGCGATCGTCGATCGTTGGGGCGAGCTGAGCCTCCAGGAGAAGACGCGCTTCTTCTTCGAGAACTACCGCGGCGAGCACGCGGCGAGCAACTTCCAGGTCGACGTCGAGCGCTTCCCCCACCTCGACAAGTCGGTCACCTGGCACTTCCCGGAGATCAACGTCCCCCACCTCGAGATCCGGAGCAACCCGTTCGACAACCCGCGCCTGGCGATGGCGGAGATGGAGCGGCTGAAGTCGAGCGTCCCCGAGACGATCGCCTTCCACATGCACACCCGCTTCCCCGACGCGGCGATGGCCGAGCGGGCGCCGCAGGTGGTCGACTGGCTCCGGCGGACGAGCTGGGCGATCTGGCTCCGGCGGGCGCACGTGAGCAGCCGGACCGACTTCGTCCTGAAGTCGATGGACAACCAGCCGATGAACGTCTCCGAGCTCCAGAAGGCGCTCCGGGCGCTGTCGAGCGAGCGGCCCCGCGCGATGGAGGACCTCGTCGAGCGCCGCGGGATCCGGGTGAACCGGATCCGGCACCCCGACGGCAGCCTCAACCTCGACATCGAGTTCCGCGGGCTCATGAAGGACACGGGCCGCCTGCGCCGGTTCCTCAACCTGACGGCCGCCACGTTCGGCCCCGACGGCCGAGCCGGGCCGTGGGCGTTCGACCGCGACAACCCGTTCTTCGAGCACAGCAGCGAGCGGGTGATCCCGTTCCGGACGTTCGGCTGGGACGGCCAGGGCGAGTGGACGACGCGCGAGCTCAACTGGCTCGCCAGCGAGATCGAGGGCAGCCGCGAGCGCTTCGGGCTCGAGACGAACCTGACCAGCGCGCAGCTCGCCGAGGCGGTCAAGCTCATGGCGACCGCCGACACGCGCAACGGCAAGAAGATGCTCCTGCCGAGCGCGTTCAACTGGCTCTTCCTCCCCCTCGAGCACGACCGGGCGCTGCCCGAGGAGGTGCAGGAGGGGATCGAGCAGGCGAAGCGGAACCACATCCGGAAGATCCTCCGGCTGGCGGAGCGGATCAATACGGGGGAATTCGGAACGGCGAGTCCCGAAGGAAGCGAGCGGAGCGCAGAAGGCCTGAGACCGGGAGCGGTGGCGACGCGAATCCGCCGGATCCTGCACGACTTCGTGAACGTCGAGCACACGAGCGAGGGACACCGCGCGAAGCTCTTCGAGTGGTTCGAGCGCAGCCTCGAGAACCCCGCCGAGGTCGAGCAGCGCAACACCGCCTTCCGCGAGCGGACCGGACGCAACCGCCTCGCGGACTGGCGTCGCGCCCGCGAGGCCGCCCGCGAGGCGACCGGCATGACCGATCGGCTCGAGGGGAGCGCCCGAGGCGGCCGGAGCACCGGCGGCGGCGCGTCGACCGCGAACGAGGGGACCGAGGCGCACCACGACCGACCCGGTCAGGCGCTCGAGGCCGAGGTCGCCGGGATGACCGACCGCATCCGCGAGGGCGCCCGCAACCTCTGGCCAGGCGTCCACTGGATGTCGCAGAGCGGCCACGAGCAGCTCGAGGTGCGGATCGTCGAGGACGGCCGCCCGAAGGTGACCGCCCAGGTCCGGACGGCCGGCTCGACGGTCAGCGTGAGCCGCGGCATGCTCGAGCACCTCGAGCAGGTCACCTCCCGGATGCAGCCGGCGAACGCCGAGAGGTTCCGCCAGCGCGCCATCATGCTGATGGCCCTGGATGCCATGAACCGCGCCACGAGCATGGACCTCAACATCGACCGCGCCGCCGAGCGCAGCGCCGTCTTCGCCGAGAGCCCGCTCACCCGCGCCGAGCTCGATCGGATGGGAAGGCTCGCCGAGGCGACCGGGACGAGCGTCCCCGAGATCGCCGAGCGGATGGCGAACGGCCGCACCCGGACGACCCGCTCGACGGGCCTGCTGACCGGAGAGGTCGGCAACGAGAGCCTGCGACGAGTGCGGGAGCGGACGATGCGGGGGCGGCGGTCGCGGCGCGGCCGCTGACGCTCAGAGCTCGAGCCCTCGCGCGAACGCCTCGACCCGCTCGAGCAGCTGATCGGGGTCGTCTCGCCAGTTCGCCGGCGCGCGTCGAGCCATCGCCGCCTGGGTGCCAAGCGCGTGCCCGTCGTCTCGCACGAGCTCGACGAAGCGCCGTGCCGCGGCCAGCTCTCTCGGCTCGAGGGGAAGGAGACGACGGGCAAGCACGAATGGACCGGCCTCGCTGTTGAAGTCGAGACCGAGGTCAATGGCCCGGTCGTCGTATCGGTCCTCGTCCGTCACGGCATCGAACGCCTGAGCGATGTCGCCCAGATCGGCTAGACGGTCCGGCCGGTCGAGATATGCGATCATCTTCAGCAGCGTGATCACCGGGAGCGGAGCGACATCGACGGTCAGGTCCTCCGCGACCCGGACCCTCTCCGCCCGGCCAATCGCGAGCCTGACTCCGGTCAGGTTGAACGCGCGTCCGCTCGGCCAGATGAGCTCACCCGCCGCGAGGAGCTCGGACGTCGCGGGAATGATGTCGACCTCGGCGCCGTCGTCGGTGCGCACTCGATGCTCGATGCGCGCGTCTCGACACCAGCCCTCGATCTCGTCGAGAAGAACGAGCTCGCCGACCGTGATCTCGACCGCGACGTCGAGGTCGAGGGTCTGCCTCCCGCGAACGACGCCGAGTGGCAGCGTAGGGCCGACGCGCCGATCAGCACCCGACGCCTCGTCGGAAACGCCTCGGCGAGCCCGCGAAGGGCGGAGAGCTGCGCCGACGAAAGCTGGCCAGTCACGAGAGGTGTCCGAGGAACGTCGCTCGGACATCCCTGGCGGCTTCGCGAGCGCGATCGTCGCCGGCAACGAGCAACTCCGACGCGACGAGGAGCGGATGCACGGTCTTCGGAACCGCGCCCTCGAAGGCGATGGGACCAGGGACGCCCACGACCACGAGTGGTCCGTCGTCATCGGGTACGGCGCGGAGCGTCTGCCCGATACGTGGTGGGAGTGGAGTGCGTCGCCGGGATCGGAGGTCATCATCGGGTACGGCTAGGAGCGTCTGCCCGCTCCGTGACGGGGACCGGTCGAGATGCAGGGTCAAGTCCGGCCCCCGGTAGTGACCGGTCAGTCGCTCGCAGGCGACCCCACCTCCCCAGGCCCACGGGCACCCGAGCGCCTCCACGGCACGCGCCAATCGGGCGGGGTCACGCTCCCGCACCTGGAACCGACCGATCACGAGCCGCGGCCTGAGCACATCCTGATACCCGACGATCCAGCGGTCGAGCAGGCTCGCTCGATTCAGGAGGGTTCTTCCCGTCCGAGTTCGACCGACGAAGCCATCAGCCTCCAGGCGCTCGATCGCCTCACCGACCGACGACTTGCCGACACCGGTCCTCTCGGCGACCGCACGAACGGATGCGTCCACGAGGCTCGAATCACACAGGAGGCCGAAGATGACCCGGTATCCCGATGGCCTCACGGGCGTCGGCCGAGGCCGGCGGACGGGTCGACGCCCCTCGATGATCGCGGTGTGGTCGTTTCCGATTCGCAGGTTGCAGTTACCAGCCTCGTCGACGGAATCGACGCCTCGCTCGGCGAGGCTCTCGGCGATTCGCCCGGGGACGTGGTGGGCGAACACGAGCCAGCGCGGTCCGTCGCCACGGGCATCGAGACGGTCGAGGGCCCGCGAGACCAGCGCCTCGGTAAGGGCCGTCTCGATCACCTCGAGTCGACGGTCGAATGCGCCCCGGGGGGTCTCGAGGGTCAGGGTCAGGCACGAAGGGACGCCACCACGCTCTCGAGGGCGGGCCACCTGGACTCCCCGCACGAAGGGGAGGGCGGCCATGTGAGTCAGGCAGGACTGAACGAGATCGTCGACCGCATCCATCTGTCCGGAATCTTAATGTGTCCGAGAATACCGGACAATCACGAGATTTCGGACGACAAGTAAATAGTTTCAATCGAGAGATTTACAGCGAAAGCAGATCCAAGGAGAACCGAGGATGACAAACAAACGCCTATCCATCATCTGCCGCCATCACCGTCTGGCTCGTATCGACGACCCAGGCGCCGTCCTCCTGGAGGACGACGAACCACTCGGCCACCTCGGTCTCGCCCTCGCCCTCGACCTGCACCCGCTGGGTGACGCGGAACCCCCACTCGCCCTTGCCGCGGTCGCGGGTCTCGCCGACGCCGAAGGCGAGGAGCTTCGTCGGCGCGGCCTGGAGCACCTTCGCCATCCCTCGCCGGGCGTCGGCGGGGCCGAGGCCGGTCTCCCTCGCGAACGCCTCGAAGCTCGCCGCGGCGACGAGCTGCATCGCCGCGTCGTAGTGCCCGTCGACCTGGAGCTGAAGGAAGCGGTCGAGGACGGCGCGGGCATCCGCCGCGTCGGCGGGCGAGGTGGTCTCGGTGGGGTCGGCCGGGTCGCTCGCCCCTCCATCCGGACAGCCGGCGAGCAGGGTGACGGCGAGGAGCAGGGCGACGATCGATGGGGTTCGCATGACTCACTCACTCCCTTCCGAGCTCGCATGTTACCACGCGCTGGCCGCGTGGGCCGTTCGACGGTTATCCTCGTCTCCAATGGTGACGCGCGACGGCCAGTCGACGAGCCTGATCGCCCTCATCGCCGCGGTCGCCGCCGCCGGCGTCGGCGCTGGCTGCGGTGATGGCATCCCGCTCGACCCGCCGACCGGGACGCTCGTCCGGGGCGACCCGATCGCCGCCGTCCTCGGCGCGACGACGGGTCCCGCCGGGCCGGTCGTCGTGCCCGCCGGCCCCGATGGTCCGGGCGGCCCGGGCATCGGCGGCACGTTCGACCCGGACGCGAAGCTCGAGGAGCTGCCGCTCGCCGAGGGCGACGCCGCCCATCGCCCCCTCGCGTGGGACGAGCTCTCGGGGTTCCCGTATCGGTTCCCCGAGACGTTCGGCGATCCGCCGCCCGACGCGATCCCCGAGACCCTGCTCGCCCGGAACGACACCGACGTCGTCATCCGCGGCTTCATGATGCCGTCGCGGTTCGAGGGCGAGGCGGTCGTCGAGTTCGTCCTCATCCCGAACCAGAACGCCTGCTGCTTCGGACGGATCCTGGGGCTGAACGAGCAGGTGCAGGTGAGGATCGCCTCGGACGGGACGACGCCGTTCGCGATGGATGTTCCCCTCACCGTCTGGGGGCGGCTGTCGGTGGGCGAGCGGTTCGCCCACGGCGAGCTGCTCGATCTCTACCGTCTCGAAGCGACCCGCGTGGACCGATGACCCGACCGACGAGCTCCCTCGAGAAGGTGACCCCGTGAGCCTCGACCCGGACCTGATCGAGCGCGCCGCCGCGCTCGTGCGCGACGCGGCGGGCGTGATGGTCGGCGCCGGCGCGGGCATGGGGGTCGACTCCGGCCTCCCCGACTTCCGCGGCGACGAGGGCTTCTGGAAGGCCTACCCGCCGTTCCGGAAGCGCGGCCTCTCGTTCGTCGACATGGCGAACCCGCGCTGGTTCGACACCGACCCGGCGACGGCCTGGGGGTTCTACGGGCACCGGCTGAACCTCTACCGCGAGACCGAGCCGCACGACGGGTTCGCGATCCTGCGCCGCTGGGCGGACGCCGCGCCGGCCGGCGGGTTCGTCTTCACCTCGAACGTCGACGGACAGTTCCAGCGCGCCGGCTTCGCCGACGACGCGGTGCTCGAGTGCCACGGCTCGATCGGCCATCTCCAGTGCAGCCGACCCTGCTCCTCGGAGATCTGGGACGCCGGCGACGCCGAGGTGGCCGTCGACGAGGAGACGTTCCAGGCGCGCGAGCCGCTGCCCGAGTGCCCCGACTGCGGCCGGGTCGCCCGGCCCAACATCCTGATGTTCGGCGACGGCCGCTGGATCCACCGCCGGAGCAACGAGCAGGAGAGCCGGATGATGAGCTGGGTCGAGGCGGTCGGAGTCCGGCCCGTCGTGGTGATCGAGTGCGGCGCCGGGACGGCCATCCCGACGGTGCGCTGGCACTGCGAGAGCATGGCCGCCCGCGAGCTCGCCAGCCTCGTCCGGATCAACCCGCGCGAGCCGCAGGCGCCGCGCGGCGCCGTCTCGATCGCGAGCGGCGCGCTCGACGCGCTCCGGGCGATCGACGAAGCCCTCGGCGGCGGATAGACGATGGACCCGACCGCCTACCATCCGCCGCCTCCACCTCAGCCACCGGGTCGGGGCCCCCCGACGGGTCCCTCCGGGCCGCCGCCATCGGTCGGTCCATCGGGCCAGCCCGCCCGGATGATCAGCCGCTACGAGATCCGCGGCGAGATCGCGCGCGGCGGGATGGGCGTCGTCTACCGCGCCTTCGATCCGGCGCTCCGCCAGGAGCGGGCGCTCAAGGTGCTCCTCGCCGGCGACTACGTCGGCGGCGAGCAGGTCGAGCGGTTCGTCCGCGAGGCGCGGGCGCTGGCGCGGCTGCGCCACGCCGACATCGTCGGCGTCTACGACGTCGGCTTCCACGACGAGAAGCCGTTCCTGGTGATGGACCTCGTCGACGGCGGCTCGCTCTCGGGGCTCCTGGAAGATCGCGGCGCCCTCCCGGTCGAGGAGGCCCTGCGCCTCGTCGACCGGATCGCCCGCGCGATGGACTACGCCCACGGCGAGGGCATCGTCCACCGCGACCTCAAGCCGGCGAACGTCCTCATCGACGCCGAGGGCAACCCGCGCGTGACCGACTTCGGCCTCGCCCGCGACGTCGAGGCGCGCGACGACCTCACCCGGAGCGGCCAGGTGATGGGCACGCCCGCCTACATGCCGCCCGAGCAGGCCTCCGGCGAGCTGCACCGGATGGGGCCGCGGTCCGACGTCTACAGCATCGGCGCGATGCTCCACCAGCTCATCGCCGGCAAGCGACCGTTCGCCGAGCACGCGGGGGTGAGCCTGCTGAACGCGATCATCACCAAGACGCCCGAGCTCCTCGGCAGCGTCTGCCCGGGCGTCCCCCGCGACGTCGAGACGATCGTCCTCACCGCGATGGCCAAGGAGCCCGAGGACCGCTACGACAGCGCCGCCGCGCTCGCCGCCGACATCCGCCGGCACCTCGAGGGGCGACCGATCCTGGCCCGACGCGCGACGGCGTTCGAGCGGGTGTGGTCGGGGGCGCGCCGGCACCCGGTCGTCGCCGGGCTCGTCGTGCTCCTCCTCGCCCTCTCGGGACCGGCCGTCTTCGCGGCCGCCCAGGTTCGCGCTCGGCTCGCCCGGGCCCAGGCGGTCGAAGGGGAGCGAGAGGCGCTCCGCCTCGAGGACGAAGCGTTCGGCGAGGAGGACGGCGAGCGCCGGCGAGGCCTCCTGATGAGAGTCACCGAGCTCGCGCCCGATCGGGTCGGAGCGTGGCGTGCGCTGGCGCGAACCGCCCTCCCCCGCGGCGGTCAGCTCGACCTCGACCTGGGCGAGCGCGCGGTCGAGGCCCTTCGTCGCCTGGACTCCGAGGGCGGCGAGCTCGACGCGCTCGAAGGTCGGCTCCGCGCGGGCCAGGCCCGATGGGGGGAGGCCGCGGCCGCGTTCGACCGCGCCATCCGGGGAGGCTTCCAGCCGCTGCATACCTCGATCGACCTCGCCCGGGCGAAGGACGGCTCGGGCGACGCGGCCGCCGCCATCGCGGCGCTCCGGGCGGCCCTGCCGGACCGGGACGAGCTCGGCGTCGAGCACGGCGAGGCCATCGAGCTCCGGGTCGCGCTCGAGGAGCGGGTCGGGGCGGTCGCGTCGGCGGATGCCGATCGCCTCGCGCTCGTCCGGATCGACGCGGGCTCCGCCGTCGCCGTCGACGCGCTCGCCCGCTCCGCCGAGGAGCGCATCCTCGACGGCGACGTCGACGGCCTGGCCGGGCTCTGGGCCGAGGTCCACCGCATCCTGGACGGGCCGGTCCACCGGATCGTGCAATCCTCGCACGACGATGTGCTGGACGCGCTGGGCGAGGGCCGGCCGGATGCGGATCGTGTGCGGGCGGCTCTCGCGCTGGCCGTCTTCCCGACCTCGGGCTCGCTGGCCCGGGCCGCGTCGATCGACCGGAAGGAGGCCTCGCCCATTCTGGCCGAGGCGCTCCGGGCCACCCTGATCGGGCGACGGCAGGGCTACGACGTCGCCGCGTGGGCGGAGGAGGTCGCGCCCCACGAGGGGGCCCGCGGGGCGCTCGCCGCGCTGACGCTCCTCGAGGTCGCCGACGAGCTCGAGCCGACCGATCGGAGGGCGCTCCTCCGGCTGGCCGACGCCCGGGAGCCGCTGCTCCGGGCGAGCGTACCGCTCGCCGTCGCCGTCGCCGGCTCCCGCGGCGCGCTCGAACCCGACGACGCCGCGGCGGTCCTCGCGAGCTTCGGTCGCGACGAGGACGCCCGGGTCGCCGCGCTCGCGCGCATCGCGACGGCCGCGCTGGCCATTCTCGGCGACGGCGATCGGGGCACCGTCGGGGAGGAGGATCGGGCGCCGGCGATCACGCTCGCGTTGAAGCTGGCCCGGCGGCCGGACGTGCCCGACGGCGCCACCGAGCGTGCTCGGTCGGCGCTCGCGGAAGCGCTGGCCGGGCCCGGACCGGAGCGAGCGAGTGTCGAGCTCAACCTCGCAGCCGCCCGGCTCGCGCTCGAGGAGCGCTCGGTCGAGGCGGCTCTCCGCCACCTCGGCGCGGCTCGGGAAGCCGCGCCGGCCCCCGACCCGAGACGCGTGTCCGTTCTCGAGCTCGAGGGAGTCGCCGCGGCTCTCGCGGACGGAGCCACCGACGACGCGGCGACGGAGCTGCAGAGCCTCGATCCGGTCGCGTTCGCCCGCTCCGTGCGACGCGAGGAGGTGATCCGAGCGCTCGGCGTCGTCGCGCTTCCGGCGTCGAACGGGCTGGACGACGTCCTCTTCGACCTCGACGGTCGATCCGAGGGTGCGCTCGCCGCCGCTCGCCGGTCGTTCGAGACGTTCGCACTCGAACCCTCGGACGCCCCCGATGGTCGGGGGCTGAGGCTCCCGGCCCGGGCCTATCTCAGCACCCGCTGTCGGTTCGACGAGATCGTCCGGGCTCGGGCGGACATCGAGGCGACGGAGTCGAGCCTCAAGGTATGGCTCTTCGCCGACATCATTCCGCACAAGAGCTGGGGCTGGTGCATCTCGCGCTACTACCGACGCGGCTGGGGGGCGATCTCGGTCGATGGGCGCGCCATCGATCGCTTCCCGCAGGAGTTCGAGTTCGTCCCGATCCGCTCGGTCCGACTGGCCGTCGGCCGGCGAGGCCTCACGGTGCTCGAGGGCTCGCGGGCGATCGTGCGGCGGGCGCTCCTGCCCCGCCTCGCCCCGGGCAACGGCCAGGTCTACGTGGCCTCCGAGTCCGCGGTGGACCTCGCCCGCCTCCGCGTGCGGGGACGTCTCTCGCGGTTGCTTCCCGACGAGCGCGAGGTGGCGCTCGCGCGTGACGAGCTCGTCCCGCTCGACGCCGATCGACGCCTCCTCGCTCTGAACGGGGCGCCCACCTCCGTCCGCACCGTCGACGAGCTGACCCGGTCCGGAGCCGTCCTGCCCGTGCGCGAGAAGTGGCTCGCTCAGAAGCGCGTCGCGCCCACCCTCGGCGTGGATCTCCTCCGAGGCGACGCCTCCATCCGGGCGCGAGTGCGAACCGACCCGCTGCCACGAGGCGACGAGTGCGACGCCGGCGTCGCGATCGTCAGCCAGGGCTCGGCCCACGAGCACGTGATGCTCGCGGTCGGCGATCCGCGCTTCGCCGGGGCCGACGCGCGCGTCTGGTTCGTCGTGCAGCGAGGAGGCTGGGAGAAGTGGCTCGCCTGCGCCCGCTGGGACGCAGGCCGTCCGGTCGTCCTCGAGCTCTCGAGGCGTGGCGATGTCCTGATCGGCCGATTCGGTCCGAGCGCCGAGGAGCTCACCGAGATCGCGCGGGTGACCCTTCCGCTCGCCGACCCGGTCGAGGCGTGCCTCTTCACCCGGCGCTACCGGACGCCGTCGGGCGTCGCGGGTCCCTCGGCGTTCTTCGACGCGGTGGAGCTGCTCGTCGAACCGCCGCGCTGACCGAGTCGGTCAGGGGCGCCAGGCGATCGGCAGCGGCTCGGGCGCGACCTCGAGGTCGCTCTCGCCGAGCTCGACGAAGTGCCGGATCACGGCGTACCAGCCCTGGAGCTCCTCGGGGATCCTCGAGGGAGGCTCGCCGTCGGCGGCGTCCTTCTCGGTGTCGGGCTCGGCCTCGAGCTCGGCCTCGGTCGCCATCTCGGTCGCGGCCTCTTCGGGCGGGGACGGCGCTGTCTCCATCACCTCATCGAGCAGCGTCTTGGCCGACTCGATCAGCCCGAGCTGCCGGAGCGCCTCCGCCTTCTGGACCCGCTCGGCCAGGTCGTCGTCGCGGAGCAACTCGACGAGGCGGCGCAGGTTCTGGCGAAACGGGCTGTCGTCGCGCGCGTTCCTCGCGCGGGCGCGCTTCAGCGATCGCCACTCGGCGATCGCCTGGACGAACGTCCACGCCGCCCAGCTCGCGGTCAGGCTCACCACGACCGCGTAGGCGCTTCGCTGGATCCAGGCCTCGACGTGGGGCCACGGGACGAGCAGCAGCGCGACCGCCCCGAGCCCGAGCCAGCCCACCGCGCACCCGACGGTGCAGCCCGGGCTCTCGCGGAGCGGGTCGTTGTGGCGCCACCAGAGAAGGCGACGGAGCCGGCGCTCCGCGTCGATGCCGCTCCCGATCGGGGCGGCCAGGGCCGCGTCCAGGTCCTCGGCGCTCGGCCAGCCGACGATCGGCGCTTCCTCGCCCGGCGCCGCGACGCCTCGGGCGTCCGCGTCCTCGTGCCAGAAGACCTCCCGGCACCCGGGGCACCGCAGGAGCGGCGGCGGCCCCAGGTCCTCGACGCAGCCGTCGGTCCAGCACGTCCGGCTCGACTCGTCGGTCGCCGTCGCCGTGCGCGCCCTCGCGCCGCAGCCGGGGCAGGCGATCAGGCGCAGCGGCCCCTCATCGCCCTCCTCGAGGGACGACCCCTCGATCACGCCTCGTGGGTGTAGTGGATCAGCGGCTTGAGGTGGTGGGCGCGCTCGTACTCGACCGGCTCCTCGCACTTGGTCTGACACATCGAGCCCTTGACCTGCTCGACCGAATCATCCTCGTGCTCCTCGAGCCAGGCGCGGACGCCCTCGAGCACCATCGCGAGGTGCCCCGGCCCGTTGCGGATCACCGCGCCGGTCATCATCGCCACGTCGGCTCCGGCGAGGAGCATCTTCACGACGCAGTCCGCGAAGTGGATCCCCGAGGTCGCCGCGAGCGAGATCTCGGGGTGCTGGCCGCGCAGGATCCCGATCCACCGCAGGGTGTGCCCGATGTCCTCGGGGCCCGAGAGATGGTGGTCCTGGATGATGTGGAGCTCCTCGAGGTCGATGTCGGGCTGCTCGAACCGGTTGAACAGGGTCAGCCCGCTCGCCCCCGCGTCGACGAGTCGCCTCGCCAGGTTGGCCGGAGCCGAGAGGTAGGGCCCGAGCTTCACCGAGATCGGGATCTTCACCGACTTCGCGACATCGGCGACCGTGTCGACGTAGCGCGCCTCGACGTCCGCCGAGGTCAGCTTCGGGTCGGTCGGGACGAAGAAGGAGTTCAGCTCGATCGCGTCGGCGCCGGCGCTCTCCATCTGCTTGGCGTACTCGCGCCAGCCGCTCGCCGACGTCGCGCAGATGCTCCCGATCACCGGGATCGAGACGATGTCCTTGATCCCCTTGAGGTTCTCGAGGTAGTCGCGCGTCCCGATGTGGTAGTCCTCGAGCTCCGGCATGAACTCGGTCGCCTCGCCGGTGCTCTCGGTCGCGAACTCGAGGAGATGCTGAATCTCGGTCTCGTCGTGCTCGAGCTCCTCCTCGTAGAGGCTCGGCATGACGACGGCCGCCGCGCCGAGCTCATCGAGCTGCCGGACCGCCTCGCGCCGGAGCGAGAGCGGGGAGCTGCCGAGGACGATCGGGCTCTTCAGCTCGAGGCCGAGCCACTTGGTCTTCAGGTCGACGTTGGACATGGTCGTGTCTCGCTATCTCGTCAGTCGTTCTCGTGCGGCGCCGCGATCCGCGGGCGCCGTCCCGCTCCGCGACTAGTCGCTCTCTTCGGCCTCGGTCTGCTCGATCGGGGCGAGCGCGGACATCTGCTCGTAGAGGTGCCAGCGCGCGTCGATGTCCTGCTGGAGGGCGCCGAAGAGCTCCTCGGCGTCGTCCGGACGGCTCCGCGCGAGCATCGCGAACCGGGCCTCCTTGAGGAGGTAGTCGTGAACGCTCGGCGTCCGCCGCTTGCTGTCGAGCCGGAAGGGAGCGTTGCCGGCCGCGGCCAGGCGCGGGTCGTAGCGGTAGAGCGGCCAGTAGGCCGTGTCGACGGCCTCCTTCTGGTGCTGCATGCCCTTGCCCATGTCGATCCCGTGCGCGACGCAGTGGCTGTACGCCAGGATCAGCGACGGCCCGCGCCAGCTCTCGGCCTCGATGAGCGTCTTGAGGGTGTGGGTGTCGTTGCCGCCCATCGCGACCTGACCGACATAGACGTTGCCGTAGGACATGGCGATCATGCCCATGTCCTTCTTGCCGGTCCGCTTGCCCTTCGCCGCGAACTTCGCGATCGCGCTTCGGGGCGTCGACTTGCTGCTCTGGCCGCCGGTGTTGCTGTAGACCTCGGTGTCGAGGACGAGGATGTTGACGTCCCGACCGCTCGCGAGGGCGTGGTCGAGGCCGCCGAAGCCGATGTCGTAGGCCCAGCCGTCGCCGCCGATGATCCAGACGCTCTGACGAACGAGATCCTCGGCGACCACCTTCAGCGCCTTGGCGTCGTCGCTCTCGTCACCCTCGAGCCGCTTCCGCAGCTCGGTGACGCGCTGACGCTGCTCGTAGATGTCGGCCTCGTCCAGCTGCTTGCACTCGAGGATCGCCTTGGCGAGCGCCTCGCCGACCTTCGGAGCCATCTTGCCGAGCAGCCGGCGCGCCTGGGACTCCTGCTGGTCGAGGGCCAGGCGCATGCCGAGGCCGAACTCGGCGTTGTCCTCGAAGAGGCTGTTCGCCCACGCCGGGCCGCGCCCGTGCTGGCCCTTGCTCCAAGGCGTCGTCGGCAGGTTGCCGCCGTAGATCGAGCTGCAGCCGGTCGCGTTCGCGACGACCATGCGATCGCCGAAGAGCTGCGTGACCAGCTTGAGATACGGCGTCTCGCCGCACCCGGCGCACGCCGAGCTGAACTCGAACATCGGCTCGAACATCTGCGCGGTCCGCACCTGGCCGGGCTTGATCAGGCGTCGGTCGAGGTCGGGCTGATCGATGAAGTAGTCCCAGTTCGCGCGCTCGACGTCGAGGTGGTCGAGGCGCGGGCTCATGTTGATCGCCTTGTGCTTGACCTCCTCCTTGCTCCGCGCGGGGCAGACATCGACGCAGATCCCGCAGCCGGTGCAGTCGTCCGGCGCGACCTGGATCCGCATCTCCATCCCCTTGAAGTCGTTCCCCTTCCAGGAGAGCGTCTCGAACGTCTCGGGCCGGCCGTTGCCCGCGTCCGCGCCGAGCTTCTCGGGGTCGAAGATCTTCGCGCGGATCGCCGCGTGGGGGCAGGCGATCGAGCACTTGCTGCACTGGATGCAGAGCGAGCTGTCCCAGATCGGAACCTGCTGGGCGATCCCACGCCGCTCGTAGCGGGTCGTCGCGACCGGGAACGTTCCGTCGGGCGGGAGCGCGCTGACCGGCAGCATGTCGCCCTTCCCGTCGATGATCATTCCGGTGACGCGCTTGACGAAGTCCTCGGCGTGGTCGGGGACCGGCGGGATCCGGCGCTTCTCGGACGTCGACTTGCCCGGGATCTTGACCGCGTGGAGGTTGGCGAGCGCCTCGTCGACCGCGTTGATGTTCTTGTTGACGATCTTCTCGCCGAGCTTGCCGTAGGTCTTCTTGATCATCCCCTTGATGGCGGTGATCGCCTGATCCTTCGGGATCACGCCAGCGAGCGAGAAGAAGCAGGTCTGCATCACCATGTTGATGCGGTGGCCGAGGCCGACCTGGCGGGCGATCGCGTAGGCGTTGATGCAGTAGACCTTCAGCTCCTTCTCGATGATCTGCTGCTGCATCTCCTGCGGGAGCTCGTCCCACACCTCGTCGGCGGCGAACGGCGTGTTCAGGAGGAACGTCGCGCCCTTGGCCGCCTCCCCGAGAACGTCCATGCGCTGGGTGAAGCCGAACGCGTGGCACGCGACGAAGCTCGCCTCGCCGATCAGGTAGCTGCTGTTGATCGTCTCGGGGCCGAACCGCAGGTGACTGACGGTGACCGCGCCGGCCTTGCGGCTGTCGTAGACGAAGTAGCCCTGCGCGTAGAGGTCGGTCGTGCCGTTGATGATCTTGACCGAGCTCTTGCTCGCGCCGACGGTGCCGTCGCTGCCGAGGCCGTAGAAGACGGCGCGGACGACCTTGTCCGACTCGGTCGTGAAGCTCTTGTCGTACTCGATGCTCGTGTGGGTGACGTCGTCGACGATGCCCATCGTGAAGTGGTTCTTCGGGGCGTCGCGCCCGAGCTCGGCGTAGATCCCGGCGGTCATCGCCGGGGTGAACTCCTTGCTCGAGAGGCCGTAGCGGCCGCCGACGATCCGCGGCATCGCGTCGATCGTGCCCTCGGCGTGCGCCTCGGCGAACGCGGTGAGGATGTCCTGATACAGCGGCTCGCCGGCGCTGCCGGGCTCCTTGCAGCGATCGAGGACTCCGATCTTCTTCGCCGTCTTGGGGACGGCCGCGAGGAGGTCGACGTTGCTGAACGGCCGGAAGAGGCGCACCTTCACGAGGCCGACCTTCTCACCGGCGTCGTTCTGCTTCGCGATGGCCTCCTCGGCCGCACCCGCGCCCGAGCCCATCATGACGATGACGCGCTCGGCGTCCGGCGCCCCGACGTAGTCGAACAGCTTGTACTGCCGCCCCGTCTTTCCGGCGAGCTCGTCCATCGTCTTCTGGACGATCCCCGGAAGCTCGAGATACCAGGGGTTGGCCGCCTCGCGCGCCTGGAAGAAGACGTCGGGGTTCTGGGCCGTCCCGCGCAGGACCGGGCGCTCGGGGCAGAGGCCGCGATCGCGGTGCGCGAGGACGAGCTCCGGGTCGAGCATCGAGAGGACGGTCTCGGGTGAGAGCGCCTCGATCTTGTTGAGCTCGTGGCTCGTCCGGAAGCCGTCGAAGAAGTGCATGAACGGCAGGCGCGCCCGGAGGGTCGCCGCATGCGAGACGAGGGCGAGGTCGTGCGCCTCCTGCACGCCGCCGCTGCTCAGCATCGCCCAGCCGGTGCTTCGCGCCGACATGACGTCGCTGTGATCGCCGAAGATCGACAGGGCGTGCGTCGCCAGGGCGCGGGCGGCGATGTGGAACACCGTCGGGGTGAGCTCCCCGGCGATCTTGAACATGTTCGGGATCATCAGGAGCAGGCCCTGACTGGCCGTGAACGTGGTCGTCAGGGCGCCCGCCTGGAGGGCGCCGTGGGCGGCGCCGGCAGCCCCGGCCTCGCTCTGCATCTGGAGGACGACCGGGGTGTCGCCCCAGACGTTCCCCTTCCCGGCGGCCGACCACGCATCGCACAGCTCGCCCATCGGGGTCGACGGGCTGATCGGGAAGAGGGCAATGACCTCGCTACAGAGATGAGCGATGCGCGCCGCGGCCTCGTTGCCGTCGACGGTGATGAAGGTCTTCTCCGACACGAGGTGGCTCCTCCGCTTCGAGCGGGTGGGGTGCGGAAAATGAGGCGGGGAATTCTGCCAGAATCAGCGGAGAGCCGCCAGCGGACCGGGAGGGGCCGCCCGGGTTTACGCAGGGGCTCTTGCCCGCTGGCGACGAGGGGTTTACGTAGCCCGACCGCACCCTGCGGACGGGAACGATCTAGCCACCCCTCGTCCGGACCTCGACGACGACCATGATCGGGCGGAGCGACTCGTCCTCGAAGTGGACCTCGGCCCGGAACCGGTAGTGGCTCGAGGCCGCGGGCGGTGCGCCGTCGCGCTCGACCTCGACGTCGATCATCCCGTCGGCCGGCCCGTCGCCGACGACCCGGAGCCGGCCATCGCGCTGGAGCCCGCGGAGGATGGCGCCCAGGAGCGCCTCGACGTCGATCCCCTCGCCGGTGGCGTCGATCGGGAGGCCCGGCGCCACCGTCACTCGCCGCGAGAGGCGGGCGCCCCGGTCGGCGAGCTCGCGGGCGATCCGGGTCCCGATCGCCGGCAGGTCGCCCGTTCGGATGCCGGCGTGATCGAGCTCGATCGCGTCGCCTCGCGGGCCGGCGGTGCTCGCGCAGCCCGCGAGCGCGACGAGGACGGCGACGGCGGCGACGGAGATCGGTCTCACTTCCCGCCCTTCTTCTTCTTCCCCTTCTTCTTCTTGATGAGGTTGAGCGTCGCGAGCGCCTTGCCCACCTCGCGCTCCGCCTCGCGGAAGGTCGTGTAGAACTCGACCGAGCCGTCCTTTCGCAGCACGTTGCGGCCGTCGCCGTGGTTTCCGACGTCGTCCTGCTGCGGGCCCGAGGCGCGGTCCGCCGCGAGGAGCGCGGTCGACGCGGCGCTCTGGGAGAGCTGCTTCTTCGTCCAGCCGTAGGAGAACTCGCGCGACGATCCGACGTCGGTGTCGGTGAACGCGAAGCGGCGCTGCTCGCGCACCTTCGGGGCGAAGTCGGTCATCGACGAGGGGCAGACGAAGATCTCGGCGGTGTCGAGCGCGCCGATCTTCACGAGCATCGCGAAGACCTTCCCGACGTCCTCGGGCTCGTCGTCGCTCTTCCGCCCGCGGATGTGCGGCAACCAGCCCGGCCGCCGCCCCGGGCCGTAGGGGCCCTGGGCGTAGCTCATCGCGGCCGTCCCGAGCTGGCGGAGGTTGTTCGCGCAGGCCATCTGATTCGCGTCGCGCCGCGCGGACGTGCTCGCCGATGGCAGGAGCAGGACCAGGAGCGCGACGATCGAGATGACGACGAGCACCTCCTCGATCGTCGTGCCGCGGTCGCGGCGGCGGATCCGGGTGGGCATGGTCTCTCTCCTTGGGGAGGGGGGGGGAGCGAGCTCCCGGGCGGCGTCACATGCCCGTCGGCCGCCACCACCGTCGCCCCTCTCCGGGCGCGGCGAGGCCGAGGGCGATCAGGGGCGCGTCGTCGGCGGCGACCCGCTCGAGGTCCTCCGCCATCTCCTTCGCGGATGCGTAGCGGTCGTCGGGTCGCTTGGCGAGCGCCTTCGCGACGAGCGCGTCGAGGGTCGCGTCGACCTCGGCGTGGGGCGAGATCGCGGGCGGCGGCTCGTCGATGATCTTGAACATCAGGTCGTTGATGTTGTTCGCCGAGAACGGGACGAAGCCGGTGACCGCCTGGAAGAACACCACGCCGAGGGCGTAGAGGTCCGCCCGGCCATCGACGAGGCCGCGACCCGAGAACATCTCCGGGGCGAGGAACGGCATCGTCCCGACGACCGCGTTCGGCGCCGTGATGCCCGGGTCGTGGAGCAGCTTGGCGAGGCCGAAGTCGACGAGCCACGGCTCGCCTCGCTCGGCGTCGATGATGACGTTCGCCGGCTTCACGTCGCGGTGGAGGATCCCGAGGCCGTGAGCGCGCTCGAGGGCGCGGGCGATCCGGGCCGCGAGGCGGGCCGCCTCGGTCACCCCGACGGGCCCGCCCTCCTCGAGTCGCTGCCCGAGCGAGACGCCGTCGATGTAGTCCATCGCGATGAGGACCTCGTCCTCGCCGCGCCGGCCGCTCCCCCGGATCGCGACGATCCCGGGGAGGCGCGTCAGGGTTCGGAGCGTCCGCACCTCGCGCTCGAACCGGGCGTAGGCCTCCGAGAGCGCCGGCGCCTTCACGACCTTGACCGCGTAGCGACGGCCGTCGGCGTCCGTCGCCTCGTGGACCACGCCGGCGGTCCCGCGGCCGAGCTCGCGCCCGAGCTGCAGCGTGCTCGGGTCGACGGCGCCGTCGCGCTCGGGTCCGATCGAGGCGCTCGATGAGGCGACCGCGGCCACCTCACGTTCGGTCGACCGTTCCGGATCGGGCCCCCCGTCGCCCGCCTCGGTCGCGACCTCGGCGAGCGCCTTCGCGATCTCGGCCCGGACGTCGTCGGCGCGCAGGTCGGTCTCGGTCGCGTCGTCGGGCTCGGGAACCGGCACGCGGAGCCGGACCGCGCCGTCGGGCGGCGCGGGCGCGTCGGCGCGCGCCGGGTAGATCCCCTCGCGCTCGAGCGCCGCGGCGACCACCTTCTCGTCGCGCAGCTCGCTCGCGATCACCAGCTCGGCCGCCCGCGCCGCCGTGGCGAGCTCGTCGGCCCGGCGCACGGGCGCGCCGTCGGTGTCGACGCTCGCCTGACCGCCATGGACGACGCACGGACCGGCGTGGAGCCCGGCGGCCGCCGTCAGGCCGCGCAGCCGCCGCTCGGCGCCGAAGCGGACGACCGCGACGAGCAGCCGGGCCGCCACCTTGACGGCCTGATTGAGGTCGGCGAAGACGCCGAGGAGGCGCCCGTCCGCCGACGCCGCGACGGCGCCACGCCCGCTCCGAACCGTCTCGCGCAGCGTCACGTCGAGGTCGCGCCGGGTGAGCTCGCCCTCGTCCTCGTCGCGGCTCACGAGCGCCTCCTCGAGCCCGTCGACCCGCGCGATCACGATCCCGTAACGCTCGACCTCGACCTGGACGCTCGGCGGCGGCGTCTGCTTCGGGAAGAGGTCGCGGAACTCCTGGAGCGCCATCGCCCGCCCGATCGTCACGGCGTGGTCGAACCAGTCGGCCCGCTCGAGGAGGACGGCGCGCTCCTCGCCGTCGCGGTTCTCGAAGATGAGCTCGAGGTTGGTGCAGGCGAGCTCGGTCTCGCGCGGCGTGACCGTCCCGTCGGCGACCTCGAACCGCGCCGGCGCCGCCTTCTCGCCCGGCCCGCCGTCGTCGCTCGCCCCGCCGATGCCCGGGCGGGCGTGGACCAGGCTCGGCTTCGCGATCCCGGGTCCGCGGATCCGGTAGGTGCCCGGCTCGACGTGGAAGCTGACCCGGAACGACTCGCCCGCCGGGATCCTCTGCTGGATGACCACGTGCGGCGTCACGCCGGGGCCGCCGACGCAGTACTCGTTCACGTCGATCGCTCGAATCGTCGGGTTGACCGAGAAGACGAGCTCGACGGCCCGCTCCCGATCGGTCGCGATGCTCACCTCGCACGCCTCGCAGTGGGCCGCCGCCTGGAGGTCGGCCAGGTTCGGCAGGCGCACCTTCTCCTTGCGGCAGTGCGGGCAGAGGACGTCCCAGTGGAGCGAGAGGAGGCCACGCCGCGTCGCCTGGAGGCACAGCCGCAGCACGGTGACGCGGTCGGCGCCCCACTCATCCGCGAGCTCGAACGGCCGGAGCCGGTCGACGGTCCGGTCATCCTCCTCGTAGATCATGTCGAGCAGCCGCCGCACGATCGCCGAGTCGAACCCGTCGACCTGGGTGAGGTGGGTGTGGAGCCCGCCCATCCACTCGCGCGCGGCGTCGCTGATCTGCGGCTTGCGCAGGTTCCAGGCCCGCTCCTGCTTCCCCGCGAGGTAGTCGTCGATCTGGCGGTAGACCGCGTCGAGGTTCCGCCGGAGCCGCACGCCGAGCTCGAAGCGCGCGACCGGCGTCCAGAGCAGGCTCCGCGGCTGGAACTCGAGGGTGTGGGTGAGGCGCGTCCCGCCGTCGACCGTCTCCATCCGCGGCGTCGAGCGCAGCGTCAGGAGCGGGCCGCTCTCGTAGCGACGCTCGGTCGACCACTCCCGCCCGACGACCCAGTTGTAGAGCTTCTCATCCCAGGCTATGTCGATCCCGTGGAGGGTCATCTGGCCGACCCGCCGGTGGTGACCGTCCTGGGTGTAGCGCTCGGTGTACGTGATGGGGGGCATCCCGAGCGCCTCGTTGAGGCGCTGGGTGTCGGAGACGAACGGCCAGAGCTCCCGCGGCGCGGCGCGAAGGAGCCACTCGAAATGGTAGACGCTCTGCACGAGGGGACCCGGGGTCGACGGGCCGATGCGATCGGGTCGATGATGGCCGTCGCCCCGGCGCGACGCAACCGGGACGCGGAGCGCGGCCCGGTCGTCCGGGATGCCGGGCGGCCCGCGATGGCCCCGCCGCCCGCGTCTGCACTATGATGACGCGAACATGGACGGAGCGCCCGACGTCTGGGGGACGCCGGCTCCCGGAGCCGGCTCCGGCCCGCGACGCCAGCGGTTCCCCACCAAGGTCTATGGACGCCCCGTCCCGGAGCGTCTGGGGCCCTACCAGATCCACGAGGAGCTCGGTCGCGGCGCCCAGGCGCGCGTCTACCGGGCGACCCACCTGACGCTTCAGCGACCCGGCGCGGTGAAGGTCATCACGGCGGGCTTCGGGACGACGCCCAGGTTCGTCGAGCGGTTCCATCGCGAGGCCCACCTCGCCGCGATGATGAACCACCCGAACATCGTCGGGGTCTACGACTCGGGCGAGGACGATGGCTTCCTCTGGATGGGGATGGAGCTCATCGGCGGGCCGAGCTGTCGCGACGTCCTCGACCGGGACGGCCCGATCGAGCCGGCGCGCGCCTTCGACATCGCGCGCCAGGTCGCGCTCGCCCTCGACCACGCGGCCGGCCACAACGTGCTCCACCGCGACATCAAGCCCGAGAACATCCTCCTCGCCCCCGACGGGACCGCGAAGCTCGCCGACCTCGGCCTGGCGAAGCGGGACGGCGACCCGGGGAAGGCGTCGACGAAGGGGAAGGCCGTCGGGACGGCGAGCTACGTGGCGCCCGAGGCCGTCTCGAGCAAGAAGACCGCCGACATCCGCGCCGACATCTACTCGCTCGGCCTCGTCCTGATCGAGCTCATCACCGGCGCGGTGCCGCTCCAGAAGACCAGCGTCGCCGAGACGATCATCGCGCACGTCCACGAGGACTGCCCGAAGCTCTCGACCCTCGCGACGGCGACGATCTCGCGCGACGCGGACCTGGTCGTCGGGATCATGACGCGGCGGAAGCGCGACGGGCGCTACCCGAAGCCGAAGCTCCTCGCCGACGACCTCGAGGCGCTCCGCGACGCGACGGCGCCGCCCCACGCGACGGCGAAGCTCACCGAGGCGCGAACGCGGCGACGCGCCCGGAACGTCGAGCTCGGGAGGGAGTCGAGCGCGGGGCTCGAGTCGACCGTCCTCATGAAGGCCGTCGTGATGGACACCGCCGGCGAGATCGAGATCGTCGAGGTGTCCGACGACGACGCCGACTCCCCGCAAGCCCGGAACGCCTCGAAGCGAGTCGCCCGGGGGCGGACGCAGCGGATCCGCGTCGGCGCTCCGCCCCAGTCGGCGCGCGCGCCCGGCACGAGCCTCGCGCCGATCGCGGCGATCGGGCTGCTCATCGTCGCGACGGCGATCGGCGGCGCCGCGCTCGCCTGGCTCCTCGTCGGAGGTTGAGCCGCCGCGACGCCGCAGATGGCGGCCCCGTCTCGACTTGACTTGCGTCGATCGCCCGCGATGATGGCGCGCTTCGGCAGGCCCCCGCCTCGCGGGGAGGTCTGGCCGCCAATCCGCGCGCATCTAAGGAAGGCTCGGGCCCATGCTCCTCGGCCGCGTCATCGGAACCGTCTGGGCGACCCGCAAGGACGAGAAGCTCGAGGGGATGAAGCTCCTCGTCGTGCAGGCGGTCGACCTGGAGCTGCAGCCGCTGTCGAGCTTCGTCGTGGCCGTCGACTCGGTCCAGGCCGGCGTCGGCGAGGTCGTCCTCCTCGCCCAGGGGAGCTCGGCTCGCCAGACGCGCACGACGAAGGACCGGCCGGTCGACGCGGTCGTCATGGCCGTCGTCGAGAACCTCGAGGTGAAGGCGCTCGAGGAGCTGATGGCGTCCTACGAGGACCGCCGCCGCCCGATCGCCGAGGCGATCGAGGCGCAGCCCGAGATCTAACGACCGATGAGCACCCCCACGCGGAGCGAGATCCGGCAGGCGGTCCGAACGGTCCTCGAGCGGACCCTCGCGGGCGCCGCGCCGGCGCTCGCCTCGGGCCCTCCCCCGGCCGCGCCGACGGTCCTCGCCGTGCCGGTGCCCGGCGCGGGGGCGCCCGCGCCGGTCACGACGGCGATCGGCGCGTCGGCGCCCGCGGCGATCCGTGGCCTCGTGAGCGGCGACGACGTCCGCGGCGCCGGTCGCGGCGGCGTTCTCCGCGTCGCCCCGGGCGCGCTGATCACGCCGCTCGCCCGCGACCTCGCCGACGAGCTCGGCGTGAGGATCGAGGAGAGCGGATCGAGCGCGGCCGTGGCCGCGACGGTAGCGGAGGATCCGGCGCCGGACGTCCCCTCGGCCCGGGCGATCACGCCGGGCGCGGGCGCGATCGCGCTCGGCGCCGACCACGGCGGGTTCGAGCTGAAGGAGCTGATCAAGACGCGGCTCGCCGCGCGCGGCCACGCGATCGCCGACCTCGGCACGACCAGCAAGGAGAGCTGCGACTACCCCGACTTCGCCGCCGCCGTCGGCCGCGCCGTCGCGCTCGGCGAGGCGGTCTGCGGGATCATGGTCGACGGCGCCGGAGTCGGCAGCTCGATCGTCTGCAACAAGGTGCCGGGCGTGCGGGCGACCTCGTGCCACGACGCGTTCACGGCGAAGAACAGCCGCCAGCACAACCACGCGAACGTCCTCTGCCTCGGGAGCAACGTCGTCGCCGGCGACGAGGCGCTCGGGGTGGTCGAGGCGTTCCTCCAGACGCCGTGGGGCGGCGGCCGCTACGCGCGGCGCTGCGCGAAGGTCGACGCGATCGAGGCGGCGTTCGTCGGAGGGCGGCGATGAACCTGGCGCGCGTGATCGGCACGATCTGGGCCACCCGGAAGTACGAGGATCTCGAGGGGTGCTCGATGCGGATGATCCAGCCGCTGACGGGCGACCTCGAGGCGCTCGGCCGCCCGATCGCCGCCGTCGACACGGTCGGCGCCGGCGAGGGCGAGCTCGTCTTCTACGTGACCGCCTACGAGGCGGTGATCCCCTACCCGCGCGACCTCGTCCCGATCGACGCGTCGATCGTCGGGATCGTCGATCGCGTCGAGCGCACCGCCCAGACGACGGGAGAGATGATCGCGAGTCCCGAAGGAAGGGAGCGACGAAGGTGATCCTCTGCCGCGTCACCGGCGATGTCTACGCCACCCAGAAGGACCGCAACCTCGAGGGCTACCGGATGCTGCTCTGCCAGCCGGTGGAGCTCGACGGGGAGACCGCCCGCGGGGCGAGCTTCATCGCGCTCGACCGGGTCGTCGACGCCGGTCCCGGCGACCTCATCCTCGTCCACAAGGAGGGCGGCGGCGCGCGGATCATGTTCGGCAACGAGAAGATCCCGATCCAGACGGTCGTCGTCGCCATCGTCGACGATCTCGAGATCGACCGGCGCGCGGGCGACAGCGTCATCGAGCAGACGCGGCGGGCGAGCGCGGCGGAGAGCTCCGTCGGAGGTGACGCGTGAATCTGGGCGGGGTCGATGTCGAGCGGCTGATCGCGCAGGTCGCCGAGGAGCTGGCGAGCCGCGTCGAGCGCGGCCAGCCGGGCGGGCTCCCCGCCGGCGGGCCGGCCGGCGCGCCGCCGTGGTGCGGGCTGTGCACCGAGGTCGGACGCTGCGCGACGGTCTGCGGGACGCGGGTCGGCGACATCGTCGCGGCCGGCGCGTGCCGCGTCGAGGGCGCGCCGGGGATGGGGCCGGTCCCCGACGACATCTCGGGCATGATCGACCACACCCTCCTCAAGGCCGAGGCGACCCGCGACCAGGTCCGGACGCTCTGCGCCGAGGCGGCGAAGTTCCAGTTCGCGAGCGTCTGCGTGAACCCGTTCTGGGTGCCGTTCTGCGCCGGGCTCCTCGCCGGCCACGGCGTCCCGGTGTGCACCGTCGTCGGCTTCCCGCTGGGCGCCTCGCCGAGCAGCGTGAAGGCCGCCGAGGCGGCGCAGGCGGTCCGCGACGGGGCGGGCGAGGTCGACATGGTCCTCAACGTCGGCGCCATGAAGAGCGGCATGACCGACGTCGTCGAGGCGGACGTGCGGGCGGTGCGCGCGGCGTGCCCGGCCGGCGTCGTCCTCAAGGTGATCTTCGAGACCTGCTACCTGACCGACCGCGAGATCATCGCGGCGTGCGAGATCAGCCAGCGAGCCGGAGCCGACTTCGTCAAGACCTCGACCGGGTTCGGCAGCGGCGGGGCGACGGCCGGTCACATAGCGCTGATGCGGCGGGTCGTCGGCCCGGCGATGGGCGTCAAGGCGAGCGGCGGGATCCGCGACGCGGCGACCGCGGAGATGATGGTCGCGGCCGGCGCGACCCGGATCGGCGCGAGCGCGAGCGTCAAGATCGTCGACAAGATGCCCGACCTCGGCGGCGGCGGCGCGGCGGCGAAGGCGAGCGGTACGCCGAGCAGCGGCGGGGGTGGGCTCTACTGATGGCGACCTCGCGAGTCCCGAAGGAAGCGAGCGACTCAAAGGACGCGAGTCCCGAAGGAAGCGAGCGACTCGATGACTGAAAAGGGCGAGACGTTCCAGTCGGCGCAGGTGGTGAAGACGGCCGAAGGCCGGCAGTACCACATCGGCGTCGCGCCGGGCGAGGTCGCCCCGTCCATCCTCCTGTGCGGCGACCCGGCCCGCGCCGAGCGCGTCAGCCAGAACTTCTTCACCGACGTCACGGTCGAGCGGCGCAACCGCGAGTACGTCACCTTCACCGGCAAGACGAAGGGCGCAGGCGTCCCGATCAGCGTCATGGCCACCGGGATCGGGACCGACAACACCGAGATCGCCGTGATCGAGCTCTGCCAGTGCGTCGAGCGTCCGACCCTGCTCCGGATCGGAAGCAGCGGCGGCCTCCAGCCGGGGATGCAGCTCGGCGACCTGGTGATCTCGACGGGCGGCGTGAAGCTCGAGTCGACGAGCGACTACTTCGTCCCGCCCGGCTACCCCTCGGTCGCCGATCACGAGGTCGTCCTCGCCCTCATGGAGGCGGCCGAGAGCCTCGGCGACGTCCGCTGGCACACCGGCCTCACCGCGACCGCGTGCGGGTTCTACGGCGCGCAGGGGCGCGTCGTCCCCGGCTTCCCGCCGCGCCGCCCCGAGATCCCCGCGGAGCTCGAGGCGATCGGGGTGAAGAACCTCGAGATGGAGACCTCGCTCCTGCTGACCCTCGCCGGCCTCCGCGGCGTGCGGGCGGGGGCGGTGTGCGCCCTCTATGCGCTGAGGCACGAGGACGTCTTCATCGACACCGCGACGAAGGACAGGGCGGAGCTCGATTGCATCCGCACCGGCGTCGCGGCGATCGAGGTGCTCGCGCGGATGGACGCCAAGCGCGGGGACGCGGCGCGCTGGCTGCCGTCGCACGGGTTCTAGGAACAGGAATCTCACGCCCACCGCAGCGCCGCGCCGCGTCCGCAACGGCTTGGCGCCGTCCGGTCCAATCCGCGTAATCCGCGCAATCCGCGGTTCGGTCTCTCGGCGTCGAACGAGTGGGAACCGCGGATTACGCGGATCACGCGGATTGCGAGTTGCCGAATCCGAGGCCATTGCCGTCGCGCGAGATCTGTTCCAGAAACCCCCTCCCACTCCCCCATCCACCCCGGTATACCTGGATGCAAGCCGCGTCCGGGCGAAGCCGACGCGGGCAACCCAAGTCCCCATGAGGCTTCGACCAACGTCCCTGGAACCGAGGGCGACAATGATGGTCATTGCTTGTATGGGGGCAGAGGCCGCCCTATAATCGCCCGACCCGTGCCCGAAGTTCCCCTGGAGTTAGGTCTGATGCCGGATCCCAAAGAGTCTCAGAGCGCCGCCGACGTGAGCGATGCCGCCCCCGAGGTGAGCGACGCCGACGCGAGCGAGGTCGCCGTCGCGGATTCGCCCAAGGCCAAGCGCCAGAAGGAGAAGAAGGAGAAGAAGACCCGGACGAAGGTCGTCCGCCGCGTCGTCCGGCGCAAGAAGAAGGACGATGAGGCCGGCTCCGATGCCCCCGCGGCCGAGGGCGAGACGACCAAGGGCGAGGACGCCGACGGCGAGTTCGAGGAGCGGATCGAGTACCGCGAGAAGGACGGCAAGAGGGTCAAGGTCCGGGTCCGCGTCCGCCGGGTGAAGAAGAAGAAGAAGAAGAAGAAGCGGACGTCGGACGCGGCGGACGCCGCGAAGACCGACGAGGAGAAGAAGGCCGAGAAGGCCGCCCGAGCCGAGCGGCGAGCGAAGCGAAAGAAGAAGGCCGAGGAGGCCAAGAAGGCCGAAGAGGCCAAGGCGGCCGAGGCCGTCGCCGAGAAGAGCGACGCCGAGTCGCCGGCCAGGAGCGACGCCGACGCCTCGGAGTCCGCGGTCGCCGAGAAGGGCGAGGCCGAGTCCGAGGCGAAGGCCGAGAGCGACGCCGCCGCCTCCGAGCCGGAGACCGTCGCGAAGAGCGACGCCGAGTCCGAGACCGTCGAGAAGAGCGACGCCGAGGCCGTCGCGAAGGCCGAGAGCGACGCCGCCGGTTCCGAGCCCGAGGCCGCCGCAAAGGGCGACGCGAAGCCCGAGGCCGACGCCAGGAGCGACGTCGATGTGGGCGCCGACGCGTCCGAGACCGCCGAGAAGAGCGAAGACGAGCTGTCGCTCGAGGCCAGGAGCGACGCCGACGCCTCCAGGACCGCCGAGAAGAGCGACGCCGACGCGAGTGAGCCGGCCGCCGTCTCCGACGCCGTTTCGGATGCGTCGGACGCCGGCGACGACGCAACCGCGACGAAGCCCAAGTCGAAGTCGAAGTCGAAGAAGAAGCAGCGCAAGAGCAAGTCGGAGCGACTCGAGGCGCGCAAGCGCCGTCGTCGCGAGCGCCGCGCGAAGCGCGAGAGCGAGCGGGCCGCCGCGGCGTCCGGGAGCGAGCCGGCGAAGGCGAAGGCGAAGGACGAGGACGACAGCAACGCCGAGCGGTTCGAGGACAGCTCGATCGCCGTCGAGCTCGACGTCCACCCGACCTCGTCGCGGATGAGCGACCTCGAGGCGTCGGGTCGGGTCGTCCCGCTCGAGGACCGGGTCTCGTCGGCCGACGCGGACGAGTCGGGCCCCGAGGCGCGGGCGAGCGACTTCACGATCTCGCCGGGCCCGAGCGACCCGAGCCACTCGGGCAACGGGAGCGAGCCGCCGTCTGACGAGGCGATCGGCACCTCCGCCGAGCGGAAGCGTCGACGGAAGCAGCGCCGCCGCCGCAAGGGTCACCGCCGCCGGGAGACCTCCGAGGAGAAGATGGCGATCGCCTCCTCCGAGGAGCTGCTCGACCCCGACGAGCTCGCTCAGGTCGAGGATCTCGAGGAGAGCGACTTCGACGGGCTGCCGTCGGACGAGCGAAGCGACGCGGAGTCGGAGGACTCCGACGACGAGCCGCGCGGCCGGAGGCGCAAGGGCTTCGCCACGGCCTGGGGCAAGTCGAAGAAGAGCATCGAGAGCCGCGGCCGCGAGGTCCCGACGACCAAGCGCGGCGTCGCCGGCCTCCGCACCCGCAACAAGCGGGGCCGCGACACCGCCGCGAAGGCGAAGATCTCGGGCGAGCTGCCCGCGTTCCAGCCGCAGACCGGGAACAAGGCGCTCGTTCCCGTGGTGGTCATCTGCGTCGCGATCGTCGTCCTCGGCGGGCTCCTCGTGGCCGTCGGCGGCGGAGGGAACGAGGCCGGCGCCGCGATCGCGTCGATCGGGAAGACCTCGACGCAGGCCGAGACCGAGCAGCTCCGGAAGCACCACGGCCGCCTCCTCGAGAAGGCCGAGGCCTTCTACGCCGAGCATCCCGAGCGGTCCGATGAGGCGACGGCGAAGTTCCGCGCGATCGTCGAGGCGGTCAAGACGATCAAGATGCACCGCTCGAGCGACGTCGAGGTTCTCTCGGCGGCGGAGGATGTCCGCGGCAAGGCCGAGGACTGGATCGACAAGATCCACAAGGCGCGCGACGACAAGGCCCTCGAGAGCTGGGAGTCGCTCCACCAGCGGGCGAAGTCGAAGGAGTCGGCCGGCGACCTGAAGGGCGCCATCGCCGTCTACGACGCGTTCCCCGTCCACCTCCGCGACCAGCGCTGGTGGTACGACAACTGCCTCGGCGAGCGGCGCCGGCTCGCGATCGCGCACGCGGCGACGGCCGAGGCGAAGCCGCTCATCGAGCGCGCCGAGGAGCTCGCCGGCGAACGGAAGTACGACACCGCTCTCGGCATCCTCGCCGCGTTCCCCGACACCGACGAGTACCGGGAGACGAAGGCGCACAAGGACGTCGAGCTCGCCCGCGCGAGCATCCGGAACCAGGAGATCAAGCTCGCCGAGGCCGCCGAGCGGCGCCGGCAGAACATGGAGAAGCTCGCCGGCCAGACCGAGAAGGTCGAGGAGGTCAAGAAGGTCGAGGAGAGCCTCGAGAAGCGCTTCGCGAGCGCCGAGTGGATCCCTCTGATCGGCGACAACCTCTTCAACTGGCAGGCCCGTAACCCGCCGAACGGCGACTGGCGCATCCAGAACGGGAAGCTGATCGGCCGGAACGCGATCGGCACGCCGATGATGATCGGCATGCGCAAGGACGACTGGAAGGACATCGTTCTCCAGTACAAGGTCAAGGTGAAGAAGGGTCAGCACGGCGTGATCCTCCGCCTCAACCTCGCCCCGGCCGGCGGCGGCCTCCGGATCCTCCTCAAGCAGGGCGAGGTGGCCGGGGTCGACGACGGGCAGGAGCACACCGTGCAGGTGTGGGTGATCGGCGACGAGGTCACCATCTCGATCGACGGCGGACAGCGACAGAACCTCGCGACCCAGAGCCAGAACGCCGGACCCAACGGCGGGATCGGCTTCCTCCTCCCGCCCGGCGCGGAGGTCGAGTTCTCCGAGGTCCAGGTCAAGGTCCTGTAGACCTCGCTTCGACCCACCCGCCGTCGCCGCCCGCGCCCGCGCCGTCCGACGGGCGCGGCGTCTTGTACATCGGTAGTCCTTATTGAAGTCCTCCCGAACCCCCCGTGGACGTCGCCGTTTTCGGCGGCGGAGACAGCCAGAAGACCCTGCCTGCCAGCCCCTTGCCTCGAAGAACCCCTGGTCGCGTTGAAGGGGTTTTTGGGCGCTGCTATACTCCGCCCGGGCTGGGGATGACGCGCACCACCGTTGAGCATGGCGGGGGAGGACCGCGCATATGATGTTGGCTGAGACCGATCTGGCGCTCGGACGTCTGGTCGTCGAACGCAGCATTGCGACCGAAGAGCAGGTGCGTCAGTGCCTGCAGATTCAGAAGAATCTGCAGAGACCGACGAACCTCGGGGCGATCCTGGTCCACCGGGGTGTGATCACCCAGGACCAGTGCCGCGAGCTCATCGGATTGAGTCAGTCCGCGTCGTACGCCGGGTCGGGCGCCTTCCAGCGCCCTCCGCCGCCGGTGAACGACGGCCAGACGGCGCTCGTCCGCCCGACCGTCTCCGGCGCGCATGCGATGGGCCCGCTCGCGGTCGGCTGCCACTCGTGCGGCGGTCGCTTCGCGGCGCGCCCCGAGCATCGGGGCCACACCGTCCCGTGCCCGAGCTGCAAGACGCCGATCCAGGTCCCGACCAACGGAAACGGCAACGGGAACGGCGCGGCGAGCGCGGCGAGCCGATCCGCATCGCGCGTCGGCGGTCCGCCCTCCTCGATGGCGCGCCCCGGCTCCCGCATCGGCGCGGCGCCGCCGCTGTTCGAGGCGCCGACGGCGCCGCCTCCGCCGCCGAGTCGCGCGGGCGGCGGTCCCGCCGGGGAGGCCGAGACGCTCCTCCTCCAGGGCGAGTCCGACCAGACCCGCCGGACCGACCATCCCACCCCCTACGGTGGGATGCCGACCCCCTACGGCGGCCTCCGGCCGCCGACCCGAGGGACGCCGGGCTCGTCGATGGGAGTGGCCCGCGCGCCGCTTCGCCCCGCGAGCCACTTCGCCGCGCCGCCGCCCCCGCCGGGGACCGCGCCGAGCGGCCCGGTCCCGGGAGACGCCGGCTTCGAGCCCCTCTTCAGCGAGGAGGGCCTCGAGCTCGACGAGGCGAGCGTCGCCGAGGTCGCCGACCCGATCGCCCGCGTCTTCGGCCGTCGCGTCGGCGCCGAGGGCGAGGTCACCACGTTCGGCCCCTACGACGTCCTCGGCGAGATCGCCCGAGGCGGTATGGGCATCGTCTACAAGGCGCGCCAGCGAGACCTGAAGCGCCTCGTCGCCCTCAAGATCCTCAAGGAAGGTGAAGAGGCGACCGAGCGGCAGGTCCGCCGGTTCAAGCGCGAGACGGCGGCCGCGGCGAAGCTCCAGCACCCCAACATCGTCGCGGTTCACGAGGTCGGCTGCCACGCCGGCTTCCACTACTTCACGATGGACCTGATCGAGGGAGAGCCGCTCGACCAGATCGTCAAGCGGGCGCGGCCGCCCAAGGACGCCGGGCTCGTCGGCGGCAGCGGCGGCAGCCGGAGCGGGGCCCGCGTCGGCGGCCTCGACGTCGAGTGGTCGCTCAACGTCCTCGAGGAGATATCGAGGGCGATGCACTACGCCCACCAGAAGAACGTCGTCCACCGCGACCTGAAGCCGGCGAACATCCTGATGGACCGCGAAGGCCATCCCAAGATCACCGACTTCGGTCTCGCCAAGGACCTCGACCAGAAGAGCCTCCTCACCCGGACCGGCGCGGCCGTCGGAACCCCGTTCTACATGGCGCCCGAGCAGGCGCGCGGCGACGACGACATCGACAAGCGGATCGACGTCTACGCGCTCGGCGTCATCCTCTACGAGATGCTCACCGGCACGCCGCCGTTCGTCGGCAACTCCACGATGGAGATCTACCACAAGATCCTCGAGGAGGAGCCGGTCCCGCCCCGCCAGCACAACCCGAAGATCCCGCGCGACATCGAGACCATCGTCATCAAGTCGATCGAGAAGGACCGCCGGCGCCGCTACAACACCTCCGAGGAGCTCGCCGACGACATCCGTCGTTACCGCGAGGGAGAGCCGATCCACGCTCGCCCGGTCGGGCCGATCGAGCGCCTCGTCAAGAAGGCGAAGAAGAACCTGGCCGTCGTCGCGACGGTCGCCGTCGCCGTGATGGTCCTCGTGCCGAGCGTGATCGCGATCGGCTATCGCCACCTCAAGGAGCTCGAGACCCAGCGAGCGCAGAAGTTCCAGCTCGAGCTCGACCGGTTCAAGGAGGCGGTGAAGGAGCGCCATCTCGCGGTCGAGTCGATCCTGACGACGGCGAGCGCCAAGCGGCGCGATCACAACCCGGTCGAGTCGCTCGAGGAGATCGCCGCGGCGATCGCCACCCTCGATGGCATCGAGGACCTGGTCGCGGAGCGCGCCCCCGACGAGGATGACGACTCGGTCATCACTCGCGAGGACCTGGAGAACCATCTCCAGGAGGAGTCGCCCAAGACGAACAAGCTCTACCGGCGCGCCCACGTCCTCGCGGCGGAGGCGGAGCAGGACATCGGCACGGTCGACGCGCTCCAGGAGGCGCTGGCCCGCTACGCCAAGGCGCTCGAGCACGAGCCGGGCCACGGCCCGGCCCGGCACGGCATCGCGATGGTGCACGTGAAGCTCGGCGACCTCGACCGCGCCCTCGAGACGCTCCAGGACGTGCTCGCCCAGGACGCCGACGACCACGAGGCGCGCCTGCTCCTCGGACGAGTGCTCCGGAGCAACGGCCGCCTCGACGAGGCCGAGAGCGAGCTCGAGCGCGTCGTCCGGGAGGCCCCCGATCCGATCAAGGGCCGGATCGAGCTCGGGCGGCTCCTCCTCGCGAAGGGCGAGGCGGAGCGAGCCCACGACGAGTTCGAGGCGGTCCTCGACCAGCAGGACGACAGCTTCGAGGGCTACCTCGGCCGCGGTCGCGCCAACGAGGTGCTCGACTGGCACCAGGAGGCGCTCGACGACTTCAACGAGGCGGTCGACCTCCAGCCGAGCCGCCCGGAGGGCTACTACTTCCGCGCCCGGCATCATCTCAGTCAGCAGAAGACCGGCGATGCGCTCAAGGACTTCGAGATCGCCACCGCCCGCGAGGACCGTTACTACGCGGCGTGGCTCGGCCTGGGCACCGTCCAGGTCTGGCAGCTCGAGTGGGAGCGCGCGGCCGAGAGCTTCAAGAAGATCACCGAGGCGAAGGACCGGGCGAGCCAGGACTTCGCCGCCGAGGCGTGGCTGCGGCTCGGCGATCTCTACCGCCTCCAGGCCGACATCGGGAGCGCGGTCCAGAAGCGCATCGACGAGCGCGAGGCCAAGGCGCGCCGTAGCCTCCTCCAGATGGCGGGCCGGATGCGGGTCGCCCAGGAGTCGGGCAACATGGAGTCGGTCGCCGGCCAGGCGGCCAAGCAGCTCGGCGACGACGTCGTCAGCCGCGAGGACGACCTGGCGGAGGCCGCCAAGGACGTCGAGAAGCTCACCAAGAAGGCGCTCGACGCCTACGCCAAGGCGCGCGAGCTCGATCCGCACCTGGCCGAGGCTCCCCTCGGACAGGCCGAGTTCCTGATCGCCCTCGGCCGCCACGACGAGGCCAAGAAGGCGCTCGCCGAGGCCTCCGAGACGCTCGCGGGGCGCTCCGAGGCCGAGGAGGTCGGAGACCTCCCGCCGAGCCCGCTCCCGGGCGGACCGCTCCCGGCGACTCTCCCGATCGACGCCCGGCTCGCGTTCGCGCGGGCGCGGCTCGCCCTCGAGAGCGAGGAGGCCAAGGAGGCGCTCTCGATCGCACAGGCCGCGCGCACCGAGATCGCGCCCGAGTTCGGTTTCCTCCTCGACTCGGTGATCGGGCTCGCTCACCACAAGCTCGGCGACGAGGCCGCGGCGCACGAGGCGCTCGGGCGCGCGACCGAGGAGGCGGCCCTCCCCGGCCACTCGATCGGGCGGCTCCTCGAGGCGGCGAGCAAGAGCAAGGACAGCGCGATCCGCAGCAAGAAGCTCGAGTACTACTCGCGCGCTCGCGCCTACTTCACCCGCATCATCGACCTCTATCCCTACGACGCCCGGGCCTACCTCGGCCGGGCGCGCCTCGAGGTGGCGTGGAAGTACCACGACTTCGCCCAGGAGGACTTCTCCAAGGCGATCGCGGCCGCGCCGTTCATGCGCGAGGCCTGGGTCGAGCGCGGGAACACGCGGATCAAGGTCTCGGGTGACGACACGGAGAAGATCACCGCCGCGGAGACCGACTTCACGACGGCCCTCGAGCTGACCCGGGCGATCTCCGTCCCGACGAAGGACGAGCTCGACGCCCTCGCGAAGAACGACCAGCCCCTCGTCGAGGAGATCAAGAAGGAGGCGCGCCTCTCGCTCCTCGCGAAGGCGCACGTCGGGCGAGCCAAGGCGCGCGCCAAGCTCGACCGGGACGCCGAGGCGCTCGTCGATGCCCGCGCGAGCGCGGCGCTCGCCCCCCGCGTCGAGGCGGCCTACGAGCTCCTCGAGCGGCTCCTCAGCAAGCGGGGTGAGCCGATCCTGGCGCTCGCCGCGAAGATGGAGCGGAAGGCGATCCGCGCCGTCTCACGGGCCGAGGCCCAGAAGCACTTCGAGAAGGGCCAGCAGTATCAGAACCGCCGGAGCTACCCCGAGGCGATCGCCGAGTTCGACAAGGCGATCGAGCTCGATCCGGATCTGAGCCAGGCCTACTACGAGCGAGGCACGTGTTACATCAAGATCGGTAACTTCGTGCCGGGTATCCTCGACCTGAGCAAGGCGCTCGAGCTCGACCCCGACATCGCCAACATCCTCTACGAGAAGGTCTACCAGGTCAGCTACGTCGTCGACCTGAACCGCGTCATCGGCGAGCTGAACAAGATCGTCGGCGACCACCCCGACGAGAGCCACGTCGTCTTCCTCCGCGGCTTCTTCTACGTCGCCAAGACGGAGCTGAAGAAGTTCGAGGCGAAGGACATCGACCTCGGCATCGCCGACCTGGACCGCACGATCGAGATCAACCCGAAGCACCTCCCGGCGTTCGTCTACCGCGGGATGCTCTACTTCAAGAAGGGTGAGCTCGAGCGGGCGCTCGAGGACTACGACCGAGCCCTCCTCTTCTACGAGGACTTCGGGATGGCCCACTACCTCAAGTCGCAGGCGCTCTCGAGTCAGGGACAGGTCGACGAGGCCTTCATGCACCTCGAGAAGGCGTTCAAGAACGGCTTCAACGGCTACGAGCGCGTGAAGCAGGACGACAACTTCGAGGCGCTCCGCGGCGATCCGCGATACCGCCGGATCATCGGCGGCCGATAGTAGTCGAGGCGGCGTTCGGAGTCGGGGACGAGCCCGACCGGGGAACATGCCCCAGCTGATCATCGTTGAAGGGCCGCAGCGCGGCCGCACCTTCGAGCTGGTCCGGGTCAACACGCTCGGCAGCGCGCCGTCGAACACGGTGGTCCTCTCGGACCGCCGCGTCGCGGACGTGCACGCCGAGATCCGGCAGAAGAAGCTCGGCTTCGAGGTGCGGGCGGTCAACGTCAAGGGGCCGGTGCTGCTCAACGGCGAGCAGGTCCGCGAGGCGAAGCTCACCCACGGCGACTGGATCACGATCGCCGACACCGCGCTCGTCTACTCCGAGGACGGCGGGGGCGACGCGTCGAAGACGGACTACGAGGTCCGGACGATCGACGCCGACGACCTCCTCACCAGTCAGATCCGGAGCCGGCGGAAGCAGTACGCCGACGTCGACAGCGTCATCGACACGCTCGGCCACGACCGGAAGACCGACCCGCGCCTGGCCACCCTGTTCAAGGTCAGCAACGCGATCGGCGAGATCCTCGAGAAGAAGCGCCTCCTCGAGAAGATCGTCGACGTCGTCTTCGAGCTGTTCCGAGCCGACCGCTGCTTCGTGATGCTGCTCGACGACGCCGGCCGCAAGCTCAAGCCGGTCGCGAGTCAGGCGCGCTGCCATCGCACCGGCGACGTCGTCGACGAGGGGGCGCCCGCCCCGGGCGAGATCAGCCGGACGATCCTCAAGGAGGTGCTCCACACCCGCGAGGCCGTCCTGTGCACCGACGTCGAGGACGACGCGCGCTTCCTGTCGGGTCAGAGCATCAGCGACCAGGGCCTCCGGTCGTTCATGTGCGTCCCGTTCCTGAACCGCGGGACGGTGACGGGCCTGATCCAGGTCAACCGCAGCAGCGACGAGCGGCCGTGCGACGAGGACGACCTCGACCTCCTCGCGGCGGTCGCGATGCAGGCGGCGATCGCGATCGAGAACGCGAACGCCTACCAGCGGCGTCGCGAGATGAACATGACGCTGCGGAACCTGAACCGCGCGACGCAGCGAATCAGTAGCTACCTCGAGCGGCATCGGATCCTCGAGGCGCTCGTCAAGGCGGCCAGCGCGATCCTCCGCTGCACCAAGGCGAGCGTCCTGATGCTCGAGCACGGCCGGCTGAAGCTCGAGGCGGCGATGGGCTTCTCGCGCGAGCTCAAGGCGACGATCGCGCGCGACGAGATGGGCAGCAAGTTCTGCCGCAAGGTGATCGAGGACCAGCAACCCCTCCTCGTCACCGACGTCGAGAAGGAGCTCGGGGCGAAGGCGAACCGCCGCTACCGGACCAACTCCTTCCTGATCGTCCCGATCGTCTCCCGGACGACCGACGAGACCGACGGCGAGTGCATCGGCGTCGTCTGCGTCACCGACAAGTTCGACTCGGGCGCGTTCTCCGGCAACGACGTCGAGGTGCTCTCCATCCTCGCCAGTCAGACCGGCATCGCGCTCTCCAACGCCGACCTCTACGAGCGAGCGACCGTCGACACCCTCACCCGGGTGTTCGTGCGGCGCCACTTCTACCAGCGCCTCGACGACTCGATCCGCCAGGCCCGTAGCCGGAAGGAGCCGCTCGCCCTTCTGATGCTCGACCTCGACCACTTCAAGCACACCAACGACACCTACGGCCACCAGGCCGGCGACATCGTCTTGAAGAAGGTCGGCATGCTCCTGAAGAAGGCGGTCCGGCCCGACGACACCGTCGCTCGCTACGGCGGCGAGGAGTTCAGCGTCATCCTGCCCAACACCGACAAGGGCCGCGCCTTCAAGATCGCCGAGCGCATCCGAAGGGCGCTCGCGAACGAGAAGATCAAGCTCGCGGTCAGCTTCGCGGGCGACGCGAACAACGGCGACAGCCCCATCGTGCGCAAGACCGCGTCGATCGGCGTGGCGTTCCTCGGCGCGCTCGACGGCCGCGAGGAGCTGATCAAGAAGGCCGACAAGGCCTGCTTCCGCGCCAAGCGCGGCGGTCGGAACCGGGTCGAGGTCTGGGACGAGGACGGCCGATTCGAGCCGCCGAGCAGCTCGATCAGCAGCTCCGGCGCGTCGATCGTCGGCGTCGACGTCGATGAGACCGGCGCCTTCGGGACCGATCCGGGCGCCTGACCGCCGGCCCTCCCTCCCGTCGCCTCCCCGCGGAACCTCCGTCGCCATGGATCACCCGCCGCCGAGGGACGAGCAGGACACGGTCGACCTCCCCGCGCGCGACCTCCGCCAGGATCTGCCGCCCGACGCGCTCGGGGAGCTCGAGGCGACCCAGATCCTGCCGCGGGCGATCGGCGGGTTCGAGATCCTCGACTTCATTGGCCGGGGCGGGATGGGTGAGGTCTACCGGGCCCGCCAGGCCGGCCTCGAGCGGGTCGTCGCCCTCAAGGTCCTCTCGGCCGAGCGCGCGGCGGACCGCGTCTTCTCCGAGCGCTTCCTCCGGGAGGCGAAGGCGGCCGCGGCCCTCCAGCACCCGAACGTCGTCCGGATCATCGACACCGGCGTCGACGCCGAGACGGAGCTCCCCTACGCGGCCTTCGAGCTGATCGAGGGCGACGACCTCGAGGTGATGCTCAAGCGCGACGGCCGGCAGCCCGAGCGGCGCGTCCTCGAGATCGCCCTCGCCGTCGCCCGGGCGCTCGAGCACGCCCACGCCAAGGGGATCGTCCACCGCGACGTGAAGCCGGCGAACATCCTGGTGACGGCCGAGGGCGTCCCCAAGCTGGCCGACCTCGGCCTGGTGAAGCGGGAGTCGATCGCCGACACGACCGGCCTCACCTCGACCGGCGTCGTCATCGGGACGCCCCACTACATGTCGCCCGAGCAGGCGAACGCCGACGACGTCGACATCCGGACCGACCTCTACGCGCTCGGGACGATGCTCTTCGAGCTGTCGACGGCGACGCGTCCCTTCCAGGCCAGGACGCCGGTCGCCCTGCTCGCGAAGAAGATCAACGAGGAGCTCCCCGACCCGCGGACGCTCGTCCCCGAGCTCTCGGAGAGCTTCGTCAAGGTGGTGCAGCGTCTCGCCGCCCGCGATCGCGAGCAGCGGTACGCCACCCCGACCGAGGCGATCGCCGACATCGAGACGGTCCTCGCCGGGACGCGCCTCGGCCCCGCTCCGCCGCCGGTCGAGCTCTCGCGGGTCACGCCGACCGAGCCGCCGCCGGCGTTCGTCGCGGCGACCGGCGCGCCCGCGTCGCCGCGCTCGCCCCGGCCGCGGCCCTCGCCGTCGCCGGCGAGGGGGCGGGCGCCGCCCCCCGACGCGCCGCCGTCACGAAGCCCGGTCGCGGTCGCCGGCGCGATCCTCGGCCTCGTGGCGATCGTCGCGGTCTCCGTGATCGCCTTCACCCGCGGCGCCGCGCCGCGCGCCGCCGGCCCGGCCGCGTCGACGTCGGGCTCGACCGCCGCGATCGCCGAAACGCCGAATCCCCCAGCGCGTCACACGCCGGTCGTCGACTGGCGGGACCTCCCCCTCGGCTACCCGCGGGGCGCCCCGTTCTTCATCGAGACGAAGAGGACCCGCCTCGTCCGGATCCTCGGCCAGAACGGGTGGCTCGTGAACGGGATGGCCTCGTCGGTGTCGGTCTCGCGCACGGCCGACCGCGTGCTCGCGACGGCCTGGCTCGGGGAGGCGGTCGTCTGGGAGGCGCCCGGCGGTCGGGAGCTCTTCCATCGCCACTTCGACGACCACATCCTCGCCGGCGTGATCGACCCCGACGGGCGGCGGGTGATCCTCGGGACCGCCGACGGCTCCCTCCGCATTCACGACCTCGGGTCGGGCGAGGAGAGCCGCGTCGATGCGCACGAGACGATCGTCAGCGGGCTCGACATCGCCGCCGACGGCCGCCGCGTCGTGAGCGCCGCCGGAGGCGAGGTCGCCGTCTGGGACCTCGCCGACGACGGGGTTCGGCTCACCCTGGTCCACCGCTTCGACGCCGACGGCGAGCGCGTCGCCGGGCTGGCGATCTCGGGCGACGGCACCCGCGTCGCCTCGGTCGGCCTGCGGGACGGCGCGCTCCACGTCTGGGACGTCGAGGGCGAACGCCCCCCCACCGCGCCGAGCTGGTCCGGGCGCACCGCGGCGGCGGTCCACGAGCTCGCCATGTCGACCGACGGGACGCGCGTCGTCACCGGTCCGCATCGCGAGCCGGGCCGACCGGTCGGCGACCGCCTCGCGCGGGTGTGGAGCACCGTCGCCGGCGCGACGCCGACCGTCCTCGACGGCGACGGCCAGAGCACCCGGGGGGTCGCCATCCTCGGAGATCGCGTGGTGACCGGCAGCTTCGTCGGGCCGGTCTTTCTCTGGGACCTCACCCGTCCGGGGGTGCCCGTCGCGCGCCTGGAAGGCCATCGGACGTGGGTCCAGGCGGTGACGATGAGCGCCGAGGGGTCGATCGCCATCACCGCCGGGAACGACGGAACCGTTCGACGCTGGCAGCTCGATACGAGGCGCGAGCTGCCCCGCTCGCCGTCGATCGGCCACGTCGGACCGGTCGTCGGCCTCTCGGTGACCGGCGACGGCACCCTCTGGTCGGGCGGGCGCCGGACGGTCGTCGCGTGGCGAGGGCCGGACCGCCCCGAGGGGCTCGGCCTGGGGCGTGGCCTGACCGCGTTCGCCCTCGGCCCGGGCGGCGTCCCCCTCGTCGGCGACGAGAGCGGCCAGATCGTCCGCGTCGACCCTGGCTCGCGCGAGGCCACCGTGCTCCACGGCGCCCACGCGGGCGAGAGCGTCGAGCGAACGCGCGGGCGCCGCGTTCCCGCCTACGCGCGCACGATCGTCACCTCGCCCGACGGCGAGACCGTCGTCTCCGTCTCCGACGCCGGCCGCCTCGTCGCGTGGTCCGAGTCGACCGGCGCCGCCGTCCTCGAGCCCACCGGCGCCGTGACCTCGGGCGTCGCCTTCCTCCGCGACGGCCGCCTCGTCACGCTCGCGCGAGACGGGTGGGAGCTCGCGACCCGCGCCGGGGACGAGGCAACCTCCCGTCCGCGACCCGCCCGCGCCCGCGCGCTCGCGGCGGGCTCGGACGGAGCGAGCGTCGGCCTGCTCGAGGACGACGGGACGGTGCGGATCGGCACGATCGACGAGGCCGGCGAGCTGGCCGACCGCCTGGTCGCCCGCGGGACGCCGCCGCCGGCGGGCCTGCCCTGTCGGATCGCCGTCGGCCTCACCCGGATCGCCGCGTCGGCCGGAACGCGGATCGAGCTCTTCGACGCGCGAAGCGGCGAGGCGTTCGACGCGATCGACCTCTCGGAGGCCGGCTACCAGGTGACCGGGCTCCGCCTCTCGACCGACGAGCTGACCCTCTGGGTCGGGACGAGCCGCGGCCGGATCCTGGTGTTCCAGCTCGACGCGGACTGAGACCCCGGGCCAGCTCCTCGTTCCTGGAACAGACGGAAGAGAGCTCACGCAAAGGCGCAAAGACGCAAAGGGTCGTTGCTCCGAGCCGAGCTCCGGATCGGGTGGAGCTCCTTGGCGCCTTTGCGTCTTTGCGTGAGAAAAATCGTCGGCGAAGCCGACTCGGCGCCTTTGCGCGCGCTAGTCCCCGCCTCGGAGCGCATCGATCAAGCCCAGGCTCGACCGAGGCCCACGATCCCCGGAGCGATCGACGCCCTTCCCATCGAGCCCGACCAAATCGAAGACATGCGAGGTCGCGTTGCCGCCCGCATCGGTGACGAAGAGGGCCGCCTCGAACGGCTCCCCGCCGTAGAACGTCGCGCGGGCGCGGATGAGCCCCGGCACGCTCTCGAGGATCTTCAGGTCGACCCTGCCGCCGGGGAGGTCGAGCCACTGGAGCGTCAGCTCGTCGAGGTCGGGGTCGGTCACGACGATGTCGGCGACGCCGCCGCCGCCGATCAGGCGGACGGTCGTCTGCGCCTCGATGGTCGGCACGAGGTTCACCTTCGGCAGGACGACGACGGCGACCTCGCGGGTCGTCACCCGGTCGCCCTCCTGGGCGCGGATGGTGACGACGTGGCGGACGAGCGGGTCGAGCTTCGATCCGTCGAACGTCAGCTTGAGAGCGCCGGGCGCGACATCGAGATCGAGGGGCGCCTGGCGGTTGAAGCGCCGGGCGACCTTGGTGGCGAGCTCCGAGGCGAGCTTCGTGAACGAGAAGCGCCCATCGTCGACATCGACGCCTGGCCCGAGGTCGACCGAGAGCATCGCCTCCTCGCTGCCCTCGGCGAGGCTCGCGACCAGCTCGAGCGTCCCGTCGGCTGGCACGGCGAGGGCGACCTCGGCGAGCTCGCTCTTCTGGTAGAGGATGTCCGTCCCGAAGCGCCGGAGCTCGATGAACGGACCCTCGCCCACCTCGACGGTGACGATCGTCTCGCTCGTGGGTGACCAGCGCCCCTCGAGATGGTGCTCGATGCGGACCCGAAACCGGCCGCGCTGCTCGGGCGCGGCGCGGACGAAGAGGCCGTCGCGGGAGATCCGAGCGTCGATCTCGGACGCGTCCATGATCCGGTTGCTCAGCACCTTCTTCTCGCGCATCCGGTCGCGCACCGAGGAGGCCACGAGCTCGTCCCACGAGAAGATCTTGCTCTGACCGGGGTCGATCCGGACGGTCGCCTCGGCGAGGGAGACGGCCACGGCATCGTGGTCACCCACGACGATGGAGACGAGGGTCGACGAGGTCCGCCCGGTGGCGTCCTGAGCGGTGATGACGAGCTGGTGCCAGCCGGCGTCGGCGGCGCCCGGCGCCATCCGAGCGCTCACGCCCTCGTTCTTCGTCCCGAGGATCGGCGCGTGGGTCAAGAAGTCGGGGACGCGATCGAAGCCGATCTCGACCGCATCGCCGTCGGGGTCGTACGCGTAGACGAGCTGCTCGACCTCCTCGCCGGGCTTCACCCACCAGGTCTCCTCCAGGATCAGGCGAGGAGGCGAGCCGACCTCGTCGTCACCGATGCCGTGGCGAACGAAGGCCTCGCGGATCGCATCGGCGTGGCGTCCGCCGAAGAGACGTCCATCCGCGTCGAGGACGGCGTCCCGGACATCGATCGGGGCTCTCGCGCCGGCCAGCGCGGGGATCGCGGCCAGGGCGATGCGATCGACCGACTCGGCACCCGCCATGCTGCGGAGATCCCACAGCGCTCCGGCGAAGATCCAGCCGACCGCGTGCGCCTCGCCCCCGTCTGCGTCCTGGGGCCAGATCTTCACGACGCTGAGGTCCCGGGAGGACAGCCTCGCCAGACCGGTGCGCGCCGCGGCGATGTAGTCGCTCCACCCCTCGTGGACTCCCATCGGAGTCTCGCCCTCGTACCGGACGCCGAGGGAGGACAGGACGGCGTGGGCGCGCTCGTGCGAGACCGTCGTTCCGAACCGGGAGTAGAGCGTGTTCGGATGCACTCCGAAGCGAACGACGTAGTCGTAGTCTTCTCCGTCGAGCGAGGCGGGCCAGGACATCTGGTTGGCGTTGGCGAAGTCACCCTGCCGCACGATCGCGAGCCCGCGCTCGTCGAGGGCGTCCCCGACGAGGTCCGCGTGCCGCGCGAGCCAGCGGCGGGTCGCGACGAGGTGATGGAAGACGTTGGCCTCGTCGAACCGCGGATCGGCCGTCGCATAGTCGAGCTCGAGGGCGCCCGTCGTCGTGGAGGCGTGCTCCGCGGCGCCGTTCACGACGACTCGCTCGTAGGGCCCGCGGAGGCCGATCGCGAGGCGGGCGGTCCGGCCGGGGAAACGACCGGACCCGTCGGTGACGACGGTCCCGCGGGGCGTCTGGACGAAGAGGTCGCGGAGCGGCTGCCAGGCGCGGCGCCCGGCGCCCTCGTTCGTCGGGTAGACGAAGGCCTGTGCGTGTCCCCCCGCCCAGAGGGGCACGCGGTGGAGCACCGCCCCGTCGGCGCCCTGCACGACGCGCTCGGGGTAGCCGTCGCGCCAGCGATCGAAGCGCCACCCGCCGACGAGGGTCCCGTCGGGCCGGATCCACACGACGGCGCTCGGCTCGGAGTCGGCGGCCGGGCGCAGGCCGTGCGGAGGCACGGACGACTCCGGGTCGGGGACCGGCGCGGGGACGGGCGGCGCGCGGTCGGGGAGACCGGCGTGAACCCGCCCGGCGACGGTGCGGCCGGACAGGCGACCGTCGGCGCTCGCGTGGATCGTGACGACCACGTTCGCGCCGACCACCGGCGTCCCGTCGATCTCCTGGCGGAAGCGGACGACGATGAGCGAACCGGCGCGGGTCGTCCCGCGGTGCTCGAGCGTGGCGACCGCGCCGTCGTAGAGCGGCGCGACGCGGTCGAGGAGCTCCCGGGCGGCCGAGACCGGCTCGATCCGGGTCAACGCGACGCCTTCGGCGAACCGGATCCGCTCCGGGAGGCCGGTGCCGACATCCCACCGCACGTTCACCGGGCCGGCGACCGAGCCCTCGAGCGCGCGCGCCGCGACCAGACGATCGAGGGTCGGTCCGAGGTGACGCCCCGCGAGGGGATCGCGCGAGATCGTCGTCGCGGGCATCGGCGGGATCGGGTCGACGCCGGCGGCGTCGCTCGCCTCGTCGGGGGTCACGGCGCCGAGCGCCGGAGGACCGCCGATCCCGTCGGGCAGAGCCGCATCGACCACGGCGGCCCGTTCGCTCGGGGCCGTCGAGTCCCCGGACATCAACGGGAGGGTGGCCAGGCCGACGATGATCGGGAGCAAGAACCAGCCATGGGTGCGGAGCTTCGTGAGGCTCATCGAGTCGTTCTCCCCTCTCTTCCTGGGGGTCCCTACTCAAGAGCCGTGCCGAGACACGAAGCGATGTAAGAGACTCCAATATCGATACTTCAACGACCGCAACCGCATCGAGGCGGGGCATCCTGCGACGACTCGTCGGCGAGCCTGGGACATCTCGCCCCGCTCGCGTGTCCGCTCCCGCTGGCATCGACGTGGGCCCTTGGGCAAGCTCGACCCAAGCCCCCGCCCGCCAGGAGAGCCCCGACCATGCGCTCGATCCCGCCTCCCGTCCTCGTGCTCGCCTTCTCGATCGTCGCCCTCACCGTCGGTCCGCAGAGCGCGAACGCCCAGGTCGCCGACGACCGTCGCCTCGCCCCCGTGCGCGAGGCCGTCGAGACGGAGCGGAAGAGGCAGGAGATCCCCGGCCTGAGCATCGCCGTCGTCGTCGACGACCAGCTCGTCTGGTCCGAGGGCTTCGGCGTCGCCGACCTCGAGAGCGGGGTGCGCGCGACCGGATCGACCGTCTACCGGATCGGGAGCATCAGCAAGCCGGTCGTGGCGACGGCGCTCATGCAGCTCCACGAGCGGGGGCTCGTCGACCTCGACGACGACGTCCGGAAGTTCGTCCCCGAGCTCCCCGAGAAGCGCTGGCCGATCCGGGTCCGGCACCTGCTCACCCACACCTCCGGGATCCGTCACTACGGCGACCCGTCGGAATTCCTGAGCGCGCGACGCTACGAGGACCTGATCGGTCCGCTCGAGATCTGGAAGGACGACCCGCTCCTGTTCGAGCCGGGGAGCAAGTTCAGCTACTCGACGTTCGGCTTCAACGTCGTCGCGAACGTGGTCGAGCGGGCGTCAGGCGAGCCGATCGGCGAGTACATGCGCCGGCGGGTCTACGCGCCGGCGTGGATGAACGCGACCGCCCTCGAGGACAAGGCGACCGTCCAGACGGGGCGGGCGGGCCACTACCGGGTCGACGGGGACGGAAAGCTCATCAACGCGCCCTACGTCGACCTCTCGAACAAGTACGCCGGCGGAGGAATCACCTCCACCGTCGAGGACCTCGCCCGGTTCCACATTGCCCACGCCCGCGGAAGGCTCCTCCGACCCGAGACGATCGAGACGATGCTCACGCGCCATCGGCTCGCCGACGGAAGCGAGATCCGGTTCGGGCTGGGCTGGGTCGTCGCTCGACGCGAGGTCGCCGGACGCGGGGAGCGATGGCGCCTCGTCGGGCACTCGGGCGGGAGCATCGGCGCGTGCGCCCTGCTCCACCGCTACCCGGATCGCGGCTTCGCGGTGGCGATCCTGGCGAACCGCGAGGGGCGGGACCTGAAGCCGATCATGGCGACGGTGACCGAGGCGCTGGCCCCGCGGGCGGACTGACGTCTCGCTCAACCCGCGTCTCTGCGCTCTTGCGTGAGACTTGTCGTTCGTGGAACGGGAGCGTGGGGCGTGGGCAATGGACTGGGCGCCCGCCTGCCGCGCGCAGTCCAGTCAATCCAACAGTCCGCGGTTCTCGTTCGTTTCAGCGCTCGAGAGAGTGGAACCGCGGATTTCGCGGATTTCACGGATTGACTCGGGCGTCGCCGAGCCATTGCCGACGCGTCGCGGTGCTCCTCATCCCATTCTCTGCGTGAGACTCGTCGTTCCTGGAACAGAACGGCGAAGGCCCGACTACCGCGGGGGGTTCGGGTCGCTCCGCGAGTCGGGGTCCTCCATGAAGTGGACCTCGACCTCGTCCCGGAGCTGCTCCCAGGCGATCTCCTGGAACTTCGCCGCGAGCGCCTCGATGGTGTAGCGGCTCTTCTGGTAGCGGACGCGCCACGCTCCTTCGCCAGCGTCGTAGATCGCGATCGCGATCCCCGGGGTGTCCTCGAGCTTCTGGCGGACGAGGCGGGGGCCGCCGTCGGACTCGGTGAAGCCGGTCACGTAGAAGTTGACGATCGCCTGGCCGTCCCCGAGATCGCGGATGATCCGTGGCCCCGGACCGCCCTCCTCGGGCGTCTCCTCGGCGACGAGCTGGCCCTCGGGCGGACCCTCGCGGCGCGGGTGCTGGGTGTGGCAGGCGCCGGCGGTGAGGGTGAGGGCGACGACGGCGGCGACGACGGCGAGGCGCTGGATCACGGCGGGCTCCATTCGAAGGGTGTGTCAGATCGCATCTTAGGCCGCTCCGGCGGGGCACGCAAGATCCGGCTTCGCGCGGGGCGACCGGCCTCCCGGCGTTCTCGGGCCGGAAGGCGAGGGCTATACTGGCCGCCCGCCCCACACGTCGGTGGGGCCACGAGGGTTCGGAACGGGGCTGCGGAGGAGTCGATGCCCACGGAGAAGGCCGACGTCGTCGTCATCGGGGGCGGAATCATCGGCCTCGCGATCGCCCGTGAGCTCGCCGGCGACGGGCGGGCCGTGATCGTCCTCGAGCGGGGACGGGTCGGGCGCGAGGCCTCGTGGGCCGCCGGCGGCATCCTCTCGCCCGTCCATCCCTGGACCTACCCGCCCGCCCTCGCCCACCTCGCGTCGGCCAGCCTCGCCCGCTGGCCGGCCCTGTGCGCCGCGCTCCTCGAGGAGACCGGCGTCGACTCGGGCTACCGCGAGGGCGGCCTCGTCTCGGTCGTCGAGCGGGGGAGCGAGGGCGGGCTCGATGAGCTGCGCCGGCAGGCGAGCTGGTTCGCCGAGCACGACACGCCGGCGGAGCTGCTCGACGGCGCCGGGCTCCGCGATCGGGTGGGCCTCGAGAACCCGCGGATCGAGGGCGCGCTCTATCTCCCGGGGATCGCCCAGGTCCGGAACACGCGCGTCACCCGAGCCCTCGCGATCGCGGCCGCCCGGCGCGGCGCGCGCATCCACGAGTCGGCGAGCGTCGAGGCGTTCGACGTCCGCGACGGTGTCTGCCGCGGCGTGACCGCGCGCGACCTTCGCATCGAGGCCGACCACGTCATCCTCGCGGCCGGCGCCTGGAGCGGGGCGCTCAGCCGCGCCCTGCCCGGCACCGACCCCCTGCCGGTCGAACCCGCCCGCGGCCAGATGATCGTCGTCGAGACCGAGCCGGTCGCGCGCCCCCTCGCCGCGATGGTGATGGGCGAGGACCAGCGCTACGTCATCCCGCGCCCCGACGGACGCGTCCTCGTCGGCTCGACCGTCGAGCGGGTCGGCTTCGACAAGCGGGTGACGACCGAGACCGTCGGCGAGCTCGCCCGCCGCGCCGGCGAGCTCGTCCCGAGCCTCGGCCGGGCGGTCTTCGCGCGCGCCTACGCGGGCCTGCGCCCGGCCACGCCGGACCGGCTGCCGTTCATCGGACCGGTGCCGGGCGTCGCGGGGCTGATCGCCGCGACCGGCCACTTCCGGAACGGCATCCTGCTCGCAGCGGTGACCGCCGCCGCGGTCGCCGCGCTCGTGGCTGGCCGCGACGCGCCGATCGACCTCGACGCCGTGCGGCCGGGTCGGCCGATGCCCGAGAGCGACGCATAGCTCGTAGGAGTCGGAGGCGGCTCGCTTCGCCTCCGGCGAAGAGGATGAAACCACGGAGGCACGGAGTCACGGAGGATCCACGGAGAAACGCGAGTAGCCCGTTCCGGGCTGGCTGGCCCTTCCGTCCGTTCGTCCGTTCGTCCGTTCTCTTCGACGAAGATCTGGCGCACCCGAAGCTGCTCCGTGCCTCCGTGCCTCCGTGGTTCCATCCTCGTCGCGAAGCGACGACGCGTGATCGCGCGGAAGAGCCTAGTACCAGGCGCCCGGACGCTCGAGCGGCTCGCTGCCCGCGTGCGCGACCGCCGTCTCGACGACGACGCGCACGCCGCGGGCGAGCTCATCCAGGCTGAGCCCCGGCTTGCGCCGCGAGTCGCGCTCGCCGATCGCCGGGACGTGGATGAAGCCGCTCCAGCCCGGGCGCCGCGGAAGCGGGATCGCGCGCGAGGGCGTCGGGTCGGCGAGCGGCGCCGCGTCCTCGGCCGGCCCCTCGCCGCGTCGCGCGGCCGGGCTCGGGCCCGCCTCGCCGGTCACGGTGAGGTGGCGCACCCGGAAGAAGAGCTGATTGCAGAGGTAGCCGCCGGCGTCCTCGCTCCAGCGCACCGGGATGTCCGCGTCGCGGAGCGCCTCGGCGATCGCCTCGAGCGGCAGCCCGCTCGGATAGGTCGCGGGCGCCTCATCGATGTCCGCGCCGCGCAGCCGTGTCCCATCGTTGTCGGGGCCGTTCCGGTTCTCGTTGCGAGCCGTCCGCTCGAGCCGGAAGGCGTCGGTCCCGCCGGCGACGCCGAAGCAGACGACGACGGCGGGCTCGTGCTCCGCGACGAGCGCCGCGAGCTTCACGGCCGCCTCATCCCAGATCACCGGCAGCTTCGCCACCACCACCCGCGCCCCGCCGACCGTCTCGCCCTCGAGGCGCTTCACGGCGAGCCAGCTCGGGTTCGCGTCGAAGCCGCCGAACGCGCCGAACCCGGTGACGAGGACGGTCCGCTCCCGGGGCTCGGGATCGCCAGCGGAGGCGCGAGATGACGGGACGGTCATCGCGCAGAGGCCGACGACGAGGGCGACGACGATGGAACGGCGCATGGCTCTCTCCTCCCGGAAGACACGCGCCGAGCCTAGAGAACGAGGGGGCCGGGGTCCAGGCTCGATTGCCGCGGTCGTCGAACGGGTGAACGGGGTTGAATCTCACGCAAAGGCGCAAAGACGCAAAGGGGCTTCGTCTGAGCCAGAGCTCGGATCAGAGCAAGACCCCTTTGCGTCTTTGCGCCTTTGCGTGAGGTTCGTCGTTGGGTGGAGAGGCTAGCCGCTCGCCTTCAGGCCCTGGATCACCGCATCATCGGGAAGAGCCGTCTTGCTCAGCTTCACCAGCCCCGACCTCACCGGATCGAAGTCCTCGCCCCGCACCGTCCCGTCGGGGTCGATGATGTAGAGGATGTCGCAGTCGAAGCAGATCGCCACGTGCCACATCTCACCCCCTGCGACGACCCGCACCGCGACGCCCGGGATCGGGTCGCACCCCTTCGCCATGTCCCACACCCAGCTGTCGTCGGCGTACAGGATCTCGCGCAGCGTCGTCCGCCACGCGTCGTCGGGGTCGATCCCCCGGCCCAGGACGTCCCACTCGCCGATCTTCTCGGCGCCCGCCGGCCCGTCCAGCCCGATCCGGTAGACCTCGAGCCGGTCGGGCGCGTCGAGCGCTCCGATGAAGCCCTCGCCGAGGAGCTTCCGGACGCGGTCGGTCTCGGGCTCGAGCGCCTCCCGGGCGAGCGCCGCGCCCTCGCCCGATCCGGCGGCGCCGCCCTGCTCCTCGCGGGCCATCGTGTCCTGCGACTCGCAGCCAGCGGTCGCCCCGGTGAGGGCGATCGCCGCGGCCGTGATCGTCATCGCCGCGTGGGTTCTCATCGTTCGGTCACCTCCATGTCGACGGGCGGCGCCTCGGCGCGCCGCTCCGGCGTGTAGTACTCGTAGGCGACCGCGCCGGGCGCCTTCGCCCGCACCGGGTAGACCGCCCGGAGCGCGTAGGTGAGCGTCACCGGCCGCCCTCGACGCATGTCGCCGAGGTAGAGGATCACCTGCCGCCCGGTCGTCTCGAACCGGTCGACCGCGCCGCTGCCGACGAGCTCGGCGAGCGAGCCCCGGTCGACGGCGAAGCCGGGCGGGATGCCGACGTCGACGATCACCATGAACGTCGGGTCGGGCGCGAGGTACTCGATCTCGATGTGGCAGTCGACGAAGTCGTCCTGCGCCAGCGTCGTCCGGTCGTAGGCGACCGCGACCGTCATCGGTGCGCGCTCGCGGTCGCTCGCGGCGATCGCCTGCGCCCAGGGCAGGTAGTAGCGGCCGGCGAGCTGCACCGTCACTCCGCCGCCCGCCGCGGCGCCCGGCCCGACCAGCGCCAGGTCGACCTGGCTCGCGCCGGGACCGACGTGCTGCGAGAGGTCGACCTGGCGGATGACGTCCGCGTTCGCGGGATCGAGCGCGATCGTCTCGACGAGGCGCCCGCCGATCCGGACCTCGACGCTGGCGTCGGCGTCGAGGCCGCCCGCGCCCCGGCCCTGCAGGAGCGCCTGGATCGCGAGGACGGTCGCCTGGGTCGAGTGCCACGACCCACGCTCGTCGCGGTTGGCGGCGATGAACCGCAGCCCCCGCTCCGCCCGGCCCTTCTCGGTCCTCGTGGCGAGGAGCGCCCGGACGGTCAGCGCGGTCGTCTCGAGCTGGCCCGCCAGGCCGGAGCCATGGAACAGGGTCTGGCCGGCCGGCGCCCAGACGAGATGCTCGGGATCGGCCGGAGCCTCGCCGCCGAGGCTCGAGGCCTTCTCGGCGAGCCGCCTCGCGAACACGTCGTCGCCATCCATCCCCGCGATCGCGAGCGCCGCCATCGACAGGACGTAGGGGTCGTCCGCGTCGGGCGCGCGGCCGACGAGGAGTGCCCGCGCCCGCCGGAGGGCGTCCGCGACGCGCTGCGGAGGCCGCCCGCCGCCGTCCACGCTCGGGCCGGTCGCGGCGAGGGCGCGCAGGACGAGCGCCGTCGTCGCGACGTCGCGCGCGGCCCCGCCGCCGTAGCGCGGGTCGGTCCAGGACCCGTCGCTGCCCTGCTGGCTCACGAGCCAGTCGCGGCTCCGCCGGAGCACGGCCCGCTCGACCTGCGGCCAGACGGTCGCCATGTCGGCGAACTGGAGGAGGCCGTAGGCGGTGAGGAGGACGTTCGCGGGCGCCTTGCCGTACCAGTCGAAGCCGCCGCCGTCGACCTCGAACGTGAGGAGCCGCTGATAACCGAGTGCGATGTTCCGCTCGAACTGGAGCGACGCCTCCGGCGTCGCCGCGTCCGTCTCCCTGAGATACCGAAGTGCGAGCACGTTCGGATAGGTGACGGACGTCGTCTGCTCGAATCAGCCATAGGGGACCTTGATGAGCCCCTCCATTCCGCCGACGACCTCGGCGAACCCGCTCGCGTAGACGCGGGCGACCAGGACGCTCGCGTCGGAGACGGCGGCGTCCGGGATCTCGATCGTCCGGCTCTGCCCGCTCGCCGACAGCGGGACGCTCGCCGCGATCGGGAACGGCTTGCCGTCGGGCTCGACCCGGATCCGCCGGCGGATCGCGTCGGCGGCGCCGGCCGAGCCCTTCGCGTGGACGGTCATCGGGACGGCGCCGAGGGCGGTGGCCCGCACCGGGATGCGGACGGCGCGAACGTCCTCGGGGCCGAGCTCGACGGTGATCTCGCCGCCGCCGGGGCCGGCGAGCTCGAGGCCGTCGCCCGCGTCGACCGTGAGGGTGACCGTCTGGGGCTCCTTCAGGTAGTTGTAAACCGCGACCGGCACCTCGACGACGTCGCCACGGATCAGCGCGACCGGCGCGTCGACGTCGACGAAGAAGTCCTGGAAGACGCGGATGCCACCGACCGTCGCGCCGAGCTCGCCGCGCCGGCTCACCGCCTGCGCCGAGACGCGCCAGGTCGTGATCGAGTCGGCGAGGGGGATGGTGAGGCGCGCCCGTCCATCGTCGTCGGTGATCACCGCGGGCTTCCAGAGGAGCGTCTCGGGGAAGTCCTCGCGGACGCGGACGCCGCCGGGGCCGTCGAGGTGCTCGCTCTTGTCGCCGGGCCCGGCGTCGCCGCCGCCCGAGTCGCTGCCCTCGCCGCCGGTCTCCCACTCGGCGCCGCCACCGAAGACACGGTCGTTGGCCATGTTGTACGTCCCTGCCAGCGTCCCTCCCCCTCTCAGCAACGACCCGAGGAGGCAGCACTGCAACATCACGCCGAGCGCGCCGAGCCCGGCCGGGAGCGAGAACGCCCGCTCGCCGCGCCGGGCGCGGAGCGCCGCCAGCCCGACCAGCAACCACGGCACGAGCAACACCGCGATCGCGACGACGATGCCGGCGATGCCCAGGACGACCCTCTCGAACTTGTGGAACGAGCGTCGACGATCCCGTCGCGCGTCGCGCGCCTCGTCGAGCTTGTTCGGATAGCTCCGGCGGAGGTTCACGTTCTCGGCGCTGCTGATCTCGCCCGCGAGCGATGCAAGGGCGGCCCGCGCGGCCGTCTGGACCCACGCGTCCGCGTCCTCGGGCGTCGCGCCCCACCTCGAACCCACGAGCGCGCCCGGACGCTCCGCCCGGACGAGGTCGGCCGGCGTGATCGGCGGCGCCGTCTTGATCTGCCACTTCGGCTCGCGGAGCGCCTCCTCGAGGGCGAAGAAGACCCGCTCGAGGCCGGGCTTGCTGTCGGTGCGCGCGAAGACCGCCTCGTCGACGGCGGCGATCGTCACGCTCGCCGCCCGCGGCGCGCCGTCGCGGTCGCGGACGGTCACATCGAGGGTCGCCTCGTCGCCGGGGCGGTAGGTGTCCCGGTCGAGGTCGAGCTCGATCTCCAGCGCATCGGGCGGCGCGACGACGACCGGCCGGACGCGGCGCACGACCGTCCCGTCGGCGAGGACGCGCCACGCCCGGGCGCCGAGGGTGCCGAAGACGTCGTCGGGCAGGTCGAAGTCGAACCGGGCGCGGCCGTTCGCATCGGCGTCGACCCGCGTCGTGAAGAGGGTCGTTCCGTCGCGGACGAGGTCGAGGTAGACCGACCCGGGCCCGCCGGCGACGACGTCGGCCGAGACGGTGCCGCCCGCCCGGTAGACGGCGGCGTCGAGCCGAAGGACGAGCGCCTCGCTCCACCGCACCAGCTCGCGATCCCAGAACCGAGCCTGGCCGCTCGCGCCGCCGGCGTCGCGCGCCGTCACGTCGAGCGAGAGGGTGAGGAGATCCGAGGCGGCGTCGATCGGGTAGCGAATCTCGGCCACGCCGAGCGGCGAGGTCTCGAAGGCGACCTCGGCCGGCGCGTGCGTCCCGGTGACCGTCCCGGTCGTCTCCGCCGGCGTCCCGTCGGGGTAGCTCGTCAGGACGAAGAAGCCGTTGTCGCGCCCGCGGGCGGCCGTGCCGTCGGCGATGAGCTCGATGACGAGCGGCTCCTTCGCCACCGGGAAGCTCTTGCCCGCCGACTCGCGGTGGTCGGCCCCATCGACGACGTCGACGACGAGGCGGGCCAGCGCCCGGCCATCCTCGAGCGGGATGCCGTGGAGCACCTCGGGGACCGGCAGCTCGCAGCTGCTCCGGCCGGCGGCGTCGAGCCGTCCGGTGGCCGTCGCGACCGGACGGAACCCGTCGACGCTCCACGCCTCGAGGCGCGCCTCGTAGCGTCCGCCGGCGACCGCCTTGCCGAAGAAGTAGCGGGCGGCGATCTCGGCGCGGACCGTCTCGCCGACGAGCGCCCAGCCGCGGGTCGTCCCGACCTCGACGCCGAACTTCGGCAGGACGTAGCGCTCGACCTCGACGGTCCGCTCGCTCGAGACGCCGTCGACGGTGGCGCGGAGCACCCAGCGCCCCTCGTTGATCTCATCGGCGAGCTCGAGATCCGCGCTCGCGACGCCGAAGTCGCTCGCGGTCTCCGCGCGGCGGAAGACCTTGTTGCCCTTGCCGTCCTCGACCTCGAAGACGACCTCGCGGCCGGCCCGCGGGGCGAGGTCGGTCGCGCGGAGCGCGAGCGCCCGGATGTGAATCGTCTGGCCCGGCTGGTAGGTCGGCTTGTCGCTCGTGACGAGGACGCGGACGGGCCGCGCCACCCGCACGCTGCTGCGGACGATCTCCTCGCCCGAGGCGTCGGCGCTCCGCACGACGAGGGTGTAGCGCCCGTCCGGCACCGACTCGGGGATCGAGAGGTCGGCGACGATCGTCCCGTCGGTGTCGGTCTGCCCCTCGGCGAGCGTCTCGACGACCTCGCCGTCGCGATCCTCGAGGTCGACCCGCACCTCGGCGTAGGCGACGCCCTCGAGGGTGAACGCGTCGCGCACGAGCACCCGGAGCTGCGCGGCGAGGCCCGGCCCGAGGCGGTCGGGCGACGCGAACACGAGGTCGGTCGGCGAGTGCGACCCGGCGCGACGGAGCGACCACTCGCGGATGCCGAAGTAGGAGACGACCGTGACGGCGAGCACCGCCGCGACGATCGCGATCCGTCGAGCCCAGCGCTTCACGCCACCGCGGCGCGCGGGAACGACCGCCGGCGCCGGCGCGCCGCCGGGCGCCCCCCGGGCGGCGGCCGCCGCCGCGGTCCGCGCGGCGAAGCCCTCGTCGGGCACGAGCCCCTCGAGGACGCCGCGCAGGACGCGGTCGGTCCGCGCGAGCCGCGCCTTGGTCTGGCGGCACCGCTCGCAGCCCGGCAGGTGCCCCTCGACCGCCTTCTGATCTTCCCACGAGAGCTCGCCGTCGATGCCGCGGCTGAGCAGCTCCTCGGTCCGTTCGCAGATGGTCGCGCTCACGCCGCACCTCCGATCCGACCCGAGTCCGCGGCCAGGCCGGCCAGCGCCTCGGAGAGCTTCTTGCGGGCCCGGTGCAAGCGCTCGCCGACCGACGACGGCGAGATGTCGAGCATCCCCGCGATCTGGACGTAGGAGAGCCCCTCGACGTAGCGAAGGACGACGACGTGGCGGAGCCCGTCGGGGAGGTCGGTGACGGCCGAGGCGACGGCGCCGCGCGCCTCGCCGGTGGCGAGGCGCTCCGACGGCGACTTCCCGCGGGCCGCGGGGTCGGCGTCGCCGCCGTCGGGGAGCGGCTTCGCGTGGCCGTTCGGCCGGGCGACTCGACGCCGCACCCAGTCGGTCCGGGTGTTGTGCGCGATCGAGGAGAGCCACGCGCTGAAGCGGTGGACGTCCTCGAGACTCTTCAGAGACGCGTGCGCCCGCATGAACACCTCCTGCGCCAGGTCCTCGGCGGCGTGATGGTCGCCGGTGACCAGATAGGCCGCGCAGAAGATCCTGCGCTCGTGCGCCCGGACGAGCGCCTCGAACGAGGCGACGTCGCCGTCACGGGCGCGTCGAACGAGTTCGGGCTGCTCGCTGGCTGGGTCCATGGCTCGCGCCCCGGGCCGGCTCGGCTCGCCTCCCTCGTCTTCCGATGGAGATGTCGCCGCGGCGGCCGAGATCTTAGGGAGAAAGTGACAACGGGCGACGGGCGCCCCGTCGTCGGGGGCGCCCGAGCGCGCGAAGAGGCCGGGTCGAGGAAACCATCAAAATACTGGACCTGACCCCTCGTTTGTAAAGGTGGATGGGGCTAGCGGTTCTGGAGGGCCTTGGTCCAGGTGGCGATGGCGGCGGCGTGGCGGGTCCGGTCGTAGGTGCCGCCGGTCCGGAACGGGGCGAGGTCGACGCTCGTTCCGAGCAGCCGGTTCAGGATCTGCCCCGCGCTGTGGCGGTGGTGGTAGTCGTCCCCGTCCTTCACCACCTCGAGCAGCAGCGGCGCGGCCTCGGGGTCGTCGGTCGTCTTCAGCGCCTCGATCGCGTGGAAGTGGTAGTTGCGGTCCTTCTGGCCGAGGAGCGGGGCGACCAGCTTCGCGGGCACCTTCGTTCCGAGCGTGGAGAGGCAGTAGGCGGCCGTCTCCTGGACCTCGGGGTCGGGGTTGCTCAGAGCATGGAGGTGCGCGTCCTCGGCGTCACGGCCGAAGACGAGGAGCGCCTTCAGGGCGCTGTCCTTGACCTCGGAGTCGTCCTCGCGGGCCGCGCGGCGGAGCGCCTCTACGATCGAGCCGTCGCGGTCGCCGTGCGCCTTCGCGAGGTCGCCGAGGGCGGTGCAGAGGCTCGCCCGGACCTCAGCCCGTGGGAGCGTCGCGGCCGCCGCGATGACGGCGCCGACCTCGTCCCGGGGAACGGATCGAAGCGCGTTCGACGCCGCGTAGCGGATCTGGTCGTCCTCGTTCTCGAGCTGATCGATGAGCCCGGCGGCGTCCGCCCCGTGCTTGGCGAGCAGCCGGTCGAGCTCGGCGAAGAACGCCCGGTGCCGATCGCTCCGCGGCAACGCGATCCGGCCGACGAAAGAGGTGGTCGCGATCACCTCGCCGTCCCGGCGGAACTGGAGCAGCCCGGCGAAGTCGGCGCCGATGTTCGGCGGGTTCAGCTCGAGACGATCGATGAGCTTCTCGACCCGGCGGATCGAGGCCGCCTCATCGATCACCGCGACCCCGGTGGCGTGGAGCGCGATGACGAGCTGGTCGGCCTTGCCGGCCGGGACGGCGTCGCCGCGGCGGGCGCCCTCGCCGCCTCGCGCCGAGGCGGCCGCGCAGGCGAGCCCGACGCCGGCGAGCGCGATGGCGAGGATGGCGGTTCGGTGGATGGTGGGTCGGCGGTTCATCGTCGGATCTCCCCTGCTTGGCCTGGGAATTCGTCCCCGAATCAAGGTCGCAGCCGAGCGAGATCTCTTAGGAGGAAATCAACCGGGCGTCTTCCGCTTCGCCGGCTCGACGACGATCACGCCGGTCTCGGAGTCGCTCGCCCCCCGGGCGCGGGCCCGGCTCAGGCGGACCCGGCCCTCGAGCGCGCTCGGATCGAGGCCGCGCTCGACGAGGATCTCGCTCACCGCGTCCATCCGCGCCCTGGCCAGGCCGGTCGCGCTCCCCCGCGTGCGGCGGTCGGCGCGGCGCTCGGCGCCGGCGGCGAGCAGCCCGTAGACGACGTCGAGCCGCTCCTCGAGCCGCCCGATCGCGGCGTCGTGAGCGCGGAGCGCCTCGCACGCGCGCTCCACCGCCGCGTCGTCGCCGGTCAGCATCGTCGTCCGGGCCGTCGCGGCGATGTCGGCCCGGCGGCGCAGCAGCGTCGCCCGGCGAGCGCTCAGCCCCGCGGCGACGGCCCGCGCGTCGTCGTCGTCGGGGTTCGCCAGGAGGTTGGCGACCTCGATGTCGCCTCGACCGAGCTCGTGCCGGACGATCAGGACGAGGTCGTCATCGTTGGCCAGCGCGGCGACGAGCGCGGCGAGGCGGTCGCGCGCCGCCGCATCCGGGAGCGGGATCGAGCTGCCGGCCGCGAACGAGAGCCGAGCCAGCGCGGGGCCGGTCTCCTCGCCCCCGTCACCGAAGAGCACCTCGCTGCCGGGGACGAACGAGCCGACCCCCTTGGCGACGTCGGTCACGCCGCCGAGGACGCGCAGAGGCGACCGAGCGATCGCGCGACCGACGACGCTGCCGACCGTCTTGAGGGCCGCGGCGGTGAGCCGCGACATCGACAGCCCCTCCGACGGCAGGGTGAGGTCGAATGGCACCTTCATCGTCCCGTTCTCGTCGCGGATCACGAAGATCGCCGCGTCGAGCGGGACCGAGAGGCCGAGGGCGTCGGCGATCGCCCCCTCGTCGCTGTCCTTCATCGAGAGGTCGGTCAGGACCACCTCGGTCGAGGTCTCGAGCGACCCGTCGTGATCGAAGCGCGCCTCGGCCGAGACGCCGAGGAGGCCGTCGCGGATCGTCACGCCGGTCACCTTGTGCATGCCCCGGAGGTTGCTCAGGTCGAAGTCGACGAGGCCGAAGGTGAGCTCGCCATCGGGCGTCGGCCCGAGCGCGATCCGGCCGACCATCCCGATCTCGGCGAACGCGGGCCGCGCCTCGAGCTCCTCGCCGTCGTCCTCCCCGCCCGCGATCGCCCCGACGGCGTCGGCGAGGAGCGCCGTCCCCGGAATCAGCGAGTCGTCGCCGCCGCGCCTGGGCAGGTCGACGTCGCCGGCGGTGACGAGCATGTCGAAGCTGACCGGCTGTCCCGCGAACAGCCCGATCGTGCTCAGGTTCCGGACGCTCATCTCGAGGCCGGTGACCGGAAGGCGGAACGGCGGATCGGCCCGCGCGTCGACGACCTCGACGTCGATCCCGTCGATCGAGATCCGGTCGATCCGCAGCTCGGGCGGCGCGCCCGCGTCCTCGGCGGGCTCGAGCTCGGGCTCCGGCGGAGGCACCTCCGCGGCGTCGTCGGCCGCCTCGTCGGGCGCCACGTCGGAGGCTTCGTCCGGGGCGTCCTCGGCCGGCTCGGGCTCGGGCTCGGGCGTGCGGATCCCGAGCCCGGCCGCGACGAGGCCGCTCGCCTCGTCCCACCGCACCCGGGCGATCGGACGTTCGATCTCGATGCTCCGGATGTGGATGAGCCCGCTCGCCGGATCCATCCGCGCGAGGTCCACGTCGACCGAGTCGACCCCCGCGAGGATCGTCTCCGAGCCCGCCTCGCGCAGGGCGACCTTCTCGATCCGCACCTCGGCGCCGAACCCGCGCGAGAGGTCGAAGTCGAGGCTGCTCCGGCGGTCGGCGCGGAGCCTCGCGTGGAGCTGCGCGACGAAGCGACCGTCCGCGAGCCCGCGACCGTCGAGGATCGGCTCGAGCTCGGGGAGGGCGGCCGCGATCCCCGCCGCGCGGATCCCGCGGGTGTCGACGTCGACGGTGACCTCGGGGTCGAGGGCGAACGGGGCGGCACGGACCCGGAAGGTGACGGAGCTCGCGATCGGGGCGATCTCGAGGCTCGCGTCGAGCTCGAACGCGGGGTGCTCGGCCGGCGCCTCGCCCAGCATCTCGAACGGCACCCGGTTCCGGAGGACGAAGCCCCGGATCTCGATCGGCGCGCGCGTCCGGTCGTGGACGGCGATCCGCGGCGCGGTGACCTCGAGCTTCCGGAGGGTCACGAGCGGCAGCCCGCCGTCGCCGATGGCGCGACGCTTCGTCGCCGCCTCGACCTCCGCGGGGGTCGGCGGCGGCGGCGCCGCCGGCGGCCGTTGCGCGACGAGGGTCAGGCCGCCCGCCACGAGGGACGAGGGGGCGCCGGGGGTGACGCCCGGACCGAGGGCGAGGCCGCCCGCGAGGATCGCGCCATCGGTCCGGCGCTCGGCCTCGGCGCGGATGCCGTGAACGTAGACCCGATCGATCTCGACGGCCGCGCCGGTCGGATCGATCCTCGCGACGAGGACGCCCGCGCGGTCGATCGACGCGAGCGGCGGGCCGTCGCCGTCGCGGAGCGCGATCTGGCGCACGTCGACCGCGGCCGTCCAGTCGCCGGTCGCCAGCTCCCGCGCCGCCGCCGCGATCCGGGCGCCGGCGCGTCCGTCGACCAGGGTGACGCGCGTGCCGGACGGTAGGTAGGGGGCGAGCGCCTCGCCCCGGATCCCCCGGACGTCCGCGGTCAGCAGAGCGGTGCCGCCCTCGAGGTGGCCCGCGATCTGGCCCTCGAGGCGCGCCTCGCCGATCAGGCCGGGGCTCGTCACGACCGCCACGATCGACGCGGGCGGTCCCTCCTCGGGGCCGACCTCGAGGTCGGTGATCGTGAGCGCGGCCCGCACCGTGGCGCGAAACGGCGGGCCAACCCCTTCGTCCTGCCACGTCAGCTCGGCGGCCTCGATCGCCAGCCGCCCGAGCGCGAGGACGGGCAACGCGGCCGGCTCCGCGTCGGAGTCGACGCCCGACCCCGCCGCCAGCTCCGGGTCCGCCCAGTCGTCGCCGACCACGCCCGCATCCGGCTCGGGCCACGGCGGCGGCGGCCACGGCCCGAACGGGAGCACCGGCACGGGGAGCCGGACCCTGGCCGCCTCCGCCTCGGGCGGCGCCTCTGGCGGCAGCCGGATCCCGATCGCCTCGATCCCGCCGTCGGCCGTCCGCGCCACCGCGATCCGGGGCGCGGTCACGGTCACGGCCCCGACGGCGATCCGATCCGATGCGACCGAGACGTCCTCGAGGGTCGCCCGGGTGAGCCCGAGCAGCTCGTGCTCGCCGTCCCGGACGACCGCATCGTCGAGGCCGAGGTCGACCCGGATCGAGGAGCCCATCAGCGCCGCGTCGAGGCGGACGCCCCCCTCGACGACGCCGTTCTCGAGCGTCGGCTCGACGCCGGCGAGGGCGAGGTAGGGCGCGAGCGTCTTCGCATCGACGCCGGTCGCCTTCGTCGTCGCGCGGACGCTCCCGGCGAGGCCGAAGCCGAGGTGGGTCGCGATCGAGAGCTCGCCCTCGACGGTGGCGGCTTCGATGAGGTCGCCGGCGGCCATCGTCGCGCGGAACGTCGAGCTCGCAGGCGGGCCGTCCCTCGGCGCCGGCCCGATCGTGAGCGCGTCGAGCGACGCGCTCATCGCGAACGGCAGGACGACCGGCTCTTCGAACGTCGCGTCGGTGAACGTGAGCTCGACGGTCTCGACGGCGAGCCTCCCGACGTGCAGCTTCGGCAGGGCGCCGAGCGCCTCGAAGTCCGGCCCGCCCGCCGGCGCCCCGTCGCCATCGCGGTCGGCACCGCGACCGGCACCGGGCCCGGAGGCGTCGCCGTCCTCGGCAGCCTCCGTCGCATCGCTGGCCGACTCCTCGGGCGGCGAGACCCGGAACCCGAGGGCGCGGACCTCGTCTCCGTCGATCCGCCAGACCGGCAGCGCGGCGCGCGCGAGCGTCACCCGGCCGACGCCGATCGAGACGCCCTCGTCGTCCGCGCCGACGGCGACGTCGTCGACGACGAGCCCCTCGAGCGCGGCGAGCTCCTGCTCGCCGTCGGTGAAGCGAAGCGTCGGGATGCTCAGCCCCGCGTGGAGCTCGTCGTCCTCGCCGACGCGCGCCTGCGCGGAGAGCCGCAACGCGAAGCGTCCGTCCTCGAGGTCGGGCTCGATGCCGAGGGGGGCGAGGTACGGCGTGAGCGCCTCGACCGTGACGCCGGTGACGTCGACCGCGAGCTCGACGCTCGGGTTGGCCGGCGCCGCCACGAGCTGACCTCGCGCGGTGATCTGACCGGCGATCCCGGGAATCGTCGCGCGAATCGAGAGGGGCGCCGGCTCGGGGGCCTCCCCCTCGAGGGGCACGATGAGGTCCCGCACGTTGACCCGGATCCCCTCGACCGCGAGGCGGAGCGGCTCCTCGCCGACCGCCTCGTCCTCGATCGCGATCCGGGCGTTCCGGACGACGAGGCTCTCGAGCTCGATCCGCCGCAGGGCCGGCGGCGCCTCCGATTCCGCATCCGCCGAGTCAGCCGGCGGGGCTTCCGCCTCCTCGTCGGCCGGCTCCTCCTCGTCGTCGGTGCCGACGACGGCGATCCCGAACGCGTGGAGGACGCCGGAGGCGTCCCGGTGCAGCCGCGCCCGCGGCGCGTTCACCTCGATCGAGCCGACCGAGAGGAGGCCGGCCTCGGGATCGAGGCGCACGCCGCCGACCGTGACCCGGCCGACGCCGACGTGGTGCAGCTCGCCGTCGGCGAACGCGACGTCCTCGAGGCGCGTCTCGGCGACGAGCGCGCCGTCCTCGGCCCAGGCCGCCGCGGTCAGGCCGAGCTCGGCCCGGCCGTCGGTCAGCTCCGGATCGAGGCCCGCGGCCCGGAGATACGGCGCCAGGCGCGCCGCGGTGATCCCGCCGGCCCGGACCTTCCCGGTGAGGGTGCGGCGCGGCGCGAACGGGACCGCGCTCCCCTCGATCGCGATCGACTCGATGACGCCGGGCAGCTCGACGAGCGCGTCGAGCTCGAGCGGCGCGTCGACCCGCTCGGGATCGAAGTGGAGGTCGAGCACCCGCATCTCGGGGACGCGGACGGCGAGCTCCACCGGCGGGCCGTCCGGGTCGGCGGCCGCGTCGACGAAGCGCGCCTCCACCCGCCGGACCGTCACCCGGTCGCAGCGCAGCCGGACGCGCGCGCCGGTCGCCTCCGGTCCGAGGGTGAGCGCGCCGGGCGCCTCGTCCTCGACCGGCTCATCGTGGCCGGGGTCGCCTCCACCGTCTTCGGCACCGTCTTCGGCCCCAGCGTCGTCGGCTCCGACGTCCTGGGTCGACCGCTCGTCGTCCTCGGAGGACGGTGGCACGCGGATGCCGGCGAACCGGATGCCTCCCTCGGCGTCGCGCGACGCGGCCACGCGGGCGCCGTCGACGTCGACGCGGTCGACATCGATACCGGTCCGCCGGAGCGCCCGGACGACGACGCGGAAGAGCTCGAGGGCGGCCGTCTCGGTCCCGCCCGTGCGGAGGGTCAGGTCGTTGACGGTGAGCTCGCCCGACAGGCCGTACTGCGCCGAGAGCTCTGGCCGCGCCGTCAGCTCGAGCCGGCCGCGTGCGTCGACCCGCTCTCCGGTCGCGGCGAGCCCGATCGATCCGAGATGGCCCTCGAGCGCGGCCGGGTTCAACCCCGTGAGACCGAACGTGCCGACGAACCCGGCCGTCCGGCTCCGGCGGTCCACCCGGAGGTGACCGGTCGCGTGGAGGTGCTCGACCGCGGGCGGGGCGAAGACGGCGAGCTCGACCTCGCCGGTCTCGTCCGCCGAGGTCAGCAGGTCCCAGACCGACGCCTCGATCGCGACGGTGAGCGAGAGCGGTGGGTCGACCGACGCATCGTGGAGCACGATCGCCACATCGCGAACGGCGACGCGCTCGACCGAGACGGGCAGCCCGACGATGTCGCGGGCGGCGTCCCACGCCTGCTGCCAGGTCCCTTCGTCATCCGGTCCGTCGTCGCCGTCGCTCGCCGTCCCGGCGTCGGACGCGTCGGAGTCCACGTCGGGCTCGGCCATCGCCTCGACGCGCTTCAGGATGTGCTCGAGGGCGGGCAACGACCCGTCGGCGGCGCGGGTGACCTCGAGGCGGACGCCCTCGAGCTCGACGTTCCGGACGACCACCCGACCGGTGAAGAGCTGCAGGACCGCGAGGTCCGCCCGGACGTGCCGGATCTTCAGGAGCGGCGACGCCGGCGCACCATCGGCGCCGGGCGGGGTCTCCTCATCCTCGGGAGCCAGCGCGACGACGAGGTCGTCGAGCTCGACCGAGCCGCCGAGGATCCGGAGATGGAGTCGACCCCAGCCGAGGTCGAGGCCGAGGCTGGCGGCGACGCTCGATGCGACCGGACCGATCGCCATCGCGAGGGCGACGCGGCCGACCAGGATCGACACGACGAACCCGAGGAGGATCCTGCGTCCCCAGCGACGGCGCGGGCGCGGGACCGGCGCGGCGGGCGTGGCGGGCGCGGCGGGCACGGCGGTGGGGCTCGCCTCGCTCACGGCGCGCCCCCTTCGGTCGGTCCGTCGGTCGGGGCGGCGACGGCGGCGCCGGGCTTCGCGAGCGCGGTGCGCCGGGCCTCGGGCGAGGCGAGCGGGTCGAATCCTTCGGTCGCCACGTCGCGGACGAGGAGCCACTCGTGAGCGCGAACGCGCACGGCCGGCGACCCGTCCGCGAGCAGGTCGCGGTTGGCGGCGATCAGGAGCTCCCCGAGGTCGGGTGGCTCGCCCCTCGTGGCGGCCTCGTCGCCATCGAGGAGGAGCTCGGTCAGGGTGACCGTCCGGAGGCCGACGCCGCCGGTGTGGCGAATCAACACCGCGCGGGCCGACGCGGACTGCTCGGCGTCCTCGGAGGACGAGGCGGTCGCCAGCGCCGCGATCGTCTCGCGCTCGAGCGTCCAGCGCGCGGCGGCGTCCGACGCTGGCGGGCGCTCCGCGACCGCCTCCACGACTCGGTCGGCGGCGTCGCGGATGATCTCGTCGCCGGCGGTGAGGGCGACCTCCTCGACGAGGGTGGCGCCGGTCGACCGGGCCAGGCCGAAGAGCGCCCGCCGCGGGCTCTCGGTCGCGGCGAGGGCGCCGAGATCGATTCGCGCCTCGGTGACGGTGCCGCGCTCCGCGGCGCGCCGGCGCATCGTCGCGCGCGCGCCGCGCCGGACGAGCTCCGTCCGGCAGTCCGCGAGGACGGGCGCCCAGTCCTCGTGTCCCGGCTCGCCGGGAAGCGGCTGCACGCCGATGCCGACGACGACGAGGATCGTCGTGTCAGGAGCGCAGGGGAACGTCGACGGGATCGCGACGGCGGCGCCGCTCGCGTCGCCGATCGGGCGCGTGAGGACGATCTCACGCGGCGCGCTCTCGAGGATCGCCGACCGCGGGTCGAGGCGCACGCGGTCGCCCTCGTGGGCGGGGCGGGCGGGGAGCTCGTCGGGCAGGGACGGCCCGCTCAGGGTGATCCCGATCCCGATCGCGCGACCGTCGACGTCGTGCGCCGGGCGGTGGACGGCGACGGTGATCCGCTGCCCCGCCTTGCTCGGGTCGCCGAGGACGAGCGCGGAGCCGGCCGGCGCATCCGAGGCCCCGCCCTCGCCGGACGACGCACCCGAGGTCGGGTCGACCTCGCCCTCGCGCTCGCCGATCTCGAAGGCGACCGTCGTCCCGCGGAGCAGGGCGCCGCGCCGCACGACCAGCTCGCGCGCCGGGCCGAGCTCCCCGACGGCCACCGCGTCGGCCATCGCGGCCGCGTCCTGCAGCGCCTCGTAGCGAGCGTGGCGCGTCGCCCGCGGGGGCTGCGCCAGCGGATGGCCGACGTCGGCCCGCAGGACGACCCGCGCGGACGCCGACAGCGCCGGCAGGCGGTCGTCGACCGGATGCTCGAGCACCCACACGACGGCGAGCACCGCGAGCGCGTCGTCCTCGCCCGGCTTCCCGACCGGGTCGAACCCATCGACCGGCCCCGAGAGCGGGCTGCCCGGGAAGTGGAGCACCCGCACCGCGAGCGGCGGCAACGGGGGCACGATCGGGGTCGGATCCGGCGGCGCCGGATCCGGCGTGCTCGGGCAGCCGGTCGCGAGGGCGACGAGCGCGACGGCGAGCGTCGCAATGACTGGAAGGGATGATGAGCCGCGGCGTGTCATGGCGAGCGACGCAGCTTAGGGCTTCGCCCCATCGGCCGCAACCGTGGCCGGGTGCCCCGGCGCCGTGATAGCCTCGCTCCGGTGACCGAGCGTGAAGACGACGTGGTTCTGCGGCGCCGGGGCGACGGCCCCCCCGTCACCCTCCGCACGGGCGACTGCATGGAGCTGCTCGCCGAGCTCGAGCCGGCCAGCGTCGACGTGGTCGTCACCTCGCCGCCCTACAACCTCGGAATCCGCTACGGCCGCTACGACGACCGCGCGCCGCGCGAGGACTACCTCGCCTGGATCGGCGCGTGGGCGGAGCGGATCCGCGAGATCCTCGCCGAGGACGGCTCGCTCTTCCTGAACGTGGGCGGCACGCCGGCCGACCCGTGGGTGCCGTTCGAGGTCGCGAGCCAGCTCCGCGACGTCCTCGAGCTCCAGAACGTGATCCACTGGGTCAAGTCGATCGCGATCGAGCCCGGCGACGTCGGCAACGCGGCCAGCCTCGAGCGGACCCTCGCGGTCGGCCACTACAAGCCGATCAACAGTCCGCGGTTCCTGAACGACTGCCACGAGTTCGTCTTCCACTTCACGCGGAGCGGCAAGGTGCCGGTCGACCGACTCGCCCTCGGCGTCCCGTATCAGGACAAGAGCAACGTCGCCCGGTGGAAGGCGGCCAAGCGCGACCTCCGCTGCCGCGGCAATTGCTGGTTCGTCCCCTACGAGACGATCCAGAGCCGGGCGAAGGAGCGGCCGCACCCGGCGACGTTCCCGAGCCGGCTGCCCGAGATGGCGGTGCGGCTCCACGGCGTCGAGCGGACGCGCCTGATGCTCGACCCGTTCTGCGGTCTCGGTAGCAGCGCCGTCGCCGCCGTCCGCCTCGGCGTCCCGTTCCTCGGGATCGAGCTCGACCCGGCCTACGTCGAGGTCGCCGTCGAGCGCGTCCGGGGCGAGCTCGGCGAGCTGTTCTGCGAGGGCTGACCCCCCGCCGACGCCGACGGACGACCGCCGCGCCGGCAGCGGGGGTCGGGGCAGCGGTCATCCTCGACCTCGGAAACGCTTTCGCCGCGACGAGATATGAGTCATGAAGACGGTCGTGCTCGCAGGAGGCCTCGGCACACGCCTGGCCGAGGAGACATCGGTCCGCCCGAAGCCGATGATCGAGATCGGCGGGCGGCCGATCCTCTGGCACATCATGAAGATCTACGACCACTTCGGCCTGCGCGACTTCCTCATCGCCGGCGGCTACAAGATCGAGGTCATCAAGGAGTACCTCCATCACTTCTCCTTCTACAACAATGACTGGTCGCTCCATCTGCCGATCTCGATCGCGCGCTGCGGGAACATCTACGGCGCCGGCGACCTCCAGTGGAGCCGGATCGTGCCCGGCACGATCCGCAGCCTGCTCCGCGGCGAGCGCCCGATCATCCGCAGCGACGGCCAGTTCGTCCGCGACTACGTCTACGTCGACGACGCCGCCGAGGCGTGCCTCGAGCTCGCGGCGGCCGCCGATCGCGACGGCGTCCGGGGCGAGGCGTTCAACTTCGGCCCGGCGGAGCCCCTGACCGTGCTCCGCGTCGTCGACGAGATCCGCCGCCTGGTGGCGCGCGAGGACCTCGAGCCGGTCGTCCTGAACGAGGCGAGCGGCGAGATCTTCTACCTCGACTCGACCAAGGCGCGCGAGCGGCTCGGCTGGTCGCCCCGCCACGGCCTCGAGGAAGGTCTCCGGCGAACGATCGCGTGGTACCGCGACCTCCTCGGCGAGTCGACGCCGTCGTGACGCTCGAGCCGATCCTGGTGACCGGCGCGACCGGCTTCATCGGCCGGGCGCTCGCCCGCAGCCTCGCGGCGCGCGGGCTCGAGACGACGTGCCTCGTCCGCTCCGCCGAGCGCGGCACGCGGCTGCTGCCTCACCCGGAGTGCCGGGTCGTCGAGGTTCCCTCGTTCGAGCCGGCGGCCGTCCTTCACGAGGCGGTCGCCGGGCGCGCCCCGCGGACCGTGTTCCACCTGGCCGCCTCCGGCGTCGCGCAGGGCGACCGCGACCCGGGCCAGCTCGTCGCGGGCAACGTCTCGCTCCTCGCCGACCTCCTCGCGGCGGCGGCGGACTGGCCGGTCGCCCGCTTCATCCACGTCGGGAGCTGCGCCGAGTACGGCGAACGGACCGAGCCCCTCGACGAGGACGCGCCGCTCGCGCCGACCTCGCTCTACGGGGCGGCCAAGGCGGCCGCGACGCTCCTCGGCCGTCCGCTCGCGAAGCAGCTCGGCGTGCCGCTCCTCGTCCTGCGACCGTTCGGCGTCTTCGGCCCGGGCGAGGCGCCGCGACGGCTCCTGCCGCATCTGCTCGCGAAGCTCACCGCCGGCGAGGACGTCCCCCTGACGCCGGGCGATCAGGAGCGCGACTTCCTCTACGTCGGCGACGTCGTCCGCGCGCTCTTCACCGCCGCGAGCACCGATGGCCTCGACGAGGGGATCTTCAACGTGTGCTCGGGCATCGCCCGCCCCGTCCGCGACGTCGCCCTCGCGGTGGCGGAGGCGGTCGGCCGTCCGGCGTCGGCCCTCCGGTTCGGCGCCCAGCCGGCGCGGCCCGACGAGGCGCCGCGGATCGTCGGCGACGGCCGCCGATTCGAGGCGGCCACCTCGTGGCGCCCGCGGTTCGATCTCGACGAGGGGCTCGCCCGCTCGGTCGCGGCGTGGCGCGAGGGTCGCTGGGAGGAGGAGCCGACCGGGCTCCTCGACGACGAGCCGTGAGCGACGCGACCGCCGAGCGCCGGCCGCTCCTGTCCATCGTCGTCCCGGTCTACGACGAGGAGGACACGTCGCCTCCTGCCATGCGCGGCTGAAGGAGGCGCTCGCGCCGCTCCGCGAAGACCTCGCACCTGAAGCTCGCCCGGTCGCCGAAGCGCCGGCGGGCGTAGGCGATCGAGGCGGCGTTCGTGTCGAAGCCGTGGTAGTCGACCTCGGGCAGTCGGTCGAGGTAGTAGGCCGGCCCACACCCGACGTCGAGGATCCGGTCGCCCGGCGAGGGGGCGAGCCGTCGGATGCAATGATGGCGGAGCTTGTCGGCGCCGATCATCCGCTGGAGCAGGATGTAGGCTCGGAAGTTGCCGAGGAGCGCGTGGGCGAGACGCCCCATCGGTCTCCCTCGTGGGGTGGGTTCGGGCCGCGGCTCGCCCGGGGTCGGGCGCATCGAGCGTAGCAGGCCTCCCGGGATGACGCGACCGCCTCACCCCGAGACGAACTCGCGTCCGTTCGTCCCGCCCTGCCCGCGGAGGGTGGCGGCGCCACGACGACGCGTCGTCCGCGCCGCGCACGCGACGACGGCGGTTATGTCAACGACGCGCCTCGGCGCGGCGTTCGCATTCGGGTGGGGCGGTCCGCGAGGCGTCGTCGTGGCAGCCTCGGCGCTCCGCGGACGAGCGAAGCAGCTTGGTAGCCCCTTCCCCCCACCGCGCCCGGCCACCGTGGCCGGGCGCGGTCTCTCTCTTCGACCGCGACGACGACGAGGAGTCGACCCGATGATCACGACCACGATCCGAACGCTTGACCCGACCGAGAAGGCCGCCGCCGGCCTCGAGCTCGCCCTCGCCGTGAAGGCGCGCGTCGCCCGGCCCCTCTTCGACGTCCTGGCCGAGCGCGTCCTCGAGACGAGCCACCGGCTCGGTCGCGCGATCGCGCGGGCGCGCGCGGCCGGCGCGCTCCTCGACGAGACGAGCGACGGCGTCGCCTTCTCCCGCGGACGGGCCGAGCGCGCCCGCGAGGCGTTCCGCCTGTATCTCGAAGCGTGGTCGCGGCGGACCGCGGCGGCCGACGCGCGCAAGCGGACGGCCGCGCGCGGCGTCCTCGACGCCATCGCGGGTGACGACGACCTCGGCGGAATGGCCACATCGCTGCACGACCCCGAGATCGCGAGGCAGCTCGACCGGATCCCCCTCGCCCCATCCTTCGCCGAGGCGGTCAGCCGGGCCGAGGGTGAGCTGGTGAGGCTCCGCCGCGCCCGCGGGCGTTCGCCGCGAACCTGGAGCGACGCGGAGCTGCGCGCCGTCCGAGCCCTCGAGCGGCGATGGGACCGGTGGGTCGCCGCGCTCGGCGCCGCCCTCGAGGCGGATGCGCTGGAGGGCCACGGGGAGACGCACGTCGTCGCGGAGTTGCTGCGACCGGTGGGGCGGTGACCGGCCGACCTCGACTCGAAGGGGTCAGGTCTCAGATGTTCGCATTAGCGGCGTCAATGCGAACATCTGAGACCTGACCCCTTCCGTCTCGCGTGGAACCGCGGATTGCGCGGATGACGCGGATTGCGAGTTGCAACCTTCCGAGTTCATTGCCGAGGCGCGCGGGCTTCGCGAGCGTTTACCTCCGGCGCGTCCGCCGGAGGCGATGCACGACGATCGTCGCGCCCTCGCCCTGCGCCCGGAGCCCCGTCGTCGCGGCGACGGCGTCGACGAGCGCCTCGCCGTCGGCCTTCGGGGCGCCCCCCGGCGCGAACAGGAAGGAGTAGACCGTGCCGGCCCCGCCGCTGGCGATGACGCGCGCGCCGTCGGGCGAGATCGCGACGGCCCGGGCGACGCCCCGCCCGAGGGGGACGACCGCCGTCACGGCGAGGTCCTCGGCGCGCAGCCGCAGCGCGCCGTCGGCGTCGGCGGTGACGAGCGTCCCGTCGGCGCGCCAGGCGATCGCGACGACCGCGCCGGAGTCGGCGCGCGCGGTCACGGCGCCGGTGCCGATCTCGCGGACGGTCACGCCGCCCCCCGCCTCGGCCACCGCGAGCCGGCTCTCGTCGGGCGCGACCGCGATCGCCGCCTGCCCGACGTCCGCGCCCGCGCCGAGGATCGGCTCGAGCACCCGGAGCGCCGCCCCGGTGCGCGCGTGCGCGATCACGACCTCACCGCCCGGGGCCCGCCACACGACCCGGTCGCGCACCCACGCGACCGCGCCGTCGGTGCGGCGGCCGGGCGCCGACGAGGCCGGTCGCCGCAGCGCGACCCCGGCCGAGGTCGGTCGTTCCTCGAGGTCGGCGCCGAGCGCGATCACGAGGGCGCGGCCGTCGGCCGTCGCGACCGCGAGGCGGCTCCCGTCGCCGCTCCAGGCGATCCCGGCGAGGCGGCCCTTCTCGAGCGGCTTCACCCACGCGGCGCGGACGAGGCTCGCCCGGCCGTCGATCGGTCGCGCGCGGACCTCCGAGACGTCCCAGACGCGGACCGCTCCGTCGACGCTCGCCGACGCCAGCCAGTCGCCGTCCGGATGCCACGCGAGGGCTGTGACCGTGTCCTCGTGGCCCCAGCAGATCGCGCGCGCGGCGCCCGTCGCGCCGTCCCACAGCCGGATCGTCGCGTCCGAGGACGCGCTCGCGGCGAGGCCATCGCCCGCGATGGCGAGGGCGTGAACCGACCCGTGATGCCCGGGATCGCGCGCCACCTCGGCCTTGCGCGCGTCGCCGGCATCGACGTCCCAGACGCGCAACTCCCCGGCGTCGCCGATCGTGACGAGGTGCCGCTCCGCGCCGATCGCCGCGATCGAACGGAGTCGACCGGTGTGCCCCTGGAACGCGCGGCCGGGGCGCGCCGTCTCGAGGTCGACGATCCGGAACGTGCCGTCCGCCCCGGCGCTCACCGCGCGCGGCCCCGCGAGCACGGCGAGGCCGGTCACCGAGCCTCGGTGCCGGAGCACGCCGGCGCTCGGCGCCTCGCCCCGGGTCGAGGAGACGACGTCGACCGCACCGTCGCGGCGTCCGACGACGACGTGCGCGCCGCTCACGGCCAGGGCGGTCACGCCGACGCCGCGGCCGAGGACGCGACCGGTCGGGTTCGCGCCCGGCTCCCCCGAGAGCGGCCGGGCGTGCCAGCGGACGAACCCGTCGGACCCGCCCGTCACGATCGCGCCCTCGGCGATCGCGACCGCGGTCACCGCTCCCCGATGCGCGCGGGCCGTCTCGACCTCCGAGAGGTCAGTCGCCGAGAGGATGCGCAGGACGCCGTCGTCGCCGCCGATCGCGAGCCGCTCCCCACATTCGCTCCAGGCGATGCACCGGGGGTACGCGGCGCCGACCAGGACGCGACCCGCGTCGACGACGAGCTCCGAGCCCGGCGTCGCCACCACGACCCGCCGCCCGCCGAGGACGGCGAGGCGCGCTCCGTCGGGCGACCAGGCGAGCCCCTCGATCGCCGTCGACCGGACGAGCGCCGCGTGGAGGGTCTGACGCGCCGCGAGGTCGTCGCCGAGCGCGAGGACGTGAACGCCGCCTCCGTCGTCGCCGACCGCGATCCGATCGCCCGACGGTGAGGCCGCGACGACGGCGCCTCGGAGGAGGCCGGGAACGACCCAGGCGAGGCGCGGCGTCGCCGCGAGCTCGCGCGCGAGCGCCGACCGCGCCTCGTCGGAATCGTCGAGGGCGAGGCTGCGCGCGAGGACGGCGGCCGCCTCGCCGTGCCGGCTCGCCGAGGCGAGTCGGTCGGCGCCATCGCGAAGCTCGCTCGCCCGCCTCCGCGTCGCGGGGTCGCCGTCCTCACCGTCGGCGAAGGCCACGCCGAGGCAGAGCGAGCCGAGGCAGAGCGAGAGGACGAGGAGCGCGGCGGCGATCCGACGAGGCGTCATGGACAGAGCGTAGGCGCTCCGGAGGCCGCCCCGCCACCGACCGTCGCCCGGGAGCGTCAGCCCCGCCGGCGCGCCACGAGCAGGCCGAACGCGAGGAGGATCAGAACCGAGAGGCCGCCGCGGCCGCCCTCGTCGCCGGCGATGCACCCGCCGCCGCCACCGCCGCCGCCTCCGCCAGCTCTGGCGCCGCCACCTCCGGAGCCCGCTCCGGCCGCGGGCGGGGTCGTCGCGCCGCCCGACGCGCTGCCGCCGGAGCTCCCCGTGCCCGTGCCCGTGCCCGTGCCCGTGCCCGTGCCCGTGCCTGTGCCCGACCCGGAGCCCGGACTCGAGCTGCCGCCTCCCGGAACGGACGTCCCCGTCCCGCCGCCCGTCCCGACCCCCGCCTCGTCGAAGGTGAACGCCGGGTGGTTGAGCTCGTTGCCGAACGCGTCGAGCGCGGGGCTCGCGAAGTAGATGACGAACGTGACGCGGTCCGAGCCCGCCGGGTAGCGGACGAGGTCGAGCGGGATCGGTCGCCCGTTCGTGAGGGTCAGGCGCGCGTTCCGCACGGCGCCGCGGTCCGAGAATCCGCCGTTGCCGCCGGCCGGGAGCAGGACGTCGATCGGGCCGACGGTCCGGTCGGTACTCGCGCCCGAGGCGTCGAGCGCCTTGATCTCGACCGTGGGCGCGGTGGGCTGCAGCGACATGTCGAAGTCGAGGACGACCGTCAGCTCGCCCGGCGGGATCGACCCGGCCCCGGTCGCCGGATCGACGGCGACGCTTCCGACGGCGACGCTCGCGTCGAACGGCACCGCCCAGATCGCGTTCGTGTAGCAGCGCCGCGCGTCGGGTCCCATCGTCTCGGGATCGTCGGTGAACGCGCCGAGAGAGAGCGCCGACAGCTCCGAGATGAGCCCCTCCTCGGCCGGATCGAGCGCCTCCTCCGCCGGCTGCCCGTTCGCCGCGGGGGCGAGGTGGCCGCGTCCGGGAACGAAGTCGCTCCCCGACGGCTTCTGCCCGCCGGGCTGCGCGTCGCCGGGGCTCGTCCGGTAGATCGCGATCTCGGCGACGTCGCCGCCGAACTCGGGCGTTCCGACCCAGCGGTAGCCGAGGCGGACGTGGCTCGAGCCGCGCCGGACGAGCGCCGTCCCGCGCCCGTCGAACGCGCCGCCGCCGCCGATCCGCCCGTCGCGGTCCTCGTGCTCGCTCCGCGCGTCGTGCCAGACCAGGCTCGCCGCGTCGAACCGGTCCTCGGCGTCGAGGCTCGCGTCGAGGATCGGGCCGTCGGAGATGACCGAGTTGCCGTCGAGCATCCCCTCGAACGTCCGCTCGCGCGGGTCGGCCGCGGTCTGCCCGTCACCCGTCGCGAAGGTGAGCACCTTGCCGTAGGCGCGGCTGTTCGCCGAGAAATCGCCCGGCAGGATCGTCGCCTTGCGGCTCTCGTGGTAGTTGAAGTCTCCGTGGGCGTCGTTGCCGGCCACGATGAGCACCTTGCGCGGGAACCGGACGCCGGGCTGGGCGACGAGCTCGTACTCGAGCAGGTCGCGGATGTGCTCGTGCCACTTCTCGATCCCGACCCAGACGTTGTCATCCCAGTCGGGGCGCCCGCTGGCGTAGTCCGCATCCGCCCACGGGTTCATGTCCTCCATCACGATCCGGCTCGCGTCGAGCTTGCGCTCCTGCTTCGCGTTCCAGAACTGGAAGCCCTTGAGGACGAACCCCGTCCCTTCGGCGTGGACGCCCCGGTCGGCCCGCTCGCCGGCGCTGATCTCGAAGCCGCGGTCGAAGTCGGTGTCGCTCCAGTCGCCGAACGGGTGGGCCGCGAAGGTCGCGGCGTGGCGGTTCTCGGCGCGGCTTCGCTGGGCGAAGTCGCGGATCGTGTGGCGAACGGTGACGTCCGGCGAGCCGTCGCCAAGGAGCCGCGCCGCGTCGCTCCCGCCGTGCCATGCGCCCTCGGTGTGCTGGCCCCGGAAGGCGAGCATGTGCGTCCCGGTCGGGTAGGAGAAGACCCGCGAGATCTGGTTCGGGCGGCCGGTCATGGTGACCTCTTCGCCGCGAGTGAGCCCGAAGAGCTCCCCCATCCGCTCCCACTCGGACAGACCGTGGCTGTTCGCGACGGCGGTCGGGCCGACCGGCGGGCGGATCATCAGCTGATCGCCCGGCGTGTAGCCCGCGTTGTGATCGGTCGTGATGACGGTGTTGCGGACCGCCCCCGGGGCATCGATGAGCCCGAGGGCGTAGGCGCACTCGCCGAGCATCGGGATCGGACCGCAGACCTGCTTGCGCGGGGCGAACGGGTTGAACGTGTCCTCGTAGTACCACTCGGTGATGGTGTGGACGTGCGCGTCGTAGAACCGCGCCTCGCCGGGGAGGCGCGGGCGCGGCTGCGCCGCGAACTGGACGCGGACCGTCTTGCGCCAGGTCTGATGCCGCGTCGTCGCGATGATCCCGAGGAAGCGCCGGCGATTCTCGACCTCGGTCTCGAACGTGATGAACTTCACCACGTCGGCGGCGGGCACGCCGGCCACCCCGAGGGCGGCTCGTGGCAGCCGAACGACGTTGTGGCGGCCGGGCAGGTCGATCCGGTCGTGCCGGAACAGGCGCGGGTCGGGGTTGCCGGCCGCGTCGGTCACCGCGTCGCCGAGGTCGTCGGCGATCACGGTGCCCGGCGGCGCCATCGTCGGTCCGCCGCGGACGTCGTCGTAGACGAGCTGCCCCGGCGCCGATCGATCGGCCACGTCCCGCGCGGTGATCCGGGCGCGGCTCACCTTGACCCAGGTGGCCGGCTCGACGTCGCCCTTCTCGGCGACGTAGACCATCAACGGAACGTAGGGCCGGCCGGGCGCCACCCGCCACGGGGCGTCGTGGATGACGTTGAGGTCGCCGTTCTGCTGGTACTGCGTGCTCGCCGCGAGGGCGCCGGCGTGCGGGGCGAGGACGTCGATCCACGCCCGGTCCGACGCGGGCTGCTCGTCGACCCACGCCGACTCGTCGGTCGCGACGAGCTCGGCGTGGACGGCGAGGATCTCGCGGGGGAGCTCGGCGACCACCTCGGGAGCGAGCTCGATCGACACGGCGTGGCGCTGTCCGGCCGCGAGGGTCGGGAGCGGCCGGGACGGCAGGGCGCGGTCGCGCCCGAGGCGAACGGCGAGGCGGGCGTCGCCCGGGAGCGCGCCGCGGCCCTCGACGGTCGCGATGATGCGGAGGGCGCCGGCCTCGGTGGGGTGCGCCTCCAGCCGCGCGATGGCGAGGTCGACGACGCGGCGCTTCGCCGGGGCGACCCGGGTCGCGAGGCGAGCCGCGATGGGATTCGGCCCTCCATCCTCGAGGGCGACCCGGCCCACCGACGCCGCTCGCTTCGCCGGCCACGTCGTGAACAGAACGAGCTCCGTCGCCTCGCCCGGCGCGAGCGCCGGAACGGCGAGCTCGCCGAGCGGCTCGCCGTCGAGGGTGACCGTCACCGCGCCCGCCGGCGTCGCGCGCGCGCCGCGCGCCTCGGCCGTGACCCGGACCGCGATCCGGTCGCCGGGCACGACGGCCGCCGGAAAGACCCGCAGATCGGTCAGGACGGCGCGGCGACGCGGCGCCTCGAGCTCGGCGAGGACGGCCGCCGGGTCGACCTCGCCGGCGGTGAAGACGCGCGCCGCGTCCGGGTTCGCGGAGAGATGCGGCGTCGGCCGGCGCGCGCCGCGGAGGACGCCCCGGACGCCGCCCGGGGTGAGGGAAGGATCGAGCGCGCGCACGATCGCCGCGATGCCGGCGATCCGCGCCGCGGCGGCGCTCGTGCCCGAGAGCTCGCCGTAGCCGGCGACCGCGTCGGGGCCGGCCGTCGCGCCGCCGAGGAGGACCGCCGCCGCGACGCCCTCGCCGGGCGCGAGCAGGTCGGTGCTCGGCGCGAGCGCGGTCGACAGGGCGAGGCCGCCGTCGTGCCCGACGCTGCCGACCGAGAGGACGCGCGGGTCGGCGGCGGGGTGGAGGTCGAGGTGGACGTTCCGGTTGCCCGCCGCCGCGACGACGACGGCGCCGGCGCGCTCGGCGTAGGCGACCGCGTCGGCGAGGACGCGGGCGGGGCGCCTCGTCCCGAGGCTCACCAGGATCACCTCGGCGCCGGCGTCCGCCGACGCGACCATCCCGGCCGCGACGTCGGCCAGGCGCGCGAGGCCACGGTCGTCGGCGACCCGGACCGCGAGGAGGCGGACGCCGGGCGCGACGCCGGCCATCTCGTGGACGCCGTCGCCACGGGGATGCGCGACGACGAGCGATGCCATCGCGGTTCCGTGCCCCGATGCGTCGACGTCGAAGCGCGCCGCGCTCGGCGCGCCCGTGCCATCGAGGAACGAGACGCCGCCGAGGACCGAGCCCGCGACCGCCGGGTGGGCGCGCGCGACGCCGGTGTCGACGATCGCGACCGTCACGCCGGCGCCGGAGCTCGCCTCGCGGAGCGGACCGTAGGCGCGATCGAGGCGGGCGCGGAGGCGCGGCCAGTCGATCCGGTCGCCGGAGAAGACGGGCGGCTCGTGAGCGCCGTCGTCGCCGGCCACCTCGAGGACGAGGTCGCCGGTCGCCGATGCGACCCGGCGGTCGGCCTCGAGCGCGGCCACGACGGTGCCGACCGCTCCGGCGGCGTCGTCGTTCCCCGCGAGCGCGAGGACGGCCGCGCCGAGGGCATCGATCCGTCCGACGACCGCGAGGCCGTGGTCGGCCGCGACCGCGGCGAGATCGACGTGGCGCGATGCGAGGCTGACCACGACGAGCGGCGCGTCGTCGGCGACCGCGACCAAAGCGTCGCCGCGGGGCGCGGGCGTCGCGGAGCGCCCGAGGGCGACCGAGGCGACGCCGAGGAGAGCCGCGGCTCCGAGACCGAGACCGAGACGATGATGCATGGCGACCTCCCGCGCCCACCGCCGACCGGAACCGCGCCGGCGTCGCTCGGGAGCGACGCGGCGTCGGGCGTGGAGTCGGAGCGGGCGAGGCGCGAACCGGTCCCGGCGACGGTGGAGCGCGAGGCTCCGCCGGCGGGGACGATGCGATGAAGTGGTCAGACTGCTCCCTCTCTCTCGAAGAGGATCGAGCGGTCATGCAACTCGCTTGCCGTCGTCGAACGAGACGGTAAAGCCCGCCAGATCAACCGATTCGGGGAGACGCGCGTTCGCCGCGGTCGCGCGTGCGGGGCAGGACGCCCCTCCGACTCCGGGAAGCGCCCGTCAGTCGGAGGCGTCGGCGCCGATCGCGGCGAGCACCCGTCGGAGGGCCGCGGTGAGCTCCGGATCGGGCGCGGAGGCTCCCTCGAGCGCGACGATCCGATCGCGCACCGCCGGACCGGCCGCCGGACCGATCCGCTCGAGCGCCCCGACGACCACGGACAGCGCATCCTCGGGGACCACCGACTCGACCGGCGCGACCTCCGGCCGGTAGACGACCTCGTCCCCGGCGGACACCAGCGCATCGATGAGCGCGGAGGACGCCTCGGCGGGAACGCGCCCGTCGGGGGTCGCCGCGGCGAGCTCGGCGAGGCCGATGGCCGCCGCACCGCGCACCTCCGCCCGCGGGTCGCCGATCGCCACCTCGAGGAGGCGCGCCCGCAGCGCCGCGATCGTCTCCACCTCGACCGGCGGGTGGCCGAGGAGAAGGACGGCGAGCCGGCCGAGCGCGCGCGCGCTGAGACACGCCACCCTCTCCTCGGAGTCCGTCAAGGTCTCCTCGAGGACCGGCCGGAGGAGGGCGGCCACCTCGACCGCGACGTCGCGGGGCGAACGGTCGTCGGGGAGCTCGAGCCGCGCGCACGAGGCGTCGAGATCGCCCGGCTCGCCCGATCCGGGCAGGAGAAAGCCGCTCTGGTTCGACGGCATCGGGCCGACGACCGAGGCGATCCCTCTGATCGTCTGCGCGCGTCCTCCGTCGAAGCAGGCGATCGCGACGTGCGGCGCGACCTCGTTCGAGAAGCCGGCGTGGCATCGCACGACGTCGTCGACGATCACGAAGAGCAGCTCCGGGTTCGCGTCGCGGATCGCCGCCCCGAGGCGACCCTCCCCGGCGAGCTCGCGCTGGTGCGCGGCGGTCGCGATTCGGCGGAGCGTGGCGATCGCCTCGGTCCGCACCGACTCCTCCTCGCTGCGGTAGGCGGCGAGCAGGGTCGGGACCGCCTCGGGCCCGACCGTGTCGAGGAGCTCCACCGCCCGGGCGCGCCAGGCCGGCTCGGGCTCCTCGCGGAGGAACCGGGCGAGCGCCGCGAGGAGCTCCGCCCGCGCCTCGTCGGAGAGGGCGGGCGCGACCTCGACGTCGCCGACGCCGAACGGCTCCCCGATCCACCGCTTCCCGTAGACGGCATCCGAGAGGGAGGTCAGGAGGACGTCGCGGGCGCCCGAGGCGAGCCCACCGCTCTCGGCGAGCTCACGGGCGAGCCGCGGCGCGCTCTCGTCCGCGGGCTCGAGCGTCTTCCCGAGCGCCTGGAGCATCTGCTCGAGGGCGACGAGGTCGAGCTCCTCGTCGCGGAACGCGTCGGCGATCACCGGGATCCCTTCTGGACCCATCGAGGCCGCCGCCTCGATCGCCCACCCACGGACGCCGGCCGGCCCGACGGCGATCGCCGCCCGGAGCACGAGGAGACGTCCCGGCGTGGTCACCAGCGGCGCGAGGACCAGGAGGCCGACCGCCGCGCTCGCGAGGAGGAGCGGGAGCCGACCGCGCCGGGCTCGCCCCGTCTCCGGGAGGCCGCCGAGCTCGGCGCGCGACTCTGCGGCGGTCTCTCGGCGGGCAACTCGCGAGGAGTCGGACATGCCCGCATTCTAGCGAGTCCTCACCACCTCTGGTGTGATCGAAGGGGTCAGGTCCAGGAATCACACCAGCGAATCCGTCGCAGCGGCCCGTGGGACCTGGCCCCTCTGGTGTGACCTGGCCCCTTTGGTGTGAATCCTGGACCTGACCCCTCGATTCACACTAGCGGACGATGACGGGGCGATGACCTGGCCGCGCAGGATCGAGGATGGCGTTCCCGAGTCCCTGCTGGCGCCCGCGACGCCTGCGCGATAGCGTGTTGGGCCCGCGCCCGGCCGATCGTCGGACGCCCCGCTGGAGCAACGATCGACCGATGATCCGTCGCCCGAGCCGCCGACCCCGAGCCGTCCGCCTCGCCCACCTCGCCCGCCTCGCCCACCTCGCCCGCCTCGCCGGCATCGTCAGTATCATCATCATTGGCGTCACCTCGGCGGCGGTCTCGAGCCCGGCGGCCGCCCAGGACGCACCCCCCGCCGACGACTCGGCCGACGACGCCCGCGTCGCCACGCTCACCAAGGGCCTGGCGAGCGACCATCCGGCGGTCCGGCTCCGCGCCGCGCAGGATCTCGCCCGGCTCGGCCCGCGGGCGCGCACCGCGGCGCCCGCCCTCGCCGCCTGCTTCGACGACGACGAGGACGCCGTCGCGACCGCCGCGGCCGAGGCGCTCGTCGGGGTCGGCGCGCGCGACGCCGTCCCGCTCCTGGCCGCGATCCTCGAGGGGGAGCAGGGCGCCCCGCGCGCGCTCGCCGCCTCGACCCTCGCGCGCTTCGACGCGGAGGCCGCGCCGGCCGTCGCCGCCCTCGGCAAGGCGCTCTCGGACGCCGAAGCGCCGACGCGGCTCGCCGTCGCCCGCACCTTGACCGGGCTCGGCCCCGCCGCCAAGCCGGCCCTCTTCGACCTCGCCCGGATCCTCCTCGACGAGGACGAGCAGGTTCGCCTGGCCGCGACCGAGGCGATGGGCGCGATCGGCAAGCCCGCCGTCGAGGTGCTCGTCATGGCCATCCGCGACCGCGACACCCGCCTCAAGTGGAGCGGCGCGGTCGCCCTCGCCCAGATGGGCCCCGACGGCGAGGGCGCCGTTGACGCCCTGATCGAGCAGCTCGAGACCGACGACGAGCGCCTCCGCGATCGGATGATCAAGGCGCTCATCGAGATCGGCCCGGCCGCCGCCGACCCCCTCGCGACCTCGCTCACCGAGGACGAGAGCCCCGTCCGCCGAGCCGCCGCCGCCCTCGCGATCGGCGGCCTCGGCGAGGCGGCGGCGTCGGTCAGCGAGAAGGTGCTCGACGCGCTCGACGACGAGAGCGGCGCGGTCGTGAACGCGGTCGAGTGGGCGCTCGAGCGCATGGGCGCCGGCGTCATCGGGCCGCTCGTCACGATCGTCGCGAGCGACGCCTCCGGCTCCCTCCGCCGCCGCGCCGTCCGGATCCTCGGCGGCCTCGGCGAGACGGCGCGGGCTGACGCGGGGGAGGTCCTGATCGGCGCCCTGGCCGACCGCAACGCGCGCGTCCGCCACGCGGCGGCGCTCGCCGTCGCCCGGGTCCAGCCACCCCCGGACGCCGCGATCCCCGCGCTCTTCGTCGCGCTCCGGATGGGCGAGACCGGCGCGACCGAGGAGACGGGGTTCGGCGAGTACGGCGACGTCCGCGAGGAGGCCGCCCGCGCCCTGACCGCCTGGCCGGTCGAGGCGGTCCCGGCGCTCGTCGCCGCCCTCGGCGACGGCCACCCCGCCGTGCGCACCCACGCCGCGAACGCCCTCGGCTACATCGGGCGCGACGCGGCGGCCGCCCTGCCGGAGCTCGTCTCGCTCCGCGAGCGTCCCGGCGAGCTCGAGGCGGTGCGGGCGGCGGCGGCGGCGGCGATCGGGGAGATCGCCGGGGAGTAGCGGGACTTCGCCACGCGCGTCGGGAGTGAACCTCGGGAGCCCGCAGCTCGTAATCCGCGTAGTCCGCGTCATCCGCGGTTCCACTCCATCTCTCACGCCAAGAACGAAACCGCGGATTGCGCGGATTGCGCGGACGGTTCCGGTCCGTGCCAAGTCGGTGCTCGACGTCACGGAACACGCCAGAAGCCTCGGGCCGACTCCCGGTCCCTTTCACCTTTCCCCTTCGCGGTTTGCCGGCCCGGCGCCGGCGAGGCTATCCTGCGACGGGCGGCCTCCCGCGACCGAGCGAGCCCGGCGGACCGCCCGGGAGAGAGCATGGCGAGCGAGTCCTCGCCCCGACCGCCCGTGCCCGGGATGGTGCCCGAAGGCCTCGCCCGCGAGGTGGAGCTCGCGAGCGGCAACCCCGGACGCAAGTTCGGGCGCTACGTCATCCTGAGCGAGCTCGGCCAGGGCGGGATGGGTGCGGTCTACCGCGCCTGGGACCCGTCGATGAGCCGCCTCGTCGCGCTCAAGGTCCTCCTCCCGCGCCCCGACACCGATCCGGCGGTGCTCGGTCGTTTCCAGCGGGAGGCGCGCGCGGCGGCGCGCCTCAATCACCCCGCGATCGTCGACGTCTACGACGTCGGCGAGCGCGACGGGAAGCCCTACATCGTCATGGCCTTCATCCCGGGCATCACCTTCCGCGAGTGCGTCAAGCGCGGCATCGGCCTGGAGCGGATCGCGGCTCACTGCGCTCGCGTCGCCCGCGGCCTCGACTACGCCCACGGCGAGGGCGTCGTCCACCGCGACGTGAAGCCGAGCAACATCCTCCTCGACCTCGAGGAGCGCTCGTTCCTGACCGACTTCGGCCTCGCCCAGGATAGCTCCGAGGACGATGCCGGCAAGCAGGGCAAGCTCACCGCGCTCGGCGAGACCCTCGGGACGCCGCTCTACATGTCGCCAGAGCAGGCGCGCGGCGTCCCGGGCACGATAGGTCCGGCGGCCGACATCTACTCGCTCGGCACCGTCCTCTACTGGGCGTGCACCGGGAAGACGCCGTTCGATGCGCCCTCGACCGTCGAACTCTTCGTGAAGGTGATCTCCGACCGGCCGCCGCGGCCGAGCTCGATCCGCGGCGAGATCCCCGCCACGCTCGACGAGATCATCCTGCGCGCCATCGCGAAGGATCCGCGCGATCGCTTCGCGAGCGCCGCCGAGCTCGCCACCTCGCTCGAGGACACGTTCGGGCTCCGGCCGAGCTCGGGCGTGATCCAGGCGCTTCCGCGACGCCCGTCCTCGTCGGGCGCGATCCGCGCGTCGTCGACCGGATCGGGCCGGCTCCGCCGCGAGCCCGGCTCGAGCTCCGCCTCCGGTCGACGACGGCGGACGAGCAGCCGCTCCTCGGGCCGGCACGCGCCCACGAACGAGAGCGACCGGCTCGGCGGCTCGTCCGTCACGCCGCGCCGCACCCCGGCGCTGATCCCCGTGGTCGCGGTCGCCGTGGCCGGCCTCGCGATCGGCGTCTTCTTCGGGATCGGTCGGCGGCGGGGTCCGCGCGAGCACGGCGCCGAGGCGCGGAGCCCTTCGGAGATCGCCGCGGCCTCGACCCTCCACCTCGACGACGACGGCCCACGCGTCACCAACGCCGCGGCGGTCCGGGTGAGCGGGCGGGTCGAGGCGAGCGATGACGCCGGGGCGAGCCTCCGGGAGATCTGGGCCGGAACCGAGCGGATCGCCGTCGGCGACGACGGGCGATTCGACGAGCTCGTCACCGTCGCGGGCGAGGAGGGCGAGCTGATCCGCCTGCCGATCTCCGTCGCCGAGGGCGAGGGCGCCCTCGGGCTGATCTCGGTGACGATCGACCGGACCCCGCCCGTCGTCGAGCTCGACGCTCCGACCGACCGAGGTCCGGTTCCGGTGCGCGCCGGCGCTCCCTACCGCGTCGCGGGCCGGGTGCGTGACGCCCACGCCGCGACGCTCACCATCGACCCGGGCGGCGTAGACGTCGCCGTCGCCGGCGACGGGGCGTTCTCGGCGGAGATCGACGCCTTCGACGCGGCGAGCGCCGACGGCGCCCGGGCGTCCGTCGTCGTGACCGCCCGCGACGCCGGCGGCAACGAGGCGGCCCACGCGATCGAGCTCGTGCGCGACGCGAGCCCGCCCGCGATCGCCGTGACCACCCGGACGCTCGTCACCAACCGGACCGAGGTCCAGATCCAGGGACGGGTCGAGGATCCGCATCCGGGCGCGATCACCGTCGACGGGGAGGCATCGGCGCCGCTGGTCGCCGGGACCTTCGCCGTCGACGTCGCGCTCGGGGAGGAGGGGACCCGGACGGTCACCCTCGCCGCGACGGACGCGGTCGGACATCGCTCGCCGCCGGTCGTCATCACGATCGAGATCGACCGGACGCCGCCGACGATCGTCATCACGACGCCGGCCGACGGGATGAGCACCCGCGCCGAGCGCCTGACCGTCCGCGGCCGGATCGAGGACGCCCACCCGCCGAGCCGCGTCCGGCTCCAGCCGGGCACGCGGAGCGTCCCCGTCGCCCCGGACGGGAGCTTCGAGGGCGAGGTGACGCTCCTCGGCGACGGCGCGACCGCGATCGTCGTCCGGGCCTCCGACGCGGCCGGAAACGAGGTCGAGGCGTCGCGGACCGTCCGCCGCGACACCAAGGCGCCGACGCTGGTCCTCGACGACGCGCCGCCCGTCCGGGTCGTCGGTCCTTCGAAGCGCCGCCTCGCGCTCGCCGGGACGACCGACCCCGGCTGCACGCTCACGATCGCCGGCGCGGCGGTCGACGTCTCGTCGGGCGGTCGCTTCGCGACGACCGTCACCCTGGAGGAGGGCGAGAACGCGATCGAGCTCGTCGTCCGCGACAAGCTCGGGAACGAGGGGCGCCTCGCCCACGTCGTCCACTGGACGCGGCGCGCGAAGGAGCCGCCGAAGGCGGCGAAGCCGATCGTCCCGGCCCAGACCTGGTGGCGACCGACCAAGGCGCAGCTCGACGCGTCGGCCGAGACGCGGCTCCCGGTCTGGTTCGAGCACGCCGAGACGGGGCTGCGGTTCGTCCTGGTCCCCGGCGGCACGTTCACGATGGGCAGCCCGAAGACCGAGAAGGGGCGCGGGGACGACGAGACGCCGTTCACCGTCACGATCTCGGAGCCCTACTTCCTCGGCGCGACCGAGGTGACGAACGAGGCGTTCCGGCTGTTCCGCGCCCAGCACGTCCGGAACGAGGCGCACGGGAAGATCCTCCACGGGGCGAAGCACCCGATCACCTCGGTGAGCTGGGACGACGCGCGCGCCTTCTGCGTCTGGCTCGAGCGCTCGATGCCCGAGATCGACTTCGACCTGCCGACCGAGGCGCAGTGGGAGAACGCGGCGCGCCTCGGCGGCGGCGCCCTGCCGCTCGAGGCGCAGCCGCGCGAGGTGGCCCGCCGGGCGAACGTGCGCGACCTGACGGCGAAGCGAAGCTGGCGACCGATCGACTGGGACGCCACGATCGCGGCGCTCGAGGTCGCCGACGGCCACGACGTCGTCGCCGCCGTCGGCGCGCTGCCGGCCGACGCGCTCGGCCTGTTCGAGGTCCTCGGCAACGTTTCGGAGTGGTGCCGCGACTACAAGGCGAACTACCCGAGCGGGGCGGCGACCGACCCCGAGGGCCCCGCGACCGGCACCTCGCGCGTCCACCGCGGCGGCTCGTGGTCGAGCGACCTCTTCGAGTGCCGCCCGGCCGCGCGCCAGCAGGCGGCGCCCGGTGGTCGAGGACTGAACGACCTCGGCTTCCGCGTCGTCGCGCGACGGGCCTCGCGATGACGAAGACGACCCGAGCCTGACCCGATCACCGATCCGGCGTCCCCCCATCGAGCGACGCCTTCCGACCCGGCGACCGCGTCCGGCGGTGTCGATTGCGACGGCCTCGGACAGGCGCTATAACCCCAATGCGCGGCGGGGGCTCACGCGGACGCGAGGGACGCCGTCCGCTCGAGCGAGGCACACTTCATGGCCCAGGTCGGTCCTCCGGGACCCGACGCCTCCACCGCTCCGTCCCGAGCCGACCTCCTGCGCGAGGTCGAGCTCGCCAAGCTCAATCCGAGCAGACGGTTCGGGCGCTACGTCATCCTCACGACCCTGGGCAAGGGCGGGATGGGGAGCGTGTTCCGCGCGTGGGACACGGTCATGGCGCGGCTCGTCGCCCTCAAGGTCGTCGTCATCCAGCCGGACACGCCGCCGGACTCGATCGAGCGTCTCTACCGCGAGGCGCGCTCGGCCGCTCGCCTCGCGCATCCGGGCATCGTGAACATCTACGACGTCGGCGAGCACGGCGGCAAGCCGTTCATCGCGATGCAGATCGTCGACGGCGAGACGCTCACGAGCAAGTTCAAGAAGCGCCTCCCGTTCGACGAGGTCTGCGCCGTCTGCCGCGATGTGGCCCGCGCCCTCCACTTCGCCCACAGCCAGGGCGTCGTCCACCGCGACGTCAAGCCGGGCAACATCCTGATCGACCGCGCCGGCGACGCCTTCCTGACCGACTTCGGCCTCGTCCTCGACCGGGAGAACGCCGACAAGACGAACCTCACCCGGGTCGGCGAGACCCTCGGGACGCCGCTCTACATGGCGCCAGAGCAGGCCGAGGGGCTGCGCGAGACGATCGGCCCCGCCTCCGACATCTGGTCGCTCGGCGCCGTCCTCTACTGGGGCGCGTGCCGCCGACCGCCGTTCAACGCGCCCTCGACGGTCGAGCTGCTCATCAAGGTCATCGCGGACCCGGTCGTCCCGCCTCGGAAGATCGACCCGAACGTCCCCGAGGCGATCGAGGCCGTCATCCTCCGCTGCCTCCAGAAGGCCCCCGCCGATCGTTTCGGGACCGCCGCGGAGCTCGCCGACGCGCTCGATGCCTACCTCGGCGACCGCTTCCCCAGGCGAGGCTCGTCGCGGTTCAAGATGCGGCTGAGCGACTCGGACCGCCTTCGCCTCGAGGAGCGCGCGTCGTCGGGGAGCGGACGTTCCGCGTCGGGGAGCGGGCGCAGCTCCTCGGGGAGCGGGCGCGCCGCGTCGGCGTCGTCGTCGGGCTCGAGCAAGCGACGACGGCGTCCGTCCGGCGTCTCCCGCGCCAGCCGCTCGGGGCGCAGCAGCGGCTCGCGGGTCGCGCGCGGCAGCGGCTCGGCCGCGCGGCGCTCGGACCGAGCGCTCCGCGAGGCGATCGACGACCGGCTCGAGACGCTCGCCGCGGAGGAGGCGCAGACCGCCCTCGAGCGAGAGGCGGTCCGGATGCGGATGCAGACGGTCAAGCGCGGCGCGATCGGGCTCGTCCTGTTCGCCCTCGTCGTCGTCGCCCTCGCGCCGACGATCGCCGTCGCGATGCGAGACGCCGGATCGGTCGACGCGGCCGCCGGCGACGATCCGGGACCGGGCGCGGGCGCGGGCGAGGCGGTCGTCGTGACCGCACCCGGCGACGTGACGGTCACGGTCGCCGAGCCCGTCGATGGCACGACGACGTCCGAGGAGAGCGTCGTCGTCCGGGGACGCGTCGACGGAGACGGCGTCGACGTGATCTGGGTCGGCCCGCGCGAGGCGCGCGTTCGCGAGGACGGGCGCTTCCACGCGACGGTCGCCCTCGAGCGCGAGGGGACGTTTCAGATCCCGATCCGCGTCGCCATGTTCGGCGATCCGGTCGAGACGGTGACGGTCCACGTCGACCGCAGCCCGCCGCGGGTCTCGATCATCGAGCCGACCGAGGCGGCGGTGCTCGATGCGGCGCCGGTGCGCGTCGTCGGACAGCTCGAGGAGACGACCCTCGAGCGCGCGAGCGTCTCGCTCCGGCGCGCCGACGGAACGATGGCGGCGAGGACGCCGATCGCGCAGGCGGGGCGCTTCTCGGCGCGCCTCGACGCCTCCGCGGAGTCCGGACCGCTCGCGATCATCGTGGTCGCCGTCGACCGGGGAGGCCGCGAGACCCGGTTCGAGCGATCCATCACGGTGACCGCGAAGGCCAGGCCGATCCGGGTGGTCGCGCCCGAGAACGGCTACGTCACGGCCGCCGACGCGGTCGAGCTGTGGCTCGAGGTCGCCGATGCCGGCGCCGGACAGACCGTCCTCGTCGACGGCGAGCGCGTGACCCTCGGCCCCGACGGGCGGACGAGCGTCCGCGTGGCGCTGGAGCGCGACGGTCCGCGCGACGTCGAGCTCGCCACCGTCGACGCCCGCGGACGACGCCGCGAGCCGGTGCATCACCGGGTCGTCCGCGACGCGACCCCTCCGATGCTCACCGTCGGGATCGCCGAGGGCGCGGTCGTCGACGGGAGCCCGCTCTCGCTCGCCGGCCGGGTCGTCGATGATCACCCCCCGCGCCTCCTCACCGTCGGCGACGCGGAGGTCCCCGTGGACCCCGACGGTCGCTTCGTCGCCGAGGTCCACCTCCGCGAGGGCGAGAACGAGGTCGTCTTCGCGGCCCTCGACGCGCTCGGCAACGAGACGCGCATCACCCGTCGGGTGGTCCTCGACGCGAAGAGCCCGGTCGTGACCCTCGACGCGGGGAACCCCGTCTTCCTCGCCCGCGCCCGCGTCGCGACGATCCGCGGGCGGGTCAGCAAGGACGGCTGCCGCGTCAAGGTGGCCGGGAAGCTGGCGCGGGTGACGGGCGATCGCTTCGAGGCCGAGGTCGAGATCGGCGGCTCGTCCCCCGTCCGGCGCGTCGAGGTCGAGGTCGTCGCGACCGACCCGATCGGCAACCAGGGGCGGGCGAGCACGACGGTGACCTGGTCGGCCTTCTGGCCGCCGAAGGATACCTGGTGGAAGCCCGAGACGAGCCAGCTCGCCCACGCCGAGGAAGCCGCCTGGCCGCTCTTTCTCCGGGCGCGCGGGATGCGCTTCGTCCTCGTCCCGCCGGGCCGGTTCCCGGTCGGCGCGCCCGAGGAGGGGCCGAGCGGCCCGCACGACGCCGACGGCGCCGAGGTGATCCTGACCCGCGCGTTCTACCTCGCCGCGACCGAGCTGACGAACGCGGAGCTCCGACGGATCGACCCGGACTGGGCGACCGCCCCGTTCGTCGGCGAGCGGCTCGACGGCGACGATCAGCCGGCCGGTCGGGTGAGCTTCGAGAAGGCCATCTGGCTGTGCGAGCAGCTCTCGGCCGCCGACCCCGGCCACGACTACCGCCTCCCGACCGAGGCCGAGTGGGAGTGGGCGGCCCGCCTCGGAGGGAGCGCCGAGCGGGTCTGGGCGAACGAGGGGCGCGAGGCGTCCAAGCACGCCAACCTCTGGGACGGCACGGCCCGGGCGGCCCTCGCCCGGCGCGGCGACGTCGGCAAGGAGTTCGTCGCCGAGGAGGATCTCCACGCGAGCGCCGCCGACGCCGGCACCTTCGCGGCGGACGCCCTCGGGCTCTTCGACGTGATCGGCAACGTCGCCGAGTGGTGCGCCGACCGGTTCGCGCCCTACCCGGGCGGCGACGACCCGCGGATCGATCCCCGCGGTCCGGGCGCCGGCGAGGAGCGGGTGATCCGGGGCGGCTCGTGGCGCTCGAGCACCGTCGACGCCCGCGCGGCCGCCCGCCGCGGCCTCCCCCCGGACGCGGTCGAGCCCGAGCAGGGCGTCCGGATCGTCTGCGTTCCCGCCTGGCAGCGCTGACCTTACGACGAATCTCGACGACCTCTGTAACCGCCCGGCGCCTCGCGGCACTCCCTGGGTGAGCGCAGGCGGCGCCGAACGGACGCCGCCCCTCGAAAGCCGCTCGGTCGCACCCGTCGAAGAAGAGGTCGAAAGCCATGTCCGCCGTCCTGCTCACCGTGCTCTCCGTCCTGTCTGTCGTGATCGCCCTGGCGCCGGCCGGCCCGATCGGGCTGACGGTCGCCCTCGCCCGCCTCGGCGTCCTCCTGGCCGCCCTCGCGGCGCCGGGCGGCCCGCCGGGCGCCGGGGGTGTCGCGCCGGCGAGCCCCGAGGTCGGCTACACTGTCGTCGACGTCGTCCCCTCCTCGGCCCGGAGCCCGCGATGCTCGTCGGCTTCGTAGCGTCCGTCGTCGCCCTCAACGAGCGCGCCGCCCAGGCGACGCTCGGCTTCGACGAGGTCTACGAGCAGGTCCGCGAGCCGGTCGCCCGGTTCGCGCTCCGCCTGCTCGGCGATCGAGAGGAGGCCGCCGACGTGGCCCAGGAAGCAGCGCTCGCCATCTGGCGCGGTCTCGGCAGCTTCGAGGGCCGGAGCTCGGTCACCACCTGGGCGCTCGGCATCGTCGCCAACCTCGCCCGCAAGCGGATCCGCCGGAAGAAGCTCGAGCCGAAGCTGCTCGAGCCGACCTCGGCGACCGAGGCGGCGGGAGGCGACGACGACCGGGCTCTGCACGGCCTGGAGCTCCGCGAGGAGGCGCGCCGGGTGCGCGACGCCCTCGCGACGCTCCCCGAGAAGCAGCGCGCGGCGTTCCTCCTGGCGACGGATGCCGAGCTGCCCTACCGCGAGATCGGCGAGGCGCTCTCGATGAGCGTCTCCAACGTGAAGGTCTCGATCCACCGAGCCCGCAAGAAGCTCATGCAAGAGCTGGAGCCCGTCTCGTGAGCTGCGGACGATTCGACGAGGAGACGCTGTCGGCGTGGGTCGACGGCGAGACCGACGCCCACGAGACGGCGAACGTCGAGGGCCACCTCGGCGACTGCGTCGCGTGTCGGCGGACCTCGGACCGCTGGCGCGCCCTCGGACGGCGCGTGCGGAAGGCGCTCGACCCGGCCGACGTGGCGTTCGTCACGGCGGCGATGGACGCGGCGATCCAGAGGCAGTCCCGACGAGGGCTCCGACCGGCGATCCTCGGGATCGTCGCCGTCGCCGCAGCGACCCTCGTGATGGTCTACGGCACGTTCGCCCTCCCGTCGCGCACGACGGTCGAGGGCGGCTCGGACGGAGCGACCCAGGCTCTCGGCGCCGGAAGCACCGCCGAGCTGGCCCCTCGCGCTCGGATCGTCCTCGCCCGAGGCTTCGGGTTCGATCGTGAGCTCGTGGTCATCGAGCGGGGCCGCATCCAGATCCGGGTCGCCGACGCCGACGACGCCCTCACGATCGAGCTCCCCGACCTCGGCGAGCTCGAGCTCGAGGCGGGCTCCACCGCGACGATCACCCGCGACGAGACGACCGGCGCCGTGACGATCGAGATCGAGGCCGGCCGCGGCACCCTCCGGATCCCGGGAGAGCCCGAGCAGACCCTCGAGCCCGGCGACCGCTTCGAGCGGGGCGAGCCCGCCGGCGACGCTGGCGGCGCGGGCGCTGACCCGACGGACGAGACGGGCGCCGCGCGCCCCGATGACGACGACGACGCTCCGCCGACCGAGGTCGTCGAGGTGCCGCCCGCCGCGGACCTCCGCCTCCTCCTCGGCGTCCGCGAGGCGGGCGACGCGATCGACGCCGACGACCCCGACGCCACCCTCGGCCTCCCCCTCGCGGCGCTCGCCCAGCTCCAGCTCGGCATCCGCGACGAGGACCTCGCCGACGCGGTGTCGAGCCTGATCGGCCTGAAGGACACCGAGCGGCGCGGCGACCGCCTCGGCGTCCTCCGCGTCCTCGGCGACCTGGCCGCGGCCGAGGAGCTGCCCGCGGCCACCCGCGCCGAGCTGGTCGAGCTCCTCGTCGAGGTGAGCGCCCGCGGCGACCTCCTCGAGCAGCGCCTCGGCGCCCGCGGCCTCGGCGCGGCGCTCGGCTCCGGCGCGCTCTCGCCGGCCGACCAGCGCCGCGTCCTCGAGCGCCTCGACGCCCTCGCCCTCAGCGCCGGCGGGAGCACGCTCCGGACCGACTGCCTCATCGCCCTCGCCCGATGGGGCGGCGCCGCCGGCCGACCGACCCTCGAAGCGGCCGCGAACGACCCCGACGAGACGGTCGCCGCGACGGCCCGCGCCCTGCTCGATGGAAACTAGCTAGCTAGAGACTCGAACGCGTCTTCCGAAGAGGAGAAGAATCGAATGAACGCCCCGAGACCCCCACGATCGACCCGACGATCGCCGGCGCTCCCCCGAGCGCTCATCGCGGGAGCGATCGTGCTCACCGCCGCCACCTCGGTCGCCGCCGCACCCGAGCCCGACGGCCCCGAGCTCCGCCTGCGCTTCGACCCCGGTCGCGAGGAGGTCTACGAGCGCCGGATCGACCTCGCGAGCTCGGTCGTCTTCCCGCCGCGGCGATCGAGCGACGGGAAGGTGCGCACCCTCGCCTACACCGCCGACCTGCAGCTCGAGCTGGTCGCCCGGCCGGGCGAGCCGCTCGGCGGCGCGACGCCGGTAGAGCTCATCATCGCGAGCGCTCGCAGCGCCCTCCGGGCCGAGGGCACGGCGATGAAGTCGAGGATGCAGCCGGTCTTCGAGGAGGCCTACGAGCTCCCCGCCGATCAGGCGGGCCTGAAGGTGACCGCGGCCGTCCGCGAGACCGGCCAGCAGGCGCTCGACGGCTCGTTCCCGCGCCTCCCCGAGGCGCCGCGCTCGATCCGCAAGCGCGCCCTGATCGATCTCGACGAGGACACGTTCGGCAATGCCGGCGTCCTCCCCGGCGGCGCGGCGACGGTCGGCCGCACCTGGGTCGCGACGAGCTCGGTCCAGGTGCCGGGCGAGGGATGGGAGGGCGACTACGTCACCCTCACCCTCCGCGAGCGCTACCGCGTCGAGTCGGTGACCGACGATGGGATCGTCATGATCACGGCGACGCTCGAAGGCCTCGAGAAGGCGAAGGGCTTCCCGTTCGAGGAGGACGACGTCCGCGACGGCGTCCTCATGGGGAGCAAGTTCCTCCAGGCGATGGCCGCGACCGGAGAAGGCACCGTCGAGGGCTCCCGCACGATCGTCCTCGACGCGACCGCCGGCCGGATCGTCGAGGCGAGCTCGCGGATCAAGCTCTCCCTCCGCCACGGCGAGCACGACTACTGGCTCGAGCGAAAGGACGCGCTCGAGCGGGTCGCCGGCGACGCCGCGATCGCCCGGCTCCGCGCCGCCGAGGCGGAGCAGGTGCTCCACTGGGACGTCACGAGCGAGGTGATGATGTCCGCCCCGCCGATCGGGCAGCCCGACGCCGACCCGGAGGTCGTCTCGAGCTGCGAGCTCCGCGGCCGCGTCCGCGCCGAGCGCAACGCCGCCCGCGCCCGCTACGACGCGGTCTGGGCGACCCTCTCGGCGAAGGTGACCCGGGTCGGCAAGCTGCCGGACGAGTTCAGGATGGACGACGCCGGCCAGATCGAGCAGGACGTCGAGCTCCCGGACGGCTTCGAGCTGCCAATCGCCGTCGGCGCCGCCCGCGGCCTCTTCAACTCCAGCGTCGAGATGGGCCTCCACGGGCGCGACGCGCGCTCGATCGCCCTCACCACGATGGTCGGGCACGCCGGCGAGACGACGATCACCGACGCCTCGTTCCCCTGGGAGATCGTCCGCCGTCAGAAGCTCCTCGACACCGAGGGCCGCAGGGGCCGACCGGACGCCGACGACCCCGACCAGCGTCTGCTCGTGAACCTCCGCCTCCCCGTCCCGCGCGCGCCGGACGAGCGGACGATCGTCGGCGGCGGCCTCCGCGGCGCGCCCCGGACGCTTCGCTACGAGATCGTCGTGCCCGGCAAGATCGAGCTCGACCTCGACCCGGCGCAGAAGGAGCGCGGCGAGCTCGGCGGCGGGGTCATCGAGTACGACCCCGACACCGGTCGGGTGAGCCGCCTCGAGGTCGCCTACGGCTGGAAGCACGAGGACGGGCGTGCCTACGCGGCGCTCACCACGTGGAGGCTCGTCGATCCCGAGGCCGAAGGCGCCGACGGTGACGAGGAGAAGAAGCGATGAGAACGCCCGCAAGAACCACCGCCGTGGCCATCGTCGCGGCGATGGCCTTCACCGCGGCGAGCGCCCGCGCCGACGACGACGCGCCGGCCCTCCGCTACCGCTTCGACCCGGGTCGCGAGGAGGTCTACGAGACCGAGATCACCCTCGAGAGCGACACCGTCTGGCCCGGACGGAAGAAGACGGCCGGGCAGGTCTTCGATCTGCACTGGCGGTCCGACCTCGCCCTCGAGCTCGTCGTGGCCGCGGGCGACCCGATCGAGGGCGCCTCGCCCATCACCGTCGCGATCGCCGGCGCACGCTCGTCGCTCACGGCGAGCGGCGCCGTCCTCGGCGGAGCGACGCCGGAGGCGAGCTGGGAGATCCCGACCGACCGGATCGGCCTCGCCGAGAACGGCGTCGTCGGTCCGACCGGCGCCCTCGCCTGGGACGGCCCGGGCGGCTGGGGCGGCCTCCCCGAGGCGCCGGCCGCGATCCGCAAGCGCGCCCTGATCGACCTCGACTACGGCTCGTTCCTGAACGCCGGGATCCTGTCCGATCGCCCCGCCCACGAGTGGATCGCCACGACCCGGGTCATGGTGCCGGGCGAGGGCTGGGAGGGCGACTACGTCCGGCTCGACCTGCGCGAGCGCTACCGGATCGTCGAGCAGACCGACGACGGCCTCGTTACCATCGAGGCGCGCCTCGTGGACGTGAAGCTCGCGAGCGGGTTCGAGTTCAAGCCGGACAAGCACCTCCACGACGGCCTGCCCCAGGGCGGCCGCTGGATCCAGGCCTCGTTCGCGATCGAGGGGGCCGCCCACGAGAGTGAGCGGCGGATCGTGTTCGACCGCAAGGCCGCCCGCATCGTCGAGGCGCGGAGCGAGCTCCGGCTCGTCCTCCGCCGCGGCGAGCACGAGAACCGGCTCGTCCGCACCGACGTCATCCGCCGCGTGGCCGGCGGCCCCGCGATCGCGCGCCTCCGGGCCGCCCGGGCGCCGATCGTGAAGCGCTTCCGCGTCGCCGTCGAGGTCGAGGCGCGTCGCCCCGCCGAGGGCGACGGCGACGAGGACCTCGTCGCCGGCCGGGTCGCCCTCGAGGGCATCGTCCGCGCGGAGCGAGACGCGGCCAACGACGGCTGGGACGCCCGCTTCACCGAGCTGTCGGCGCGGGTCGGCCGGGTCGCATCCGACGGGCAGCCCGCCCTCGAGGAGTCGGTCACTCTCGCGGATGTTCCGGTGAGACGGCGCGGCTTCATCTCGCTCGACCTCGACGCGCTCGTCCGGGCCAGCCTCGGCGAGAAGGTCGAGGCGGCCGAGAACGAGGCGGCCCTCGCCGCGCTCTCGACCGCGATCCGCGCGGGGCTCGGCGAGGAGTTCCCCTGGGAGCTCATCCGCCGGCGCGGCGAGGCTCACCCCGCCGACGCCGGAAGACTCGAGCTGACCATCCCCGCCATCGAGGCGTACGTCCACGAGGGCACCCTGCGCGCGTTCCCCCTCGAGGTCCGCGATGACCACGCCCGGGCGCTGCTCCGCGCCGACGGCGCCGACCGCTGGCGGATCGAGCGGAGCGAGCGCGAGGACGGATCCGAGGTCGAGGGCGTCATCGAGACCGTCCCCGGCACCCGCGAGCTCGACCGCCTCGAGCTGCGCGTCGTCCGGGCCCCGTCGTCCGGCGTCGCTCACCACTGCCGGATCACCTGGCGGCGGATCGACGACGCCGACGCGGGCTCGGACGACGAGGATGAGGACTGACCCGCATAGGGGCTATCAAGCTCGTTCAGGTGCCGACGGGCTCGCCTTCGGCGAGCAGGATGTCACCACGGAGGCACAGAGAACACGGAGGATTCACGGAGGGCGCGCCGAGCGGTCGAAGACCCGGATCCCCTCCGAGGCTCCTCCGTGCCTCGGTGCCTCCGTGGATTCATCCCCTCGGCGGAGGCGAAGCCAACCAACCCCGGCTGAGCTGGTCGCGTCTCTCTCCGTGAGTCCTCCGTGCCCTCCGTGTCTCCGTGGTTTCATCCTCTTCGCCGAAGGCGAAGGCGGTGAGTCCGCGGTCACCTGAGCCAGCTTGATCGCCCCGATGCGGGACTAGCTCGAGGGGACGTAGCGCTCGTAGCGGTAGCGGAGGACCTTGCTCTCGCCCGGTCCTACGTCGATCGACCAGCGGACGGCGCCGTGGCGCTTGGTGAGCTGGAGCTGGGTCGGGTCGATCGAGGTCTTCCCCTCGTCGGTCGCGGACGTCGGCCGCCCCGCCACCTGCTTCGTGATGACGACGCGCACCGGGCGCTTCTCGAAGTTCTTGAGGCGCACCTCGCCCTCGAGCGTCACGAGGTCGAGGTGGAGGTCGCGGTGGATCGAGTGCGCCTTGAGCTTGCGGTCGACCTCGCGCTCGGTCGCCTCGTGGGCGACGTTCACGGCCGTCGTGACCTGATACTCGCAGCGGCCGCCCTTGGGCGTGTAGCGGATCAGGTCCTCGCCGAGGGGGTGGCTCCCGCTGATCGCGACGCACGGGCCGGTCGTCCACGCGGTGTCGGTGTCGTTCTTCAGGACGAGGAAGTGCTCGAGCGCCCCGGGCGGCGTCCAGCGGTAGATGTGGTCGTAGCGGATCGTCGCCTTGAAGAGGGTCACGATCGCCTTCTCGCCGCGGCGGATCGTCAGGTCCTCGATCGTGTAGACGGTGTAGTCGGTGCCGGCCGCGTTGCTCTCGACCGGGACGTTGCCGGCCGCCGCGCTCGGGTCGCCGCTGGCGCCGCCGGCCGGCTGCTCGACGACACCGCCGTCGCCGCCGCCGCCGTGGGCGAACTGGTCGGCCTGGAACGCGTTGCTCGCGATCGCCGCCCGGTTCATGATCTGGCCGCGCAGCGCCGCCGGGGCGACGGCCGAGCCGATCGCCCGGATCGTCTGCCCGACGGCGATCGGGCTCAGATAGCTGCTGTGGGCGAAGTGGGGCACGCCGACGACCAGGCTGACCCGGCCGTGGATGATGTCCTCCGCCTCGTTGACGACGGTGCCGCGCAGGACCAGCTCGGCGTGCTCGTCGTCGATGACCTTGAGGCTGTACTCCGGGATCCAGGTGATGCCCTTGCGGAGATAGGCCATCCCGAGGGTGGCCTTCTTCCTGGCTGAATCCTTCTTCCCGTCGGCGGCCACGTGGACGCGCAGCGGCAGGCCGAGGAGCTGAAGGCGGGTGATCCCCGAGATCGGGACCGCGTGGGTTCCGTCGCTGCGCTCGAGGATCGCGAACTCGGGGCCGACCGAGACGAGCTCGCCCGACGCCCGCAGCTCCCGGTCGTGTCGCTCGTAGACGAGCTCGACCTCGAGGTTCTGGTAGCCCTCGAGGCGGCGCCGGCGGGTGGCGTCGTCGTCCGCCGCATCGACGCCGTCGAACTCGACGATCTCGCCCGGGCCCGAGCCGACGACGTCGACCTCCTGGCCCTCGTCGTGGCTGTAGATCGCGAGCGTGCCGAAGGTGGCCGGCGGGACGGCGTCGGCGGCGGCCCAGCCGTCGCGCAGCTCCACCTCGCCCTCGCGCATGAAGAAGCCGAGGCCGTTCTTGAACACGGCGACCGACTTCGTTCGCGGCCTCCAGACGTGCGGGTTCTCGTCGTCGCCGTCGGCCCGGGCCGCGGCGGCCGGGACGAGCAGGGCGAGGGTGAGCGGAATCAGAAGGGAGCGGGATCGCATGGGTGTCTCCTTGAGTGAGGGGGTTCACTTCCCAGGAGAGACACAGGCGAGGGCGCGTCGGGGATGGTAACGCCGCGGTAACGAGGCGAGGTCAGTCGCGACGTTCGGCGACGAGGCACTGGGCCAGATGCGGGTACTGCTCGCTCTCCACGAACCGGGGCAGCGCGGCCAGGACGCCGTCGGGGTCGAACTCGGGGAACCCGTGGAGCTGGGACCGCTCGCCGAGGACGAGCCGGAGCCCGGAGTCGGCGAGGAACCGGCAGAGGTCGACGTTCCTCCCCCAACGATTCCGGGGCGCGCGGTCGAACGGCTCGATGTCGAGGAAGAGATCGGCGGTGAGGACGAGCCGCCCACCCGGACGGAGCACGCGGGGAAGCGCCGCCGCGATCGCCGCGATCTCGTCGTCGCCGAGGTGCTCGAGCACCGACACGCTCACGACGACGTCGGCGCTCGCGTCCGGCAGCGCCGCCCGTTCGACCGTCTCGGTGACGAGGCGCACCGGGGCAGCGAACGCCTGGCAGAGAGCGGCGTGCTCATCCGCGGAGACGCGCCAGCCGCGGCCGGGGTCGACGTTGGTCACCCGATGCCCCTCGGCCGCGAGGACGAACTGGAGGCCCGAGAGCCCGCCGCCGATCTCGACGATCTCGAGCGGGCCGCCGGCGCGGACGACGGCGTCGTAGGCCCACGGGTATTCGAACTGGCGCGTCGAGGAGTTCGTCTGAAACGCGAACGGTCCGCGCCGTCGCCTCCGCCAGACCGTTCGGTCGAGCCAGCGGAGCCCTCGAGGGAGCCGGGGTCCCCCGTTCGGCGCCCCCCAACGGGCGTTCCACGCGGCGAACCACCGGAGCATGTCGCGCGTGGCGATCACTCGTCGGGGTCGGGTGGCGGCGGGCTCAGGAGCCTCTCGATCTCGGCGCGGGCCGCGACGACGTCGGGGTCGCTCTCATCGTCGGTCAGCTCGACGTAGCGGGAGAGGTCCGCGATCGCCCCCTCGGGGTCGCCGAGCCCGACCTTGATCAGGCCGCGCGCCTCGAACGAGCTCGCCCGCCCGGGCGCTCGCTTCAGGCTCTCCTCGATGGCGACGAGCGCCGGCTTCCACCGCTTCAGCTCCGAGAGGATCCGACCCTTGATCTCGAACGCGTCGACGGCGCCCTCGGGGTCGATCGCGATCGCCCGCTCGCAGTCCTCGAGCGCCTTCTCGTACTCGTCGAGCTGGGAACGCACCATCCCGCGATGGGCCCACGCCTTCGAGATGCGCGGATCGAGCTCGATCGCGCGCGTCTGGTCGGCGATCGCTCCCTCCGGATCGTCGAGGTCGCCCTTGATGAGCGCCCGGTTGAACCAGCCGTGGGCGTCGTTGGGCTCGAGCTCGATCGCCCGGTCGAGGGCGGCGAGCGCGCCCTCGAGGTCGCCCGCGTCCCGGCGGATGAGGCCGAGGTTGCTCCAGGTGAACGGGTCGTCGGGCAGCAGCTCCACCGAGCGGACGAGATCCTCGATCGCGCCATCGAAGTCGCCGAGGGCGGCCCGACAGATGCCCCGGTAGTTCCAGGCCGGCCCTCGGTCGGGGGCGCGCTCGATGACGCGGTCGAGGTGGTCGATCGCGCGCCGCGCCTGCCCGAGGCGGTAGAGGACGACGCCGAGGTTGAGCCGATACATCACCTCGTTGCGCGGGTCCTCGGCGAGGCACACCTCGAGGTCCTTCGCGGCGCCGGCGTCGTCGCCGAGCTGCCCCTTCACGCCGGCCCGGTTGCTCCGGTCCATCGTCCGGCCCGGGTCGAGCTCGAGGACGCGGTCGTAGTCGGCGACGGCGCCCGCGAGGTCGCCGAGCTCGAGCTTGCAGGCCGCCCGCCGCGCCCACGCCGAAGGGGTCTGCGGGTCGAGCTCGATCGCCTGATCGAGGTCGACGATCGCGCCGCCGGCGTCGCCGCTCCGGAGCCGGGCGCGTCCGCGCTCGATCCAGTGGGTCGCCTCGCTCGGCTCGAGCTCGACGGCGTGGGTGAGGTCGGCGATGGCGCCGGCGAAGTCCTCGGCATCCGCGCGGAGGTCCCCGCGGAACGACCAGCTCTCCGCATCGCCCGGGTCCGCATCGATCGCGCCGCCCGCGTCGGCCAGCGCGCCCTCGACGTCGCCCGCGGCGGCTCGAGCGCTCGCCCGCTCGCGCCAGGCGATCGCGAAGCCGGCGTCGCGTTCGATCGACGCCGTCAGGTCGGTGATCGCCCCGTCGAGGTCCCCCTGCCGGCGCCGGATGCTGCCGCGGAGCTCGTAGGCGGAGGCGTCGTCGGGGTCGAGGTCGATCGCCCGGGTCGCGTCGGCGAACGCGCCGTCCCAGTCGCGCCCCGCCGCCCGGACCATGGCGCGGGTCGCCCAGCTCAGCGAGATTCCCGGCTCGAGCTGGACGGCCCGGTCGAGGTCGGAGAGGGCCGCCCGGAGGTCGCCGTCATCGTGTCGAGTGAGCCCCCGCTGCCGCCACGCCTCGGATGCGTCCGGCCAGAGGGCGACGGCGCGGTCGTAGTCGCGGAGCGCGCCGGGCAGATCGCCCTCGCTCCGACGTGTCCAACCGCGGTCGAGGTAGGCATCGAGCGTCTCCCCCTGCAGCTCCAGCTCGCCGGCGTCGGCGAAGCTGCTGGCGAGGAGCGGCGTGATCCGGTCGACGAAGACGCCGATCCGGCGGAAGGAGTCGATCGCCGCGACCACCGCGCGCCGCGCCTCGGACCCGCCGAGGAGGCAGAGGGCGGCGCCCGCCGCGACGGACCGCTCCCCGTCGCGCTCGACGCCGAGGTAGCGCACCAGCGGGCCGAGGGCGCCTTCGCGCCGACCGATCCGTCCGAGCGCCTCGCAGCAGAGCCGCGCCAGGATCGCCCGCGGCCGCCCGAGGCGGCGCCCCTGAGCCGCTCCGATGATCCGGGCCACTCGCGCCGGCGGGGCCGGCGTCCCGGGCGGCCGGTCGAGCCGGTCCCACCGCTCGAGGCGTCGCGCCGCGCGGTCGATCACGGCGCGCGCCGCCGGGTCGAGCTCCTCGCCGGGGGGGAGGGACAGCCATCGGTCGACGGCGACGGCGAGGCCGACGATCTCGGCGTCGCCCGCCTGGGCATCCGCGGCTCGCGGCCGGGCGGCCGCGTTGTACATCGAGCGGATCACGGCGCGCAGCTCGTCGGTCACCTCGTCGAGCGCGTCGCCGATCTGGCCGACCGTCTGGGCGTCCGCCTCCCGGACGAGCGCGAAGAGGGCCGACTGGTAGCCGTCGGGACGCTCGTCGAGGCGTCCCCGGCGGGCGTCCTCGAGGATCGCCGCGACGGCTTCACGGCGCGCGGTCGCCGCGGACCGTCGCTCCGTCTCGACCCGCGCCTTCGCCGCCCGGGCGAGCCCGGCCTCGTCGCTCCCGCCGGCGAGCCCGACGGCCCGCTCGAAGCTGCTCGCCGCGACGCTCCACTGCTCGGCGTCGAGGGCGACCTGGCCGTAGGCCATCGACGCCTCGAACGCGGCTCGCCGCGCCTCGGCGTCGCCGAGGGCGAGCGCGCGCAGGGTCGCGGTGGCGGCGACCGCATCCAGGCCGACGGCGAGGAGCTCATCCTGCGCGGCCCGGCGCTCCTCGGGGCCGGCGCCGTCGGGAAGGGCGACGGATCGGGCGTCGGCGAACGCCGCCGCCGTCCGCTCGGCCTCGGCCCACGCCTCCGCCCGAGCCTGGGCGACGACCGCCGCCTGGCCCTCCTCGACCCGGCGCTCCACCTCGCCGAGGAGCGCCGTGAGCGCCACGAGACCACCGATCGCGGCGGCGCCCGCGGCGATCGCCGCGCCGGTCGCGAGGCGATGCCGGCGCGCCCAGCGGCGCGCCCGCTCGAGGCCCCCGACGGGGCGTGCCCGGATGAGCTCGCCGTCGCAGAAGCGACGGAGGTCGTCGGCGAGCGCCTCGGCGCTCGGGTAGCGGCGCTCGGGATCCTTCTCGAGGCAGCGAAGGGTGATCGTCTCGAGGTCCGGGTGGACCTCGGGGTTCACGCTCCGCGGCGTCGGCGGCTCATCGAAGAGGAGCTTGCGCACGAGCACGACGAAGTCGGAGTCGCGGAAAGGCGGGTGCCCGACGAGCGCTCGGTAGAGGACGCCGCCGAGGCCATAGACGTCGGTCGCCGGGGTGACCTCGCCGCGGCTGTGCCCGGCTTGCTCGGGCGCCATGAAGGCGGGGGTTCCGACGACCTGACCGGTCGCGGTGAGGGCCTCCGCCGGCGTGCCGATGTCGCGGACGAGGCCGAAGTCGGTGACGAGCGCCCGGCCCCGGGCGTCGACGAGGATGTTCTCCGGCTTCACGTCGCGGTGGACGATCCCCTCGGCGTGGGCGTGGTGGAGCGCCCGAGCGGCCTCCTCGACGAGCTCGGCGACCCGGCGCGGCGGCAGCGCGCCGGCGGTGAGCCGCTCCTCGAGGCTGGCGCCATCGACGAGGTCCATCACGAGGAACGGCCGCCCGAGGTGCTCGCCGACCTCGTGGACGCCGACGATCCCCGGATGGCGAAGCCGGGCCGCGGCGATCGCCTCGCGCTCGAAGCGGACGCGCTGGCGGTCGTCGCTGACCGAGGTGAGCACCTTGATCGCGACCTCGCGCTCGAGCTGCGGGTCGAAGCCGCGGTGAACGACGCCCATCCCGCCGGCGCCGAGCTCCTCGAGGACGACGTAGCGCCCGAGGCGTCGGGTCGGGTCGGCGAGCGCCTCCTCGACGCCCGCGGGCATCCGGCCCGAGGATGCGCCGGCGGGGCGGCGCCCCGATGACCCGGCAGCGAGCCGACCCGACCCGGCGCCCGGGGCGGACGCCGGCCGGCGCGAAGACCCGAAGCGGGCCGATCCCGAGGGAGCCGCGCCCGAGCGCGGCGGCTCGACAGGCGTGACCGCGACGGTCGGCCTGGCCCCCTCCGGGCGAGGAAGACCGCGGGCGCGGCCCGAGCCGACGGCGTCTCGTGGGGGGAGAACGCCGGCCTCGGCCAGGAGCGCCCCGAGGCTCATCCCCGGCCGACGCCGCTGCTCGGCGAGGAGACGGGCGAGCTCGGCGGCCTCGATCCGTCCCTCGTTCACGAGCCTCCGGCCGAGAGCGAGGTCATCGGGCGACGCCCCCTCCGCCGGCGTGGGGGCGGGGCGACGACGAGGATCGGAGGCGGGGCTCGGATGCATCGTCTCCAATGATGGCGCCCCGCCCGAGCGCGTCGCAATGCGCCGCGCCCTGCGCGTCAAACTCGAGATCGCGGCAGCCCCTGTCGGCTCCGCGTGGCGCGTCGGCCTTGACGGGTCGATCTGAGGCTAGCCCTAATGCCTGGAGGTTAAGCTCCAACTCCCTGCCTCGAAGCAGCCTTGCCTCCTCCTACTCCGTCCTAGTGAGTTGAGCCTCTCCAAGCGTGTGGACCAGCTTCACCCCTCTCGCTGGGCAGGATCGACCTGGGAGATCGGGCTTCGATCGCGGGGAGGTCCTTTGAAGAACGCTCCCGTGGCGAGACCCCTCCGGAGTCACTCGGTTCGTAACCTCCGGTCGGTCATCGGTTCGCTCATGGAGGGGGGGGGCAGTTCCACGGCGCGTTCGGCGCCGACTGCTGAACGTCGTGCGTCTCGCCGTGCGCCAGCCCGCGGCGCGGCAAGAGTACGAGCGTCTACCGACGGCGTGGCCCATTGTCTTGCGAGGCCATCGCGGCCGCTCCGCTCGCGCGGCCCTCTCCCGTTGCGTTGCGATCACCACTTCGGCATGGGCGCCTCGAA
>JAJDCQ010000038.1 GCA_029260755.1 Planctomycetota bacterium | reverse complement strand
CGCTGCGAGCCAGCCCGCGGGGGCAAGAGTACGAGTCCCTCCCGCGCGCGTGGCGTCCGGAATGCTATCCACTCACGGTCGCCCGCGGCCCGCCGCCGTCTCCGTTGCGCGGCGCAACGACCCTTCGCACCGAGCCTCTGGTGTGAATCGAGGGGTCAGGTCCAGGAATCACACGAGCGAATCTGTCGCAGCGTCCGTGTGACCCGCCCCTCTGGTGTGAATCCTGGACCTGACCCCTGGAGTCACACCAGGCTCCCGCCGGCGGGAGAGCCGCTCGGACCGGCGCCGACGAGGCGGGAGGGTCCGAAGGGGTCAGGTCTCGGATGTTCGCATTAACCCCGCTAATGCGAAGTTCCGAGACCTGACCCCTTCAGCTAATGCGAAGTTCCGAGACCTGACCCCTTCAGCTAATGCGAAGTTCCGAGACCTGACCCCTTCAGCTCGGCGGTTTTCTTCTTCGAGCGATGGGGTGGGGGGCTCAGAGCCGCTTCAGGTATTCCAGCAGGGCGCGCTTGTCCGCTTCGGGCAGGTCGGTCCCGAAGGGATGGCCGGTCGCGCGGTTTCCGGAGACCCTCGCGTCGCGGAGGTGTTGCCCGACGCGGGTGTTCCAGCGCCCGTCGCCCGCGGTCGATCCGGCGGCCTCCTCGATGAGGGCGAGGCCGACCGCGTCTCGGTCGATCGGGACGCCCCAGCCGACGGCGAATCGGTCGGGGCGCTCCGCCGGCGGCGTCAGGAGCGTCCTCAGGTTCGGGACGCTTCCGTTGTGGAGGAACGGGGCGCGGAGGCGCAGGCCGAGGTGCGGGCGCGCGACGAAGGCGTTGGTCTCGCGCAGCCCGAGGACGTTCTGCTTCGCGAACTCGGTGGCGAGGAAGGCGTCGAGGAAGTCCTGGTCGAGGCTGCGGCCGTAGGCGGGGTCGGTGCCGATCTCTTCGATGTCGATCAGCACCTCCTCGTAGTCGACCGGCGTCGATCGGAGCCCGGGACCTCCGTCGGGCCGCGTCTCGGGCTCGAGCCGGTAGCTGCCGTGGCAGTCGCTGCACGTCTCGCCGTAGACGACCGCGCCGCGCTTCATCAGGGCTCGCTCGGCGTCGGTGGTCGGCGCCGGCGCGGGTGGCGGCTTCGATGCGGCGAGCAGCTCGCCCATCTTCAGGTAGCGCCGCATCCGGGCGATCGTCACCCGGTCGGCGACCGGCCTCCTCGTCAGCGGGTGCATCTGGATCCAGGGGACGAGCATCCCGTTGCGGCCGATCTGCTCGGCGGGGCTGCGCCCCTCGGGGTGCACCTCGACGCCGGCCCAGAGGAGCGACTCGCGGTAGGGCACGCCGAAGAGATCGGGCGGCTTGATCGGCGCGAACGGCCCCGGCTCCAGGCCGAACCGGAGGGCGCGGTAGGCGCCGGCGACGATCGTCCGGCCCGGCCCGTTGCTCCGCTCGGGCGGCGGCGGCTCCGGCGGACCGTTCTCGTCGTCGGCGAGGCTGCGGACCGACATCCAGATCGCGATCGCGTCGAGGAGCTCGAGGCGCGAGCCGCGCGCGCGCAGCCCTCGGCGGGCCGCGATGATGAACCGGGCGACGACCTTCGCGATCGCCGCCTCGCGCTTCAGCGTCCGGCAGATCGACGCGACCGTCCCCTCGGGCCCGCGCTCGTCGAGGTCGAGGCCGGCCTCGGCGGTGGCCTGGAGCGCGATCTGGCGGACGCGGCCGATGACCTCGCCGTACCAGTCGGCGAACGCGACCGTCCGGTTCGTCGCGCCGATGATGAGGTGCCCCCGGCCGCCGGGCGTGGCGGGGGGCTCCTCGCCGGCGTGGCAGGCGAGGCAGTTGAAGTTGTGCACCCGCATTCCGAGCGCGCGTCGCTCGACGATGCCGACCGGGAGGCGCGGCCGGCCCTCGAGGAAGAGCCAGCCGAAGCGCCGGTAGGCCTCCTCGGGCGTCGCGCCGAAGCCTTCGGGGTCGAGGACCGCGAGCGCCTCGAGCATCGCGAGCGGGAACGACCCGGCGAGGCCGCTGCCGAGGTCGGTCTGCAGGCCCCAGTCCACGAGCTCGCGGTCCATCCCGGGCGGGACGTAGAGGGCGAGGCCGGGGGCGTCGGGGGCGTCGGGGCGGGCCTCGTCGGCGGGGGGCGGCTCGGGCGGATCGGCGTCCGCCGGCGCGGCCGCCGGCACGAGGATCACGAGGAGCGCCGCGGCGAGCGTGGTGGCCGTCGCGAGGGCGCGGAGCCGCGGGCGTCGGGCGGCGTCGTCGGGCATGTCGGTCACCTCGGTCACCAGTTCGCCACCTCGTCGATCTTGGCGAAGTAGTCCATGAAGAAGGAGACGACCACCCAGCCGATCACGAGCGCCGCGAGGAGATAGACCGCGACCGGGGCGAGCCGGGCCGCCATGTCGGTCCGGTGCTTCGCCTCGGCGGCGAGGGCATCGCGCACCTTCTCGAGCGAGTCGTCGAGCTGACCGCTCGCCTCGCCGCTCGCGACCATGTCGCGGAAGAGCTCGGGCAGGACCGTCTCGAAGGCGAACGCCTCCGCCAGGGTGTTGCCGGCGTCGACCCGTTCCTTCGCCCGGTGGAACGCCGACCGGATCACGATGTTGCGCGGGATGCGGGCGGCGGCCTCGAGCCCCTCCTTGACCGGGACGCCCGCGGCGTAGAGGGCGCCGAGCGCCATCGCCGAGTCGGAGACGTCGGTCCGCAGGATGATCCCGCCCAGGACGGGGATCCTGAGCGCGATCCGATCGAAGATCCGGCGCGCCGCGACGAGCTGACTCGCCTGGAGCAGGAGCCACCCGCCGATCACGATCCCCCAGAGGATCCCGAGCCCGGGGAGGACCGCCATCAGGTAGCCGACCGGGCCGTCCGTGACGAGGTAGCGGACGTTCGGGAGGAGGATCGCGAGATGGAAGAGGATCGCCGGGTAGATCATCCCCGCGATGAGCGTTCGCCGCGTCGCCAGCTTCGCGTCGAGGACCGCGACCAGGCGGAGGAGCGTCGCCGGAAGCTGTCCCGACGCCTCACCCGCCTGGATGAGCCGGATGTGGAGCTCGGGGAAGGTGCTCCCCTGCTTGACCATCGCCTCGGCGAGCCCGTCGCCGTCCTCGACCGCGTCGGCGAGCTCGTTGACGGTCCGGCCGAACGAGGCCATCTCGCCGGCCCCGATCTGTCGGAGGATGCCGCGGAGATGGAGCCCGCTCTCGAGGAGATGGCTCAGGCGGTGGTAGAAGCTGTTCAGCTTCTTCAGGGAGGGCACGCGCGCCGGGCCTCCGGGTTCGATCCAGCGGGACGCTCCGATGATATGAAATCGAGACGCTCCTGGAAGGGCTCGGGTTGGGCGGATTCGCGACGGTGCCCCCCCACGACCCCGGACGCATTGCCGCCGCAAAGGGGGGCTGGTACACTCGCCCGAGCCGCACGAGCCCGCGGAGAGCCCCCGGGAGCGCCGTTGCCGAACCCCGAAGACATTGCGTTCGCCTGGATCGCGGCCGACCTCGGTCTCTGCGAGCGGGACGCCATCCGGGAGGCGCTCGGGGAGCTCCGCGAGGCGCGGTCGACCCACCCCATCTCGTTGCTCCTGCAGCGCTCCGGGGCGATCAACAAGGACGGGCTGCTCGTCTGCCTCCACCTCCAGAGCCTGCTCGGGTCCTGGAGGCCGGCCGCGTTCGAGATCGACGAGGCGCCCGCCGCCGCGCGCCCGCAGCGGACCGTCCCGGCCCTGATCGAGGGCCTCGAGCACAGTCAGGAGCTCTCGCCCGAGGAGCTCGAGGTGCTCCGGGCGGACTACGAGGCGACCAAGGCGAGGGAGGCGGCCGCCGCCGCGGAGCTCGCGGCGGAGCACGCACGGGCCGAGGCGGCGGGGGACTCCGAGCCCGAGCCGGCGGCGGCGGACGAGAGCCGCGCCGGTGAGGTCGGCCCATCGGTCCGGAGCGGGAGCAGCGAGTCGGCCCTCCGCGTCGTCGGTCCCGAGGACTTCGGCAAGAAGGAGTCGACCTACGACCCCGAGAGCTCGGACGCCGAGACGGTGCACGAGCCCGACCCCTCGACCGTCGACGATGGATCCTCCGACCCGGCGGCGTCCCAGGGTGACGTCGCGGAGCCCGCGACCGCCGAGGCCGTGCCCGAGGCGACCGCGCCGGAGGAGACGACGCGCCGGACCGACACCTCCGTGATGACCGGCTCGCGCGCGGGCGGCTCGCGGTCGACCGACTCGAGCTCGGCCGACTCGCGCGCGAGCGGATCGCGGGCGACCGGCTCGCGGGCGGCGGACTCCAAGGCGCCGGTCTCCGACGAGCTCGACGCGATCGGTCCGGGCCGCGCGTCGCGCGACACGACGACGACGCGCCACCGCAAGGGCGGCCGCCTCAAGCCGGGCGAGATCTTCTCGGGCTATCGGATCGAGAGCCAGATCGCGCGGGGTGGGATGGGCGTCCTCTACAAGGCGCGGGAGGCGAAGCTCGAGCGCACGGTCGCGCTCAAGATCCTGAGCACGCGGGCGGCCCAGTCCAAGACGCTCCTCGCGCGCTTCCAGCGGGAGGCGAAGCTCTGCGCCCGCATGCGGCATCCCAACATCGTCGCCGTTCACGATGTCGGGGAGCACCGCGGGATCCACTACTTCACGATGGACTACATCGACGGGGCGCCGCTCGACAAGCTCCTCGACCGGGGGAAGATCACGCCGCATCGGGCCGTCGAGCACGCCGCGACGATCGCGCGGGCGCTCCACTACGCCCACAAGCGCGGCGTGCTCCATCGCGACGTCAAGCCGGCGAATCTGCTCGTCGATGCCGAGGACCGGGTGCTGATCACCGACTTCGGCCTGGCGAAGGACGTGACGACCTCGGACATGAAGCTCACCCGGATCGGGATCGCGCTCGGCACGCCGGCGTACATGAGCCCCGAGCAGGCGAGCGGCAACTTCAGCCGGGTCGATCGGCGGAGCGACATCTACTCGCTCGCGACCGTCCTCTACGAGGCGCTGACCGGGCAGGTCCCGTTCTCGGCCGAGTCGCTCGGGGCGATCATCCGGAAGATCCGTCACGAGCCGCCGGCCCCGATGGTCGAGCTCCGGCCCGACCTCCCGGTCGCGCTCGACGCGACCCTCGCCCGGGCGATGGCGAAGGAGCCCGAGCATCGCTGGCGCAACGCCGAGGCGTTCGCCGAGGAGCTCGAGGCCTGCCTCCACGATCCGATGCTCCTCTCCGCCCGCGCGGTCCGACGCGGCAGCCACTCGGGGCTGATGCGGGTCCGCCGCGGGGCGGCGAGCAGCGGGAGCAGCGGCAGCAGCGGCAGCGGGAGCAGCAGCGGGCGAACCTCGAGCAGCTACACCGACCAGGCCACGCCGAGCAGCGGCGGGGGCGGGTCCTCGGGCGGCTCGGTCGTCGTCGCGTCGGACTCCTCGCAGGTGAGCGTCCGGCCGCCGAGCACCGCGGGCGAGGTCGATCCGATCATCGCCGGGATCGCGCACAAGCTGACCGAGCGGGCGATGCCCGCGGTGACGCCGAGCGATCCGGGCGACGGCCCGGTCGAGGCGACCGCGAGGGCGGCCGAGGCCGAGCCCGTCGTCGAGGCGGAAACGGTCGCGGAGGCCGACGTCGTCGCTGAGGCCGAGCCGGTCGAGGCCGAGCTCGGCGAGGCGGCGACCGAGACGACCTCGACGGTAGCGCCCGCCGAGCCGACTCCGGCGGTCGCGAGCAAGTCGAGCAACCGGTCGGTCGCGGCGGTCGCGCCGCGGACGCCGACCGAGCGGGTCTCGGTCGACCCGCCCGTTCCCGCGGCGCCGGTCGGTCCCGCGCGACACTCGGTCGTCCGGCTGCTCGCGGGCGCGGTCGCGGCGCTCATCGTGGTCGGCGCGAGCGTCGTCGCCGCGGCCTCGATGACCGAGCCGGCCGAGGGTCTGCGCATCCGCGGGAACATCGCGGATGTGGCCGTTCCGGCGCTCACCGTCGATGACACCGAGCTCGCCGGGGCGGTCCGCGTCCTGGGGCCGGCGGTCCCCGAGACCTTGCTCCCCAGCGTTCTCGAGCCGCCGATTCCCACGACCTACGACCTCTACGCGCTCTCGCAGCGCCTCGACCGGCGGACGGTCGAGGTCGCCCGCGCTTCGCTCGCCGACCCGAGCGTGGACCGGGCGCAGCTCGGCAGCGCTCTCGACCAGAGCATCGGCGGGCTGATCGTCGCCGCGCGCCGTCTCCTGGACGGTCCGTTGAACGACCATCACGTTCCGACGGCCGAGGAGCTCCTGCAACGGGGCGTGACCGCCGAGGCGATCGAGCTGCTCGAGCGGGTCGTGACGAGCGACGCCAGCCGCGCGCCGCTCCTCGCCCACGCGAGGATGCTCGAGGCGATGGTGTTCGTTCCGGCTGGGCGAGCCGGGAACGCCGAACCGGCGTTCTACATCGATCGGACCGAGATGACGGTCGCCACCTACGCCCGGTTCGTCGAGGCGGTCGCGGCGGGCGGAGCGGCCGAGTGGGCGAGCCCGGACGCTCCGAAGGACAAGGACCACGCTCCGGCGGGCGGCCTTCCTTCGGATCCGGCCGCTCCGATCGCCGGGGTCGACTGGTTCGACGCCTACGCCGCCGCTCGCTGGAGCGGGAAGCGCCTGCCGACGCCGCGTGAGCACGCGCGCGCGATCGGCTGGCCCGACGACGCGCCTCCGAGCCCGGTCGCGACGACCGTGCTGTTCGGGGATCGGCTCGCCGCGCCTCTCCCCGCCGCGCTCTCGCCGGTCGCCGAGGCGCCTTGCGGGGCGGTTGGACTGCTCGGGAACGTGGCCGAGTGGTGCGGGGCGCGCCGGGATGAGGCGACCGTCGTGGGCGGTTCGCTCCGGGACGCGGCGCCGCCGACGGCGCCGCGGCGGGAGCCAGCCGAGACCCGAAGCGAGTGGATCGGCGTTCGGTGCGTCGCGGACCCACTTCCCGCCGACGCCCGGTGACGATCCTCGGTCAGTAGCCGACGATCTCGACGGCGTCTCCATCGACGACCGCGCGCAGCGGTCGCCCTCCGTCGCGCCGATAGAGATGGCCTCGGGCGAGCCGCACGGTGGCCCGCCCCTCGTCGTCGGCCTTCGCCCTCGCCGACTCGCGCCAGCCCTTCGCCGTCCAGGCGGTGATGACGGTCTCGGCGCCGGGCTCGAGACCGTCGAGGACGACGTCGCGCGTCCAGCTCTCGTCGGGCGTCTCGGCGTCTTCGAGGCGCTCGATGCTCCCGTCGGCGTGCACGACGATCGGCGGGGCGGCGGGCTTCAGGGCGGCCGGGTCGTCGCCGCGACCGGACGAGACGAGCAGGACGATGTCCTCGCGCCGGCCGACCGGCCCGAAGCTCGCCCGGCCGTCGGCGCTCACCCGCACCTGCCCGACCGAGCGCCATCCGCCGGAGTTCCACACGTTGAGGAACACGCCCTGGCCGGGGCGGAGCCCCTCGACGACGAGGTCGGCCGTCGGCCCGAACCGCGCGGTCACGTCGCGGGGGCCGTGGCCGGTCCGGACGTAGATCTTCGCCGCGGTGACGCCGCCGATGTAGCGCCGGAAGTAGGGGGGCTTGCTCGAGGGCTCGCAGCCCATGATCGAGAGCATCCGGTCGCCGGGCGCGAAGATCCCGCACCAGGCGTGGTTGCCGTCCTGGCGCGCCCACCACGGCGTGTAGACGTGCTCGGCCGGGACGCCGACGCTGCGCAGCAGCGCCGCCGTCAGGTTGACCATGTCCTCGCAGCGGCCCTCGTGGGTGAAGAGGGCGGTCAGCGGTCCCTGATCCTCCCAGGTCGTCTTCGCCTCGAACCCGTAGATCGCGGCCGAGAGGGTGTTCGTGAAGCGGACGACCGCGGCGAGCGAGTGCAGCTCGCGGACCTCGGGCGCGAGGGCGCGATGGAAGTGCGCCCGCCAGCGCTGGAGCGGCTCCTCGGTCCCGCGGAGCGGGAGGATGTGACCGACGAGCTCGGCGGGGGACACCTCGCGCATCCAGGGCATCTCGCGGCAGGACCGGGCCGTGACGACCGCGTTCTCGTAGAGGAGGCGGGCGGTGGCGATCTTCGCGTCGGGGATCACGCGTCCGTCGCGGAACCGGAAGCCGCGGTCGAGGCGCGCGAGGGTCTGGATCAGGAGCGCGGCGGCGAGCGCGTCGTCGCCGACGGCGACGAGGGCCGGCGCGAGCCGGGCGCCGTCCTCGGTCGCGATCACCGTCCGGGCCCGGCCGAGCACTCCTTCCTTCGGGGCGAGCGGACCGGCGCGGGCCGCGACGGCCGCGGCCGCGTCGAGGGCGGCGGCGGGGTCGGCGACCGGCTCGGCGAGGACCGGCGGGAGGGCGTCGTCGCGCTCGAACCGCTCGGCGCCGTAGAGCCGCTCGATCACCCGCCGCTGCGGCTCGGAGATGGCCCGATCGATCCGGACGCGGTCGCCCCGGAGGACGAGGGTGCGCGAGGTCCCCTCGAACGTGCGGACGAGGGCGAACACCTTGTTCGACGCGAACCGCTGGAGCTGCGCCTTCTCCCAGCCGAACGCCGCGACGTGACGCCTCAAGGCGTCGTCGGGACGCATCACCCGCACCCGCTGCCGGAGCGCGCGCGCGAGCGCCTCGCCCTCGAGGTCGGCGAAGAAGCGGGCGCGGCAGGCCTCGGCGAGGGCGGGCGGGAGCGTCGGCTCGTCGTCGTCGGCCGCCGCGGCCGGGACGAGCGCGACGAGCGCGACGACCGCGATGAGCGTCGCGAACGGAACGAGGCGACGGCGGGATCGAGGCACGGGACGACTCCTTTCTGCCTGCTGAACAAAAGCTTACACGAATCGATCTCCGGGTGCCCTTGACATTCATAGAGTGTGCAGTCAACACTACACACATGGACGCCTTCGGCAGCTATCTCCGGGAACGACGCGAGGCCCGCCGCGCGAGCGACAGGAGCTACTCGCTCCGCCAGCTCGCAACGCGGGTGGGCATCGAGCCGTCGTATCTGAGCCGGATCGAACGAGGGGCCGAGTCGCCGCCGTCGGAGGCGACGATCCGTCGCCTCGCGGCGGAGCTCGAGGAGGACGAGGACGTCCTCCTCGCGCTCGCCGGGAAGGTCAGCAGCGACCTCCAGGACGCGATCCGCCGGAGGCCCGCCCTGTTCGCGCAACTCATCAGGCAGCTCGCCGAGCTGCCCGACCACGCCGTCCTCCGCCTCGTCCGCGAGGTCCGGGACGGCGACTGGTAACGTCTCCTGAAAGGGGCAGCACCCATGATCGAGCTTCGAGCCGACCAGATGGTCTTCACGTTCCCCGAGGTCCACGCCGAGGCGGCGCTCCACCTCGACTTCCAGCGGACGCTCCGCATCCCCGACGACGGAAAGAGCTATCCCCTGCCGCCTGGGCTCGGACGCTTTCCCCTGACCCACGTCGATGACCACGCCGCGGCCGTGCCGGCGAGCTGGGTCGAGCGCGGCGGCGTGATGATGCCCATGTTCCAGGCCGAGGCGATGTGGATCAGCTTCCAGTCGCCCAGCGTCGACGACCGGGCGAGCTACCCGTTCCTGGTGAAGATCGCGACCGGCAAGATCAACGCGGTCACCGGTGAGGAGTGGCGCGACGGCGCCAACCGCGACCCCCAGGACTACCTCGTCGTCCCGACCCAGCCGTGGCTCGACGGCTACTGCGTCGAGAAGGGGAAGATCCGGCAGTTCGTCGCGATGCCGCTCGGCGCCGGCTTCAGCGCCGAGGAGCAGCTCACCGGCAAGGGCGAGTGGGGCGGCGTGCAGGTCGAGGTCTACCCGATGAAGCGCGATGTGTTCGAGCGGCGCTTCCCGAAGCGGCCGCCGTCGGATAGGAGGGAGCGCCTGTCCGAGATGATGTTCGGTGCGCTCAGTGCGCCCTGCGCGATGGATGCCGAGGAGGACGAGTGCGCCGCGTCCATGGGCCTCGCCCCCGGTGGCTCGATGGAGCAGGAGATCTACGACGACCCGTTCGACCTCGCCGACTGGGACCTCCGCCAGCGCAGCCGCTGCTTCGTCCATCTGACGAACTCGATGGTGTGGCGCGCGATCACCGGCAGCGAGCCGCCGACGACGCCGCCGACGGCCGCCGAGTACGAGAGCGCCGGGCTGCCGTGGTTCGACTGGTACTCCGAGGCGAAGGCGGTCGCCGGGAGCGAGAAGCTCGCCGGCCTGAAGAGCGTGAAGGAGATGGGCAAGGAGAAGGGGACGCCGGCCCTGCCCGAGAACCAGTCGGTGACGCCGAAGAACGTGGTGACGCTGAAGGGGACGATGGTGAAGGGGCAGGTGCGGGAGTGGTAGTCGACCGATAGGACCGCTGGTTCGGTGTTCCTGGAACAGCCCGCGCAACGGCAATGAACCTGTAGCAGGCAACTCGCAATCCGCGTAGTCCGCGTAATCCGCGGTTCCCACCTGGTTCAACGCCGAGAGAGACCGAACCGCGGATTTCGCGGATTACACGGATTGATTCGGGCGGCGCCGAGCCATTGCCGACGCGTCGCGGTACTTCTCCTCCGATTCGTCGTTCCTGGAACGGAGAGCGGCTTGGCGTAACGCATCGATCGGCGACGCCGATCATCTATCTCCCCCCGCCGACGGGGGCCTACTCGCCGGCCGGCTTCCACACGAGATCCCGCGCACACCGGAACCCCACATCATCGGGCCGCAGCACATCGCCCTGGAACGTCGTCAGGGTGAAGACCCCGCGGGTGTCGCGGACGAGCTGGGGCGGCACCTTGAAGGAGGCTCCGCGGGCCACCGGGTCGGCCGCGACGCGCTCCACGATCTCCCAGACGTTGCCGATCAGGTCGTGGATCCCCTCGGGCGATGCACCGCTGGCGCAGCTCTTCACGTCGGCGGGGTCGTCGCGTCCGTCCGCCCGGAGGACCGAGCGGGTGTTGTCGACGGGCTGCTCGCCCCACGGCCAGGCTCGCTCGCGCTCGGCGCCCCGCACCGCGAGCTCCCACTCGACCTCGGCGGGGAGCCGCTTGCCGATGCTCCTCGCGAACGCTCGCGCCTCGAACCAGGAGACTCCCCGGACGGGCTGACGCTCGGCGCCGACCTCGGGGCGTCCATCCCGCCAGAGGGCGGGGCCGACCTTGCCGGTCGCCTCCTCGGTGAAGCTCTCGCCGATCGTCGCGAAGACGGCGTCGTCGTCCCAGTGCTCCCGCGTGGTGTAGCCCTTCCGCTCGGCGACGAACCGGCGGAACGCCGCGTTGTCGACCTCGGTCGCGTCGAGGAAGACCATCCGGATCGCGCCCTCGTCCTCGACCTCTCGCGAGAGCAGGCGCATCCCCTCGAACGCCCTCGCGATCTCGGCGAGCCGCGTTCGCCGCGCCTCGAGCCGGGATCCGCGCTCCCGCGTGGCCGCGGCGTCGTCGTGACCGCCGGCGAGCTCGACCGAGAGCGCGTCGACGGCGTCGCGGAACGCGTCCTCGCCGATCGAGGCGCCCGCGGCGACCTGCGCCTCGAGCGCGTCGATGGCCCGGGCGGCCTCGACGAGGACGGCCTCGTCGGCGATCCGGCGTCCGAGCTGCTCGGCGGCGGCGACGGGATCGGCGAACCCGCCCCACGCGGCGAGCTCGGCGGCGGTCACGTCGGCGCGCGCCTTCGCCTCGGCGCGCGCCGCGCCGAGAGCGTCGTTCGTCGCGGCGCGGGCACCGTCGAGGTCGCCGCCGGCGAGGGCGGCCGCCGCGGCGGCGGCTCGGTCGGCTCCGCGCCAGCGCGCCGCGAGGAGGGTCGCGAGCGAGCGGTGGGGGCCGCCCTCCCGTCCGCAGCCCTCGGCGTTCCCGCAACGATCGATCGCGAGGCCCGCGAGGGCGCCCGCATCGGCGAACCGGCCGGTCTCCACGAGCGGCCGGGCGAGCTCGAGCCAGCTCAGGCACGGCGCGGTCGGGTCGTCGGTGGCGCTTCGCGCCGTCCGGCACTCGGAGAGGCCGACGACGATGCGCTCGCGGAGGACGACGACCTCCTCGGCCGGGCGGCGGGCGACCGTGCGCCAGCGCTTAGGGATGCTCGCGGCGCTCGGGCCGATGATCCCGATCACGCCGCCGGTCCGGCCCGCGAGCAGTCCGTCCGCATCGACGAACAGGCCGCGCGCCTCGTCGAGCTCGCCTCGCTGCAGCGCCGCCTCGGCCGCGGCGACGAGCGTTCTCGCCTCGGCCACCGTGCCGCGCTCGAGGGCGAAGGCGCCTCCGACGGCGGCGCCGAGGAGGACCACGGTCACGGCGAACCCGACCAGGAACGACGCCTTCCTCGGGGGCGGCCCGGCCGGCGCGGGCGCGGTCGGGCTCGATGGCCGAGCGGCCATCGGCGCGATCGGCTCGGCGGCAGGCGAGGGCAGCGCAGGATCGGGCTCGGGGTCGGGCGCGAGCGCCGGGATCTTCGTGGCGCTCCTCGGCGGCTCGATCGTCGGCTGCCGCCGGGACGAGGTGGGGCGTCGCCGGGCCGGGCCTTCGCTCGCGGCCTCGCCGGTCTCGGTCTCGGCGGCCTCGCCGGCGTTCGCGCCGGGGAACTCGATCACCGGTCGCGCCCGGCTCGCCCCGTCGCTCTCGTCCGACCCCGTCTTCGTCGACGCAGACTCATCCCCATCCGCGCCGGCCTGCGGAGGCGTGGCGGCCGACGCCGCGACGGAGCCGGAGCCGTCGCCGGGCTGGGTGTCGGCGTCGTCGTCGGAACGAGAGGGGGAGTCGCTCATGAGCGCGCGGAGCAGGACATCAACGGATGTCCTTGTAGGTGCCCCCGTTCTCCTTCGCCAGCTTCTCGAGGAACGCCCTGTGCTGACCGGGGAAGCCCATCGTGTGGACGGCGACCTTGCGGAAGCGGTTGAGGGTCGAGACCTTCTCCATGATCTCGTCGGTCGGGATCGGCACGTTGCCCGGCTTCTCGGGGTTCCCGTCGCTCAGGATGTAGAACGTGTCGGCGCCCTTGATCTCGAACGCCTTCTCCACGGCGAGGTCGGTCCGCGTCGCCGGGCCCCACTGGATCCCCTTCACCCACTCGATCGCCGTCACCTTGGCCTTCTTGTTCGCGGGGATCAGGTTCGTCGCCTGCCAGTACTTCACCTCGTCGCTGAAGACGATCACGTTGAACGCGACGTCCTTCTCGAGCGCGGCGATGAACTGGATCGTCTCGTCGCGCGCCCGCGCGAACCGGCTGTTGGGGTCGGGCGGCCAGGTGACGCCCGGGTCGCGCGGCGCGCCGCCGCCCGGCATCCCGCCCGCGCCGCCCGCCGGCGGAAGGGTGCTGCCGCCCTCGCCGCCGCCGGCCGGACGCGCGTCGATCACGCGCATGCTGTTGCTCACGTCGAGGACGAGGACGACGCGCTTGCTCAGCACCTCGGAGCCGAAGAACTTGGGACCGCGCTCGACGGTCTCGCCCCGCATCTCGACCTTCTCCTTGGGGTCGAACTCCTCCTTGCGGGGCTCCCAGAAGTTCTCCCAGTCGGTGCCGGTCGAGAACTCGGCGCCGGTGATCGCGGTGAGCGCCCGGCGCGTCTCGTCGACCTCCTGACCGCCCTTGTCCTCCTTGCGCTTGAGGTGGGCGATGAGCGGGTCGACGCCGTCCTTGCGCTGGATCTTCCCGAACGCGCGGATCGCCGCGACCCGGACCGACTGGTCCTTGTCCTCGAGGAGCTCCGCGAGCATCTTCACGGCGTCGGGCGCGTCGGGCGCCCGCGAGAGCGCGTCGACGATCGCGACCTGCTCGTGGCCCTTGCCGCGCGTCGCCTTCTTCGCGAGCTCGGCGGCGGCGTCGCCGCCGTTGCGGGCGATCTCGGCGAGGGCATCGACGACCGCGTCGTAGATCTCCTCGTCGGGATGGACGATTCCGCCGAGGAGGAGGGCGACCGCCTTCTTGTCGCCGCTCGCGCCGAGCTCGGCGGCGGCCGCCGTGACCTCGCCGGTGTCGCGCTTCTTCAGGCCGTCCTTCCAGCGCTTCTGCGCCTCCTTGAAGTCGGCGCCGGCGATCGTGGGGACCGCGAGGGCGAGCATGACGACCGCGACCGCGACGAGGGCGGTCCGGACCGAACGCAGATTCGACATGGGTCGTTACTCCTACCGGCCGCCCGCGGGGAGGTCGGGGATGGTGAATCGGAGCTGGTCGAGGACGTCGGCCGCCTCGGGGTCGCCCGTCTCGGGGATCTCGGGGTTGCCGGCCTCGGTCAGAAAGGCCGCCCGCAGGGCCGCGAGGCCGTTCAGCCTCTCCTGGAGCCCGATCGGTCGGCGGTTCATGAAGTTCATGAGGGTGAACTGGTCGTATTTCTGGAGCGCGTCCCGGAAGCTCACGAGGACCTGCTCGGCCCGGAGCATCGCCTTCGCCGCGCGCGGCAGATCCTCGGAGTCCTGGAGCGCTCTCGCGAGGCGCTCGAGCTCCATCGACATGCCGTTGAGGGTCGTCAGGCGCCGCTTCATCCGCTCGCGCCACTCGAGGAGCTTCTTCTCGAAGTCCTCGACGCCGGGCGCCGGCGGCATGTCCGTCTCGGCCTGCCGGAGCATCGCGACGTAGGCGCCGACGCGCCGCTCGGCTCGCGGGATGATCGCGTTCGCGTAGGCCACGGTCGCGGCGTCGTCGCCGAGCGCCTTGGCGGCGGCGAGCATCCCGTCGAGGTAGCCGTCGGGGTTGCCGTCACGGTCGAGGTCGGGTCCGTACTTCGCGTACTCCTCGGCCGCCTTCGCGTACTGCCCGATGCGCATGTAGAGGTCGCCGAGGCGGACGATCGCCATCGGTCGGATGCTCGGAGGATCGGGCTCGCCGGCCGCCTCCGCGTACGCCTTCGCCGCCTCGATCGCTTCGGGCGGGATGCCGCCGCCGATGCCTCCGGGGACCCCGGCTCCGCCGCCCGGGACGGCCTCGGGCATCTTCGCCTCGAAGGCGCGACCCCGACCGATCAGCGCCTCGCCGCGGGTGAGGCGGTCGGGCGAGTCCTCGGCCTCGGCGGCCGTCGCGCCCTCGAGCCCGCCGAGCTCGGCGAACCGCGCGAGGGCGGCGTCGGGCATCCCGGCCCGCAGCATCGCCTCGGCGCTGAACTTCTTCAGCCCCGGGATGCTGTCGTAGATCCCGATCGCCTCGGGGAGCTGGCCCATCACCTCGTAGGTGCGGCCGAGTCGGATCCCGATCGTCTTGCGGTAGTCGGCCGTCAGCGGGTCGTTCGCCGGCAGCTTCGCGGCCGTGTCGAGATACGCCCGGATGGCGAGGGCGAAGTTCTGCTCGCCGGTCGCCTTGTCGGCGGCCTGGACGCCCTCCTGGAAGGCGTCGCGGTACTGCTCGCGCAGCTTGACGCGGGTCTCCTGGTCACGGCGGTCCTGCGAGCTTCCCAGCTCGGGGTCCTGGGCCCGGGCGGAGCCGGCCGCGAGGACGACCGCGAGGGGCGTCACGAGGACGAGGACGGAGCGGAACGGGGCTCGACGCTTCACGGGCAGCCTCCCGAGGTTCGGGCGCGAGTGAACGCTTCCATGGATGGACGCTCACGGCCGCGCGGACCGGGCGTTCCGACCCCCCGCACGAGGGTAGCGAGAAGCGGGGGGAGCTTCAAGCTCGGAGCCGCCCGGATGCGCCCGGGGGCGCGAGCGGTACATGAAGAAGGGCAGGAGCTTGAATGGCCCCTGCCCCTCCGATCCCGGGCGGCAGCTGCTAGGCGATCGCCTTCCTCCAGCGCGCGAGGGCGAGGAGGGGGAAGTACAGGCGATACATGTGGTAGCGGAGGTAGAAGACGCCCGGGAAGCCGTTTCCGGTGAACTCGAGCTCGTCCCAGTCGCCGTCGTCCTTCTGCCGGTCGATCAGCCACTGCGCTGCCCGGACGGCCGAGTCGCCCTTGCCGCGACCGGCCGCGAGCAGGCCGAGGAGCGCCCAGGCCGTCTGCGAGGGGGTGCTCGCGCACTTCTCCGCCTCGCGGCCCGGCTCGTAGGAATCGCAGCTCTCGCCGAAGCCGCCGTCCGCGTTCTGGTAGCTCTCGAGCCAGGCGGCGCCGCGGGCGACCGCCGGGTGACTCGGCGGCAGGCCGACCGTGTGGAGGCCGGCGAGGACCGACCACGTCCCGTAGACGTAGTTGGTGCCCCAGCGTCCCCACCACTTGCCGTCCGACTCCTGCTCCGAGAGGACGTAGTCGACGATCGGCTTCACGCTCGGATCCTCGGCGCTCCGGCCGAGCCGTCCGAGGAACTCGATCACCCGGCCGCTGACGTCGACGGTGCTCGGATCGAGCATGTTGTTCGCGTCGTTGAAGATGATCTTGTTCCAGGTCTCGTCGCAGTTGTCCTTCTCGAACGCGCCGAACCCGCCGTCGCTGTTCTGGAGACCGAGCATCCAGCGCATCCCGAGGTCGAACTGGGCGAGCTCGCTCTCGCTCGCGATGCCGCTCCGCAGGAGCGACATCAGCACGACCGAGGTGTCGTCGATGTCCGGGTAGAAGTCGTTCGCGAACTGGAACGCCCATCCGCCGGCCGGCACCTCGGGGTTCTTGACGGCCCAGTCGCCCGGCCGCGTGATCTGCTGCTCGTACATCCACGTCGTGGCTTCGTCGAGCTGCGCGTCGTCGCGCGAGACGTCCGCCTCCTGGAGCGCCATCATGCACCAGACGGTGTCCCAGACCGGCGAGACGCACGGCTGGATGTGGGTCTGGCGGACTCCGTCGTCGCGGGTCGCGTCGATCTCGTGGCGGTAGAGCGCCTCGAGGCCGCGCCGGACCGCGTCGTCGGTCTCGTCGTGGCCGAGCGAGCTCAGCGCCATGAGGCAGTGGGTGATCGCGGGGAGGATGCCGCCCCAGTCGCCCGGCTCGTCCTGGTGCTCGCGGATCCAGCGCTCGCACGCCCGCAGCGCCGGCCCCTCGGTGATCTTGATCGGCGCGCGCCGCGCGATCTTGATGATCTTGTCGGTCTGGACGAAGAAGTTGCTCCACGAGAAGAACCCGTCAGGGCTCTCGAAGCTCAGCTCATCGCTTCGCGGCGCGTGGAGGAAGAGCTCGCCGCAGCCGCGCCCGGCGGGGACGGGACGCGTGTTCTGGAGGGTGCAGAGGATGAGCAGCGGGACGGTGCAGGTCCGCGCCCAGTACGACATGTCGTAGATGTTCATCTTCATCCAATGAGGGAGGAAGATGACCTGCGCCGGCATCCCCGGCGTGCCCTGCCACGGGAACTCGCCGATCAGCGCGAGGTAGATCCGGGTGACCATGCGGGCTTCGATCAGACCGCCGCGCTCGTGGATGAACGCGCGCGCCTTCGCGAGCGCCGGGTGGTCCTGCTCGTAGCCGACGAGCTTGAGCGCGGCGTAGGCCTCGATCGTCGCGTCGAGGTCGCCGTCGCCGACCCAGTGCAGCGCCCAGCTCCCGTCCTCGCGCTGCGTCGAGAGGAGGTGCTGGGCGAGGCGCTCGGCCCGCTCGGCGTTCCGCTCGAGGAGGCCGAGGTAGTGGAGCGTGAAGATCCACTCGGAGTTGAGGACCGCGTTCGCCTCGAGCTCGGCGACCCAGTAGCCGCCCGGACGCTCCTGCTGGTCGCGGACCAGTCCGACGCTCCGGTCGATCGTCCGGGCGAGCGCGGTCTGGTCGATCTCGACCCGTCGGCCGGCGAGGTCGGCCGCGACCGGGAAGCGCTGCTCGACCTCTGTCGGCGCGCCAGGGTGCACGGGCACCGGCGTGCTCGCCGGCGGCCGTGCGACGGGCGCCTCGGTGGGCGCGGCCGGGGTCGCGGGCGTGGCGACGTCGGTCGGCGTCGCCGGGCGCTCGGCGAGCGCCGTTCCGCTCGAGGTGCGCGGGCTCTTCGAGGGAACCCAGAGCGCGGAATCGTTGCCCTGACCGACCGCGCGGGCCGGGTCATCGGGAGGGTTCACCATCCGTTTCCCCTTGTTTTGGGCCCAGCCTGGCTCCGTTCGGAGCCGCCCGCCGGGCTGAGGAACGTGCGCGACGCGCCGCGCAAACCAGGCGCGGGCGACCGAACGGGAACCTCATGTTCGTGGGCGCCGGGAGCGACCCGGCAAGACGAACTTTTCCCCCTTATCAACCGACGGATTCTACACTAATCTAATCGGATATCAACCACCCGAGGAAGGACCTGGCGCGGCGCGTTGTGGTCGATCATCCCCGAGATCCGAGCGACGGAGAGGGCCCCCGCCGACCCAAGGAGGCCCCGGCGAACCGGGCCGCCCGGGTCCGGCGCCGCGACATCCTCGCGAGCGCGGCGGCGGCGCCCGTCGCCGTCCTCATCGCCGTCGTGGCCGGCATCCTGACGATCCAGCCGCCGCCGACGTTCGAGGCGGCGCTCGACCGGATCGCGGTCGCCGATGAGGACCACCGGCACGCCGCCCAGACGATCGTGCTGGCGGAGGGCGCCGAGGCGGTCTCGCCGCTCGCCGAGATCGTCGCCCGCGAGGGGCCGCCGCGCGACGTCGCCGCCGCCGTCCTGATCGGCTGGCTCGGGCGCCGCGGCGTCGACACGGCCGGGGCGTTCGGCGAGCTCGAGGCCGCCCTCCGCGAGGGGCGCCCGGAGCTCTCGCGCGCGGCCGCCGCGGCCCTGGCGACGAGCCGGTCCGACGGCGGCCTCGAGATCCTGCTCGGCGTCCTGCAGGACGCGCCCGACCCCGAGCGTCGTCGGGCGGCCGCCGACGCGCTCGGAGAGGCGCGCGTCGGGCGGGCGGTCCGGGCGCTCCTCGGCTCGTGGGATGATCCCGAGCTCGCCGTCCGCGCGCGGGCCGCCCTCTGGGGAATCGTCGGGGCGGCGCCGCCGCTCGGCGCCGATCCGGCCGAGCGCGAGCGATGGTGGCGGGAGTTCGCCGACGACCTGCCGCCGCAGCTGGAGCGACCTCGCTGAGTCAGTCCTCTCGGCCTTCGGCGCGCTTCGCCTCCTGCCAGAGCGCCTCGAGCTCGGCGAGGGTCATCCCCTTCAGCGTCCGTCCGCCCTCGCGCGCCTTCGTCTCGACCCGTCCGAAACGCTCCGAGAACCGGTCGATCCCGCGGCGGAGGGCGTCCTCGCCGGTCGTCCCGAGGAAGCGCGCGAGGTTGACGGCCGTGAACAGCAGGTCGCCGAGCTCGTGCTCGATCCGCGCGGGGTCGCCCGAGGCGGCCGCCTCCTTGAGCTCGCCCACCTCCTCGTCGAGCTTCTCCCAGACGCCGTCGATGCTCTCCCAGTCGAAGCCGGTCCGCGCCGCCTTCTCCTGGATCCGGTGGGCGCGCATCAGCGCGGGCATCGAGACCGGGAGCCCCTCGAGCGCGCCGCGGATCTTCTCCGCGCCGGCGGCGTCGCCGGCCGCGGTCGCCTTCGCCCGACGCTCCTCCGCCTTGATCTCCTCCCATCGCCGGAACGCCTCGTCGGCGTCCTTCGCGTTCTCCCGGTCCTCGAAGACGTGGGGATGGCGCCGGATCAGCTTGTCGGCGCAGCCGGCCGCGACGTCCTCGAAGTCGAAGGCGCCCTCCTCCTTGCCGAGCTTCGCGTGGAAGACGACCGGGAAGAGGAGGTCGCCGAGCTCCTCGCGCAGGCCGCCCGACTCGCCGGCGTCGATCGCGTCGACGACCTCGTAGGCCTCCTCGAGGACGTACTGGCGGAGCGTCTGGCGCGTCTGCTTGCGGTCCCACGGGCAGCCGCCCGGATCGCGGAGCCGGTCGCACACCTCGAGCAGTCGATCGATCCCGCGCTTGCCGTCGCCGTCGCTCATGGGCGTGCTCTCTCTCCTCCGGCCGGTGACCCGGTGTCCGCGGTCGCGACTCACCCGTCTCGCGATCGAGCGTCTCGACCCGGCGAGCCGGTTCGGACGGGCCGTTCTACTCGATGCGGGCGCGCCGCGTCGACGCGCCCGGCGCGAGCCGCCGGACCGAGGCTCGGCCGTTGCGTCCGTCGTCATGGCCGTTTACGCTCTGGCCGAGGGGACGTTCCACGTGGCCGGCTCACCACCACGCGACGACTTCGGCAGCTTCAAGTTCCGCAGCGCTCGCTCGGCGGACGGGTCGCTGTTCGAGTCGGACCCCGGGGCGAGCGCCGGCCCGCCCAAGGAGCCGCCCGGTCCGGTGCGCCCTCCGCCGGTCGCCCCGCCGCCGGTCCGCCCGATCGGCAGCAAGGAGCTCCGCCCCGGCGACGTCGTCGGCGGCCTCCGCGTCGACGGCGAGATCGGGCGCGGGAGCTGCGGCGTCGTCTACCGGGCGCGTCGCGTCGAGGACGGCCACCCCTTCGCCGTGAAGATCCTGCTCCCGAGCGCGCAGGGGAGCGAGAGCCGCCTCGCCCGGTTCCGGCGCGAGGCGCGGATGCTCCGGCGCCTCCGGCATCCCGGCCTCGTCGCGGTCCACGCCGATGGCGAGCACGACGGCGTGCCCTGGATCGCCCTCGACCTCGTCGAGGGGCACTCGCTCGAGCGGCACACCGACGTCCTGTTCGGCGCGGGGCCCGACGACCCGATCGGCCCGCGCTTCGACGAGCGGATCGCCGCGCAGCTCGTGATCGCGATCGCCCGCGCCGTCGAGGCGGCGCATCAGCTCGGCGTCGTCCATCGCGACCTCAAGCCGGAGAACGTGCTCGTCGGGCGCGACGGGGCGCCGCGCGTGACCGACTTCGGCCTCGCCTTCGACGCCGGAACCGAGACGCGCATCACCGAGACCGGCGTCGTCATCGGGACGCCGCTCTACATGTCGCCCGAGCAGGCGTGCGGCGAGCGGGCCGACGTCCTCTCCGACGTCTACGCCGTCGGCGCGATCCTCTATCGCCTCCTCGTCGGGCGGCCGCCGTTCCCCGGACGGACGGCGGGCGAGGTGTTCGAGGCGCTCGATGACTTCGCCCTCGTCGCGCCGAGCGAGGAGAACGCGAAGGTCTCCCCCGCGATCGAGGCGGCGTGCATCCGGGCGATGGATCCCAGCCGCGACCGTCGCTACCAGACCGCGGGAGCGGTCGCCGACGCGCTCGCGCGAGCGCTCGCCGGCGGAAGCGTCGAGGAGGTCCGCCGGGTGGGCGGGGAGCCGCCGCCGCCGCCGCCGAAGCCGGCCCGAGCGGGAGACGGGCGCCCGCGCAGCCTCGGGTCCTGGGCGCTCGCCGCGCTCGCGGGGCTCGTCGTCGCCGGGGCGATCGCGGCGGCGGTCGTGCGTCGCGGCGATCCGGGTGCCGAGGGGACCGGCGGGGTCGGGTCGGGATCGTCGGTCGCCGGGACGGGCGGCGACCGCCCCGAGGTGGAGCCCCTCGATCCGAAGACGAGGGCCGCCCTCGAGGCGGCGCTCGAGCAGGCGCGGCGCGCGGTCGCACGCGGCGACGAGGCGGGCGCGCTCCTCGCGCTGGCGCGGGCGGAGCGGATCGCGCGGACCTCGCCGGCGCCGCATCGCGAGCGGGCGCGGATCCTCCTCGCGCGCGGCCAGGTCCGCGACGCCCTCGCCGCCCTCGGGCGAGCGTGCGAGCTCGCGCGCACCGACCCCGAGCCGTTCCGGATGCGGGCGATCGTCCTCCTCGACCATCGCCGTCCGGCCGACCCCGAGGCCGCCCTCGTCGACCTCGCCCGCGCGGCGGAGATCGGCGCCCCGGACCCGGCGGCGCGGCTGCTCGAGGGGCGGGCGCTCCTCGAGGCCGGCGACCCGATCCGGGCGGCCGGCGAGCTCGCCGCGGCGGCGGCGGCGGCCTCCGGCGACGCCGCCCTTCGCGGCCGCGCGAACGGGTGGCTCGCGTGGGCGTGGCTCGCGGCGGGCCGACCGCAGCGGGCGCACGCGGCGGCGGACGCGGCCCTCGAGTCGACGGTCGGCGTCGGGAGCGAGGACCTCGCCCGGCTCCTCCACGCGCGGGCGCGCGCGACGATCGCGCTCGGCGAGCCGGCCGGGGCCGCCCGGGCGGATCTCGACGCGGCCCGACAGCGATGGCCGAACCGGGTCGGCGTGCTCGACGATCGCTACCACGTCCTGAAACGGGACGGCGCCGAGGTCGAGGCGGCGAGCTTCGCGCGCCGGATCCGCGGGCTGCTCGGGCGGGCGCCGCGCGACGCCACGACGTGGCTCGAGGAGGCGGTGGCGCGCGAGCGACGGGGCGAGATCCAGGAGGCGCTGGCGGCCCTCGCCGAGGCGCTCTCGCTCGCCCCCTCGTCCTCGGCCGCGTTCGCGCAGCGCGCGGCCATCCTCGAGTCGCGCGGACGGATCGCGGGGGCGCTCCTCGATCTGGCGCGAGCGACGACGGTCGAGGCGAGGACGGTCGCCGAGCTGCACGCGGCGGCGACGCGGGCCGTCCCTGGCGACGAGCGCGGCGCGGTCGGCGAGGAGCTCGCACGCGCCGTCGCGGCGCTCGAGGGCGACGCCGCGGTCGGGCTCGGCGTGGCGGCGTGGCGCTGCGCCCGGGTCGAGCTTCCCGTCGGCGCGGCCGACCGCGCCGCCCTCGCGACCGAGGCGCTCGCGGCGATCGACGCGCTGCCGACGGGCGCCGACGGGCCGATCGCCGGCGTGACGGGCTACCTCGAGGGCGCCCGCGCGTTCGCCCTTCACGTCGCGGGCCGCCCCGACGAGGCCGTCCGCGCGATGGCCGCCGCGGAGGCGGCCGCGGAGGCTGCGGGGCCGACCGGCGCGTATCCGGCCTACTGGGCGGGGGCGTCGGCGGCCCGGGCCGGGCGCGCGGACGAGGCGCTCGCGGCGCTCGCGCGCGCCGCCGACGGCGGGCTCCGGGCCGCCGTGCCGCTGCGCGAGGCCCCCGAGTGGCGCGCCCTGGCCGAGCGTCCCGAGCTCGCCGAGATCCGGAGTCGGCTGCGTTGAGGTCGTCGTCCGGGGGCCTCGGTCGCGCTGCTTGAGCGCCGCCGGGGCTTGCCGTAGAATGCGCCGCCCGCGGCCGGGCGCAGCAATTCCTGCCAGCTACGGGCGTTAGGGGATCGGTGCCTCGATCCCCAGGGAGGATGCCGGTGAGCTCGGTGCTCCGAAACGTCGTCGTGACCCACGCGCTGCGCTCGCCGATCGGCCGCTTCATGGGCGGTCTCGCGCGCCTGACCGCGAGCGATCTCGGGACGCAGGTCGTCCGGGCGCTCCTGCGCGAGGCGGCCCTCGACCCCGCCCGGGTCGAGCAGGTGATCTTCGGGTGCGCGCGCCAGGCCGGAAACGGTCCGAACCCCGCCCGCCCCATCGCCGTGCGCTCGGGCATCCCCGAGTCGACCCCGGCCTACACCGTGAACCAGGCGTGCGGGTCCGGGCTGCGCGCGATCATCCTCGCCGCGCAGGCGATCGGCACGGGCGACTGCGACGTCGCGATCGCGGGCGGCACCGAGTCGATGAGCCGGGTGCCGTTCCTCCTCGATCGCTTCCGCGAGGGCTACGGCTTCGGCGACGCCGAGGTCGTCGACGCGATGTATCGCGACGGCTTCCTCTGCCCGCTCGCGAACCAGGTGATGGGCGCGACCGTCGAGACGCTCGCCGAGCGGTTCTCGATCGGGCGCGACGAGCAGGACGAGTTCGCCGCCGAGACGCAGCGCCGCTGCGAGGAGGCGCGGAAGGCCGGGCGGTTCGCGGTCGAGACCACCGCGGTGAGCGTGCCGGCCGACCCGAAGACCGGCGCGGCCGAGACGACCGTCGACCGCGACGAGCATCCCCGCGACGGCGTCACCGTGGAGTCGCTCGCGAAGCTCAAGCCGGTCTTCAAGGGCGGCGGGACGATCCACGCCGGCAACTCCAGCGGGATCACCGACGGGGCGGCCGCCCTCGTCCTGATGGACGCGCGGACGGCCGAGACGCTGGAGCTCGAGCCGCTCGCCCGGATCGGCGCGAGCGCGACGGCCGGCGTCGACCCGAGCATGATGGGGATCGGGCCGGTGCCGGCGGTCGAGAAGCTGTGCGAGCGGACGCTCCGCAACCTCGACGACTTCGACCTGATCGAGATCAACGAGGCGTTCGCGGCCCAGGTGCTCGCGTGCGACCGCGAGCTCGGCTTCGACCGCGATCGGGTCAACGTGAACGGCGGCGCGATCGCGCTCGGGCACCCGATCGGGGCGACCGGCGCGCGGATCGTCGTGACGCTGCTCCACGAGATGGCGCGGCGCCAGGCCCAGAGCGGGCTCGCGACCCTGTGCGTGAGCGGCGGGCTCGGGATCGCCACCTCCTTCCACCGCGACTGACGCGCGCCCGAACGCTGCGGGTCGTCACCAACCGAGGGGAATCCATGGCTGAGATCGAGAAGGTCGGCATCGTCGGGTGCGGGCTGATGGGGTCGGGGATCGTCGAGGTCTGCGCGAAGAGCGGCTACGAGACGATCGTCCGCGAGGTCAACGAGAAGTTCCTGGAAGGCGGCCTCGGCCGGCTCGACAAGAGCCTCGCCCGGGCCGTCGACCGCGGGAAGCTCGACGCGGCGAAGCGCGACGAGACCCGCGCACGCATCACCGGGACGACGAAGCTCGAGGACCTCGCCGGCTGCGACATCGTCATCGAGGCGGTCATCGAGAACCCCGAGGCGAAGAAGGACGTCTTCCGCGCCCTCGCCGGGATCGTCCGCGACGACGTCGTCCTCTGCAGCAACACCTCGTCGATCTCGATCACCGAGATGGCCGTCGAGGCCGGACGCCCCGAGCAGTTCCTCGGCGTCCACTTCATGAACCCCGTGCCGGTGATGCCGCTCGTCGAGATGATCCGCGGCCTCCAGACATCCGACGAGACCTACGCGACGGCCAAGGGCTTCGTCGAGAGCCTCGGCAAGACGACCATCCTCGCCAAGGACACCCCCGGCTTCGCCGTCAACATCATCCTCGTGCCCTACCTCCTCGACGCGGTGAAGACCCTCGAGCTCGGCGTCGCGACCAAGGAGGACATCGACAAGGGCATGAAGCTCGGCTGCAACATGCCGATGGGCCCCTTCGAGCTCGCCGACTTCGTCGGCCTCGACACGACCCTCTTCATCGCCGACTACCTCTTCGACGAGTACCGCGACTCCCGCTACGCCGCGCCGGTGTTGCTCCGGCGAATGGTCGCCGCCGGCTGGAACGGCCGAAAGAGCGGCAAGGGCTTCTACGACTACGGCAAGAAGTAGGAGCCGACCGTCTCGGCTAGTCTCCCCCGCTCCCTGAAGGGCTCGCCTTCAGGCTGGCGATCGCCTCGAGGAACTTCTCGGCGTCTTCCTCGCGGGCGAAGAAGAAGCAGTCGTTCCCGGGATTGGCCGGGTCGTTCCGACTGCCGAGCTGCGCCAGTCTCCCGCTCGCCTTCAGTCGCATCGCGATGTCCTCGCGCCCGGCGAGGCGAAATCCCTGCGGCTGGATCTCGTCGTAGCGATAGCTTCGGTGGACCTTCTCCAGGTGCGTCGAGCTGTTCGCCACGATCCCCCCGTCGGCCACCGGGAACTCGGACGAGAACTCGAACCCCGCATCGGTGACGACCACCTCGGTGAACGGCTCCCCGCGCCCCAGGTACTCGGAGACCGGCCGCGCCGAGGTCCGGAGGAGCTCCTCGAGGGCTGCCTTCGCCATGTCCCGGGGGATCGAGCGGACCAGCTCGCGCTTCGGCTCGAACGCGACGGCCGTGTTGCATCCCATCGCGGCGACGGCGAGCAGGCTCAGGACTGGCCCGAGGAGGAGGCGACTGCGCATGAGACCGAGAGTACCTCCCGCCGCTCGCCAGGACCAACATCGCGCGAACCGACGCCTCATCCCGCACCGGACGTTCCCGACGCACGCCAGAAAGACGAGAAATCGGGTGCCGGAGCCGCCGCCAACGGGCCTCCTGGCCGGGCGACGCGATCACCGCTAACCTTCACCTCATGGACCCGAGCGCGTCCCGAGCCCGTTCCTCGGAGGTCGCCCTCTGCCGTCACCTCGTCGACAGCGGCCGGGTGCCGCGCGAGGTCGCCGATGCGTGCCTCCGCGAGCTCGGGGCGTCGTGGTCGGGGGCTTCGCTCTCGGAGCTGTTGATCGCGCGCGGCCTCGTCACCGAGGCGCAGCTCCGCTCGGCCTTCGAGGAGCTCCTGGCGGCGACCGTCGCCGAGGGGCCGCCGGGGCCAGCGCATCTCTCGCACGCCGCCTCGTCGCCGTCGGTCGACGTGGCGCCCGACCCGCGTGGCCTGCGCCTCGGCCGATACGTCCTCGGCGATGAGCTCGGGCGTGGCGGCATGGGCGTCGTCTACCGCGGCGTGGACCCGGCGCTCCGGCGGCCGGTCGCGATCAAGGTGGTCGGCGACGGTCCGATGGATGAGACGCGGCGCCGTCGCTTCATCCGGGAGGCGCGCGCGGCCGCGCGGCTCCGCCATCCCGGGATCGTCGCGGTTCACGAGGCGGGCGAGCAGGACGGCCGGCTGTTCCTGGTGATGGACCTCGTCGAGGGCGAGAGCCTCGCCGACGTCCTCGACCGCGACACCCTCCCGCCTCGCCGCGCCGCCACGATCGTGCGGGACGTCGCGCGCGCGCTCGACTACGCCCACGCCGCCGGGGTCGTCCACCGCGACGTGAAGCCGGGCAACATCCTGCTCGAGGGCGACGAGGCGGCCGAGGAGGGTCGCCCGCTCCTGGCCGACTTCGGCCTCGCTACCGACGCCGACGCGGGCGCCACAGCCGAGCAGCTCACCCGGACGGGGCAGCTCCTGGGGACGCCCGCGTTCATGGCGCCCGAGCAGCTCGGGAGCGGCGCCGATCCGGTCGGGCCGCCCGCCGACGTCTACGCCCTCGGCGGCGTCCTCTACCGCGCCCTCGCGGGGCGCGCGCCGTTCGAGGCGCCCGACGTCCTCGCCCTGATCGTCCAGGTGATGCGGAGCGACGCCGCGCCGCTCCGCGCGGTGAACGCGGCCGTCCACGTCGACCTCGAGACGATCGCCGCGCGCTGCCTCGAGAAGGCACCCGAGCGGCGCTACGCCAGCGCCGCCGCCCTCGCCGACGACCTCGACCGCTTCCTCGCCGGCGAGCCGATCGCCGCGCGACCGGTCGGCCGCCGGGAGCGGGCCGTCCGCTGGCTGCGCCGGAACCCGGTCTCCGCCGCCCTCCTGCTCGTCGTCGCGGCGGCGCTCGGCGCCGCCGGGCTGGTCGGCGGCTGGGCGGTCTACGAGGTCCGCGCCCGCGTCGGCGAGGAGCGGGCGCGCTTCCTCGAGGAGACGCGGGCGACCGCCCGCCGGACGGCGGCGGCGTTCGAGACCGAGCGGGCCACGCGGGTTCCCGAGTCGGCGGTCGAACGTCGCCGGCGGACCGACCGGGTGCTCGCGGCGGGGATCGACGCCCTCGGCGCGGCGATGACCCGCTGGGCCGCCGAGCCGGACGAAGAGACCGCGACCCGCGACGCCCTCGCGGCGGCGATGGCGACCGGCGAGGTCGCGCTCGCGGCCGAGCAGTGGAGCCTCGCGGCCGGCGCGTTCGAGAAGGCGCTCTCGCTCGGCCTCGACGAGGCGCGGGTGAGGGAAGCGGCGGCGCGGGTCGAGACCGAGCGCCAGCGCGTCGATCGGGAGCATCGCGACGCCGTCGTCGCGGTGCTCGACGCGGCCCGCCGCGGCGAGACGGCCGACGCCCCGAGCCACGAGGACGCGCTCTTCCGCCTCGTCCGCTACCCCGAGCCGCAGACGGTCGCGCTCCTCGCCGAGGCGCTCGACGAGACGACGAGCGCCCTCTGGGATGCCATCGTCGAGGCCTACCGGACGGTGCAGATCCCGACCGAAGGGGAGCGTCGCGCGGGGGAGCAGCCGATCGAAGGGCTCGAGGACGCCCTCGTCCGCTGGCGGAGCGCCGCGCTCGGCGACGTCCCCGATCCGGACGCGGTGCCGCTCATCGAGGCCGCCTCGCGGCGTCTCCTCGCCCGCGAGACGCGCCGCCGCACGCCCGACGCCCGCCGCCGCGTCCTCGAGCTCGAGGACCTCCTCGCATCGCTCCAGGAGCGCGCCGTCGGCGTCGAGCAGCTCGCCCTCGCCCGCCTCGCCTCCCAGGCGCTCGGAAGGCTCGGGATCGTCGAGGGCGCGCTGCCGCCCCTCGCCCGGTATCTCCACGCCGAGCGGGACGCCGAGCGCGCGGCGGCGCCGGCCGTGGCGCTCTGCCGCCTCGGCGCCGAGGGGCGGGAGCTCGTCCGCGCCGTCGCGTCGATCCGGTTCGGCTACGAGGGGCCGTTCTGGCGCCGGGTCGCCCGGCACTTCGACGACGCGCCGGTCGCCGCGGGCGCCCCCGCGCCCGGGGCGCCGCCGATCGCCCGGACGGGCGCGCCCGGCGACCGACGGGTGAAGGAGCTCGTCGCGAGCGGGCTCGTTCGATGGTCGCGAGGCGACCACGCCGGCGCGATCGCCGCCTACGACGAGGCGATCGCCCTCGACCCGAACGACGCCGAGGCGTTCGTGAACCGCGGGAGCGCCCGCGCGGCGCTCGGCGACCTCGACGGCGCGGTCGCCGACTTCACCCGCGGGGTCGCGCTCGAGCCGGGCTCGGCGCTCGCCTGGAGCAACCGCGGGCTCGCCCTGCGGGAAAAGGGAGACCTCGACGGGGCGCTGCGGGACCTCGATCGCGCGGTCGTCCTCTGCGGAGGGGACGACGCCGGCGTGCTCGCGCGGCGGAGCATGATCCGCCTCGACCGGGGGGACGTCGACGGCGCCCTCGAGGACGCGGAGGCCGCGATCGCCCGCGACCCTCGCGACGTCGTGGCGCGAGGCCAGCGCGCGAAGGTGCGGCGGCAGCGGGGAGAGCTCGACGCGGCGATCGCCGACCTCGCCGAGGCCGTCGCGATCGATCCCGGCCACATCGGCTCGTGGCTCGACCTCGGGCTCCTCCGCATGGATGCGGGCGACCTCGACGGCGCCCTCTCCGACCTCAACCGCGCGGTCGAGCTCGACCCGCGGCGCGCGCCGGCGCACGTCGCCCGCGGGACGGTGCGCAAGGCGAAGGGGGACCACGACGGCGCGTTCGCCGACCTGACCCGCGCGATCGAGCTCGACCCGAGCCACCCGTCTCCGAGGACCGAGCTCGGCGTCCTCTACCGCGAGCGCGGCGAGCCGCGGCGCGCGATCACCGAGCTGAACGCCGCGATCGAGCTCGACCCGACCGATCCGGCCGGCTACGCGAACCGGAGCACGGCGCGCCTCGACCTCGGCGATCACGACGGCGCCTACGCCGACGCGAGCCGGGCGATCGAGCTCCGACCGGGTCTCGCCGCCGCCTGGTGCAACCGCGGCAACGCGCTCCGGGCGAAGGGCGACGCCCCCGCCGCCCTCGCGGACCTGAACAAGGCGCTGGCGCTCGACCCGCGCCTGCCGGCCGCGTGGGCGAACCGCGGCAACGTCCTCGGCATCCTCGGGCGGCACCAGGAGGCGCTCGCCGACTTCACCCGCGCGCTGGACCTCGACCCGAGCCTCGTCCGCGTCTGGCTGAGCCGCGCGGCGATCAAGGGAGGGGTGAAGGACTACGCCGGGGCGATCGCCGACGCCTCCCGCTCGATCGAGCTCGACCCGAGCTTCGCCGAGGCGTGGTTCGTCCGCGGCGTCTCGCGACGGCTCGCCGGAGATCCGGAGGGCGCGGGCGACGACCTCGCCCGCTTCGTCGCGATGGCCCCCGACGACGCGCAGGCCCCGCTCGCCCGCAAGGTGCTCCGAGAGCTCGGGCGCTGATCGAAGCCCGGGGAGGGCTCAACTCTGCGCGACCACGCCGGTGCGCGCGGCCGCCTCGATGAGGCGCGCGGCGAGCAGGAGCGCCTCGCGGCCTTCCATGGCGAGGGTGGCGACGCCGCGGCGGTCGTCCTCGCCGGCGTTCTCGAGCCGGACGACGACGGCGACGCCGACGCGGCTGGTCGACCAGGCGACCCGCCGACTGTCTCCCGGGGTGATGGCGGCCGTCTCTCCTGTCACGGTCATCCCGATCTGCCTCCTCTCGGCCGTCGATGATGGCAATGATGAGCGGAATCCGCACGATTCCGGGAATGTGCCCTGGCGCTGTCGCTGTGCGGCGCCACCTGGCTGACCCGGCAACGACTTACGCGCGTCCGCACCTGGCCGTCGATTTGCGCCGTGGTGCGTCAATTCGAAGGTCCGAAGGGGTCAGGTCTCGGGTGTTCGCATTAGCAGCGGTTATTCGAACATACGAGACCTGACCCCATCGGGCGCCGCGCGCCCCCGTGGCCCCCCGGAGGA
>JAJDCQ010000037.1 GCA_029260755.1 Planctomycetota bacterium | reverse complement strand
CGCTCGTACGCGAGGCGGAGCGCCTCGTGGCGCTCGCAGGCCCGGGCCGCCCGAATGAGTCAACGGAGAGGCGCCGGCACCGGGCGACCGCGAGTGGATAGCGACCCGAACGTCCCGCCCGCGGGGGTGGCTCGTACTCTTGCCCCCAACGGCTGGCTCGCCGCGAGCGGATCCGAGGTTCGGCAACGAGCGCCGACCGCGCATTCAGACTGCCCGGCTCGATGGGGAGGCAGGGGGTCGAACCGCCCGAGGCACGCGGCGACTCGCTCGAAGCCCAAACACGGGATCGACGCGAGCGAAGGGGTCAAGGAAGGGTCGAGTCGATTCTAGTTGTCTCGTTTCACACCAAGACTCTCGAGGGCCTCGAGCGTCTTCAGGAACTCGTCTTCCTCGGACTCATGGAACTGAAAGAGCACGAACCCGTCAGGCCAGGCCTCGCGGCCCTCGCCCCGGTCGATGTAGGTCTCCTCCTCGGCGTACACCTCGAGCCGGGGTGGCCTCCGCCACGCTCCGTACGTCGTGACGCCGTAGCGAACGTCGACGTCGATCCGCTCGCCAACGTAGCGCTTCAGCGGGCCCTCGGTACAAACGTGGGTCAGGACGAAGCCATCTTCGGAGAACTCAACAGACCCCAGCGCAAGCTCTGTCCTCCCGTTGGCCGAGACGTACCCGTTCGTCGACGTCAACTCGACAGCCCGGCGAATCTGCTCCTGGGCAAGCTCGGCCGGTATCGACGCGGTGAGCTCGCGGGTCGGCTGATATGCCTCGTTGCCAGGGCTCGCGCAACCGCCAACGAGGAGAATCGATGCGAGAAGCGGAGTCGGCGTTCGCATCGGGCGTATCCCACAAGTCATGGCGGGCACACAAGTCAGTAGGGGTCAGATTTCAATAGCGGTCAGGCCTGGTCAAGTCTGGACTTGTCCCAAACACCCTACCTGGGACAAGTCCAGACTCGACCCCGTCTGCCCACGAGTCTCCTAGTCTGACGACGAGGCTCGCCGTGGGCGCTTGCTGCTGCGCCGAAAGCGCTCGTGGGCCCGGCGAAGAGACTTCGCCTTCGCTGGAAGGACTATCCTCTCTTTGAGTGGAACGAAGCTCCGCTCTAGCTCCCACTTCTCGGCGGCGCCGCGCGGGAATAGGACGTCGATCTCTCCCGCCACCACGACGTCCCGAACGAACTCGAGAAGCCCATGGCAAACGACGGGCGCTGAAGTCTGCTCGTGGTGGAGAATGCGGATTGGCGGCTCGGAGGGGCGTCGATCCGACGGCACCTCCCAAGCGAGGAGGTCCCCATTGTCCGACTTCCCGAACGGAATCAGCCTCACGCCCTTCAAGGAGTGGGCGACGTCTGAAGGCCAGAGCCCGAGCGAGAGTGTCTCGGCGACTTCGGCCGCATGAGCGGGCGAGAGGACTTGGAGCATCTCCGGGCTCCACACGCAGTACATGTCGGCGAGGATGCCGTAGCCAAAAAGCCAGATGTAGTCTCGATAGCTCTGCGGAAGCGGCAGTCCCAACGCGCTCTCCACGTCATCGAGCACGGGGCGCTTGCGCGAGGGCACGACATGATCAAGCGCTGTGAGGACCTCGCGCCAACGCGCCATGAGTTCTTCCAAGTTCGTCACTACAGCGCCATCTCCAGCCGCTCCAGGCGCTGGAGCTCGTCGCGCAGCTCGGCGGCCTTCTCGAACTCGAGTCGCTTCGCGGTCTCGAGCATCTCGGCGCGGACCTCCTTGATTCGCTTTCGGATGTCCTCGGGCGTGAGGCGCTTCTCGCCGCGCTCGTTCTCGTCCGCGTCTTCGACGAGCTCGTCGAGGTCGAGGTAGTCCGCATCGGTGATCGCGGCGAGGGATGCTCCGATCTTCTTCGAGATGGTCGTCGGGGTGATCCCGTGCTCGACGTTGTATTCCTCCTGGATCTTGCGGCGGCGGTCGGTCTCGCTGATCGCGATCTTCATCGAGCGGGTCTCGGAGTCGGCGTACATGATCACGCGGCCGTTCACGTTGCGGGCGGCGCGTCCGAACGTCTGGATCAGTGACGTCGCGCTGCGGAGGAATCCCTCCTTGTCGGCGTCGAGGATGCCGATGAGGCTCACCTCCGGCAGGTCGAGCCCCTCGCGGAGCAGGTTGATTCCGACGAGGCAGTCGAACTCGCCCTGGCGGAGCGCCTTGATGATGTCGGCCCGCTCCATCGTGTCGATGTCGGCGTGGAGGTACTTCGCCCGGATCCCCTCGTCGAGGTAGTACTCGGTCAGGTCCTCGGCCATTCTCTTGGTGAGCGTCGTCACGAGCGTCCGCTCGCCGCTGTCGGCGCGGGCGCGCACCTCCGTCGCGAGGTCGTGGACCTGGTCCTTGGTCGGGCGGATCTCGACCGGCGGATCGGTCAGCCCGGTCGGCCGGACGACCTGCTCGGCGATCCTCCCGCCGCACCGCTCGAGCTCGACCGGGCCCGGCGTCGCGCTCACGTAGATGCGCTGGTAGGCGTACTCCTCGAACTCCTGCGCCCGGAGGGGGCGGTTGTCGAGCGCGCTCGGGAGGCGGAAGCCGAACTCGACGAGGGTCTCCTTCCGGGAGCGGTCGCCCTTGTACATGGCGCCGATCTGGGGCAGCGTCTGGTGGCTCTCGTCGATGATGAGCAGCGTGTCCTCGTGGAGGTAGTCCATCAGGGTCGGCGGCGGCTGCCCCGGCTCGCGCCCGGTGAGGTGGCGGCTGTAGTTCTCGATCCCGTTGCAGGCGCCGACCTCGCGGAGGAGCTCGAGGTCGTAGGTCGTCCGCTGCTCGAGGCGCTGCGCCTCCACCAGGAGGTGCTTGGTGCGCAGGTCGTCGAGCCGCTCGTCGAGCTCGGCCTCGATCGTGCCGAGCGCCCGCTCGAGCAGCTCCTCGGGCGTCACGTAGTGGCTCTTCGGGTAGATCTCGACCCGCTCGATCTCGCCGTGGTCCTCACCGGTGAGCGGGTCGATCTCGCGGATCACCTCGACCTCGTCGCCGAACATCTCGATCCGGATGGCGCGCGCCTCCTCGTGGGCGGGCACGACGTCGATGACGTCGCCGCGCGTCCGGAACGTCCCGCGGCGGAGGTCGTAGTCGTTGCGCGTGTACTGGGTCACCGCGAGGCGCCTCAGGATCTCGTCGCGGGTGATCGTCTGGCCGCGCTCGAGCTCGACCATCATCGACATGTACGCCTCGGGCGAGCCGAGGCCGTAGATGCACGAGACGCTCGCCACGATGATGACGTCGCGCCGGGTGAGCAGGTCGCGCGTCGTCCCGTGGCGGAGCTTGTCGATCCGGTCGTTCTTGATCGAGTCCTTCTCGATGTAGGTGTCGCTGCTCGGGATGTAGGCCTCGGGCTGGTAGTAGTCGTAGTAGGAGACGAAGTAGCCGACCGCGTTCTCGGGGAAGAGCTCGCGCAGCTCGAGGAAGAGCTGCGTCGCGAGCGTCTTGTTGTGGGCGATCACCAGGGTCGGGCGCTGGGTCCGGAGGATCGTGTTCGCGATCGTGAACGTCTTGCCGCTGCCGGTGACGCCGAGGAGCACCTGCTCGTGGGCGCCCGCCTCGAGCTCCCGGACGATCGCGTCGATCGCCTGCGGCTGATCGCCCGCGGGCGTGAAGTCGCTGACGAGCTCGAACGGCTTGCTCTCGGTGAATCGCCGCTGCCGCGGCGGGCCGCCGATCTCGCCTCGCTCCGGCATCGGCCTAGGGCTCCCACGGGCCGAGCGTCTCGGCGATCGCGTCGAGCTCGGCGGCGATCGTCTCCTCGTCCTTGGGATCCTTGATGGAGCCGCTGAGGGTGAGGACGCGGCCGTCGTCGACGAAGGTGATCCGGCGGATGACGTGGGCGCCGCCGCCCGTCTCGTTCGAGACGAGGAACCGCACCCGGAGCGCATCGCGCTCGCCGAGCTCGGTCCGCTCGACGGTGATGTCGCTCACCTGGTCGCCGTGCTCGCGGGCCGCGGTGTGGCGGACCGATTCGGCGGCCGTGTCGAGGGTGAACGCGATCGGCGCCCGCGAGGCGGCGACCGTCGCGAAGGCGGTCCGGCCGTCGCGGACGATCCGGAACGGCGGCTTGGGCTTCTCGTCGCGCTCGCGCCGCTCCGGCGGCTCGCCGGGCTTCGGCGGGGGCGGGCGCTCGTCGACGATCTTCCAGCCGTCGATCGCGGACACCTCGAACTCGACGAACGGGTCGCGCCAGACCGCCTCCTCGGCCTGGATCTCGCAGCGCTCCTTCGGGATCGTCGCGAAGCCGGCGAGGAGGGCGTCGAGCTGGGCGTGGGTGTGCTCGTCGAGGCCGCCCGGCGGCGCGATGCAGACGACGAGCCAGGCGCGGCCGTCGTCGGCCCACGCGTAGGTGTTGCGGAACTCCTGCGCCTCGCCCCGCGAGACGAGCTTGCCCCGCACCTCCTTGGCCGCGAGCGGGCCGAGCTTCGCGTCGGTCGGCGCCGTCGCCTCGTAGGGTCCTTCGCGCTTGAAGCGCGCCTCGTTCAGCGCGTCGACCCTCCCGAAGAACGCCTCGAGCGAGGGCTCGTCCTCGAAGTCGAGGAAGAGGACGTTGATCTGCCGGGTGGGGTCGCCGACGACGATCCCGCCCGGCCCGCCGTCGGCGGTGAACGGCAGCTCGGGGATCTTCAGGCGATACCCGCCGTAGACGTTCGTGATGTGCCCGTCCTTCCCGATCCGCATCCCGATCCCGCGGGCGCGGTCGGGTTCGGCGGCGGGGCCGTCGAGGTTCTTCGCGTCGCCCTCGTCGGCGGCGACGGTGAAGACGAACTCGCTGTCGGGGGAGGCCTGCAGGAGCGGCGCGCCGTCGGACCGCCGCAGGATGTAGTCGGTCTCCCGGACGCGGCGGCGCCCGGCCAGCGACTGCGCGACGACCCGGAAGTTGCCGTCGGGGAGCTCTTCGGTGACCTTGTAGGCGACCGGCGACTCGAACCCGCGCGCGTGGTTGATCGAGGTCCACGCCCGCTCGAGGTCGCTTCCGAGGGGGGCGTCGCCGAGGCGGTAGAGATGGGCGATCCGGAGCGACCCGTTCTTCTCGAGCGGGAACTCGGACTCCGTGATGACCTTGCCCTCGCCCATCCGCTCGGGCGATCGACGCTCGCCCGCCCAGAAGGTCCGCTTCGTCTTGACGAGCTTCCCCTCGACCACGATCTCGTCGACGCTCCGGATGAGCTCGTTCTCGCGGGTGACGACGTACTGCTTCAGGCTCCAGTCGGCCTCGAGGTCGGCCTCGACCAGCATCGTCTGCTCGCCCATCCGCTCGCCGCCGATCGGGACGCGCGTCGTCTCGCGGCGAACGATCCGGCGTCCTTTCGGCGTCTTGCCGTCGCGGGCGAGCTCGATCGTGTACTCGAAGTGGACCCAGCCGACGCGCCGGCCGAGATACGAGATCGTCTGCCAGAGCTGCGTCGTGCGCGTCTTCGCCTCGTCGTCGTCGGAGCGGGCGTTCCGCGACGGCGCGACCAACGCGACCCCGAGCGCGAGGGCGAGCAGGAGGGCGGTCGCGGCGGCGGTCCGGGATCGAGGCATCGGGACGTTCCTCCGTTCGGGGGGCGGTCGAGGCGGACGGGGGGGAGCGAAGGGATGATTCAGGGTGCGGCCCGCGCCGTCAAGGCGGCCGCGACCTCACCGAGATGGTATCGTCGCCGCTCCGGCGCTCGCCGCCGCCTTCAGGAGATCGACCGATGACTCGCCCGCTTCCGAGATCGCTCGCCGTCGCGTTCGGCCTCGTCGCCCTGGCCTCGCTCCTCGTCGGGAATCCGGCCGTCGCCGACGACGACGGCGGCGACGCCCCCTCGATCGAGAGCCTCGCCTGGCTCGTCGGCGGCTGGCGGGCCGAAGGCGGCTCGTTCGAGGAGTACTGGAGCCCGCCGCGCGGCGGGACCCTCATCGGGATGGCGCGGTTCTTCCGCGGCGACCGGGTGACGATGACCGAGCTGATCTCGATCGCCGACGCGGGCGACAAGGGGATCATCTACTCGGTCCGCCACTTCGGGATCGATCTGCGCGACCACCCCGCCGGCGCCGCCGCCTTCCGGCTCGACGAGGCCGGCGAGGGGCGGGCGGTCTTCGTCCTGCCCGAGAACGACTTCCCGAGCAAGATCACCTACGCCCGCGATGGCGAGAAGCTGGTCGTCACCCTCGAGGGGGAGCAGGGCGGCCGGCCGGTGAAGCAGGCGATCCCGATGACCCGGATCCCGATGGACGCCGCGAAGTAGACTCGCCCGACGGGTTGACGGGCTGTGTCGCGATGCGTCACATTGACGGGGCGACGCGGCCGATCGCGTCGCCAGCCGGGAACGCGCGGATGTTCTTCAAGCTCAGCGATGCCTTTCACGCGGCCCTCGATCGGACCGTCTCGGCCGAGGTCGAGGACCGGATCCGCCGGGTGCCGACGAAGCTGAACGAGTACGGCTTCGACCCGTTCGGCTTCAATCCCGACGTGGCGAAGTACCTCTACAGCGCCGCCTACCCGATCTACAAGCACTACTTCCGGGTCGAGACCCACGGCGCGGAGCACCTCCCGGGCGACCGGGTGATCGTCGCCGCGAACCACAGCGGCGTCCTGCCCTGGGACGGGCTCATGGTCGCCCTCTCGATGCTCATGGAGGCCGATCCGCCGCGCCTCGCCCGCGGGATGGCGGAGCGCTGGTTCCCGACCCTGCCGGTGTTCAGCCCGCTCATGCAGCGGATGGGCCACGTCCTCGGCGATCCGCAGAACTGCCGCGAGCTGCTCGGCCGCGACGAGGCGATCCTCGTCTTCCCCGAGGGCGTGCGCGGGATCGGCAAGACGATCTGGGAGGCCTACGAGCTCCAGGAGTTCGGCACCGGCTTCGTCCGCCTCGCCCTCGAGACGGGCGCCCCGATCGTTCCGTGCGCGGTCGTCGGCGCCGAGGAGCAGATGCCGAGCGTCGGCAACGTCACCCCGCTCGCGCGCCTGACCGGCTTCCCCTACGTGCCGGTGACCCCGTTCTTCCCGGCGCTCGGCCCGCTCGGGCTGCTGCCGCTGCCGGTCCGTTACCGCGTCTACTACGACGAGCCGATCCACTTCGACGGCGACGCCCGCTCGACCAGCGACGAGGACGTCGACCGGGCGGTCGAGATCGTCAAGAGCAAGATCCATCGGCTGATCCAGTACGGCCTCGAGACGCGCGAGGGGGTGTTCTCTTGAGCCCCGCCCGTGACGACGGACCCGCCACCCGGTCGCCCGTGCCCGAGGTGAGCTGGGACGCGAACGAGCAGGCGAACGCGGACCCGCCGCTCCTCCGGCGCGTCGTCGTGACCGGCGCCGCCAAGGGGCTCGGCCGCCTCGTCCTGCGGGCGCTGGAGGGGAGCTGCGAGCGGGTCGGGATCGACCACGAGCCGATCGAGGGCGACGCGGCCCGCGGCGTCGAGCACTACGTCTGCGATCTGACGAAGCGTCCGGCGGAGGACATCTTCCGCCAGGGCGGCGTCGACGCGGTCGTCCACCTCGCGTTCGAGGACGACCCGCGGGTCGGCAAGCACAAGCGCTACAACCGGAACGTCCTCTCGACGATGAAGCTGCTCGACCACGTCGCCCGCTACGACGTGAAGAGCGTCGTCGTCGTCTCGACGGCGGCCGTCTACGGGGCGCACCCCCACAACCCGGCCTTCCTCGCCGAGAACGCGCCGCTCCGGGCGCTCGAGACCTACTCGGGCATGCGCGAGCGGGTCGAGGCCGATCGCTACGCCCAGGCGTGGATGTGGCGCCACGACCACGTCCGGACGACGATCCTCCGGCCGACCCACGTGATCGGGCCGACGGTGATGAGCCCGCTCAAGGCCTACATCACCCGGCGGCGCGTCGTCCCGGTCCTGTTCGGGTTCGACCCGATGATGCAGCTCATCCACGAGGACGACCTCGTCCAGGCGATCGTCCTCGCCCTGCGGGCCGGCCGCACCGACATCTTCAACGTGAGCGGCCCGGGCGAGATCTCGCTCTTCGGGATGCTGCGCGAGGTCGGCGTGTCGCCCTTGCCGCTGCCCCACCCGGCCGCCTACGTGGTCATGCGGCAGCTCGAGCGGCTCCGGGCCGTGCCGTTCAGCTCGCCTATGCTCGACTTCCTCCGCTACAACCTGCTCGTGAGCGATCGGCGGATCCGGCGCGAGCTCGGGTTTTCGCCGCGGGTCGGCCTGCGCGACACGCTCCGCAGCATCGCCCTGCCGCGCACGGGGAAGTACATCGCGCCCGGCGACGGCGCGTAGCGAGGGTCGGCGGCCGATCGAGTGACGGGCGAGTCGGCGAGATCCGAGACGATCGCGGGATACCGGATCATCGCCCGCCTCGGCCGCGGCGCCTACGGCGTCGTCTTCCGCGCGGTCCATCCCTCGGGCGGCGAGGTCGCCCTCAAGGTGCTCAGCGACCCCGGGCCGATCGACGCGATCGATCCGCGCGAGACGCAGCGGTTCCGACGCGAGGCCGCGGTCCTCCGGAGCCTCGACCATCCGAACATCGTGCGGATCCGTGACGTGGGCTCCGACGAGCACGGCCGGCGCTACATCGCGATGGACCTCGTCGACGGCGAGCCGGTCGACGATCGCCTCCGGCGCGAGGGCGTCCTCCCGCCCGAGGAGGCGGCCTGGATCGCACGCAAGCTCGCCATCGCGCTCGACCACGCGCACGGCCGCGGCGTCGTCCACCGCGACATCAAGCCCGCCAACATCATCCTCGATCGGCTCGGCGAGCCGCGCCTCGCCGACTTCGGCCTCGCCCGATCGGTCCGGCTCGCGCAGACGCGCCTCACCGTCTCGGGCGCCTCGTTCGGGACGCCGGGCTTCTGGCCGCCCGAGCAGGCGACGGGCGCGCTCGACCAGGTCGGGCCGGCCTCCGACATCTACTCCCTCGGCGCGACGCTCTACGCCATGCTCACCGGGACGACGCCGTTCCGGGAGGCCGACGTCGCCGCGCAGGTGATGGCGACGGTCCGGAAGCCGCCGCCGCCGCCCTCGACGCGTCGACCGGGCATCGCGCCGGAGCTCGACGCGATCTGTCTGCGCTGCCTCGCGAAGGTGCCCGACCAGCGGTTCGGCTCGGGCGTCGAGCTCGCCGCGGAGCTCGACCGCTACCTCGGCGTCTCGCACGGGTCGGGCTCGGGCCGCCACGCGCTCCGGCGAGGGCCGCCCGGCGCGGGGCCAGCGTCGCGGCCCGCGTCGTCATCGTCGGGAGGCTCGCGCCCCTCGACGGGATCGCGCCGGTTCGAGCCGCCCGGCCGGACGGGGCCGCCGGTGGCGATCCTCGCCGCCCTCGGCGGCGTGCTCCTGGTCGGCGGCATCGGCATCGGCGTCGCCCTCTCGGGGCGCCCGAACACCGCGATGCCGACGTCGACGCCCGCTCCGACGTCGGCCTCGGCCGGCGACGGGCCCGCGCCGGGCGGGGCGACGACGACGACGAAGCGCCCCGAGCGCGAGAGCCTCGACGCGCGGATCGCGGCCATCCTCGACCGGGCCGCCGGCTACACCGAACGGCGTGAGAGCGACCTGGCGGCCGGCGAGCTCGACCGCGCCATCGACCTGCTGGCCGACGAGGGCGCCTGGGGCGATCCGCCGATCGCGCCGCGGCACCGGAGTCTCGTCATCGACCACCTCGAGGGGCGCAGCCTCGCGGCGAGCACCGACCCGGCCGAGGAGCGCGTCGTGATCGACCGCCTCCTCGCGATCGACCCCCAGCTCCTCTGGGCGCGCGGCAAGCTCCTGGCGCTCCGGATGGGGGCGGGCGACTTCGAGGGCGCCCTCGACGAGATCGACCTGATCCTCGAGAGCAACCCCGGCGATCGATCGGCCCTCCGCGATCGGACCCGCTGCTACGTCCGGCTCGGGCGCCTGGCCGAAGCGATGGGCGAGCTCGAGCGGCTGCTCGCCCGCGACCCCGGCGACGTCGTCCTCCGCGGTCTCCGAGGTGAGGTGCTCGCGGGGCTCGGGCGGCTCGACGAGGCGGAGCAGGACCTGGCCCTGGCCGTCGCGGCGCTCGCGTCCGACGACCCCGACCGGGATGCGCTCGAGGCGTCCCTGCGCCGGGCGGTGGCCTCGCGGCAGTCGTCGCCGTCGCCGCCATCGGCCGAGACGTCCCGGATGCTCGACCTGGCCCAGGCGGCGTTCCGGGAGGGGCGGCGCGAGGACGCGATCCGGACGCTCACGACGATCCTCACCGAGACGCCCGGGCTCCACGACGCGCGCTCGCTCCGGATGCTCGCCTACTCCGCCCTCGATCGAACGGCCGAGGCGGTGGCCGACGCGGAGATCCTCCTCGCGGGGTCGGCGATCGCCCCCCGGCTCGTCGGAAGCAGCCTCTGGACGCGCGGCCGCTGGCGCGCGCGGCGCGAGGATTCGCCCGGCGCCCTCGCCGACTACGACCGGATGCTCGCGCTCGAGCCCGGGTTCACCCTCGGCTTCTTCGAGCGGGCCGTCATCCACTCGAAGCTCGGCGCCTTCGCGGCCGCCCGGCGCGACCTCGACGTCGTCCTGACGCGCGGGCTGCCGTCCCAGGAGCTGACGGCGCGGCGGCTCCGCGCGATGGCGAACGAGTCGCTCGGCGATCAGCGAGCCGCCCTCGTCGACCTCGAAGCGCTCCTCCAGCGGACGCCGCCGGGCTCCGCGCGGACCTCGCTCGAGGAGAAGATCGCCGAGCTGCGCGAGACGATCGGCGGCTGAGCTCCCTTTCCGAAGCTCCTCCGTGCCTCCGTGTCTCCGTGGTTTCATCCCGTTCGCCGAAGGCGAGCCGGGCTCTACAGGCCGGTCCGGCTAGTCGTCCTTCTTCGGGACCAGCCGTTCGCGGACGACCTTCTCGAGATGCGTCAGGCCGTGGCGCTTGCCCAGCGCGATGGCCGCCTCGGCGCTCTCGCCGTCGACGTGGAATGCCTTCATCGCGAAGAGCGCGCCGACGCGGTTGCCGCCGCGGCAGTGGACGAGGACGGGACCGTCGTCGGCCTTCTTCAGCGCGTCGGCCAGGCGCTTCGCGTTCTCGACGGTGACGCCGTCCGCCCCCTTCATCGGGATCGAGACGTAGATCATCCCGTGGGCCTCGACTCGCTCCTTCTCGCCCTCGGGGCCCTCGGCCTTCGACCGCAGGTTGATCACCAGGCGGAAGCCCTTCTTCGCGGCCTCCTCGAGGTGGGCGTCGGTCGGCTGTCCGCCGCAGACGAGGCGCTTGCTCGGGACGACCGCGTTCGGGACGTCGACCGCGATCTTCGCCTTCTCCTCATCGGTCGGCGGGTCGTCGGCGCGCGCCGGCGCGGGGGTGAGGGCGAGGGTGACGAGGGACAGGGCGATCATGGCGATCGCGGTGGCGCGGGGGCTCTTCATGGCTCGGCTCCTGTGGTCGGTAGCGGATGTCGGCGTCCAGTGGCCCATCGAGGTTACCCGGCGACGAGATCGAAGAGGTAGCGACCGGGGCGGTGGTGCGCCGGGCCGTCGTCGGCTCAGATCTTCATCAGGAACTGCTGCGGGTCGTCGAGCGTCAGCACCGGAGCGCCGAGGTCGGCCTCGAGCCTCGACCGTGACCGGAGGCTGAGCTCGAAGAGCAGGTCGCTCCAGGCATCCGAGACGGCGGAGCGGAACGACTCGAGGCCGCGTCGTGCAACGCCCGGGTCCTTCGGCGGGCCGCCGGAGCCGCGGGCTCGTGTCACGGGGGCGAGCTCCTACTCGGTGATCACGTAGTGGAGGAGGGGGCCCTGGGCGGTCGTCACCCGGATCGCCTTCGGGCCGTCGAAGCAGACGCCCGTGACGTCGAACTGCCCGGCGAGGTCGAGGGTCACCTCGCCGAGCGAGCTCAGCTCGCCCCGGCGGTCGCCGATCGCGAGGACGGAGATGATCCGGTCCGCGGTGATCGCGAGCCGCGCGCCGTCGGGGGAGAGGGCGCAGCCGAGCTGGCCTGCGCGGGCGCCCTTCTCGGTGAGGGTGAACGCCGCGTGCTCTTCGCCGGTCACCAGATCGCGGATCCGGACGCCGGCGCGGGAGAGGGTCACGAGGCGGCGGGCGTCGCGGGAGATCGTCGCCCGGAGGATCGGCGAGACCGTCTCGACGCGGAAGCTCGGCCGCACTCCGTCCTGGATGACCTGGCCGTCGGCCGAGATGGAGATGACGCCGCCGTCGGGGTCGGGGGCGATCGCGAGGATCGGCGAGCCCTCGTGCCGCCGGAGGATCTGGCTCACCGCGTTGCGGCCGTCCCAGCCCTGGACGATGCCGGCGGCCGAGCCGCTCACGACGCGTCCGCGGTGAACGGCGAGAGCGGTGACCGGCGAGGGCTTCGCGTCGGCGAGCTGGCCCGCGGGGCGTCCGAACCAGGACCAGCGGCCGTCGGCCGTCGGGTTCTCCTCGTCGAGGTCGCGGAAAGCGACGCGGCCGTCTCCGGTTCCGATCGCGACCGACCGACCGTCCGGGGCGAGGGCGAGGGTTCGTCCGAACGTCTCCTCGAGGAGCTCTCGGGTCGCGCCATCGCGTCGCCAGATCCGGCAGCCGGCGCCGCCGAGCGTCGCGATCGTCTCGCCCGCGGCCTCGATCCCGCGGGCGACGCCGACGATCGTCCGGGCGACGTCGGGAGGATCGATCTCGACGCCCGCGTCGAGGTCCCAGCGCCTCACGAACGTGTCGTTGCCGCCGGAGATCGCGATCAGCCGTTCGCCATCGTGGGCGACGGCGACGTCCTGGACCCAGCCGAGCCAGTGCTTGCCGGCGAGGCGCCGCGCCTCGAGCGGATCGGCGGTCAGGTCCCAGGCCAGAAGGAAGCCGTTCGTCGCGTCGCCGGTGAGGGCGAGCTGGCCGTCGGGCGAGAACGCGACGGCGCGGGCGCCCCGGTGCCCTGCGAGGACGATGCCACCCGCCTCGAGCTTCGTCGCGTCGAGGAAGAGACGCGGGGCGAGGGGCTCGCCGGCGCCTGGATCGACGTCGGCGCCGACGAGGACGCGCCGGCCGTCGAGGGAGATGGCGACGCGACCCTCGGCGTGGGTGGGGAGCTGGCGCCCGCTGAGAACCCCGATCTTCGGCGGCTGCGGAGCGAGGAGCATGACGCCGTTCTGGTCGGCCGCTCCGCTCGATCCGGCGGCGGCGGAGGCGGCGATGCGTTCGAGCGGCGGACCGCTCATGGCGAGGTCGCGGAACGGCACCTTGCCCGTCATCGTTCCGTGCGGCGTGTACGCGCCCGTCGACTCGTCGAGCGTCCAGTCTCGACAGCGGGCGTCGGCGCCCCCGGTGTAGACGCGCTGGTCGTCCCTCGAGAAGGTGATCGCGCCGATCGTCGATCCATGTCCGGGCACCGACGGCGGACCGCGCGCGCCTTCCCGGTCGAGATCCCAGGCGTGGAGGCGTCCCTCGTCGTCGCCGACGACGACCCAGCGTCCGTCGGGGCGGATGGCCGCGCCGAGGATGACCTGGGCGGGGGTCGGCGAGCGGGCGACCGAGTCGCGGAACAGCTCCTCGCCGGTGGCGACGTCCCACGCCGCGACCCACCCGTCGAGCGACACGGCCATCGCGCGGCGGCCGTCGGCGCTGATGTCGACCTGCGCGATCATCGTCGCGTGCTTCCACGGACAGTCGCCCCAGACCGAGACGAGCTCGAGGTTCTTGCCGTGGATCGCCGGCGCGTAGAAGGCCTGGCGCGGGTCGACGGGCGGCGCGGGCGGCGGATCGGGTCGCGGGTCGGGCGCGACGGGCGGATCCGCGGGGTCGTCATCATCGTCATCATCATCGTCGCCCGCGGTCGAGGCGGGGCGAGCGACGGCCGCCGACGACGAACCGGTGGCTGCCGCGACGGGCGTGGACGCGGCGGCTCCGTCGTCGCCCAGGTCCGTCCCGACGAGGAGGAGCCCGGCCGCCGCCGCGGCGAGGAGCACGATCCCGACGCCGAGGAGTCCGATCGTGACGCTCGGGCCGCCCTTCGCTGGTCGGGGGGTCGGCGAGCCGTCGCGTTCGCTCGCCGCGATCTGGATGCCCGAGCGGCTCGCGCGGCGGGCGAGCTTGCGTGGCCGGGCGATCGTCCGATCGATCTCGGCGAGGGTGGCGGCGGCGTCGGGTCGCGCGTCCGGGTCGCGCGTCGTCAGGAGGAGCACGAGATCGACGAGCGCGCCCGAGAGGGCGGGGACGATCTCCCGGGGGTCGGGGCAGTCCTCCTGGACGCGCATCGTGAGCGTCCCGATCGACGAGGTCGACGGGAACGCGAGCCGACCGGTCGTCGCCTTGTAGATGATGAGACCGAGCGAGTAGATGTCGGTCTTCGAGCCGACGTTGCTGCCGTGCGCCTGCTCGGGCGACATGTAGTGGGGCGTCCCGACCACGACGCCGGTCGTCGTCCCGCCGGCGTCGGACTCGAGCTTGGCGAGGCCGAGGTCGGCGATCTTCGCCCGGCCGCTGCCGTCGACGAGGACGTTCGCCGGCTTGAGGTCGCGGTGGACGATCCCGAGGGCGTGCACCTGCTCGAGGCCGCGGGCGATGTCGCGGGCGATCTCCAGGGCGCGGCGCTCGGGCAGGGTGAGCGCGTCGCGGATGACCCCGCCGAGGTCGCGCCCCTCGACGAGCTCGTACGCGATGAACGGCTGGGCGAGGAGCGGGTCGATGCCGGCGTCGATGACGCGGACGACGTTCGGGTGGCTGAGCGCGCCGGCCGCCTTCGCCTCCCGGGCGAAGCGCTCCATGAAGTTGGGGTCGCGGGTGGCCGACGGCGAGAGGAGCTTGAGGGCGACGGCGCGCCCGAGCGAGCGCTGGGTCGCGCGGTAGACCTTGCCCATCCCGCCCTCGCCGAGCGGCGCGCCGACGTCGTAGCCGGCGACGGCCGTCGGAACGGTCGGCTCGGGGAGCGGCGTCGCGGCGAAGGTGCCGGACGCCGGCGGCGGGACGGAGAAGTCGGAGGGCATGCTTCCCTCACGCTAGCGGGCCGCGGGAGCGCCCGCAAACCTCCGTCAGGGACGGACCTTCACGATGAGGATGACGCCGTCGGTCGTCCCGATCGCGAGCTCGTCGCCGTCGACGAAGGTGACGGCGACGGGCGTCCACCCGATCGGAGCGAGCTCGATCCGTCGGTAGGGTTCGGCGCCCGGCGTACGGCGGAGCGCGACGGATCGGGTCGTCCGGTCCGCGACGGCGACCAGCCCCTCGGGCGAGGTGGCCTGGCCCGCCCAGCGGTCGGGAAGGCGGTCGTCGTCGCGGATCGGCGGGTCGGGGTTGAGCGCCTGGCCGGTCGCGACGTCCCAGAGGCGAACCCGGCCGTCGCTTCCGCCGGTCACGGCGACGCGGCCGTCGGCGGTCACGGCGAGATCCTGGATCGACCCGCGCTCGATCGCGTTCCATGCTCGGAGCACCTCGCCTGACGCGAGCGTGCGGACGACGAGGTCGCCCCGCTCGTTCGCGGCGAGGAGCCGGTCACCGTCGGGAAGGAGGCGGACCGCCCGCGTGTGGTCGTCCGAGGCGCCGGGAAGCGGCTCGAGAGCCGCGGCACCGTCGGCGAACCGCCAGCGCCCGAGCCGGACCGGCTCGTCGGGGCGGGCGCGGGAGACGGCCTGCGCCGAGAGGAAGACGGATCGGGCATCGGGCGCGAAGGCGGCTCCCCAGGCGTTCCAGCCGAACTCGGGCAGTTCGGCGACCCGCGTGCGGGTGGCGAGCGCCCAGACCTCGGCATGTCCGTCGAGGTGGGTGACGAGGATGTGCTCGCGGTCGGGGTCGAGCTCGATCCGGGAGACCTCCGGCGACACCGGTGGGGTGCGCGCGATCGCCGGCGTCCGTTCGAGGAGCGCCACGTTCCTCGTGTTCGTGAGGTCGACGTCCACGATGCGAACGAGGCCGCGGGTGCCCCCGATCGCGAGTCGGACCATCCCCGCCCGGTCCGACGGCACGACGGCGATCGCGCAGGCATGACCCAGCTCGGTGGGAACCGGAATGGGCGAGTGCCGGTCGCCGTCGACGTCCCAGAACTGGACGAGGTTGCCGGCGCCGACGATCGCGCGCGTCCCGTCGTCGGTGAGGGCTCCCGATCCGAGCTCGTAGCCGCGCTCGGCGGGTGCCGCGATCGACTTGTTCAGAAGGCGGACGTTCGTCGCGACGTCCCAGACGGCGATCGAGCCGTCGATCGAGACCGAGAGGACACGCGCCCCGTCGGCGCTGATCGAGACCGATCCCACCGGCGCCGGGTGGCGCCAGAGGTCGGTCCCGAGCACGTCGATGAGGCCGTCGAGGCCGAGCTCGACGATGCGCGGATCGGTCCGCCACCAGTCGGGGCCCTGGGGCTCGGGCCGGTGCTGGATCGGCGCGGCGATCTCTGGCGGAGTGACTCCGTCGTCGTGGTCGTCGTCCTCGCCGGCCGGCGTCGCGGCCGAGCCGCCCGCGGTGGCGAGCGGGCCGGAGTCGGGCAGGTGAGCCGTGGCTGAGTCCCGGATCGCGACGACGTAGATGGCGAGCGTGACGGCGGCGAGCGCGACGACCGTCGAGATCGTCGCGACGGCGGTGAGGGGGCGGTTCGCCCGGGAGGATCCGCCGCCCTTCGTCGCGACGGCGAGGGCCCGATCGACGAGGGCCATCGCCTCGGTGGGCGTCGCCACGCGCGCGTCGGGATCACGCGCGGTCAGGGCGGCGACGATCCGGGCCGCGCCAGCGGAGATCTCCGGCTCCGCGGCCCGCGGGTCGGGGCAGTCCTCGGTCAGGCGGCGCGTGATCGTCGAGATCGGGTCGGGCGCGACGAACGCGTCCCCGCCCGTCAGCATCCGGAAGAGGACGAGGCCGAGGGAGTAGAGATCGCTCCGGATGTCGAGCCGATCCCCGTTCGCCTGCTCCGGCGACATGTAGCGCGGCGTGCCGACGAGGATCCCCGTCTCGGTCAGGCGGCTGTCGGTCTGCCGTTTCGCCAGGCCGAGGTCGGCGAGTTTCGGCGGGCCGCGACGGGGCAGGAGGATGTTCGCGGGCTTGATGTCGCGGTGGACGAGGCCGTGCTCGTGGGCATGGGCGAGGGCGCCGAGGACGGCCCGGATGAGCCGCAGGGCGCCGCGTTCGGTGAGCTTCCCGTCGCGCTTCAGGCGATGCTCGAGGTCCTCGCCGTCGACGTACTCGAGCGCCATGAACGGCGACCCGGTCGCCGGGTCGCGACCGAAGTCGAGGATCGAGACGATGCTCGGGTGCTGGAGGGCCGCGGCCGCGCGCGCCTCGCGGGTGAACCGCTCGACGAACTCGAAGTCGCCGGCGGCCTCCGGGGTCAGGAGCTTGAGGGCGACGATCCGATCGAGCGCCCGATGCCGAGCGCGAAAGACGCGCCCCATCCCTCCCTCCCCGAGGAGGTCGATCAGCTCGAAGCCGGCGATCATCCGAGGCGGCGTGGGACGGGCGACGGAGCGTGGCGGCCGGTTCGGCTCGGTGGGCGGGAGTTCCATGGATCCCTCACGCTAGCTGCGACTTCGAGACCCGCGCAATGCGCCCCGACACGACCCGGCCGGGCGGGGGGATCTTCCCTGTCGGACGGCCGTGGTATACCGTGACCCGCCATGGCCAGGAAGACCGCGACGAAGAGCGCTCCCACCGCGAAGAAGAAGGCCAAGCCGAGCGCGGAGAAGAAGAAGGCCGGTCGGGCTAGCCCAAGGCGCAAGGCCGTCGCCGCGCGGCCGGTCGAGCTCGAGCACATCCAGGTGCGCGGGGCCGCCGAGCACAACCTCAAGCGCGTCGACGTCGACATCCCGAAGAAGGCGCTCGTCGTCTTCACCGGGCCGTCGGGCTCGGGGAAGAGCTCGCTCGCGTTCGACACGATCTACGCCGAGGGGCAGCGCCGTTTCGTCGAGAGCCTCTCCGCCTACGCTCGGCAGTTCCTGGGCCAGCTCGACAAGCCTCACTACGACCACATCCGCGGCCTCTCGCCGACGATCGCGATCGAGCAGAAGGCGGCGAGCAGCAACCCGCGGTCGACGGTCGGGACGATCACCGAGGTCGCCGACTACCTCCGCGTCCTGTTCGCTCGCGCCGGCGTTCAGCACTGCCCCGGCTGCGACCGTCCGGTCGAGCGCCAGAGCGCGCAGGAGATGGTGAGCCTGCTTCTGCGCGAGCCGCCGCGGACGCGGATGGTGCTGCTCGCCCCGCGGGTCGTCGCCCGCAAGGGCGAGCACAAGGACATCATCGATGGGCTGCGAAAGGAGGGGCTCGTCCGCGCGCGGGTCGACGGCGAGGTCGTCGCCCTCGACCGGGCGCCCGCCCTCGACAAGAAGAAGAAGCACACGATCGAGGCGGTCGTCGACCGGATCGTCACGCCCGAGGCTGGCGCCGCGAAGGCGCGGGACGACACCCTCGCTCGCCTGACCGACAGCGTCGAGACGGCGATGCGGCTCGGCGACGGCGTCCTCGTGGCCCACTTCCCCGACCGCGACGAGGATCGGGTCCTGTCGGAGCGCCTCGCCTGCGGGTCGTGCGAGCGCAGCTTCCCCGACCTGAGCCCGCAGTCGTTCTCGTTCAACAGCCCGCTGGGGATGTGCCAGCCGTGCAACGGCCTCGGCGAGACGCTCGAGTTCGACGAGGCCTCGCTCGTCAACGACCCCGACCTCTCCCTCGCCGAGGGGGCGCTCAAGACGACGATGTCGAGCGACAAGGCGGGCAAGAAGAACGGCCAGGGCGACGACGAGGGCGCCGGCCGGAGGGGCAGTCGCCAGAAGGAGAAGGCGAAGGCGAGGTCGAAGAAGGGCGACGACGACGGCGACTTCGAGGAGGCGGCGAGCGGGAGCTGGCAGTGGCGCATCATCGAGGCCGTCTGCCGCGAGTTCTCGATCGACCCGAACACGCCGTGGCGGAAGCTCCCGAAGAAGCACCAGCGGATCATCTTCGACGGCACCGGCGACCGCGAGGTCGAGGCGCGGTGGAAGGGCGGCAAGGGCTCGGGCACCTGGCGGACGCGGTTCGAGGGGCTGCTGCCCCAGATCAAGCGGCGGTATCTGCAGACGCAGTCCGAGGCGATGAAGGAGCACTACCGGCGGTTCATGTCGCCGAGGCGCTGCGGCGACTGCGGCGGGGCGCGCCTGCGCGAGGAGAGCCGCCACGTCCGGGTGGGCGGACAGACGTTGCCCGAGGTGAGCGCGTTCACGATCGCCGCCGCCCGGAGCTGGATCGTCGAGGTGGGCGATCGCCTCGGCGTCGAGGCGCGGGCGGTCGCCGCCGAGCTCGTGAAGGAGATCCGGAGCCGGCTCGGCTTCCTCGAGAACGTCGGGCTCGAGTACCTGACGCTCGATCGATCGGGGCCGACCCTGTCGGGCGGCGAGGCGCAGCGGATTCGCCTGGCGAGCCAGATCGGGAGCGAGCTCTCGGGCGTGATCTACGTCCTCGACGAGCCGTCGATCGGGCTGCACCCGCGCGACAACCGTCGGCTGCTCGACACGCTCTGCCACCTGCGCGACCTCGGCAACAGCGTCATCGTGGTCGAGCACGACCGCGAGGCGATCGAGAGCGCCGACTGGCTCGTCGACTTCGGACCGGGCGCCGGGCTGACCGGAGGCGAGGTCGTCGCCGCGGGGCGGCCGGCCGAGGTGACGGCCGGGCCCGGCCTGACCGGGCGCTACCTCCGGGGAGACCTCGAGATCGCGATCCCGGCGAGGCGCCGCACGCCGACCTCGCGGAAGCTCGTCGTGAACGGAGCCCGCGAGAACAACCTCGACGGGGTCGACGTCGCGTTCCCGACGGGCGTCCTGTGCGGCGTGTCGGGCGTGTCGGGGGCCGGGAAGTCGAGCCTCGTCAACCGGATCCTCTTCCCCGCGCTCGCGAGGCGGCTGATGGGGGCGCACGCGAGCCCCGGGGAGCACGACGCGATCACGGGGATGGACCACGTCGACAAGGTGATCGACATCGATCAGCGGCCGATCGGCCGGACGCCGCGGAGTAACCCCGCGACCTACGTGAAGCTCTTCGACCTGATCCGGCAGTTCTTCGCGGCGTTGCCCGAGGCGCGCGTCTACGGGTTCCTGCCTGGGCGCTTCTCGTTCAACGTCAAGGGAGGGCGTTGCGAGGCGTGCGCCGGCGACGGGGTGAAGAAGATCGAGATGCACTTCCTCGCCGACGTCTACGTGACGTGCGAGGAGTGCGACGGAAAGAGGTTCAACGACGCGACCCTGCGGGTGCGCTACCAGGGCAAGAGCATCGCGGACATCCTCGACCTGACCGTCGCCGAGGCGGCCGACCTCTTCCGGAACCACCCGCACATAGCGAGGATCCTCGCGACGCTCGTCGACGTCGGGCTCGACTACGTGAAGCTCGGGCAGAGCTCGACGACGCTCTCGGGAGGCGAGGCGCAGCGCGTGAAGCTCAGCCGCGAGCTGTCACGGGTCGCGACGGGCCGGACCGTCTACATCCTCGACGAGCCATCGACGGGGCTCCACTTCGACGACGTGAAGAAGCTCCTCGCCGTGCTCGACCGACTGGTCGAGGCCGGCAACACGGTGATCGTGATCGAGCACAACCTCGATGTCTTGAAGTGCTGCGACTGGCTGATCGACCTCGGCCCCGAGGGCGGCGCGGGCGGAGGACGCGTGATCGCGACCGGCACCCCCGAGGACGTCGCGAAGTGCAAGGAGTCGCACACCGGACGGTTCCTGAAGCCGCTCCTGAAGCGCCGGCGGGCGGCGGGCGCGAAGGCGACGGTGACGAAAGTGACCAAGACGGGGAAGACGGGAAAGAGGTAGCGCCTCCTGCTCGCGCTGAAGGTCTCCTGCCAAGACCCTGCGCTCCGTTCCGGGAACAGGAGTTTCGGGCGGAGCACCGCGACGCGTCGGCAATGGCACGGCGACGCCCGAATCAGTCGGGGTAATCCGCGAAATCCGCGGTTCGGTCTCTTTAGGCGTTGAACCCAGTAGGAACCGCGGATTACGCGGACGACGCGGATTGCGAGTTGCCGGCGCGCAGTTCATTGCCGACGCCTGCGCTCCCGTTCCAGGAACACGAGAGTCCCCGCTTCGAACGGGTAACGATCCACAGATTACACATGTGTAATCTGTGAAATCTGTGGATCGTTCATCGCGACGGCAATCACGTGCCCGTGTTCCAGGAACAGGAGTCTCGGGCGGAGCACCGCGACGCGTCGGCGACGGCTCGGTGACGCCCGAATCAGTCCGGGTAATCCGCGAAATCCGCGGTTCGGTCTCTTTAGGCGTTGAACCCAGTAGGAACCGCGGATTACGCGGACGACGCGGATTGCGAGTTGCCGGCGCGCAGTTCATTGCCGACGCCTGCGCGCCGCTCCAGGAACACGAGAGTCCCCGCGTCGAACGGGTAACGATCCACAGATTACACATACACAGATTCCACCGATTAGGAGCTGCCGAAGGCGGTCATCCCTCGCCGAAGCGCGGAGGCCCGTTTCGGCATCGGCGACGACTCGGACCCGCCCGCGGCAATCTGTGGAATCTGTGAAATCTGTGGATCGTTCATCGCGACGGCAATCACGTGCCCGTGTTCCAGGAACAGGAGTCTCGGGCGGAGCACCGCGACGCGTCGGCGACGGCTCGGCGACGCCCGAATCAGTCCGGGTAATCCGCGAAATCCGCGGTTCGGTCTCTCTCGGCGTTGAACCCAGTGGGAACCGCGGATGACGCGGACGACGCGGATTGCGAGTTGCCAGGTCCGGGTTCATTGCCGTTGCGCGGGCCTGTTCCTGCAACGGGGCCGCGCGTCCCTTGGCGTCCCGCCCCCCGCGCTGCCATCGTCTCCCATGGCCCACGCCGACGACCCGCGGGGTTCTCGACGCTTTCCGGCGTCTCCCGTTCCGGCGCGCTACGGGTCGCCCGGCGGCGGCGGTCCGTCCCTCCCCGGGGCGAGCGGCTCGGGGCGCGCACCCGCCGGGCGCGCCTCTCCCGTCCCTCCGAGCGCCGGTCCGGCGGGCATCCCGGCGGCGACCCTGCCTCCCGAGGTCACGGCCGTCCTCGATGACCCGAGCCGCCGGGTCGGTCGCTACGTCGTCGTCGGGGAGCTCGGGCGGGGCGGGATGGGCGTCGTCGCGCGCGCCTACGATCCGACGCTTCGCCGCTGGGTGGCGATCAAGATGGTCGCCGACCCGGCCGCCCTCGGCGATCGGGCGCGCGAGCGGTTCCTTCGCGAGGGGCGCGCGGCGGCGAAGCTGCGCCACCCTGCGATCGTCAGCGTCCACGAGGTCGGCGACCATCGGGGCGCCCCGTTCCTCGTGATGGACCTCGTCGAGGGGGGCACCCTCGAGGACGCCTGCGAGCAGCGGTGGTCCGGACGTCGGGTCGCCGGCGTCGTCCGCGACGTCGCGGGCGCGCTCGCGCACGCCCACGCGGCGGGGATCGTTCACCGCGATGTGAAGCCGGGCAACGTCCTCCTCGACGCGGATGGTCGCCCGCACCTCACCGACTTCGGGCTCGCCGTCGACCTCGAGGAGCGGAAGCGCCTGACCCTGAGCGGCCAGCTCGTCGGCACGCCGCTCTACGCCAGCCCCGAGCAGGCGAAGGGTGAGCGCGGCGCGGCGGGTCCGCTCTCGGACGTCTACTCGCTCGGCGCCGTGATGTATCACGTCCTCGTTGGTCGACCTCCGTTCGATGCCCCCACGCTTCTCGGGGTGCTCGGGAAGGTCGTCTCCGAGGAGCCGGCGCCTCCGCGCGAGGTGCGGGTCGCGATCCACGCCGACCTCGAGACGATCACCCTCAAGTGCATGGAGAAGGAGCCGGCCCGGCGCTACGCCGACGCCGCCGCCCTCGCCGCCGACCTGACGCGCTTCCTCGACGGCGAGCCGATCGAGGCTCGCCCGCTCAACCGGCGCGTCCGGGCCTGGCGGTGGGCTCGCCGGCATCGAGCGCTCGCGGTCGGGGCGGTCTTCGCCGGCGCGGCGCTGGCCGGGCTCGCCGTCGCCGGCGCGATCGGCGTCACCTGGAGCTACGGGCGGATCCGCCGCGAGCGCGACCGGGCGATGGAGGCGGAGCGGCGCGCGATCGTGGCCGCCGACGCCGAGGCGACCGCGCGGGCGCGCACCGAGGCGGAGAGCCGGGCGAAGGATGAGCTTCTCGCCGCGGCGCTCGCCGAGAAGGCGAAGCGGCTCGTCGGCGACGAGTCGTGGGAGGCGGCCGGCGCGATCGCCGCCGAGAGCCTCCGCATCCGGGAGGGCGCGCGCGCCCGGTCGGCGCTGGTCCGGGCGCTCGAGGAGCTGCGGCCGATCGAGTGGACGGCGCCGCGGCGCCGGGCGATCTCGGTCGCGTGGAGCCCGACCGGTCGGCGCCTGGCGAGCGGGCGCGCGTCGGGGAGCGTCGACATCTGGGACGCCGACACCGGCCGGGCGCTCGCCCGGCTCTCCGGTCCGGGCGGGGGCGTTCGACGGCTCGGCTGGAGCCCCGACGGGGAGCGCCTCGCCGTGGCCGGGGACGGCGAGATCGCCCTCTTCGACGTCGGTCGGCATCGCCGCGTCGGTCTGCTGCGGGGTCACCGGAGCCGCGTCGCCGCGGTCGCGTGGAGCGCCGACGGTCGCTGGCTCGCCACGGGCGAGGTCGACGGCGAGGTCCGGATCTGGAGCGTCGCCGGCGAGGTCGCCGACGAGGCGGCTCCGCGCGCCGTCCTCGCCGCGAGCGCCGGTCTCCGCGCGATCGCCTGGGAGCCTGCCGGGCGGCGGCTGGCTCTCGGCGGGGACGCGGGCGTCGTCGAGCTCGTCGATGCGGCGTCGATCGATGCGGCGGGTCCGGCCGATCCGGCGCTCGCCCTCGTCCCCGGCGGCGCGGTTCGTCCGAGCGATGCCGAGGGTCGCCCGGTGACCTCGCTCGCGTGGGAGCCGGCCGGCCGGCTCGCCGTCGGTCTCGGCGTGCCCGACTCGCCTCGCGACGACGATCCGCTCGCCCACGAGGTGCAGAGCTCGTTCGACTTCGGCTCGAAGATCGTCGAGGAGGAGCCGATCGCGGCCGACCTGCTGCGGGTGCCCCTCGAGGTGTGGGCGGTCGACGCGCGGCGGGTGGTCGCGCGTCTCGAGGGTCTCAGGGCTCGCGCGGTCAGCGTGGCCTGGGGCGCCGACGGCCTCCTCGCGGCCGCCGATGCGTCCGGCGCCGTCGTGCTCTTCGAGGTGCCCGGCGCCGATGGCGACCTCGCCGAGCCGGTGCCGGGGCGCCGCCTCGTCCGGTTCGGACGTGAGGCGACCTCCGTGACGTGGCATCCCGAAGGACGCCGACTCGCGGCGAGCTCGAACGAGGGCGACCTCCGCATCTTCGACGCGGCGACCGGCGACGAGCGGGCGGCCCTCGAGGGTCACGGCGAGGGCGACCCCGGCTACCGCGGCATGTGGGGGCACGCCGGCGGCGCCTCGTGCGTCGCCTGGAGCCCGGATGGCGAGCGCGTCGTCACCGGCGGCGAGGACCGCACCGTCCGGCTCTGGGACGCGGCGACCGGCGACGAGCTCGCGGTCCTCCGCGGCCACCGCGGCTGGATCGAGGACATCGAGTGGAGCAGCGACCCACGCCTCGTCGCCAGCGTCGCCGACGATGGGACCGCTCGTATCTGGGACATGGAGCAGCTCGACGTCCTCCACGTCCTCGACCTGCAGCCCGAGAGCGACGAGCGGCGGGTCGTCTACGAGGTCGCCTGGGCGCCCGACGGACGCCGCGTGGCGACGGCCGGGCGCACGCGCGAGGTGGTCGTCTGGGACGCGGGGAGCGGAGAGCGCGTCGCGTCGATCCCGAACGTCAAGGGGCCGATCGACGCCCTCGCCTGGAGCCCCGACGGGACGAGCGTCGTCTTCGGCGCCCACATGGAGACGGTGCTTCACACCCGGCTCGTCGACGGCGACGAGGGCGGCGAGAGCGAGGAGCACGAGGTCGGCAGTTGGCCTCACGACGCCGACTGGCGGTTCGACGGGGCGCGCGTCGCCGGAGGCCTGAGCGGCGGCAAGATCGCGATCGTCGACGTCACGACGCCGGCGGAGAAGCGCGCCGCGAAGGTCGAGCTCGAGCTGGCCGCCAGCTCGGCCCAGGTGCGCTGGCATCCGCGCGATCCGCGCGTGCTCGCGTCCGGCGCCCGGGATCTCCGCATCTGGGACGTCGAGGCCGCGGAGGTGACCGCGGTCGTCTCGGTCGAGGGCAACGTCAACGAGCTCGCCTGGAGCCCGAGCGGCGATCGGATCGCGGTCGTCACCAGCGGCGGCGGCGTCCACGTGATCCAGGCCGAGCCGAGCGCGCCGGGACGCACGATCCTCGAGACTGGCTGCGGCGTCGGCGGCCTCGCGTTCGGCCCCGACGGCGTCCTCTTCGCGTCGTGCCACGACGGGACCGTCCGGACGGCGAGTCCCGGCGACGATCCGCGGTTCTCGGCCGAGCTCCCGGTCGCCGACGCGGCCTGGGTCCACGAGCTGGCCGTCAGCCCCGACGCGCGGCGAATCGTCGTCGGCGGGCCGAAGGCGCTCCACCTGGTCGCGGGCGGCAAGACGCTCGCGAGCCTCGACGCGCCGAAGGGGAAGAACGTCACGGCGCTCGCGTGGAGCCCGGACGGGCGACGGATCGCCGCGAGCTTCAAGACCCGAGTCGCGGCGATCCTGTCGGTCGAGGGCGGAGCGCTCACGAAGGTGAAGGACCTCGGCGGCGGACATCACGAGGTCTACGGCCTCGCCTGGAGCCCCGACTCGTCGATGCTCGTGATGACCACCGTCTACGACGGCATCTTCATCGTCGATGTGGCGAGCGGCGAGCTCGTCCGGCGCCTGGAGCTCGGCACCTCCTACGCGGCCGCGTGGAGCCCGGATGGCGGACGGCTCGCGGTCGCGCGCGAGACGAACGCGATCGCCGTGGTGGACGTCGCCACCTGGCGGGTCACGGCACGGCTCGCCGGCCACGACGAGTCGCTCCAGCTCCTCGCGTGGAGCCCCGACGGGCGCTGGCTGGCGAGCGGCGGCGCCGATGCGAAGGTGCGGGTCTGGGATGCGCTCCGCGGCGACGCGATCGCCGTCCTGCAGGGGCGGCACGATCGGACGATCGGGGGGCTCGCGTGGAGCCCCGACGGTCGCTTCATCGCGAGCGGAAGCTACGGCGCCGACGCCGGGCTCCACCTCTGGGACGTCGACCGGCTGCTCCGTCGCGACGCCGCCGAGCTCGCCGAGGACGTCTGGCGCCTGACCGGCCGCCGCGTGCAGGGGCTCGACGCCGTCGCGATCACCGATCGGATGCGCCTCCGCGCCGGCGCGCGTCGCTGACGCCGCCTGGCGGCGCGAGTCGATGAAGAGATGGAACCACGGAGGCACGGAGGCACGGAGCAGCTTCGGATCACGCCACGTCGCAGCCCGATCGACCGAGAACAAGGGGGAGCCATCCCTGGAGCCGGTCGGCTCGAGCGAGCCGGGATACGGCGCACGCAGTGGCTCCTCCGTGTCTCCGTGCCTCCGTGGTGACATCTGCTCGCCGAAGGCGAGCCCATCTGACCTGAACGAGCCTGATAGTCGCCACGCCGCTCACTTCAGCTCGAAGATGAGCGTGCTCCCGTGCTGGGTCGTCACGTAGAACGACCGACCGTCGTCGGCGAACGCGACGCCGGTGATCTCGTAGCGTCCGGGCGCCGGGAGGTTCCACTCGTCGACCGCGCGGGCCGCGCCGGGATCGATGTCGAGGATCGTGATCGTCCGGCCGTTGCCGATGAGGAGGCGGCGGCCGTCGGGCGCCCAGGCGAGCCGCGGCCGCGGCATCCGGTCGAAGTTACCCTGCGCCGCGAGGATCCCGCCGCCGTCGGGAAGCGAGATCACGTGGAGCGTCGTCGCGGTGACGATCGCGAGGCGCGTTCCGTCGGCCGTGACGGCGGCGTCGAACGGCGCCTGGCCCGGCGGGAGCGCCATCTGCACCCGGCGCGTTCCTCCGCCGGTGCCGACGTTCGCCTCCCAGAGCCCGACCTTCCCGTCCGCGGTCACCGCCAGGATGAGGCCGGTCGGGAGCACCTCGACCCGGATGACCGCCCCGCTCTCCTCCGCCAGCCGCATCCCCGAGGGCGGGTTCCCGGCCCAGGTGTAGACGGTGCCGTCGGCGTGCCCGCTCACGACCTGGTCCTCGGTCGCGGCGATCGCGCTCGTCGGCGACGGCGCCTGACCCTCGGCGGCCGGGGCGCGCGCGACCCAGGTCCAGGGACCCTGACCCGCCGGCGCGCCGCGCAGATCGCGGAACGCGACGTGCCCGGCGCCGGTTCCGCCGGCGAGCCCTACGCCCGATGGGGAGACCGCGACGACCTGCATCCGCTCGCGGATCCGGAGGCGCGCCGCCCGCGTCCGGCCGTTCCAGATGCGGACGCCGTCCCATCCGATGGTCGCGACGGTCGGGCCGGCGCGCGCCGCGGCGACGGCCATCGCGCCGCCGATGTGGCTGGGCGGCGGCGGGTCGATCTCGGCGCCGCTCACGAGGTCCCAGCGTCGCACGACGCTGTCGTTGCCGATCGAGACCGCCCGGTCCGATCCGATGAACGCGGCGTCCTGGACCCAGCCGGCCTCGTGCCCGCTCATGCGGTGGAGGATCCGGAGCTCGGGCTCGAGCTCCCAGAGGACGAGGACGCCGTCGTGGAAGCCGCCGGTGAGCGCGCGCTTCCCGTCCTCGGAGAACGCGATCGCCCGGACGCCGCGGTGGCCGCCGTCGAGCTGGACGGCCGTCTTGCCTCGCGGCGGCATCGTCCACAGGACCGGCTTCATCCCCGCGTGCTGCGTCGCCTGGTTCACCGAGACGAGGGCGCGGTGGCCGGTCGGGTCGAGGACGCCCTGCGGGGCGCCCGCGCCCGCCTCCAGGGCGAGCGTGTGGAGGAGGACCGACGGCCGCTGGGCGAGGTCGTAGATCTCGACCCGGGGCTTCTCGGGAGGGCTCGGGTCGAAACCGACGAGCAGCCGATGGCCATCGCCGGAGACCGACAGGGTGCACGGACGGCCGGGCGGCTTCGTCTCGATCCGGCGCTCCTCGCCGCCGAAGCGTCCGGTCGCGGGGTCGAACGCGGTGATGATCACCGTGCCGTCCCGGGCGGCGGAGACGATCCGTCGCCCGTCGCCGGGGATCCGGATGTCGACGACGAGGTCGGCGTGGACGGGACGGCTCGCGACCGGCGGCGCGGCGGAGCTCGCCTCCGCGGCGAACGCGTGCAGGCGTCCCTGGTCGTCGCCGATGAGGGCGAAGCGACCGTCGGGCGCGATCGCGGCGGAGCGCACCGCGCGCCTCGGGTTCGTGCGCGGCACCGCGATCCGGCGGAGCTCGGCGCCGGTGACGAGATCCGAGACGGCGGCGAGGCCGTCGATCGAGAGCGACACGACGCGTCGCCCGTCGCGGCTCACCGAGACGACGTTCCCCATCGACGAGTGCTTGAACGCGTGACGGCCCCAGACGCGGGCGAGGCGCGCGGCGCGCGTCTCCAGGATCGGCGACCAGACCCGAGGGTCATCGCCGAGCTCCTCGCGGGTCGGGCCGCGCGGGATCGCGCCGGGCGGCGTCTCGCTCGGGCCGCCGGTCGCGGTCGGGCCGGGCGGCGGCCGGGTCGGCGGTGGCTCGTCCGGCGTGGAACCGGGGATCGCCGGCTCGGTCGTGTCGTCGTCGTCGTCGTCCCCGGGGTCCGGCGTGCCGCCGGTCGCGGCCGTGAGCGGGGGCATGTCCTCCGCCGGGATCGCGTCGGGCGAGGCGCCGGCGATCGCTCCCTCCGTGCCGGACGCTTCGGGTCCGCTCCGCTCCGGGAGGAACGCGAACAGGACGGCGGCCGTCACGGCGGCCGAGACGAGGCTGGCGCCGATCGCGACGGGCGCGACCGAGCCCGGTCGCTTCCGGACTCCGTCGGGGAGAGTGATCTCGCGGACCGTCGGCCGCGGCTGGCTGCGCGGCGGGTGCCGGCGCGACGACACCCGGCGGGGTCGGGCGGCCGGGGCGTCGTCGCCGCTCGGCGGACGCGCGGCGACGACCGGCGGGTCGACCGCGTCGTCGAGGCTGCGGCCGCCGGCGACCGCGCCGAACAGGGCGAGGGCCGCGCCCGGCGTGGCGGGGCGGCCGTCGGGGTCGCGCGCCGCGAGGCGCGCGATCAGGTCGGCGATCTCGCTCGAGAGGTCGGGCACGAGCGCGCGCGGGTCGGGGCAGTCCTCGTTCTGGCGCCGGGTGAGCGTCTCGATCGCGAAGCGTCCGGGGAACGGGAGCGCTCCGGTCGTGGCGTGGTAGAGGACGAGGCCGAGGGCGTAGAGGTCGCTCCGGATGTCGAGCGGGAGCCCGCGCGCCTGCTCGGGCGACATGTAGTGGGGCGTCCCGACGATCTCGCCCGCGCGCGTGATGCTCGCCGCGTCGCCGTCGGCGCTCTTGGCGAGGCCGAGGTCGCCGAGCTTCACGTCGCCCTCGTCGGTGAGGAGGACGTTCTCGGGCTTCACGTCGCGGTGGATCAGGCCGGCCCGCGAGATCGCGTCGAGGCCGCGACAGATCGCCTGACCGATGTCGAGGGCGCGGGACTCCGAGATCGGGCCGTTGCGGGCGACCACCTCGCCGAGGTCCTCGCCCTCGACGAGCTCGAACGCGATGAACGGCTGCACCGATCCCGGGTCGACGCCGGCGTCGATCACCTTCACCACGTTCGGGTGATCGACCCGGGCGGCGCTCTGCGCCTCGCGGACGAAGCGCTCGCGGTCGTTCGAGCTCATCGCCGGGCCGTCGTCGAGCAGCTTCAGAGCGACGGCTCGATCGAGCGAACGCTGGCGGGCGCGGAAGACGCGCCCCTTCCCGCCCTCGCCGAGGAGCGCCTCGATGTCGAAGCCGCCCACGGCGCTCGGGGCGAGGTCGGGGAAGGATCGGGCTCCGGGATCGGGAGGCAAGAACTCGGCGGTCACGAGGGGAAGGATGTACGACGCGGGGCGATCCGCCAAACGGCACCGCGAATCCGGTCGGTGGATCGGGCAGGGGCCCGGCGGCACGATGGGTGCATGAGCGCGCCGCGAACGCCCGACGTCGAGGAGCTGCTCGCCCGGCGCCTCGTCGCGGCCGGGCGGGTCGCCCCGGCTCAGCTCGCCGCGGCCCGGTCGCTCCAGGCCCGATCGGGCGGGCCGGGTCGGGCGCCGCTCGGCGAGATCCTGATCCGCCAGGGCCTCGTTTCGGTCGCGGAGCTCGAGCAGCTCGTCGGCGCCGGCGCGACGCTGATCACTCCGGGGAACCCTCCGCCGCCGCTGGCCGCGACGCCGCGTCCGCTCGGGCCGACGCCGGCGCCCTGGGGGCCCGCCTTCGGGGCGAGCCGCCCGGGCTCGACGCCCGCGCCGACGAGCGGATCGATCGAGCTCGGCGGGGCCGACCCGAGCCGTCGTCTCGGGCGCTACGTCCTCGTCGGGGAGCTTGGACGCGGCGGGATGGGCTCGGTGCACCGCGGCTGGGATCCGCAGCTCCGCCGCGACGTGGCGATCAAGCGGATCCACGAGACCGGCAGCGAGAGCGGCGCCGAGGCCCTCGCGCGGCGCTTCCTGCAGGAGGCTCGCGCCGCGGCGCGACTCCGGCACGAGGGCATCGTGGCCGTCCACGAGGTCGGCACCGATGAGGAGGGTCGCCCCTACCTCGTGATGGACCTCGTCGAGGGCGAGACGCTCGCCGACCTCGCCGATCGCGAGCGGCTGGCGCCTCGCCGGGCCGCGACGATCGTGCGCGACCTCGCCCGGGCGCTCGATCACGCGCACGGCGAGGGCGTCGTCCACCGCGACGTGAAGCCTCAGAACGTCCTGATCGACGGCCAGGGGCGGCCGCGCCTGGTCGACTTCGGGCTCGCCCGGCTCCTCGACGGGAAGACGAACCTGACCCGGACCGGGCAGATGATCGGGACGCCGCACTACGTCTCGCCCGAGCAGGCGCGCGGGCGTCACGACGAGGTCGGTCCGCGGAGCGACGTCTGGGCGCTCGGCGCGGTCCTCTACTGGGGCATCACGGGACGGACGCCGTTCACCGGCGAGAACATCCTCGAGGTGCTGAAGAAGGTCTTCCTCCACGACCCCGACCCGCCGCGGTCGCTCGACCCGGCGATCCACCCCGACCTCGAGACGGTCGCGCTCCGGTGTCTCGAGAAGGATCCGGATCGACGCTACGACTCGGCCGCCGAGCTCGCCGCCGAGCTCGACCGGTTCCTCGACGGCGCCGCGATCCGCGCTCGTCCGATCGGCCGCGCTCGCCGGATGGGGCGCTGGGCGCGGCGGCGTCCGGTCCTCGCGACGATCGTCGTGCTGCTGCTCCTCGTCGCCGGCGGAGGCGCGGGCGCGTCGGCCGTCCTGCTCGTCGAGGTGCGGCGCCAGGTGGCGGCCGATCGGGCGAGCCGCGAGGCGCGGGCGCGCGAGGAGGCGGCCGGCGCGTGGGAGCGCTTCCGGAGCGAGCGGACGCGCGCGGCGCCGGACGACGAGACGGCGGCCGACCGACGCGCCCGCGTCGACGGTCTCCTCGCCCTCGGATTCGACGCCGTCCAGCTCGCCGCCGCGCGCCACGGCCACGACCGCGACGAGCCCGACGGGCGGCGGGCGCTCTTCGAGGCGCTCCTCGCCTACGGAGAGGTCGCCCTGGTCGCCGAGCAGTGGAGCCTCGCGGCGACCGTCTTCGAGAAGGCCGGGGCGCTCGAGGTCGACGCCGATCGGGCCGGCGCGGCGGCGGAGAGCGTCGAGCACGCCCGGACCCGGTTCGCCGAGGAGCGTCGCGCCGTCGTCGAGGCGGTCCTCGCCGACGCTCGCTCCGGCGAGCTCGAGCGCCGGCCGGATGGACGCGAGGGGGCGCTCTTCACCCTGGTCCGCTACGCCGAGCCGCAGACGGTCGACGTGCTCGTCGGCGAGCTCGATCGGCTGACGGATCGACTGCGCTCGGTGACCCGCGAGGTCTACCTCGGCGTCGTGGAGCCGACGCGGTCCGAGCGCGCGGCGGGGGAGACCGCCATCGCGGGCGTCGAGGAGGCGGTCGACCGCTTCCTGGCCCACTCCGCGGGTGAGGCCCAGGATGCGACCGTCTCCGCCGTGCTGCAGCGGGCGGGCCGACGACTGGTGGCGCGCGAGGCCGTCCGGCGACCGGACCGCGACCCGGCGCGGTCGCGAACGGTCTCGCCGCGCCGGCTGATCGCGGCCGCGCAGCATCGAGAGCTCGGCGCCGCGGACCTGCTCGCGGCGCGGCTCTGCTGTCAGGCGCTCGGCCGGATCGGGATCGCCGACCGGGCCGTCGCCGCGCTCGGACGTCATCTGCTCGCCGAGGCCGACGAGAGCCGGGCGATCGAGCCGGCGATCGCGCTCTGCCTCATCGGCGGCGATCCGGCGCTCGCCTTCGTCGACGAGGCGAGGAGACGCTTCGGCTTCGACGGACCCTACTGGCAGCGGGTGTCGCGCTACGTCGTCGGGCCCGATGGCGACGGCGCGACCCCGGACGCTGCTCGGTCCGGGGCGACCGACGCGGTCGACGACGAGGTCGCCGACCCCGGCGACGCGCCGCCGCTCGATGCGGACGAGCACTTCCGCCGGGGGATCGCGCGGATCGGACGACGCGACTTCCGGGGGGCGATCGCCGACTTCGACGAGGTGGTGAAGCGGCGCCCCGACGACGTGCCCGCGATCGGCAACCGCGGGTACGCCCGCCGGACGATCGGCGATCTCCCGGGCGCGATCGCCGACTTCGACCGGGTCGTGGAGCTGCGGCCGGGCGATCCCAAGGCCTGGCTCAACCGCGGCGCCCTGCGCTACCAGCTCGGCGAGCTCGCCGGGGCGCGCTCGGACCTCGATCGCGCCGTCGAGCTCGCGCCGGGGGACGCGGCGGGCTGGAGCAACCGGGCGATGATCCGGATCGCCATGGGTGATTCGACCGGCGCGATCGCCGACCTCGACCGGGCGTTCGCGATCGCGGGCGAGGAGCCGCAGCTCCTCGTGAACCGCGGCCAGGTGCGCCTCGACTCGGGCGACCCGCGCGGCGCCCTCGTCGACTTCGACCGCGCCCTCGAGCTCGACCCCGAGCACGCGAAGGCGTGGTCCGAGCGCGGGCGCGCGAAGCTCACGATCGGCGACGTCAACGCCGCGAAGGCGGATCTCCGCCGGGCGACGGAGCTCGACCCGCGCCACGCGCGCGCTCACGTGAACCTCGGGATCGCGCGGCGGAAGACCGGCGACCTCGAGGGCGCGCTCGTTGCGCTCGATCGCGCCGTCCTCCTCCAGCCGGAGCTGGTGCGAGCCTATCGGGAGCGGGCCGAGCTCCGCGTCCTGGCCGGCGAACCGGCCCGCGCCCTCGAGGACTTCGACCGCGTCCTCGCGGCCCGACCCGACGACGCCGAGGTGCTCGTGAATCGGTGCCTCGCGCGGTCGCGGACGGGCGACGCCGACGGGGCGATCGCCGATGCTACCCGGGCGATCGAGCTCCGACCGAAGCTCGTCACGGCGTGGCTCAATCGCGGGCTCGCCAGGGGCCAGGCCCGGGACTTCGAGGGGTCGCTCCGCGACCTCGACCGCGCGGCGGAGCTGTCGCCCGACGACCCGCGCGTCCTCCGGAACCGGGGCATCACCAGGGACGCCCTCGGCGACGCCGCCGGCGCCGCGGCCGACTTCGAGCGCTACCTCGAGCTCGAGCCGGGCGCGCCGTTCGCCGATCAGATCCGGGAGCGGATCGCCGAGCTTCGCGCGGGCGGCGGATAGAGCCCGGTCGGGTGCACCAATGCGCGGGCGAGGCGGCTAAGCTCAGGCGGAGGCCCGCCCGTGAACCGCTCGATCCGCTCGATCTGTCTCGCCGTCGGCGTCGGCGCCGCCGCGATCGTCAGCGTCCTGCTCGCCCCCGAGGCCGCCCTCGGGCGGGGACGCCGCGCCGCCGATCTCCGGCCGCACAAGGGGTTTCGCGTTCAGCTCGCCCCGGCGAGCGTCCGCGCGACCCTCGACCCCGACCGGGCGGCCGGGCTCGCCGGCCTCGTCCCGAACGGCGGCTCGAGCTGGCCGGCGACCGAGTCCGGCGCGGAGCTGCGCCTCGACCTGCCCGAGGGCGGCTCGAAGAAGGGCTGGCTCGTCGTCGCCGAGACCGACCGCGGCGGCGACGGCGGCGGGCTCGCCCTGCGGGGGCTGGCGAAGCGCTCGAAGAAGCCGAAGCCGATCGAGTCCGTCGCGGTCGCGAAGGCGAAGGAGACCCACCGCCTCACCGCGCCGACCGGTCTCGACGCGCTCTCGATCGTCGTCGAGGGCGGCGCGCGCATCAAGAGGCTGCGCCTCTTCGCCCTCGACCCCGACGGGAAGAACGACTACTGGCTCTTCACCGGGGCGAGCTTGACGGTCGGCGGGATCAAGGAGGACGCGTTCGCCGACGCGCTCGCCGAGCGCTACGCCGGCTACCGGCCGTACGTCGTGAACGAGGCGGTGAGCGGCTGGACCTCGACGAAGCTCCGCCAGAAGCTGCCCGAGATCCTCGCGCGGCATCCGCACGCGCGCTACGTCCCGATCCACATCGGCGGCAACGACGTCAGCATCAAGCGACCGTTCCCGGGCGGCGCCGAGAAGCTGGCGGCGAACATCGAGGCGATCCTCACCGAGATCCGCCGGGCGAAGAAGGTGCCGATCCTCGCGCGATTGACCTACCGCGCGTACAAGGCGAAGGGCGACAAGCCCGCCGTTCCGCCCGAGGAGAACGGCTCGGGGCCTTACGTCGACAACGTCTACGATCCCCTGATCGCGAAGCTCTGCCCCGAGTTCTTCGACGCGAAGCGCAAGCGCGGGCTCGTCGATCTCTACGGCTTCTACCGCGAGCATCAAGACCAGATCGGCGGAGACGGGATCCATCTCAAGCGAGCCGGCTACGCGAGCTTCCGAGACCTCTGGGTCGAGCTCGCCGGGTCACGGGTCTACACCGACCCGAGATCGCGCTAGGCCCCGGGCGACCCCCTCCCCCAAGACCCTATCCTTCAGAGAGTTAACAGCACAGGGGTCAGGTCCAGTATTTTTACGGTTTCCGATCGGCTCCCCGATGGGACAAACGGTAAAAATACTGGACCTGACCCCTGTGCTGTAAGTGGCTTTCGGGTTTGATTTTGTGGGGCTACCCCGCCAGGAGCAGGGTGAGCGCTTCGAGCACCGTCACCGCCGCCGTCGTTGCTCCGAGCGCGATCACCAGCGGGGGTTCGATCGGGAGCTCGGTCGACGGTCGCGCCTCGGGGTCGAGGGCGGGCGTGCGCCGGACGCGGGCGAGGGTGATCGCGAGGGCGATCAGGTTGAGGATCGGGAGCAGCCCGACCAGGACGCCGACGACGATCGCGTCGCCGCCGATCGTTCGCATGACCTCGACCGGGAGGGTCAGGCGGGGGCCGGGGCCGCCGTCGGCCGCGACGAGCTCGAGGACGACGCGGCCGTCGAGCCGGGCGCGCTCCTCGATCGGGACGAGCGGCGAGCCGACCGGCAGGGGGAGCGTCGTCCGGGTGAACAGGTCGATCGTGGCGACGTCGCCGGCGCCGACGACGCGGTCGCCGCTCCCGGCCACGACGAGCCAGCTCGGGTGGTGGCGGACGACCACGCGACGCGCGCCCGAGGTCACGTTGCTGATCCGGAGGGCGAGGCCGGCGCTCTTGCCGGTCTCGTGCGGGACGATCCGCGGCCGCTGGACCACCTCCCACGGGCCGAAGCCGCCCGCGATCCTCACCTCGCTCCAGGAGTCGCCGGAGGGTAACGCCGGTCGGACGGCGAGGATCCGCTCGGACGACGGCGTCCGGGCGCTCCGCGGCGCTCCCCTGGAGTCGGTCGCGTCGGCGTCGTCGCCGCCGATCGGCTCGGCGCGGCGGCGAAGCTCGGGCGTCTCGCGCAGGGCGCGCGCCATGGAGAGGACGCCGTCGAACCGGTAGCGCGGGTGCGGCTTGGTCGCCCGCTCGAGCAGCTCGGAGAGCTCGCCCGACACGTCGGCGACCGGCAACGGAAAGCGACGCGGCTCGGGGACGCCCGCGAGCAGCGCGTGCAGGAGCACGCCGGTCGCCCAGACGTCTTCGCCGGGCCCGCCGGGGGAGGACGCCACGCCGGCGCGCGCCTCGGGGGCGAGATAGGAATCGGGCGGCGGCAGCAGGGGACGGGGCCAGCGTCCGGGCGTCGGGAGCGGCGGGGGGCTCGCGAGCTCGCGGGCTCGGGAGAGCTCCGGCACGTGCGCGCCGAGGCCGACCTCGGCGAGGTAGACGCCGAGATCCTCGGTCGAGGGCACCGCGCCGCCCAGGAGCATGGCGCGGGTCCGCCAGGAGAGGAGGACGTTGCCCGGCCGGATGCAGCGGTGACGGACGCCTCGGTCGTGGAGGTCGTCGAGGATCGCGAGGACGCGCGCCGCGATCCGGGCGGCGGCGACCGGCGCCAGCGGTCGCTCCGCGTCGCGGAGGGCCGCGAGCAGGTCGCCGAGGGAGCCGCCGGCGAGGAGCGGGAAGACGACGTAGGGAACCGGGCCGTCGAGGTCGGCGCCGAGGATCGGGACGACGGCGGGGTGGCGGAGCGCCCGTCGAGTCGGCAGCTCGCGACGGAGGTAGGCCAGGTAGGAGGGATCCTCGATCACCTTCACGGCGAGGCGCCAGGCGCGTCGCGCGCAGCGTCCCCGCCAGACGGTCGCGAACGGACCGACCGCGATCGGCTCCTCGAGGATCGCGTCGCCGAGCGGCCGGGTGGGCCGCGCCGGGAGGGCGCCGGAGGTGGCATCGAGGAAGGCGGGTTCGAGCTCGTGGTAGGTCATCACGCGGCACGGCAGCGCAATCGTGGTGCCGCCGTCGCAACGCCTGACGGACGCAAGCCGTCGGTCGGCGAGCGCGGCGGCCGGCACCGTCGCGAGGCCGCTCGCGCCAGAGCACGATCGCGGCGATGATCGGGCATGCGGTTGGGACGCTTCGACGTCATCGAGGAGATCGGGCGCGGCGGGATGGGCGTCGTGTACCGCGCCGTCGATCCCGAGCTCGGTCGTGACGTGGCGATCAAGCGCATCCTCGAGGTCGGCGACGCTGACGACGTCCGGCGCTTCCTCCGTGAGGCCGAGCTGGTCGGAGGCCTCTCGCATGCCGGGATCGCCGGGATCCACGAGATCGGTCGGGACGAGGGCGGGCGCCCCTTCATCGTCATGCCGTTCGTCCGCGGGACGCCGCTCGACCAGCTCATCCGGACCGGCCCGCTCTCACCCGAGAGCGCCGTGTCGATCGTCGCGCGCGTCGCGCGCGCGGTCGAGCACGCCCACCGCGAGGGCGTCCTTCACCGCGACATCAAGCCCGCGAACGTCATCGTCCGTGAAGTCGACGGGGAGCCGGTCCTCCTCGACTTCGGCCTCGCCCTCCTCTGGACGAAGCCCGAGGCGCGGATCACCCGAACCAACGAGCGACTGGTCGCCGGCACGCCCGCCTACATGGCCCCCGAGACGGTCGAGGGAGTCGAGGCGAACGTCGCGAGCGACGTCTACGGCCTCGGCGCGATGCTCTTCGATCTCCTGACCGGGCGTCCGCCGGTCGTGTTCGATCCTCACGCGCCGCCGGTCCTGATGCTCCACGCGGTCGCCACGGCCGAGCGCCCGTCGCCGCGCTCGCTTCGGCCGGAGATCCCCGAGGCCATCGACGCCGTCTGCCGGCGGGCGCTCGACGCCGATCCGATCGGCCGCCCCGGAAGCGCCGGCGAGCTGGTCGACGAGCTCGAGGCCGCGGCGTCGTCTCGAGGCGCTCGGTCGTCTCCCGCGCGCTCTCGGTTTCGGTCCGGGTTGCTGATCACCGCGCTCCTCGTCGTGGTGGCCGGAATCCTCGGGACCGTCCTGGCGACGCGTCCTTCCTCCACCTCGACCTCCACCTCCGGCGGTTCCGGTGCCGCGCTCCCCGGACATCTCGAGTACGAGGGGCCCGAGGCGAGCGTCATCGTGCGATCGGTCGAGGATCCCGCCTCCCCGGCGCGTCATCTCGGCGACGAGCCGCTCGAGCTCGAGCCCGGTCGATGGCACGTCGAGGCCGTGGCCTCGAGGGGGCGCCGCGCTCGCGGCATCGTCGAGGTCGTCGCCGGGCGGACGACCAAGGTCCGGCTCGTCGGGGGCACGTTTCCAGGCGTGCTGGCTCTTCGAGAGGGCCGGGAACGATCGACTCGAGGCAGGCGCTGCTACGGTCGCTCGCAGCACGTCGTCTCTCCCGATCTCGACGGAGATCGGATCGGAGATGTCGTCGTGATCCTCGCCGGTGACGGCTACGGACCGACGGAGGTCGTGGCCGTCTCGGGCGCGAGCGGCGACGTGATCTGGCGGTGTCCGCTCGAGGTGAATCCGTACGGCGGGCTCTTCGTCGATCGCTCCGGATCCGAACCGGCCGTCGTCGCCGGCGTCCTCGATGCGTCGAGCGCCGTCGGTCTCTGCTGGATCAGCCCGGAAGGGACGCCGGGACCGACCGTCCTCGCCGAGTCGCCGCCGTCGGCATCGTTCACCAGGGCTCCGCTCATCCTCTTTCCGCTCGATCCCGGCGGGAGTGGCGCGGACGGCGTCGGCTTCCTCGCCATCGACGGTCGGGCGCCGAGCGGACCGGTCACCCTCCTCGCGGGCCTCCAGCGGAGCGGCGAACGAGTCTTCGACTTCGACCCGGCAGACGGGTTCGACGGCTCGATGATCGCGACCGGCGCCGGGATCGAGTCGGAGGACTGCGGGCGATTCGTCGGGCCCCGCTTCGGACCGGGCGGGGATCTCGAGCGGCTCCTCCTCGGCTATCGCGGCATGGTCGTGGGATACCTCGCTCCGTTCGGCGCCCCGAAGGTCGCCTCGATCTCGGTCGTCAAGCCGCCGCACGAGATCGTCGGGAGCTTCGGCGTCGGGCGCGGGCTCGACTCACGCGTCTCGCCCGACGGGCGCATGATCGTGACGGGCTTCCCGATCAGCCACGATCAATCCGAGCGGAGGATCGACGAGCTCGAGGTGGTCCTCGCGACGCTCCCCGATGGCGAGCGTCTCCACGTCTCGAGGTTGAAGCTCGGAGGAGCCCAGCTCCACGGACCGCCCCTCTGGGTCGAGGCGGGCGGCGCGTCGTTCCGGGTCGTCCTGGTCCTGGATCGCCCCGACGGCGGCGACTCGTTCTTCCACGTCATCTTCATCGAGCCCGGCGTGATCGAGGACCGCGACGTCGAGGTCGGAGGCGCGCGGGTTCACGCGATCACGACGCTCGAGACCGACCGCGGGCGGTTCGTCGTCGCCGGCATCACCCGGACCTCCGAGGAGCACGCCGACGGGCCGTGGGCGCTTCGCCTCTTCGACATCGACGCGGGGATGCGGGTGGCCCAGACCGTGTCGATTCCCGCGGGCTTGCCCAACTCGATTCGCGTCGCCGATCTCGACGGCGACGGGCTCGCCGAGGTGACGGTGGTGACGACGGGGCAGGACGGCGGACCGGGCGTCGAGACGTTCGTCCTCGAGCAGGCGGTGGGGAAGCTGGTCGCCGACCGGAGGTGAGGCGCGCCCGGCGCCTTGACGGGGCGCCGGGGTGCATCGTCTCCTGGCGGCTCGAAGACCCTCCCAGCTCGCCCTCCGGAGACGACCATGTCCGAGCAGTACATCTTCACCATCAGTCGACTCAACAAGCACTACGACAAGAAGCACGTCCTCAAGGACATCGGCCTCTCGTTCTTCCACGGCGCCAAGATCGGCATCGTCGGCGAGAACGGGGCGGGCAAGTCGACCCTGCTCAAGATCATGGCGCTGGAGGACAAGGACTTCGATGGCCGCGCCGACCCGGCGCCCGACATCCGCGTCAGCTTCGTGAAGCAGGAGCCGGAGCTCGAGGTCGACAAGACGGTGCGCGAGAACCTCGAGCTCGCCTTCGCCGACGTTCTCGGCATGGTGAAGGAGTACGAGGAGATCGGCGAGAAGATGGGGGAGATGGACCCCGACGAGATGGAGAAGGCGATGGAGCGGATGGGCGTGCTCCAGGACGAGATCGAGAGCTCGGGCGGCTGGGAGGTCGACACGCGCCTCAAGATGGCGGTCGACGCCCTCGTCCTGCCGCCCGACGACGTGATCGTCAGCCAGCTCTCCGGCGGCGAGCGGCGCCGCGTCGCCCTCGCCAAGACGCTCCTCGAGCAGCCCGATCTTCTGCTGCTCGACGAGCCGACGAACCATCTCGACGCCGAGACGGTCGAGTGGCTCGAGGGCCAGCTCCGCGACTACCCCGGCACGGTCATCATCTCGACCCACGACCGCTACTTCCTCGACAACGTGACCAAGTGGATCCTCGAGCTCGACCACGGCGAGGGGGTCCCGTTCCAGGGCAACTACACCTCGTGGCTCGAGCAGAAGCTCCAGCGGATCGACGCCAAGACGAGCGCCGAGAACAAGGGCAAGAACCCGCGCCGCCGCTCGCTCGAGCGCGAGCTCGAGTGGATCAACATGAGCGGCGCCGACCGGCGTGAGCTCAACCAGAGCCGGATCCGTGACTACGAGTCGGCGTTCGTCGAGGAGACGGGCCGCGACGGAGGGGGAGAGGACATCCAGATCGCGCCCGGACCGCACCTCGGCGAGGACGTCCTGAAGCTGAAGGGGATCACCAAGGGCTACGCCGGCACGACCCTCATCGACGACCTCTCCCTCGACCTGCCGAAGGGCGCCGTCGTCGGGATCGTCGGGCCGAACGGGACGGGCAAGACGACCCTCTTCCGGATGATCGTCGGCCAGGAGACGCCCGACGCCGGGACGGTCGAGCTCGGTTCGACCGTCGAGCTCGCCTACGTCGACCAGCACCGCGACGCCCTCGACGACGACAAGACCGTCTTCGAGGAGATCACCCAGGAGGCGACCGAGATCAAGATCGGCAAGCGGACGATCAACGCGCGCGCCTACGTCAGCCGCTTCAACTTCAAGGCCGGCGACCAGCAGAAGCGCGTCGATCAGCTCTCGGGAGGCGAGCGCAACCGCGTCCACCTCGCGAAGCTGCTCAAGACGGGCGGAAATCTGGTCCTGCTCGATGAGCCGACGAACGACCTCGACGTCGGCACGCTCCGGCTGCTCGAGGACGCCATCCAGGGCTTCAGCGGCTGCGTCATGGTGATCAGCCACGACCGCTTCTTCCTCAACCGGATCTGCACCCACCTCCTCGTCTTCGAGGGGGAGGGTAAGGTTCGGTGGTTCGAGGGAACCTGGTCCGACTACGAGGCGTGGCTCCGAAAGGAGAAGGGCGAGGTCGGCAAGGACCGCCGGGCCCGTTACCATCGGTTGCCGCTGTTGAAGAAGTAGTGAAACTCCTCGCGAGGGCGGTCATCATCCTCTCGAGCCCCCGCGCCCCGAGGAACCTGCCCATGGCTCCCGTCCCCCGCCGCCGCCCCAGCCGAGCCATCGCGGGGCGCGTCGCCCTGCTCGCCGTCGCGTCGGCGGTCGCCGTGTCGATCCCCGGACGCGCCGACCTCGACGTGGCCGTCCCGCCGAACCTGCCGTTCGAGTGGGAGGCGCCGAGCCGCGTCCCGACCCAGTCGCTCCGGCTGCCCGAGCGCGAGGTCGCCGAGGAGGACCCGGGCAACACGACTCGCGAGCGCCGCCCCGCCTTCGCGACCGAGGCGCGCCCGCCGATCGACGCCGAGCGGACGACGGCGATGGCGCTCGCGCGGATCACGACCGTCGACCTGATCGGCGAGATCGGCTGGCAGGGCAACCCGGGCGAGGGCGCGACGGTCCCGGTCGCCAAGGGCCGGGCGACGACGGGGCGGAGCAAGACGTTCGGCGAGACGACGAGCGCCGACTACCCGCCGCCGATGCCGGCTGACGTCTGGTGGATCGTCCTCGGGACGCTGCTGCGCAAGCTGATGCACCCGAACCTGATCTCGGAGCTCGAGACGGTCGAGCGCCTCGTCGAGATGGGCTCGCCCGCGCTCGGCGCGCTCGCCGACCTCGCGGCGCAGAACTGGATGAAGGGCGGCGTCCGCGGGGGCAAGCCCGGCCTGCCGGTCGCCGAGCGCTGGATCGCGGAGCTCGGCAAGCGGGTCGGCGCGCTGCCGGCGAGGAAGCCGCGGGCGCTCGCCGGCGACACTCCGCGCGAGACGATGCTCCGGCGCCTCGTCGCCGACGACCTCGCCCGTGGCTACGCGGCGAGCGTCGACCCGCGGTTCGCCGAGCGGATCCTCGCCCTGCCCGACGAGGAGGGCAGCCGCCTCCTGATCCTCTACACCGATCCGCACGTGCACCCGCTCCTGCGCCGGAACGCGGTCGCGCTCCTGGCCGCCTACCGCTCGCCCGAGGTGACGACGGCGCTCGTCGAGGTGCTGAAGTCGGGCGACGACGGCGTCGTCGCGCAGCGCGCCTTCCTCGCCCTCGCCGCGGCCGGCGGCCCCGAGCTCGAGGGGCTCGCGACGGGGCGCGGCCCGAAGGGCGTCGACTCGCGGACGCTCGTCCACGCCCTCGGCCTCGCCCGCAGCAGCAAGGGCGTCGAGCCCGCCCTCAAGCTCATCAAGAGCAAGGCATCGGAGGACATCCTCGTCGGCGTCCGGGCGCTCGGGCGGATCGGCGTCGCCGACAAGAAGGTGATGAAGGGCCTCCAGGCGCTGGTGAAGCGGGTCGAGCGCGCGAAGGCGGGCATCTTCTTCGAGCCGCCCTGGATCCCGGCCGACGTCAAGGACGTCCCCGGCATCAAGCGCGACCTGATCCACCAGCTCGCGATGATCTGCCTCGCCCGCCTCGGCCACGAGAGCGCGACGAAGGCGTTCCTGGCCGCGATCGCGAAGTCGCCGGCGGCCGACCCCGGCAACTTCTTCCTCGGGCGCAACCCTCAGGCGAGCCCGGGCACGTTCGGGGCGCTCGCGGTGCCGACGTGGGGCTTCGCCGTCGAGGCGCTCGACGCGATGGGCGAGCCCGGGCGACCGCGCCTGCGGATGATCGCGGCCGACCGCGTGTGCGAGCCGGGGCTGCGGCTCGCCGCGCTCCGCGCCCTCGAGCGCGGCGGGGCGTCGATCGGCGACCTGCTCCCGCCCATGCTCGGCGAGGTCGAGGCCTCCATCCGGGCGGCCGCGCTCGCGCGTCAGGCCGACCTCGACCCTGACGATGCCCGCGCCAAGGCGCGCTCCATCCTCGCGTCGTGGTACCCGGGGCGCGGCGAGGGGTTCGCGGCGATCACCGCCGCCGCCGTCCTCGGGCGCGACGACGCCGGCGTCGAGGGGGCGATCGGGGCGAAGGAGGTCAGCCTCCGCGAGGCGCCCGCGCCCGACGCCAAGGAGCTGAAGAAGGTGCCCGGCCGGACCTCGGGCTTCCGCGTCGTCGACCGGCGCGACGGGTGGATCGAGATCGAGAAGACGGAGCCCGGCGGAGCGCTCAAGGGCTGGCTCGAGGAGGACGCCTTCGAGGTGACGACCTCGAACGTGAAGACGCTCGCCCGGATCGTCGGTCTGGCGCCGAAGCCCGCCACGCCGCCGCCGCCGGGGATGCCTCGGCCGGGGATGCCGCGGCCCGGCGCTCCGCGGCCGAGCCCGCTGGGGCGTGGATCGACGACGAACCCGCTCCTCGAGTACGACCCGCCGGTTCTCGAGGCGTGCGTTCGCGCCCTCGGCGAGCTCGGCTCGGACGAGGCGGGCGAGGCGCTCCTCGCCCATCTGAAGGAGCGGAGGAACCCGGCGATGGCGCGCGGGCTCGCGGCCATCGGCGTCGGCACGATCGGCGGGAAGACGAACGTGGATGCGCTCGTGCGCGCCCTCGAGACCGAGGTGAGCGCCGACGACGGCGACGGCTGGGTCCGGTTCTGCATCGCGACCGCCCTCGCCCACGACAGTCGGGTCGACGGCGTCGAGCCCGACGTCGACTGGATCCGGGGTGAGAAGAAGGATCTCGAGGCCGGCCTCGAGGCGTTCGACAAGTGGTCCTGGCTGAAGAAGAAGTGAGCCGGACCGCGACGGTCGTCGCCGTCTCGCTGCTCGCGGCCGCGCTCGCGTTCGGCACCGGGTGCGACCGGGCGGTCGCGAGCCCGGCGCCGCCCCCGATGCCGCCGGCCTCACCGGACGACGGCGTCGACGAGGAGGCGGCCGCGCCGACCGCCGTCGCCGGCGTCGAGCTCCCGCCCGAGGCGCGCCCGCGCGCCCTCGACCCGACGGCCGCCGAGGCCGTCCCGGTGCGAGCGGGCGGCGTCGTCGCCCGGCTCTTCGGAGGCGAGGGGACCTCGCCCGCCACGTTCTCGTATCCGCGCGCGGTCGCCGTCTCCCCCGTCGACGGGTCGATCCACGTCATCGACAAGCGCGGCTGGCTGCGCCGCTTCGACGCGTCGGGGCGACCGCTGGCGATGGTGCGGATGCCGGTCGTCGACCAGGGCACGCCGACCGGGATGGACGTCGACGGCGAGGGGCGGGCGTTCGTCGCCGACAGCCACCTCCATCGGGTGCTCGTCTACGACGCCGCGCTGAACCTCATCGACGCGTGGGGCGAGCTCGGGCGCGAGGACGGCCGGCTCCTCCTCGTGACGGGGATCGACGTCGGCGCCGACGGCACCGTCTGGGTGACCGATCAGGGTGCGGACGTCGCCCGGGTCCAGGCGTTCGATCGCGAAGGGCGGCTGATCCGGCGGATCGGCCGCTGGGGGCGAGCGGACGGCGAGCTCCGCAACCCGGTCGCCGTCGCCCTCGACCCGGCCGGCGAGCGGATCGCCGTCGCCGACTCGTTCAACCACCGGATCCAGATCTTCTCGACGGACGGCGAGCTGCTCGCCGTCCTCGGGCGGCTCGGCGAGGCGCCGGGCGAGCTGAAGTACCCCTACGACGTCGCCTGGGGGCCCCGGGGCCGCCGTGTCGCCGTCGCCGAGTTCGGCAACGACCGGATGAGCGTGTTCGAGGTCGCCGACGGTCGCTTCGTGACGAGCTTCGGTGGCACCGGGACGAGCGACGGGCAGCTCCTCAAGCCGTGGGCGCTCGCGTTCGACCCTACGGCGCCGCCGGACGCGGCGCGCCTCGTCCTGGTCGACAGCGGCAATCACCGCCTCTACGACCTCCGCTGGAGCGTCCTGCTGGGCGACTGAGCCGCTTGATTCGCTCGGCTCGGAGGAAGGAGTCTCTCATGTCGATTGTGACCGCCCGCGCGGCCGTCCTCGCCTCGGTGGTTCTGGTCACGGCGGCTCCGTCGATCCTCCTGTTCCTCGTCATCGCGACCGGCCTGTTCGTGATCTACGTCCTCGCCCTGAGCGTCAGCCACATCGTCCTGATGAAGCTCGAGCTCAAGGAGATCCGGCTGCCGGCGGACGGGATCGCGGTCCTGGCGACGGCGGCCATCCTCGCGATCGGGATCGGCGCCTGGGTGGCCTGGCTGATGGGCGAGGGCGGGGTCCTCTCCCGCCACGTCACCCGCGCGATCGCGGCGATCGAGCTGCTGGTCGTGATGATCGGCTTCAAGCTCTCGGCCAAGGCGGACGGGCAGGAGGTGTGGATCTTCGCGGGCGGCTTCTTCATCGCCCGGGCGATCCTGCACTTCGGAGCGATCTTCGCCCTCGCCGACCTGGCCGAGAAGCTCGGCTGAGCCGGGGTCCGGTGCGCGCGCGGGCGACGTCGGCTCGGCCGCGCGGTATCCTGGCCGCGTGAGCCTCGTTCCGATCGAGCGACTCGGACCCTACCGGATCATCGCGACCCTCGGCCGCGGCGGCATGGGCGTCGTCTACCGGGCGCGCCACGAGCTCCTCGAGCGCGAGGTCGCGATCAAGGTGCTCCGCGCGCCGCCGGACGCCGACGACGCGTCGAGCGAGACGCTCGCCCGCTTCGTCCGCGAGGCGCAGGCGGTCGCCCGGCTCGGCGCTCACGCGAACGTCGTCGCCGTTCACGACGTCTCCGTCGATGCCCGGACGCCCTACTACGTGATGGACCTCGTCGAGGGCCGTTCGCTCGGCGTCGTCCTCGCCGAGGATGGGCCGCTCCCGGTCGAGCGGGCGCTGGCGATCACCGGGCGGCTCGCCGCCGCGCTCCATCACGCGCACCGGCACGGCGTCCTCCATCGCGACGTGAAGCCGACCAACATCCTCATCGATCACATGCGCGGCGAGCCGCACCTCACCGACTTCGGTCTCGCCCGCCTCGCCGACGGGCAGAACGCGCTGACCCAGACCGGGACGGTCCTCGGGACGCCCTACTACATGGCGCCCGAGCAGGTCCGGGGCCATCGCCTCGACCAGCGGACCGACGTCTACTCCGCGGGCGTCGTCCTCTACGAGATGCTCACCGGCGTCCGGCCGTTCACCGCATCGAGCGTCTACGCGGTGATGATGCAGGTCATCGAGAAGGACGCCGCGCCGCCCCGCTCGCTGCGGCGCGAGGTGCCGGCGGCGGTCGAGGCGCTCTGTCGCCGGGCGATGGCGCGCGATCCGGCCGAACGGTTCGACTCGGCGCAGGAGCTCGCCCGCGCGTGCGTCGAGCTCCGGGGCGGCCCCCCGAGCGCCGTGCCGGACGGCGAGCCCGCCCGCCTCTCGATCGAGCCTGGCGGCGGGGCGGGCGCCGGGGCGATCGCGGCGGCGGCGGCGCCGGCGCTCGAGGACGGCGACTCGCGCCGCACCGGACCGGGCGAGACGCTCGGAGGCCTACCCGGCTCGGGCGCGAGCCTCGAGCCCGCGTCGGCGGCGCTCCTCTCGCCGGATCAGACCGAGGCGGCCACCCAGGCGGTGCGCCCGCGCGACGGCCCGGGGTCGACGCGCCGCGAGGAGCCGCTCGCGGGCTCCGAGGATGCCGATGCCGAGGGAGGCGCGCGGCTTCCGCTCGCCCTCTCCGCCGGCGTGACCGTCCTCGTGATCGGGATCGCCGTCACCGCCCTCGCTCTCCAGGATCGGATCGCCGAGCTCGCCGCCCGCGTCGGGATCGGAGGGGGCGCCGTCGCGTCCAGCTCCGGCGCGGACGCCGGCGTCGAGGATCTCCCGCCCGATCCCGACGCGGACGCGATCGCCCTGATCGGGCGCGGCGACGAGCTCCTCGCGGAGGCGTTGCCCCGCGACGCCGAGGCCGAGTACGAGCTCGCCGTGGAGCTCGGCTCGGCGGGGACGCGGGCGCGCGCGATGCTCCGGCTCGGAGCCCTGCATCTCCTCGGCGGTCGCCCGCGGGCCGCCGCCGCGAGCGCAGCCCGCGCGGCCGCGATCGGGTCGCCGGCGCAGCGCCTGCTCGCGCACGAGCTCGAGGCGCGGGCGGCCCTCGTCGAGGGCGACCAGGCCGCCGCCCGGGCGGCGCTCATCGCCGCGGGCGCGGCCGCCGGCGAGGAGCCCGACGCCTCGCTCCTGCGGCTGCGGGCGCGGACCCGCTACGCGCCGGAGCGGCCGCCGGGCGCCGCGCCGGCGACGCTGCTCGCGCGCCTCGACGTCCTGCCGGGGCGGCGTACCCGGCGGGGCGGCACGACCTGGGCGGGCGATCCGGCCGCGGCGCGGGCCGACCTCGACGCCGCGTTCGCCGCGGAGACACGCGGTCACGACCCCGAGACCCTGCTCGCGCTCGGCGAGCTCGACCTGACGACCGGCCGGCCCGAGGACGCCCGGGGTCGCTTCGAGGCGGCGCTCGCGGCGGCGCACCTCGTCGCCGCGCGCGGCGGCGCCGACGACGCCGCGACGAACGGCGCCGACGACGGCGACGAGAGCGATCCGACGAGCGAGCCCCGCGCGGACCTCGTCCGGGCGCTCGGGGGGGCGGCCCTGCCGCCCGAAGGGCCGACCCCGGCGCTCGGGCGGGCCTGGCGGGGGATCGGGCTGACCCACCTCCTTTCGCGCCGAGACCGCGAGGCGATCGACGCGATGGAGCAGGCGCTCGAGGCCGGCGCCCCGCCGGCGGAGGCGCTCGCGGCCCTGTTTCACATCGCGGACGACGCCGGCGACGACGCCGCCTGCGACGAGATCGTCGGGCGCTACGTCCGCCGCGTCCTCCGGCGTCCGGCCGGAGGCGCGTCCGAAGGCGCGACCGAGGGGACCGGGGGCCTCACCGGCGATGCGGCCCACGCGGCCGCCCGCGAGGCCGTCGGCCACCTCGTCGGCGGCGATGCGGCCGCGGCCCACCGGGCCGCGGCGCTCATCCGCGTTCTCGACCCGCCGGTCGCGATCGCGGCGCTCGAGGCGGCGAACGAACGCGCGCCGAGCGCGGCGCTCGAAGAGCTCCTCGTCGACCGGCGGGACGCGGCGCTCCGCGCGACCGACGCGGCGGCCGTCGCCCTGCTCGCCGACGGGCTGCTCGCGCAGGAGCCCGACGCGGTGGCCGAGCTCGAGCGCCGCCTCGATGAGCTGGTCCCCTCGTTCGGGCGCGTCCTCGTCTCGTCGAGCCGGCCGCTCGGGATCCGCCTCGCCGCGGCGATCGCCCTCACCGAGAGCGCCGATCCCCGCGCGCTCGAGGCGCTCCGGGGCGCCCTCGACGTCGAGGCCGACGGCCTCCTCCTCCACCGGGTGATCTCGGGTCTGCGCCGCCGGCGTGATCGGGCCGTCCTCGCCGCGGTCGCGGCCCACGCCCTCGACCCGAGCCCGGTGCGCGAGGCGGTGGCCGACTACGTCGAGGAGCTGGGAGACCGGGCGACGGTGCTGCCGTTTCTCCGGGCGATCGCGAAGGAGAGCCCGTTCGCGGGCAACGTCCGCGCGTATGCGATCATCGCGCGCCACGCCGGCGACGGCGCGATCCTCGTTCCCATCCTCGAGGATCCCGACCCGGCCGTCCGCGCGGCGGCCTGCTTCGCGATCGCGGCCCGGCGCGACGGCAGCGCCGCCGCGCGCCTGCGGCGGCGCCTCGAGGAGGATGACGACCCCTACGTCCGACTCGCGGCGGCGTTCGCCCTCGCCGAGCTCGGCGATCCCGCGGGCGCCGCGCCGGCGCTCCGCGCGATCGCGCATCCCGATCGGCAGCCCGTCGGCGGGCGTCCGGACACGGTGACGCGGCTCGCCCCCGGCCTCGGGTTCGAGCCCTACCGGGCCTTCTCGGTGTGCGGGCCGGGCGGCGATCCTCGGGTCGATGCGGTCGCGCTCCTCGCGTGGATCGGCGATCGGGACGCCGGACCGCTGTTCGACGCCGCGCTCCGGAGCCGCGAGCCGGCGTTCATCGTCAACGGGTCGTTCGGCCTCGCGATGATCGCCGGGGAGGGAGACGTGGCGGCCCTCGCCGCGCTGCTCCGGCACGAGGACGCCTGGGTGCGGGCGAACGCCCTCTTCGGCATCGCCCGGGTCGCCGCGGCCGTCGATGCATCGGGGCGCGGTCGGCTCGTCGCGGTCGTCGGGCCGCCCGTGCGGGCGCTCCTCTCCGGCGACGAGTCCGACGAGGTGCGGAGCAACGCCGCGATCGCCCTCACCGCGATGGGCGATCGGGCCGCCGTCGACGCGCTCGGACGGGCGCTGGAGCGAGCCCGAGATCAGCGCGAGGCGACCTACCACGCGATCGCGCTCGATGGGCTCGGCGGGCGTGCTCCGCCCGCCCTCGCCACCTGGGTTCGCGAGGGGACGCCGAAGAACCCCTTCTTCGAGCGCTGGCATCTCCCGCGCTCGATCCGGCGCTCGTCCGGCGATTGAAACCGCGCGCGCCGGTCGAGCGTGTCATCTCTTGGGTCCGACTCCGCTTCCAGAGTCCGGTCCGGGTTCGCCCGGCCGGCCGAGAGAGAGAGGGGTCGTATGTACACGCGCACGCTGCTCCGCGCCGGGGATGGTCCGATCCGACCGATCGCCCTCGCCGCGGCGCTCACGCTCATCCTCGCCGGGTCTTCGACGCCCGCGTCCGCCGGCTCCGACGAGGCGTGCCCCGAGCACGCGGCGCCCGCCGCCTGCCCCACCCCGAGTCGCCACGGAACGCTGATCGACTGGTGGGCCGACGAGGCCGAGGCGGCCCGCCGAGCCCGGGAGGAGGGCAAGCTCCTCTTCGTCCTGCATCTCGCGGGCGACTTCCCCGACGACGGCCGCACCTGAAACAACGCACGCGCGTTCCGGGTCGGAGCGCTCAAGAACGCCAGGGTCGCCCGGATCCTGGGCGACGGGTTCGTCTGCACGTGGCGGCGGGTCGGCACCTTCGCCGCCCTCACCCGCGTCGAGGGCGGCCCCGTCGTGGGGCGGGTCGGCGGAAACGTCGCGAGCTACCTCTGCACGCCCGAGGGCGAGGTGATCCACGCGATCGCCGGCAACGCCAGCGCCGGCGAGGTGCTCCAGCAGCTCGAGTTCGGCGTCGAGCTCGCCGGGAGCACCTCGGGGGCCGAGGCGTCGGTGCGGCGAGAGCTGATCCGGGCGGCCCAGACCGCGCGAGCCCAGGCCGGGGCCAGGCCTTCGTGGCATCCGGCGACGTGGCTCTCGCAGCGCGTGTCGCAGGTGCTCGCGAAGCGGCCGCTCGCGCCGCTCGAGACCGTCTACCCCGACATCTGGGAAGGGGTCCTTCAGGAGTACGTGACCGACCTGCCCGTGCAGATCGTCCGTCAGGGCTGCCGGACCTACCAGTCCGCGATCCGCGTCGCCTACCGTCACGGCGCGCACCGAGGCACCGCCGGCGAGGCTCTCCACGACGCCCTCCTGCTCCACGCCCTCGACCACATCGACGAGGCCGACCCCGACGAGATCGAGCGACGGGTGGCTGAGCGGTTCTCGGACGGCGCGTTCGTGGACCGGTGCTTCGCCCTCGCCCGGAAGAATCGGGAGACCGAGATCTCGCGCCTCATCGCGGCGCGCCTCGAGGATCCGGACTTCCGGGCGGAGACGCTCGCCCGGAGCGGTCCGCCGCTCGCCGCGGTGGTCGACTTCCTCCTCGAGACCGACGAGGGCCGCCACGACCTCGCCAGGCGTCTCGTCGAGGACTCGAGCTTCCGAGATCGTTCGCGGCCCTACCTCCGTCGGGAGGAGCAGCTCGAGATCGCCCGACTGCTGGTCGCGGGTCTGGCAGCCGACCCCGGCGAGGACGGCGGCGAGGACGGTCGCGTCGGCGCGCTCGTCGCGTTCGATGCGGCGGCGGTCGCGGACGCGATCGAGGCCGAGCTCGATCGCGCGCTCCGGGACGACGGCGTCCCGCGCGACCCCGAGCTGCTCGGGCGGCTCACCGACGTGTTCGATCGGGTCGCGGTCGCGATGGGTCCCGATGGCGTCGAGCGGTTGCTCCGGTCCCGCGGTCTCCTCGCCGTCCTCACCTCGACCGACGTGGCGCCCGAGTCGGTCGAGTCGGTCATCGGGACGCTCCTGGCCGCGCTCGAGAGCGCGCCCGCGGGTCGCCTCGACGACGTGGGCGACCGCCTCCGCGACCTCGAGCCGGCGCTGCGCGCCGAGGTGGCGCGGGAGGTCGAAGGGGTGCTCCTTCGAACGAGCGGTTCCCGGCGACGGAGAGTCTTCCGCCTGTTCGCGGAGCTCAGCGACGAACGCGGCGTGCGCATGCTCGTCGAGGCGCTCCGGTGGGACGGAGGGCGTCTGCTGCCCGACGCGGTCGCCGCCCTGAAGCGGCTGACCGGGCTACCGTTCGCGAAGCCCGCCCGCAGTCGCCGCGCCCGCGCCGCGCAGATCATCAAGATCGAGTGGTGGTGGGCCGAGAAGGGCCGCGGGGAGATCGGGCTCGACTGACGCCGAGGGCGGCTAGCTTCCCGCGATGAGCTCGGCCGTCTCCTCGGTCGCGGCCGGGACGTCGTCGTCGCCGCAGCACGCGTCGGCGGCGCCCTCGTCGCCGTGGTCGTGCCCGTCGTGGCCGTCGTGCCCGTGGGCGCCCGCTCCGTGAACGAGGCCGAGCGTCGCGAGGAATCCGCGGGCGCCCTGGCGGAAGAACGACGCCAGCAGGACGAGGCCGAACAGACCCGCGGCGGCCCAGTGGAGCGGGCCGTGGTCGTGGTGGTCGCTCGCGGTCGCCGCCGCGGCGGCCTCGTCGACGACGCCGTGGCCGTTTTTCGGGATGCCGAGGGCGCGGGTCGTCGCGCGGTTCCCGAGCAGGACCGCGGTCGTGACCGACGTCCCGTGGCGGCCGCGGATCGCGCCGAAGGTGGTCACGTTCGTGGCGGGGCCGGTCAGGAGGAAGGCGACGACCGCGCCGGCCGAGATGCCCTTGGTGATGAAGACGCTCGCGACCGGGGTGGCCGCCGACGCGCAGACGTAGACCGGCGCGGCGAGGATCGCGAAGAGCGGGACGTCGGCGCCGGCCGGGATCTTCTGCGACCAGGCCGGGTCGAAGAGCGGGGTGAGGAGGCCGGCGATCAGGATCCCGGCGAGGATCCACGGACCCAGGTCGTCGACGCTCTCGACGAAGCCGTAACGGGCCGCGCGGCGCAGCTTCCCTGGAGCGGCCGCCGTGGGCTCGTCGTCGCAGCAGTCCGGCGGCGGCTCGACGGGCACCGGCGCCGGCGCGGGCTCGCTCCGGGTGAGGAGACCGGCGAGGATCCCGGCGACCATCGCGAGGATGACCGCCGCGACGAGGCGGGTGATCGTCAGCGGGATCCCGAGGAACGGGACCGAGATCACGAGCGCGTCGACGCCGAGCTCGGGCGTCGCGATCAGGAACGCGATCGCGGCCGCGGCCGGGACGCCCTTCTGCATGAGACCGCGGTAGAGCGGAACGACGCCGCAGCTACAGATCGGGAGGGGCAGCCCGAAGATGACGCCGCGGAGCGCGCTCGTGACGACGTTCCGGCCGGTCATGAGGCGGCTGAGCCGCTCCTCGGGGACGAGCGAGAGGAGGCCGGCGCCGGCGAAGCCGATCAGCAGGGCGGGGCTCGCCTCGAGGAGCAGCTCGAGCGTCGCCAGCCCGGCGCCGGCGAGCACCGGCGCCGCCTCGAGCGGAAGGACGAGGAAGAGGACGAGGCCGCTCAGGGCGCCGAACGCCGAGGCGGCGTTGCCGCCCCTGGGGTGGTGACCGTGGTCGAGGACGACGTGGAGGAGCCCGCCGGCGAGGAGCGCCTCGAGGACGCCGACGACGAGGTGGCCCTCCATCAGGTCGAGGACCGGACGGCTCATCGCCGCGCCGACGACGGTGAAGACGCCGAGGAGGCCGAGGAGGATGAGCGCGGCGGCGCGGCCGAGCGCTGGACGCACGGTCACCCAGATGAGCAGCCCGACCGGCAGGCGGTGGACGACGATCGCGAGGGTGAGGGCGAGGGCGCCGTGGCTCTGGCTCGTGCCCGGTCCGTGGAGGTGGTCGCCGTGCGAGCCGAGCTCGGCGGCCGCGTGGCCGCCGACGCCGAGGGCGGCCCCGTCGATCGCCGCGTGGACGATCAGCCCGGCCAGCGCGATCAGGAGGAGGAAGCGGCTCTCGGTGTGCCGGTGCAGCCCGCGCTCGAAGATCCACGGCAGGACGAACCCGCCGACCGCGACCGGGATCGCCCACGCGGCCAGCGTCTCGAACGCGTGGGGGAGCAGATGGAAGAGGCAGAGCCCGCCGACCGTCGCGATGACGAACCCGTCGAGGGCCGCGTGGAGGCCCGGCCGCTTCTGCGACACGGCCGCGAGGACCGGTCCGAGGGCGAGCGCGGCGATCGCGAGGGTGACGGAGACGGCGGGGTTCTCGAGCATGGTCTCGGAGTGTCAGGATACGCGGGACACGGAGGACCCGGAGATGTCGCGAAGAGCGCCCGGCCCTCTGGTGTGATTCGAGGGGTCAGGTCCAGGAATCACACTAGCGAATCGGTCGCAGCAGCCCTGTGCCGCTGGTGTGACCTGGCCCCTTTGGTGTGAATCCTGGACCTGACCCCTGGAATCACACTAGCGGATCTTCGCATCAGCCGCCCGAGACGGCCTGGTGGATCCGGATCACGTCGCCGTCGCCGACCGGCACCTCGAGCGACTTCATCCAGCGGGTCATCGTCTCGTTGTGGAAGCAGAGGACGTGCTGGCGGAAGCCGCCCGACTCGTCGAAGAGGTGGACGCCGAGCTCGGGGTGGCGCTCGAGCAGCCCGTCGAGGGCGCCGCGGAGGGTGTCGGCCTCGAGGGCGATGCTCCGGGCTCCGTCGACGATCGGCGCCAGCAGGCTCGGCAGCTCCACCGTGACGGTCGCCATCAGTCGATGGCCTCGACGAAGAGGATGCGCGGCAGGGTGGCCTCGATCGTCGTCCACGAGTCGCCGAGGTCGCGGCTCGCGTGGAGGCTTCCCGAGGTGGTGCCGAAGATGACGCCGCCGGGGTCGCGCTGGTCGGCGGCGACGGCGCGTCGGAGCACGCCGGTCCAGCCGATGTCGGGGAGGCCGGCGCCGCACGCCTGCCACGAGTCGCCGCCGTCACGGCTCCGGTAGACGCGCAGCTTCCCGCCGGGCGGGACGCGATACTCGTCGCTCTCGAGCGGCACGGCGAACAGGGTCTTGGTCGCTCGATCGATCGCGAGGGGGAAGCCGAAGCCGCTCGAGAGGCCGTTCTCGATCCGCTCCCAGCGCTCGCCGCCGTCGGTCGTCCGGAACATGCCGAGGTGGTCCTGGCGCCAGATCCGGTTCGCGTCGTCGGGGTCGGGCGCGAGGGCGTGGACGCAGAAGCCGACGTCCTTGTGGGACTCGTCCTCGATGATGATGGGGACGCCCTCGTTCTTCGGCGTCCACGTCTCGCCGGCGTCGTCGGACCGGAAGACGCCGACGGCCGAGATCCCGCACCACACGCGCCGGTCGTTCGCGGGGTCGAACACGAGGCTGTGGAGGCACAGCCCGCCCGCGCCGGGCTGCCACGCGGCCCCGGTCGGGTGGTCGTTCAGCCCCGGGACCGGTTGCCAGCTCGCGCCGGCGTCGTCGCTCGTGAAGAGGCCCGCCTCGGCGACGCCGCACCAGAGCCGGCCTCCACTCTCGGCGATCCGCCAGATCTGCTCGAGCTTCCGCGGCCCGCCGTCCTCGTAGCGCGGCCCGTCCGCGATCTGGGTGAACTTGCCGTCGACCGAGTCCGCCTGGTGGAGGGCGGCGCCGTAGACGTCGCTCGCGGTGGCGAGGATGACCTTGCCGGCCGCCGTCTTCAGGGCGGCCGTCACCTTCCAGCCCTTGAAGAGCGGGCCGGACACCGTCCAGCGCTCGCGATCGGCATCACCTCGGAGGACGAAGGCGCCCTTCTGGGTGCCGACGACGGCGGTCACGCTCATGGTTCATCTCCTCGTCCGCGGGCGAAGCTCGGACCCGGATCTGAGCACCGTTCGGCCGTCGGCGCAAGCGCCTCGCTCGCTCCGGCCGCGGCGCTCACGAGGGGATTCGGGCTGGGCGGCGGCTCGTCTCAAGAAATCTCGAGACGGCCCGACGGCCCGTGCGCCGCGAAGGGCGGAGGAGACGTCAGCGACCTCGACCGCCGCGCGCCTTCGCCGTGTAGCCGCAGGCCGCCGCGAACGAGGCGATCGCCGCGAGCGGCCGGAAGCCGAGGGCGACGCGGGGGCGTCCGCCGCGGCCGAAGCGGGTGACCGGCATCAGCATGTGGGCCGGAAGCGCGAACGCGCGCAGGCCGAGGTAGGCCCACGCCGCGGCGGCTCCCTCGATCGGCGGTCCGAGCCGGCGCTCGGGCCAGCGCCTCGCCTCGGCCGCGTGCCCCTCTCCCCGCGCCCGCCAGAGCCGGAAGAGCTCGCCGAGGCTCTCCGGAACGGGATGGCGCGCGGCCGCTCCCGGGACGAGGAGGAAGTCCCAGCCGGCGCGACGGAGCCTGTAGAACGCATCGGTGTCCACGCCGCGCACGAGCTGCTCGTCGAAGCCGGAGACGGCCTCGAGCGCCTCGAGCCGGATCGCGCAGCAGGTCGTCGTCACCTCCGAGAGCGCGGCTCCTCGGAGGCCGGGGTTGGTCTCGGTCGGGCGCTCGGGCTCGGCGCAGACCGCGCGCGGCACCTCGGCCGCGACGCGCCGCGAGAAGGCCGACGCGCCGTCGGGGAGGAGCTTCGCTCCGCCCACGACCGCGAGGCGCTCGTTGCCGGGGAGCTCGAACGGCTCCAGCAGCCGCTCGAGGACGCGCTCGTGGTCGAGGCGGGCGTCATCGTCGACGAACACGATCGTCGCCACGCGATCGTCGCGGGCCGCCGCGACGCCGACGTTGCGGGCCCGCCCGTTCGGCGCCACCCCCTCGACGACGAGGACCCTGCCCGGACGTCGAGTCTGCCCGGCCAGGTCGGCGATCAGCGCGGCGGGTCGGCCGCGGATGCTCGGCACCACGACGACGAACGACGGGTCGCCGTCCTCGTGGGCGACCTCGTGGATCGGCGCGGCGTCGGCGAGGGCGTGCGGCACGCGAGACGTGCTCAATGACGAACGCCCCGCTCGACCGAGCGGGGCGTCGGAGCAGCGGTCGGCGATCCGATCGCTACGGGTTGACCGAGAACTTCACGCCGAAGTTCTTCCCCGTGTAGGCGCCCGAGATGCGAACGCCGCCGTTGTGGCGAAAGCCCCGGTGACCATACCCCTTGAAGAGGTTGTTGTTCTGCGGCAGGCAGTGGCGACCGAGGTAGCCGCCGTAGCCGTAGCCGAAGGGGTAGAGGTGGCGGCGAACGCTGTAGCGGCCGTGGCCGTAGTAGCCGCCGCCGTTGTAGCTGCCGTATCCGTAGCCGCCGCGGCGGTAGTCGTCGTAGCGAGGCGCATACGCGGTCTGCGGACGCCACGAGAGGTACTCGCGCCGGGCGCGCTCGCGCTCGCGCTTCTCCTCACGACGGGCGCGGCGGGCGGCGATCTTGTCTTCCTGGTCCTTGCGAGCGGCCTCGGCGGCGGCGAGCTCGGCCTTGATCAGCATCTCGCGCTCGTCGGGCTTCACCCAGCGGCCCTTGTAGGGCACGAGGCCGAGGGCGAGGTTCGCCTCCTCCTCGGTCATCCAGATGCCGCTGACCTTCTTGTAGCCCAGCTCGTGACGAGCCTGCTCGTTGTCCGGGTCGTCGGCGAGGATCGCCTTGTAGGTCGCTCTCGCCAGGTCGCCCCGGCCCTCGCGCTGGTAGTGCGCGGCGAGGATCAGCTTCTCACGGACGCCGCCGTTGTCGGCCGACGTCTCGAGGGTCGCCTGGCGGATCGCGCTCTCGTCGTCGACGACGATCTTCGCGATGTCCTGCCGGTGGATCTTGATGCTCCCGTAGGTGCGAACGATCTCCACCCAGTCCTTGCCGAGCGTTCGCATCGTTCCCTCGATGCGGCGGCCGTCCTTGAGGACGACGGCATCGGCGGCGTGCGCGGGGGTCTGGCTCAGGAATGCCCCGAGCAGGACGGCCGCGCCGAGCGTGATGATGGTCGGAAGGGTCTTCATCCCGGCCTCCGGATCTGGCCTTGGGGCCGCTTCCCGTTCGGAAACGGCGTGGCGCCTCGTGCGCCCCGTATCACTATAATGGCCCGCGGGGCGGACCGTCAATGCAGGACCGAACAACGGCCCTCACCTGTACACGCTCGCGGGCCCCCTCGAGTTTCCCTTACCTGGACCGAAGGTAGATCGATGTTCGGACGAAGACTGCTCCTCCCTGCGACTCTCGCCGTCAGCGTGACGCTCATGGCGAGCCCGATCGTCGCGATCGCCGATGAGATCAAGCTCAAGGACGGTCGCGTCCTCGACGGCCGAATCATCTCCGAGGACGCCGCCACGGTCACGATCGAGCTGAAGTTCGGGCCGATGACGATCGAGCGCGACCGGATCGAGGCGATCACGCGGGGCGCGACCGACCTCGAGGTCTACGCCGACCGCCTCGGCAAGCTCGCCCCGACCGACCTCGAGGGGCACGCCGAGCTCGCCCGCTGGTGCGAGGAGCAGAGCCTCGAGCGCGAGGCGCTCAAGACGTGGAAGCTCGTCCTCGCTCTCGACGCCGAGCACGAGGAGGCGAAGGAGAAGGTCGCCGCCGCCGACAGGCCGCTCTCGGCGAGCAAGGAGGCCGCCCGGGTCGCCGAGGAGGCGATCCGCTCCAAGCTGAACGAGATCCCGCTCCACCTCGACTTCAGCCGCGCGAAGATCGAGGACGTCCTCACCGCGTTCTCACGCGCGACCGACATGGGCGTGAAGCTCGAGAGCGAGGCGCGCCGGAACTTCGCCAAGCGCAAGGTCAAGATGACCTATCAGTGCACCGACCGCCCGGCCGACATGGTCCTCGACGACATCTGCAAGTTCTCCGGGCTCGACTACATCCTGAAGCCCGACAAGGTCGTCCTCTCGACGCCCGGACGGATCCGCAAGATGCGCCGCGACGAGGGCCTCGCCCCGAGCCCGCGACGGCTGACGAAGGACGACGTCGAGAAGATCCTGGCGAGCAAGACGGTCGACATCACGATCCGCGACCAGCCGCTCCGCTCGTTGATCGCCCACGTCGAGGGCGAGAGCGGCCTGCCCGTCGTCGTCGGCACCGGCGTCGATGTGATGCAGAAGATGAGCTACCGCGGGCGGAGCCAGACCCTCGCCGAGTTCATGAACGAGTCGCTCGCGACGATCGGCCTCGGCTACGCGATCCAGGGCGGGACGATCTACATCACCGAGGCGGCGAAGGCGAAGAAACAGCGGTAGCCGGTCGACGTCTCGCGTCGACGACTCGTTCCCTCTCGGGAGCCTCTCGGTGCTGTCGCGACGCCGCGGTCGAGGACCTCGACCCGCGGGCGGCGCGAGGCGAGCGAATCACCGCTCGCGTGCGACGCCGGGTCGGCATCGGCGCTCCCCCGGACGGGGGAACGAGGGGGGGGTCAGGCCTCGTCCTCTTCGTCGCCGCGGACGTGCTCGACGATCTCGATGTCGGACGCCTCGCCATCCTCGCGACGCTGCTTCTTCTTCTCTTCCTTGTCGGTCTTCCGCTTGCGCTTGGCTGCTTCGCGGGCGCGCTTCGCGGCCATTCGGGCTCGCTTGTTGGGACTGGTCATCTGTGTTTCCTCCGTGTGCTCTCATCCGCGCCGATCGGCTTCCTCGGCGATGTGGGGCGCGTGCGCCCCACCTAGCCGCCGACCTTCTTCACCTGAACCGCCTTGGGCCCCTTCTCACCCTGGGTGACCTGGAACTCGACCTCGTCACCCTCGGCGAGGCTCCGGAAACCGTCGGAGACGATCTCGGCGTGATGGACGAAGACGTCTGGGCCGTCGTCGCGGGAGATGAAACCGTAGCCCTTCTGGTCGTTGAACCACTTGACTCGGCCACGGATCGGTGCGTCGGACATGACAGACTCCAAATGCAAAACTCTCCAAGCCGTTACGGCGACGATCGCTCCCCCTTGCGGAGGCTCGCTTCGATTCGAGATGGATCGTCGGCGGCGACAGGAAGGAGCATAGCGAAGCGTCGCCCTCTTGAGAAGACCCGACCGCCCCCTAGGGACTGTCCGTACAAGCCGTGTCGTACGTACAAAGAAGGGGCGCGGCGACACCGCCGCGCCCCTTCGAGAGTGATCCGTCGAGGCTCTCGCCTACTGACGGCGCCCGAGGGTCGCCTTCAGGGTGAGGACCTCTTCGCCACGCTGCACGACGATCTCGATCTCGTCGCCGATCTTGTGGCCGCCGATCGCCTCGGAGATCGACTCGCTGCTGTTGGTCTCCTTGCCGGCGAGCTTGAGGATGATGTCGCCAGACTGCATCCCGGCCTTCTCGGCCGCGCTGCCGTTGATGACCTCCTCGACCTCGACGCCCTTGCCGCCCTCGGGCAGCTCCTGGTTCATCCGGACACCGAGGAACGGGGCGTTCTGACCCTGCGGACGGCTGTCGAGCGAAACGGTCAGGTCCTTGGTCGCGTCGCCGCGCTGCACCTTGAGCGTCGCCTCGGTGCCTGCCGGATAGGTGCCGATCACGCCGTTGAGGCGCGCGGCGTTCGGGATCTCGTACTCGTTCATCCCGACGATGATGTCGCCGACCTTGAGGCCGGCCTGCGCCGCCGACGTGCCCGGACGGACCCGAGCGACGCGCGCGCCGTCGTTGCCCTTCTCGTGGTCACGGAAGGTCACGCCGCCGAGGAAGCCGTGCTCCACCACGCCGCCAGCCTTGAACTTCGCCATGAAGTTCTTGATCTGGTTGGCGGGGATCGCGTAGCCGACGCCGGTGTTGACGCGGTTGCCGAAGCGGACCGCGACGCGACCGTTGATCCCGATCACCTGGCCCTGAAGGTTCAGGGAGGGGCCGCCGGAGTTGCCCGGGTTGATCGGCGCGTCGACCTGGATCGCGTCGCTGTAGCCGCCCTGGTAACGGTGCGTCGCGCTGACCACGCCGAGGGTGACCGTCGGCGAAGCGTCCTGGGCGAACCCGAACGGGTTGCCCAGCGCGATGACCGGGTCGCCGACCCGCACCGCGTCACTGTCCGCGAGCGGGCAGAACGGGAGCGGGTGATCGGCCTCGATCTTGAGGACGCTGATGTCGCCCCGCGGATCGGTCCCGACCATCTTCGCCCGGTAGCGCTTGCCGCTCTGGCCGCCGGGCAGCTTGATCCGCCAGTAGTCGCCGGGCTTCTTGCTCCCGGCGACGTGGTGGTTGGTGAGCATCCAGCCGTCGGCGGAGATCACGACACCCGAGCCGCCGCCGATCACGACGTAGGCCGGGCTGATCTTCGTGACGATCTCGACGATCTCCTTCTCGATCTCCTTCGCACGACTGAGCGCCGCATCCTCCGCTCGGAGCGCCCCGGGGGCCGCCACGAACGCCGCCGACACGGCGGCCAGGAGGGCGAGGTTTCTTACTCTGGTCTTCATGGTTCTTCCTCTTTCTCCTGTGACTAGCGGTCGCGCGGGCGCTCGCCCAGCTCGATCTCGAGGTCCTTCTCCCAGTCTTCTCGCTTCACCGTGATGATGATCGAGTCGCCGGGGTTGAGGGCGCGGATGAGCTCCGCGAGCTGCTCGAAGTCCTCGCACTCGACGCCGTTGAACACCTTGATGACGTCGCCGGCCTTGAGCCCGGCCTTCTCCGCGGCGGTGCCCTCGATCACCTGACCGATGACGACGCCCTTGATCCCGGCCGCCTGCTCCTGCTGCGCCGAGATGCCGAGGAAGGGACCGCGGCTCCGCTCGATCGACGTGCCGGCGACGAGCTGATCCTTGATCGCGAGGAACTTGTGGATCGGCGCGGCGAAGCCGACGCCCGAGCTCTGGCCCGAGCGCGTGCCCGCGACGAGCCGGGCGACGACGCCGACGAGCTTCCCGTCGAGGTCGACGACGGCCGCGCCACGCGCGCCGTAGTTGATGAGCGCGTCGAGCTGGAGCGCCCGGCCGCCATCCCGGTTGATCGCGCTGACGATGCCAGCGGTCACGTGCGGGTAGCGGCCCTCACTCCGGGCGACGGTGATCACGAACCGACCCGGGACGAGCGCCTCGGAGTCACCGAGCGTGGCCGCCTTCAGCCCCGTCGCCTCGACCTTGATCAGGGCGAGGTCGGTGTTCTCATCCTTGGCGATGAACGTCGCCGGGACCTTCTTGCCGTCGGCGAGACCGACCGTGATCGACTCGACCTCGGCGCGATCCGGAGCGACGAACGAGGCCGCCGTGGCGATCAGCCCGTCGGCTCCGATGATCACGCCGCTCGCCGGCAGGTCCGGGTTGCGGTTGTAGGCCGGATCCCCACCCCCGAAGAGGTTCGGGACGCCGCCGCCGCGCGCCGGGCGCGCCGGGGCCGCCTTCGTCTTGACCCAGACCCGCACCACGCTCGGCGCGATCTTGTCGGCCGCGGCCTGGTAGGCCTGCTCGAGCGCGGCGAGCTCGTCGAGCTCGTCGTCGCTCTCGGTGGCTTGCGCCCGCTCGACCCCGAGCTGAACGCTCATGGTCGGGGCGAACGCGAGCACCGCACTGAGGAGGAGGGCACCGAGGACACCGGAGCCGAAGCTCCGCGTCCGCCCGTTCTTCTTGCGTACGATCATCTGATGCCTCTCCTTCTAGTCCTGGCTACGCGGGGCGAGGGTGACCTTGAGGTCGCGACGCCAACCGTCACGCTCGACTCCGAGCTCGAGGGTGTCCCCGGCAAAGTGCTTGCCGAGCTCCGCCACGAGCGCATCCACCGACTTCACGTCCTTGCCGCCGATGCCGACGATCACGTCGCCGATCTTGAGGCCGGCCTTCGCCGCCGGGCTGCCCTCGACGACCTCGTCGATCTTGAGGTTTCCGCCGCTGTCATCGAGCGCGATGCCGAGGAAGCCAGGCTGCTTCCCGGGAGCGGGAGCCGGAGCCGGCGCGGGCGCCGGAGCCTCGCCGGGGCGCGCCCCGAGCGTGACCTTGAACTCGCGCTCCCAGCCTTCGCGGGCCGCCTTGAGGGTGATCGTCTCGCCGGCCTTCTTCGTCCGGAGGATCTCGATCAGCGCCTCGTGGTCCGCGACGTCCTTGCCGTTGATGCCGAGGATGACGTCGCCCTGCTTGAGGCCGGACTTGGCCGCCGGGCTGCCCTCGACCGAACCGTCGACGAGCGCGCCGCGGCCCTGCGGGTTGGCCTGGAGGTAGACGCCGAGGAAGCCCGGCCCGCCGGTGCTCGGCGCGGGCGTCGGGGCGGTCCCCGCCTCGGGGTGACGAGCGATCGTCACCTGGACCTCGCGCTCCCAGCCGTCCCGCGAGACGCGCAGCGTGACCTTCTGGCCCGCCTTGAGCTTCACGAGGTGCTTGATGAGGGCGTCGGAGTTGCCCGTCTTCGTGCCGTTGATCCCGAGGATCAGGTCGCCAGCCTTGAGGCCGGCCTTGGCCGCGGGGCTCCCGTCGGCGACGTCCTCGACCGGGGCGCCGTTCTGGCCTTCGCCCTCGACGAGATACACGCCGAGGTAGCCCTGATCGGCCGAGGCCGGAGCCTGCGTCGCGGTCGGGGTCGCCGGCGTCTCGGTGGCCGCCGCGGCCGCCTCGGCCGCCGCCGCCTGGGCGAGGAACTCGGGGGTCGCGCGACCGAGCCGGATCGCGATCTCGCGCTCGGCGCCGCCACGGTTGAGCTTCATGAGGACCTCGGTGCCCGGCGGGAGATCGCCGATGGCGCCCGCGACGTCGTCGAGGTCGTAGACCTTCGAGCTGTCGATGCCGAGGATCACGTCGCCGTTCTTGAGGCCGGCCTTCGCCGCCGGCGAGCCACCGATGATCTCGTCGATCACGATGCCCTTGCCGGCCTCGAAGTTCGCGCTCACGCCGAGGTAGGCGGGAGGCGGCTCACGACCCTCGCGGAGGTCGCCGAGGATCAGCTTGACCTGCTCGACGGGCGTCGCCATGCCGAGCCAACGGCCGTGGCTGTAGCTGTCGGTGACGATCCCGATGACGTTGCCGCTGCGGTCGACGAGCGGGCCACCGTAGCTGCCCGGGTTGACCGCCGCGGTCGTCTCGATCGCCTTGCCCTTGTAGCTGCCGCGGCCGACGGTCGGGCGATAGATCCCGCTCACGGTGCCGACGCTGAACGCCGGAACGCCATCGGTGTTGAGGCTGCCATAGGGGTTACCGACCGTGATGACGAGGGTGCCCGGACGAACGCCATCCGAGGTGCCGAGCTCGATCGGCTTCGCCGTCACGTCGAGGTCGGCGAGCGACTTCTCGAGCTTGAGGAGGACGATCCCGTTGCGATCGTCGCGTCCGACCTGCGTCGCCTCGTAGCGCCGACCACCCGCGAAGGTGATCCGGCACTTCGACGCGTTCTTCGGGACGACCGTCGAGCTGGTGACGATGTGACCCTGCTCATCGACGATCGTGCCGGCGCCGAAACGGCCACCGCCACGACGGCCGCCGGTCTGCGCCGAGACGCCGACGACGCTCTTGCCGAGCCGCTTCGCCAGCTTGCGGTACTTCTTCTGGATCGCGCCGACACCGCTGTCGTCGGCGCGCGCGGTCGTCGGCGCCGAGACGGCACCTGCGACGGCAATGGCCACGGCCGCACCGGCCGCTACCCAAGACGACACCCGATTCATAGGTCGAACCTCCTGCAAAGCGCCGCGAAGACGCGGCGCGTCATATCGGAGTCGGACGAGCCAAAAGGTGGAGGCTCGTATCGAAAAAAGGTCTTCCAGGCCGGAGCTAGGCCGTCCGGCTCGATCTGGATCCACGACGGGAGGACGGGGTCCTCCCGCTTACCACGAGCTATACGGGGACACTGGAAAAGGTGATGGTCCCCGTTCTCCGAGGAGCGCTCGCGGTCGAACCCACCCGGGCCGAAACCGACGGCCGAGCCGCCCCACGAGGGGCGCGATGGTAAGGGCGCGACCGGCAAGGTCAAGCCCGGCAACGGGGTCCGTCGATCAGACGGGCGGGGGGCGGATGGGACCGTCACGACCGTGTAAAACCGAGGTTTCACGCGGGGTCGCGGCGATCCTCGAGCGCGAGCTGCTCGCGGTGCCAGGCGACCGTCCGGGCGAGGCCCTCTCCGAGGTCGATCCACGGGAGCTCCCCGAGCGCGTCCCGCGCGGCGGCGACGTCGGCCTGGCTGTGGCGGACGTCGCCCTCGCGCTCGGGCGTGTGGTCGGGCCCCTCGACCGGCTTCCCGGCCGCCTCGCCGATCGCGGCGAGCAGGTCGAGCAGGGTGATCCGTCCGCCGCCGCCGACGTTCAGGACGAGCCCCGGCGCCTGCTCGCTCCGCGCCGCGGCGAGGCAGGCCTCGACGACGTTGTCGACGTAGGTGAAGTCGCGCGTCTGCAGCCCGTCGCCGTGGACGACCGGGCGCTCGCCGCGCAGCACCGCGCGCGCCCAGAGCGGGATCACGGCCGCGTAGGTCGCCCCGGGGTCCTGGCGCGGGCCGTAGACGTTGAAGAAGCGCAGCGCGACCGTCTCGAGGCCGTAGCTCTTGAAGAACCCGCGGCAGAGCCCCTCGCCGGCGAGCTTCTGCGCCGCGTAGGGCGAGCACGGGTGCGGCGGTCGGTCCTCGCGCCGCGGGAGGACGGGGTCGTCGCCGTAGATCGAGGACGACGACGCGAAGACGACCCGCCGCGCGCCGGCGTCGCGGGCGGCGAGGAGGACGTTCTGGGTCCCCTCGACGTTGATCGCGAACGTCCCGCGCGGGTCCGCCACGCTCCGCGGAACGCTGCCCATCGCGCCGAGGTGATAGACGGCGTCGACGCCGCTCGCCGCAGTGGCGCACGCATCGGGGTCGCGGACGGAGCCCCGGATCAGCTCGATGCCGGCCGCCTCGAGCAACGCGATGTTGGTCTCACGCCCCGTCGAGACGTCGTCGAGGACGCGCACGCTGACGCCGTCGCGCGCGAGGCGAAGGGCGAGATGGCTGCCGATGAAGCCGGCGGCGCCGGTGACGAGGGCGCGGGTGGTCACGGGGGGTTAGCTGACCGCGAACTGGTGGCTCAGCCGCCGGGCCGCCTCGAGCGCGTCGTCGGCGATCGCCGGCGCCGTCGAGGCCGCGAACGTCTCGTCGAGCTGCGCCTTGGTCCGCGCGCCGACGACGACGACGCTGACGCCCGGCTCCGCCATCACCGCCGAGACGGCGCACTGGGAGAGCGAGGGACGCTCGCCGATGCAGAGGAAGCGGAACTCCTGGCTTCGCTTGCTCCGCTCGGTGATCGTGTCGAGGGGGAGGTGCCGCCGCGGGTCGTCGCCCTTGAAGCGGCTCGCGTCGAGATACTTCCCGGCCATGAAGCCCGACAGGAGCGGCTGGCGGACGGCGACGCCCATGCCCCGGTCGGCGGCCGCGGCGATCGCCGGCGCGCACGTGCTGTCGAGGAGGCTGACCGGAACGCAGAGGGCGTCCCAGGCGTCGTGCCGGGTCGCGGCCATCGCGCCGTCGAGGTCGGCGGCGCTCCACCCGGCCGCGCGGAAGAGGCCGGCCTCGCGGAGCGGCTCGAGCCCGGCGGCGAGACGGCCGAGCGCGTCGTCCTCGGCGCCGGGCCCGTCGGCCGCGCGCGGCGCGATCCAGACGACGTCGAGGCGGTCGGTGCGCAGCCGGCGCAGCTTCTCCGCGATCGCCCCGCGGAGGGCGTCGGCGAGGCGCTCGCCCGAGAGGCTCGCGTCGGCCGGCGCGACGACGGTCGAGGCGAGGATCACGCGGTCGCGCTTCGCCCCGAGCACCTCGCCGAGGAGGCCCTCGGCGTGGTCCGACGCGTCGGGGTCGACGCGGTCGACGGTCGCATCGATGTAGGTCGCGCCGAGCTCGATGGCCCGCTCGACCATCCGCCGCGATTCCTTGTCGTTCCTGGTCCCGAAGCCGCCGCCGATCCCACGGCAGCCGAGGCCGACCTCGGAGACGGACAGGTCGGTCCGACCGAACGGACGATAGCGCATGGGATCCTCCTTGCAGCGCAGGCGCCGGCGGGGCGCATTGACGCGCCGCGCGGGCGCGGCATGATACAGACCGACCCGCCTCGCCGCCAGGAGGCTGTTGCAGTTCGTGAGCCCCCCAGACGCCGACCCGCCCGAGTCCTCCGAGCCGTCCGTGACGCCGCCTCCCGCGGCGCCGCCGGGGCCAGGAGCGGGCGTCCGGAGCGCGGCGTGGGTCGGCGCGGCGATCGGCGCGAGCGTCGCGATCGTGGCGCTCGGGCCGGCCGCTGCGCGGGTCTGGAACCCGAGCCCCGACGCCGCCGAGTATCTCGACGCCGGACGTCGCGCGGAACGCGGCGAGGGTCTGGTGACCGGCATCAAGGTGTACTACATTGACGCCCCCGGCGAGGCGCCTCCCCAGCCGGAGCCGATCGCGCGAACGCGCGCCCCGCTCCTGCCGGCGTTGATCGGCGTCGCCGTCCGACTCGGCGGGGACGGCCCGGGGCTCCAGATGATCGGCGTGCTCGCCGCCGCCGCGACCGCCGCGGCCGCCGCCGCGCTCGGGACGGCGGCGCGCGCGGCGACCGCGCCTGCGACGAGCGAGCCCGCGGGCGACGACCGGGGGGGCGCCGCCGCCGGCATCGTCGCCGGCGTCGCGGTGGCCACCCTCCCCGCGCTCGGCGCGACCGCCGTGCATCTCTGGGCCGAGCCGCTGGCCGCCGCGGCGATCGGCTGGGCGCTCGTCCTCGCCGCCGTCCGACGCGGGGCGGCGCCGTCGCTCTCCCGCGCGATCGGGGCGGGGTCGCTCGCCGGCCTGGCCGCCCTCGCGCGTCCCGAGGCCGTCCTCGCGGTGCCGGCCGTGATCGCGGTCGCCGCGCTCGCCGGGCCGCGGGGCGGGCGCCTGCGCGCCGCCGCCTCGCCGCTCGCTGGCGCCGGTCCGATCCTCCTCGTCGGCCTGCTCGCCCGCGGCGGCGGGGCGAGCCCGCAGAGCTTCCTTCTCGCGGTGCGGTCGTTCCACGACGTCACCTGGCACGGATACGCCGAGCCGCCCGGGACGGCGCTCGGGCTCCTCGCCGACGATCCGGCCTTCGTGATCGGCGGCGCGTTCGCGAACCTCGGCCACTCGCTCCTCGCCCTGTTCGATCCGCGCCACGCCGGGCTGATCGGTCCGGCGGCCGTCGCCGGGGTGGTCCTCGGGATTCGTCGGCGAGCGCCGACCGAGGGAGCGCCGACCGAGGGCGGTCGGATCGCGCTCCTCGCGCCGGTGATCGTCGCCCTGCTCCTCGTCGCCGCGCTGGCCGCGCCGGCCTCGACGCGCGACCCGAGGCGCTTCACGGCGGTCGCTCTGACCCTCCTCGCGCCGGCGGCGGCCGCCGGCGTGGTCGGTGTCGTCGGGCGGATCGCGGCCCGCCGTCGCGGCGCCGCGATCGCGCTCGCGATCGTCCTCGCCATCACGCAGACGGTCCTCGTCGTCCCCGCGATCGCGAAGCGGATCCGTCGGGCCGCGCGGCGCGCGGCCGCCGGTGAGGTTCACGACCGGGGGACCGACGGGCCGTGGGCAAACCCCGACCTCGACCGCCTCGTCGACGCGCTCGGCGAGGCGCCCGTCGCGGCGACGCACCCCTGGTCGATCGCGTGGCGAACGCGGGCGCGCGCCGTCCTGTTGCCGGTCGATCTCGACGCGGATCATCTCGAGCGACTGCTCGACGAGCTCGCGGTGACGCGCGTCGTCCTCGACCGGCGCGGGGCCGAGGCGCGGGGCGGCCACGCCGAGCTCGCCGAGCCCCTCCACTACGAGCGCCTCCTCTCCGAGCGGGGCCGGATCGCCGCCGCCCGCGACCTCGGCCGCTACCGGATGCTCGATCTCCTGCCGAAACCGGAGTAGCCTGATCGGTGTCCTTTCGAACGGAGGGGACGACCATGACCAAGAATCGCCCGAACCTGTTCTCCGAGCGGCTGGACCGCGCCATCGCGCTCTCCGCCCGCGCCCACGATGGCCAGGCGCGGAAGGGGACCGACATCCCCTACTTCAGCCACCCCGTCCACGTGGCGATGCTGCTCGCGAAGGCGGGCGCCGACGAGGACCTCGTGATCGCGGGGCTCCTCCACGACGTCCTCGAGGACACCGACGTCTCCGCAGCCGAGCTCGAGGCGGAGTTCGGCGCGGCCGTCGTCGCGCTCGTGAACGCCGTCACCGAGACCAAGAAGGACGGCGGCGGCGTGAAGCGCCCGTGGAAGGTCCGCAAGGAGGAGCAGATCGAGCACCTCCGCGCCGAGTCCGACCTGCGGGTGGTGCGCCTGAAGGCGGCCGACACGAGCCACAACTGCTGGACGATCATCGAGGAGCACGCCCGGGTCGGCGACGCCGTCTGGAAGAAGTTCAAGGCCGGCCCCGACCTGCAGTCGTGGCGGATGACGACGGTCAGCGAGCTGATCCGCGAGAAGCTCGGCCCCGACGACCCGCTCGCCGACGAGATCGACGCGGCGGCCTCCCGGCTTCGCGAGATCGCCGAACAGGCGGGTCGCTAGCCGCGTCCCACGCCGCGGTCGCGCCGGGTCGGGGTTGATCGCCCCGATCCTCCCCCTTACGATGCGCCGAACCGAGAGCGCGCGGAACGCGCGCCCTCCGTCTCGAGTCGAAACCACCGAGGAATGCCCCCCGTGTTCATCGTCGTCTGGATCCTCAGCATCACGCGCAAGATCTACAACGCCTTCGCGGGCTCGATGACGCCCGCCCAGGTGGCCTACGGTCTCTGCATCGGGCTCTTCGTCGCGTTCATGCCGATGGGGCTCCGCGCGCCGCAGACGTGGGCGGTCATCGCCCTCGTCCTCGTGACGCGCGCGAGCCTGCCCCTGCTCCTCCTCTCGGTGGCGATCGTGAAGCCGCTCATGTTCATCGGACTCGACGCGCTGCCCTGGATCGTCGGGCGCTTCGTCCTCGAGGATCTGACGTTTCTCCAGACGCCGCTCCGGGCGCTGCTCAACCTGCCGGGGATCGCCCTGGTCCCGTTCGAGCGCTACGCGGTGATGGGCGGGTTCGTCACGGCGCTGGTCCTGTCGGCGATCATCTTCTTCCCGGTTCGAGCGGGCGTGATCTGGTTCCGCGAGACGGTCCAGCCGCGCGCCGAGCAGTACCGCCTCATCCGATGGTGGCGCGGGTTCTTTCTCACCCGGTTCCTCTCGTTCGTCTTCGTCGGAGGCTCCTGATGACTGACCCGACCGACATCCTCGGCGACGCGCCCGAGGTTCCGGAGGTCCCCGACGTCCCTGAGACGCCGGCCGAGGCGTCGCCCGCCGACGCGGCGGCCTCCGATGCGCCTGCGCCGACGACCGAGGCGGACGCCGAGGAGCCCGCCGACGACGACGCCAAGCCCGCCCCGAAGACCAAGGGCTGGATCCGGTGGTGGGCGCTCATCCTGGCGTTGATCGTCTTCGGCGGGATCTACTTCGGCGGCGGCGCGGCGGCTGGCTTCGCCGTCGAGATGGGCGGCAGCAAGGCGCTCGGCGCGCCGGTCGACGTCGACTGGTCGACCCTCGGGATGCTCTCGGGGTCGCTCCAGTACGGCAACCTCATCGCGATGGACCGGACGAGCCAGCTCGAGGACGGCACCTTCGAGCGGCAGCTCTTCAGCGCCGAGGAGATCTCCTGCGACTTCAGCGTCCGGGAGGCGATGCACGGGTTCCTCGTCGTCGACGAGATGCGGGTGAGCGGCGCGGTCGGCCGCGCCGTCCGCGCCCGCGACGGCGTCATCAACATCGCCGGCGTCGGCGACCCCGAGGCGGATCGGCCCGACGCGCCCGAAGGGACCGAGGAGGACGACTGGCGGAAGAAGCTCGAGGAGAAGGCGAAGGAGCGCGACTTCGTCCAGGACCTGAAGGACCTCCTCGAGCGGATGAAGGAGGAGTCGGACGCGAACGCCGAGGAGGCGAAGAACGCGGCGGCGAACGCGCGGGGCGACCCGGGCGACCCCTACGCGCACGCCGAGTGGGTGCGTGACCAGCGGCCGATGGTCCTGATCAAGCGGATCATCATCGACCGGATGACGTTCGAGATCGAGGACCGGGTCGAGGGGCTCCCCCCGACGCGGCTGACCGAGGTGACCCTCGAGATCAAGAACCTCAGCTCGGCGCCGTCGCTCGTCGAGGAGCCGATCGAGATCTACTTCAAGTTCCAGGCGGAGCCAGCCCTCTTCAACCGGCTCGTGCGCAACACCATCCCGGTCGAGTTCGAGAGCACGACGCGGATCACCGTCGAGAGCCGGTTGACCTGGAAGGACTGGCACATCGACTGGACGCCGAAGCTCCTCCTCGAGGACGTCAAGTGCAAGGCGCGCTCGGGCGAGAGCGGGATCCTCGGGATCCAGGGCAACCAGTTCGCGGACGCCGTCTCGACGATCCCCGAGCTGCGCATCGAGGACATCCGCATCTACGGCCCGGTCTGGAACCCGAACGTCGAGACCGGCGACGCCCTCCGCAAGCTCGTCGTCGGCGCGATCGAGGGGATGGGCCAGCAGGTCATCAACGTCGCGACCGACCGGGCCAACGAGGAGATCGACCGCGCCGCCGACCGCGCCCGCACCGAGATCGACGAGGGCATCGACCGCGCGACCGAGGGCCTCGATCCCCGCCTCAAGGACACGATCGACAAGTCGCCGCTCGGCGGGGTCAAGGACGGCATCCTCGGCGGCACGAAGGACAAGGCCAAGGAAGGCACCGGTGGAGTCGGCGACGCGCTCGGCGGCGGGCTGAAGAAGCTCTTCGGCGACGACGACGACGACGACGACTAGCCAGTTCCCGTCGTCGCGGCTCGTCGAGCGTTCCCGCTCGATGACTCGTGCTCAAGACGGGGAACGATCCACAGATTTCACAGATTACACAGATTGGCTAGCTGCCGAAGACGATCGACCCTCGCGCGAGCGAGGTCGTCGCGGCTCCGTCGGGGATGCGGAGCCGTCCGCGGCAATCTGTGTAATCTGTGTAATCTGTGGATCGAAACCGATCACGACCGAGGCTCCCGTGGTCCGGCGCGTGTTCATGAACCGTGGCGGTTGGGGTTCGCGCGGATCGGTCGGGTCTCAGCTCACATCACACCTCGAACGACTCGTCCCTGATCCGATAGGCACACCGCCGATCGCCCCCGAGGATGTGCTCCTCCCGCTCGACGCTCACGTCGTCGCCGAGGAGATCCCGGAAGAGCTCGAGCTCGCCGGCGCACAGGCCCTGGCAGGTCTCGGCGGCCGCGCAGATCGGGCAGTGGTTCTCGACCAGCAGCAGGCTCCCGTCGCGCTGACGCGACCACTCGGCGAGGTAGCCCTCGTCTCGGCGGATCGACGCGAGGCCGGCGACGCGCTTGTCGAGCGGTCCGTCGGGCAACCGCTCCCCGTAGACCTCGAGCTGGCGCTTGTTGCGCTCGGCGACGAGGCGGGCGACGCCCTCCTCGCCGAAGGCCGCGCGGACCGCGTCGAGCACGCCGACGGCGAGCTCGGCGTGGCTGTCGGGGAAGCGCTCGGTCGCCTTCGCGGTCAGGCGAAACACCCGGGCGGGCCGACCGACCTTCCGCTCGGTCGGGCCGTCGTCGTCCTCGACGAGCCCGTCCTCGGTCAGGGCGGCGACGTGCTGCCGGATCGCCATCGGCGTCACGCCGAGCCGCCTGGCGAGCTGCGCGGCCGTCTGCGGCCCCTTCGTCTTGATGAAGAAGAGGATCTTCTCGCGGCTCGGGGCCTCGGCGGCGGGCTTCATGACCTCATTCTGCGCAACGACTTCAGGATGAGCAAGGCTCGGCTTTCCTTATGGCGCTCGGCGGCGTGGAGATTCCTCAATGTGGCCGGGCCGCCGCCGGGCTAGATTCTCCGGAGGGTTTGGGACCGATGATCGATCGAACCAGCGGGAAGGACGAACGCTCCGACGAGGCGCTCCTCGCCGACTTCGCCCGGACGAGCTCGCCCGAGCATCTCGAGCCGCTCGTCCGGCGCCACTGGGCGGCCACCTTCCGCGTCGCCGCGCGGGCGCTCGGGTGCCGTCACGCCGCCGACGATGCGGCGCAGGAGGCGTTCGTCGCGCTCGTCCGGAACGCGGAGCGCTTCCGGGCGGGGGAGCCGTTCGCCCCCTGGTTCCGGACGATCACGATCCATGCGATCCGGCGGGCGATGCGCACCGCTCGCCGCCGCCGCCGCCACGAGGATGAGGCGCGCGCTCGCCGCGCGGCCGTGTCCGACGCGGCGCCCGCCGGCGAGATCGCAACCCGGACCCTCGAGGTTCGCGAACGGCTCGACCGTCTCCCGGCCGACGAGCGCCTGCCGATCGTGCTGCACTACCTCGAGGGGCTCACCCACCACGAGGTCGCCGCGAGCCTCGGGTGTCCAGCCGGAACGGTCAGCACCCGGATCCGTCGCGGCCTGGAGCGATTGCGAGCGAGCGCCGTCGCCGGCGCCGTCGCACCCGGAGCGCCCGGAGCGCCCGAGCTCGGCACCTGGCTCGCGACCGCGCTGGCCGAGGCTCCGCCCGCAGCCCCCGCCCCCGCGGCCGCGAGCATCGCGGCCGAGGCCGCGGCGCGTCCGCTCGCGAGCGTCGCTCCCGGCGCCGCCACCTGGGCGACCGCCGCGTTGCTCGGCGTCTTCGCCCTCGGGTCGGTGGCGCTCCTCGACGGCGTCCTGCTGCCGCGGCCCGAGCCCGAGGGCGGGCCGAGCGAGGCCGCGGACGACGCCGGCGACGAGGCGATCGGCCCGCGCGAGCTCGCCCGGGCGCTGCCCGTCGCGGTGACCGACCGGCCCGCCTCCTCGCCCGCCGCCGCCCTCCGAGCGTCGGCGCCGGCCGCCGTCCCCCCCGCGAGCCCGGCGAACGGATCGGAGCCCGATCGTGACGCGACGGCCGCCGGCGCGCCGGCCCCGATCGACGAGGCCGAACCCGAGGTCGCGATCGGTCGCGTCGAGACCGTTCACGGACGCGTCGTCCACGCGCTCACCCGAGATCCGCTCGGCGGCGTGACGGTCGAGTCGTTCGGCGAGCTCTACGACGACGACGACGAGGACGAGGGCGTCCCGACCCGGCGCCCCCGGCCGCGCGCCTGGACCGCGGTCGCGGACGGCGCCGCCGTCACCGATCACGAAGGCGCCTTCGCGATCCCGGTCGCCCCCGGCCGCTGCTACCGTCTCGAGGTCCGCGCGCCCGGCTTTCCCCTCCGCCGTCTCGAGACGGGATGGATCGACGCCGAGACCCTCGTCGGCCCGATCGAGATCGCCCTCGAGCCGGCCGGCAACCTCCGGGTCGAGGTCGTCGACGACCGCGGCGAGCCGCTCACCGACGCGTCGGTCCAGCTCGCCGGATACGACGGCGGCCACCGACACGCGACCCCCGACGCGCTCGGCATCGCGAGCTTCCAGGTCACCGACGGGACTTACTCGATCTGGGCGATCGCCCCCGACGGCCGGAGCGTGAAGCGTCGGGTCGCCGTTCCCGCCGCCGACCGCACGCCGGAGGCGAACCCGTGGGGCGAAGGCGTCCCGGCCGAGCGCGTCCGCACCGTTCGGGAGATCCCACCGAGCGAGCGTCCGACGGCGGTCACCGCCGACGGGGCGACCCTGGTCCGTCTCGTCCTCGCCCGGACCGGACGTCTCGTCGGGAGGGTCCTCGCCCCGATCCCGCTCGACTCCGTGACCGTCTGGCGGAGCCACCCCTCGAACGGCTCGGGTTCCGGGAGCACGGTCGACGTCGACGCGGCCGGACGCTTCGAGCTGGCAGTCGCGTCGGGGAGCTGGCTCGTCGAGGTGCACGCTCCGGGGATCGGCACGAGCCCGCTGGTTCCTTTGACCGTCCGGCCGACCGAGACGACCGAGGCGCGGTTCGAGCTCGACGCCGGCGCGGTTCATCTCGACGTCGAGGTCCGGGACGTCGACGGCCATCCGATCGAGAACGCCTCGGTCCGCCTCGGCTTCACCCCGGCGATCCCCGGGCTCCCCGCGACCGTCGGCGCGAGCCCCGGGGGCCGCGTCGCGCTCGCCCTCCACGAGGTGCCGGATGTGCTCACGATCGACGCGCCGGGCTTCCTCGAACGGGTCGTTCGTCCCGAGGTCGACGAGACGGGCGGACGGATCGAGGTCGTCCTCGCGCGGTCGGGGTCGCTCCTCGTGACCGTGCGCGGCGCCGACGGCCGCGACCTCGACGACATCCCGATCCGACTCGTCCGCGGTGGCTCGAGCGTCGGCGCCCGGACGCCGGTCTCGCTCGAGGACCTCGAGCCGGGCGCGTGGAGGATCACGGTCCCGCAGCGCGCCGTCCTCCGCGCGCCCGTCCCGGGGTTCCCCTTCGCGGACCGGACCGTCCGGGTCGAGCCCGGCGAGCGGGTCGAGGTCGTGATCGACCTCGGTCTCGGTCGCCCCGCGCCGCCGCCGCCCGCGCGAGCCCGGACCGGACCGCCGCGCCTCTACTGATCGCGCGGGCGGACCGACGTCCGATCAGGCGAGCACGATCGCCTGGTCCGCCCGCCGCGCCGCGCGGAGCTGACGGAGCACCCAGGCGACGCCGTTGCGGAGGCAGGGCCGGTCGATCGGGACCGCCTCGCCGGCCAGGTTGGTCCGCGACGCGGCGCCGGCCGCGAGGGCGGCATCGAGGTCGACGCCCCGCACCGCGACGAGGGCGGTCGCGACCGCGTCGGGGTAGAGGAAGCGGCCGAGCTCGAGGCTCTCCCCCCGCGGCGCGAGGAGGACGCCGAGGGCGTCGACCGCGTCGCGCCCCGGACCGGGGACGGCCGCGTCGGCGTTCGCGGCGAGCAGCTCGAGGAGCGTCTCGAGGACGTCGTCGCGCTCGAACGCCGAGGCCGCCCGCGGGCGAGCCCCGACCGTCGTGCCGAGGCAGGCCCAGAGACCGCGCCGCCGAGCCACCTCGCGGAGGCGGCGGGCGGACTGCCGCGCGTCGTGCCACGCGATCTCGATGTCGAAGAGGCGATCCGGATGCATCCGGAAGCAGGTCACGGTCACCGCTTCTTCAACGCCTCGGGCAGGTCGACGTTGTCGAAGCGCTCCTCGCGGTCGCCGAAGCGCACGACGACGAAGCGATACTCCCAGCTCACCTCGAACCCGCCCCGGTCGGTCTTGCGCATCTCCGAGCCGCAGTCGACCAGGACCGCGCCCGTGGTGAAGCGCTCGAGCTTCCCGCTGCGCCCCAGCGTCGCCGCGTCGTCGTCGGCGTCGCCGATCTCCTCGTCGATCGCGACGAGGTAGCTCCGCACCTTGGTCCAGGCGCCGTCTCGCCACCGGTGGACGACGATCCGCGCGCGCTTGATCGCGTCGGGCTGCGCGATCGGATCGGGCACCTCGACGAACTGCGGCACGAGGACGAGGTCGCGCGGCGTCTCGACCGGACCGACCGAATCGGAGACGAGGATCCGCCGATCCTCGGGGAGCGTCGACGGCTTGCGCGGATGGAGCGCGTCCTCGGTCGCGACGCTCGAGACCCGGTAGAGGTAGGTCCGCCGCGCGCCGACGGTGTCGTCGACGAAGGCGAGCTCGGTCGCTCCGGCGCGACCGACGACCGTCCACTCGGTCTCGGTCGGCGCGCGCCGCTCGATCTCGTATCCCTTGACGTCCACGTAGGCGTTGCGGACGTTCTCGGCCCAGCGCACCGTCACCTGTCCGTGCTCCGGCTGGGCGATCACGCCGCTCGGCGCGCCGTGAAACGGGGCGGGCCGGCCGGGGTCCCCCGAGCGGAACTGGGTCAGGCAGTAGGGCCGGCGCTCGTGCGCCCAGACCGGGAACGGCTCGGCCGAGGGGACCGCCGAGGCGGCGATCTGTCCGTCGACCTGCCCGGCGATCGCGATGTCGGAGACGGCGGCCTCGTCGACGCCGACCTTCGCCTGGATCTCCGCCAGACGGCCGACGCGATCGTTCAGGACGGAGATCTCGCTCGCCGCCTCGGCGAGCTGATCATCCGAGCCGAACGAGACGACGAGCGCCCCGATCGTGACCGCGACGACGACGCCGAGGATCACCTTGTCGAACCAGCGTAGAACGAGCTCCTGCTCACGACTCATATGAGTTCACCCCTCACCCCGAGCGCCCGGAGGCCCTCGTCCAGGTGGGGTCGCGCGTCCGTCACCGGCGCGGCGCGCGGCCCCACGACGCACCATCGCCAGACACGTCGACGGCGCGCGAGGGGTTGCGACACCGGGCGGGAGCGCAGGCGTGAAGGGGGCTGGCGGGCGACGGGCGCTCGGACGGATGCGTCACCGGGGTGTCATCGAGCGGGATTCACCACGGAGACACGGAGAACACGGAGGATCGAGGAGAACGCGGGAAGCGCGAACGGGGTCGGCGTCGCTCCGCGACCAGGATGGAATCACGGAGGGATCGATCCTGGGAGGCTGATGCGTTAGCAGAGCTCCTCCGTGTTCTCCGTGTCTCCGTGGTGACATCCTCTTCGCCGAAGGCGAAGCCCGACGACCGCTCCTTACCCGGCGCGACGGAGGGCGGCGACCGCCTCGGTGATGCCATCGAGGGTCAGCTCGAACATCGGGATCATGTCGCCGATCGCGCTCACGGTCGGATGACCCCAGGCCATCTTCGGCATCGGGTTCAGCCAGACGGCGCGCCGGAAGTGGTCGGCCAGGCGGCGGAGGACGAGGGCGCCGGGCTCGCCGGACGACTCGTACCAGTCGACCGAGCCGTTCGCGGAGAAGAGCTCGCTCCACGCCATGCACGCGTCGCCGACGATCACCAGCTTGGTGTCGCCGTCGTGGTCGGCGATCAGCCGCGGCGTCTGGATCTCCTCGCGGAAGCGGCCGTCCTTCCACACCCGGTTGTAGACGCAGTTGTGGAAGTAGAGCGACTCGAAGTGGCGCCAGTGCTTCTCGGCGTTCGCCGCGCTGAAGAGCCGCTCGACGAGTCGGGCGTAGGGGTCCATCGAGCCGCCGACGTCCATCATCAGGATCAGGCGGACCCGGTTCTTGCGCGGTCGCTGCCAGACGAGCTCGATCTCGCCGGCGTTCTTGCAGGTCTCGTCGATCGTCTCGTCGAGGTCGAGCTCGTCGGCCGCGCCCTCGCGGACGAGGTCGCGCAGCCGGCGAAGGGCCACCCGCACCTGGCGCACGTCGAGCGTCCGGTCGCTCCGGTAGTCGCGGAAGAGGCGACGTTGCGCGATCTTGACGGCCATCCGTCCGCCGCCGGCGCCGCCGACGCGGATCCCGCCGGGGTGGACGCCGTCCCGGCCGTACGGGCTGGTGCCGCGCGTGCCGACCCACTTGCTCCCGCCGTCGTGCTGCTCGTTCTGCTTGGCGAGCGTCTCCTCGAACTTCCGGATCAGCTCCTCGAGGTCGAGGCCCTGGTAGTCGGCGAGCGACTCGGGAAGCGGGAGGTCGAACGGCGCGCCCGCGGCGAGCCAGGCCTCGACGGCCTCGGCGATCTCGGGCGGCGGCTTCAGGTTCCGGAAGAACTCGGCGAAGGCGAGGTCGAAGAGGTCGTACTTCGCCTCGGTCTTCACGAGGGTGGCGCGGGCGACGTAGTAGAAGCCGGTCAGGCTCTCGGCCGCGACGCCCTTCTCGAGGGCGCCGAGGAAGGCGAACCACTCGTTCGGGACGACGTCCAGGCCGCGCCGCCGCAGCGCGTAGAGGAAGTCGATGAGCCAAGGCTTCTCGGGCGGCGCGCCGGCGGCGTCGCCGCCTCCACCGGCTCCCTTCCTCCGGGACTCGCCGTCCCGCTCACCACCCCAGAGGCTCACATCATCCCTCCGCGACCGCGCAGGCGGACCTCGACGTTCTCGACGTCGCGCTCCTGCTTCACGAGCGCCCCGAGGAACGGGAGCTCCGCCTTGATCGCCTCGACGTCGATGCCGCCGCGGATCAGGACGGCGATCCAGTCGAGCAGCTCGCTCGTGCTCGGCTTCTTCCGGAGCTCTTCCAGCCCGCGGAGCCAGTAGAACCGGTAGAGGGTCGCCTCGAGGAGCGTCTTCTCGATGCTCGGGAAGTGGACGTTGATGATCGCGCTCATGAGGCTGCGCTCGGGGAACGCTATGTAGTGGAAGACGCAGCGCCGGAGGAACGCGTCCGGCAGCTCCTTCTCGCTGTTGCTCGTGATGAGCACGATCGGCCGGTGCTTCGCCTCGACCTGGTCGCCCGTCTCGACGACGTCGAACTTCATCTCGTCGAGCTCCTGGAGAAGGTCGTTCGGGAACTCGATGTCGGCCTTGTCGATCTCGTCGATGAGGAGAATGACCTGCTCGTCGCTCCGGAACGCCCGCCCGAGCGGCCCCCAGCGGATGTAGCTGCGGATGTCGGCGACGTCGCGGTCGTCGAACCGGGCGTCGTTGAGGCGCTGGACGACGTCGTACTCGTAGAGCCCCTCGCGGGCCTTCGAGGTCGACTTCACGTTCCAGGTGATGAGCGTCTTGCCGAGCGCGGCGGCGATGTGGCGGGCGAGGACGGTCTTGCCGGTGCCCGGCTCGCCCTTCACGAGGAGCGGTCGCCCGAGCGCGATCGATGCGTTGACGGCGGCGAGGAGCGCCGGGTCGGCGATGTACTCGTCGGTGCCGCGGAACTGGTCGAAGGGGGTCTCGTTCGCGCTCATGGAATCTCCCGTAACGCCGAGTCGGCCCGCGACGTCGTGCCCGCGGGAAGTCGGCCGCGAGAGGCGAGCGTAGCACCGCATGCCGCGGTGAGTCAAACGGCGACCATCCTCGAGAGGTTGCGATTCGCAGGCCCTGCGGATACTTAGGACCCCGGTCCGCGGCCACCCAGGACGACCCGATGGCGATCCGAAGCCAAGCCCCGAGGCTCGAACGAACCCTCGACCTCCTCCCCGAGGAGGAGGTGATCGAGGTCTACGACGTCCGCCGCCCGCGGTGGGAGTTCCGCTGGATCTTCGTCTGGATGCCCGCCTTCTGGCCGATCCTCCCCCTCTACCTGATCTGGTACTTCGTCGCGCGGCCCCAGGGCGGCGGGCGGCTCTACCTCACCAACCGGCGCCTGATCTACCTCGAGTCGCTCCGGCGGCTGCTCCGGAGCGACCGCGTCCAGGCGAGCTTCGACGTGCGCGAGATCGCGGGGGTGCGCCTCTACACCCAGCACGGCATCTGGAAGCTGCTCGGCTTCATCAAGCTGCGCGAACGCAAGCAGTTCTTCATGATGCCGATCTCGACCCGCGGCGTGATCCTGCCGGTCGGCGCGCGCGGCGACGACGGGATCCTCGGCCGCGGCGACACGACCTGGGAGCCGGGCGACGACGCCGTCCGGGCGGCTCAGGAGGTCGGCAGCAAGGTCACCGAGCTCCGGCTCGCCCACGAGAGGCGTCTGGCCGAGGAGAAGGCGTCGGGCTTCTCGATCTCGGGCGCGTCGACGACCACGATCCAGGATCTCAAGGACAAGGCGCCGCCGAACCGGCCCGCGCCGCGCGAGCGAAGTCGCAGCGCGACCATGGCGATCGCCGCCTGCGCGGGTTGCCTCTCGCTCCTCTGCTTCGCCGGCGGGCCGGTCGGCGCGATGATCGCCTTCGTCGCGTCGATCCCGCCGCCGGCCGTCGACCTCCCCATCGACCACGCCTGGTACCCCGGCGAGGCGCGCCGGATCGGCGACCTCGTCCGCCTCCGCGAGCCGACCGGGCGGCTGACCGATCGCGACGGCGTGTGGATCGTCGGCGAAGCGCTGAGCGAGCGGGTCACCCACCTCGCGTTCGAGGACGGCCCGGAGCGGCTCGAGTTCCCGGTCCACGACCGGATCGTCGACTTCGAGGTCCCCCTCGAGCGCTCGGGCTCCGAGGGGGTCCATCTGACCTGCCGCGACCGCGACGGGAACGTCCTCGGCGAGCTCTCGGTTCCGGTGCGGCGGTTCGGTCAGAGCTGGCCGCACGGGGCCGACGGGAGCGAGCCGTCCTACGTGGTGCTCGGCCCGGCGTCGGGTCGCGTGAACACCTACGGCACCGTCGCGATCGAGGCGCGCTGGCTCGCCGACGGGCCGGGCCCGAGCTCGGGCGGCATCCGCTGGCGGTTCGAGGCCGCGCACGCCGACGAGCGAGACCCGTGGGCCCAGATCTACATCGGGGCGCCCGACGGCCTCGTCGACATCGAGATCGTCGACGACTGGGACGACCACCTCCAGACGGTCCGCGTGCCGATCGACTGGAACGCGGAGCACGACCCCGAGGCGATGTACATCGAGCCGTACCGAGACCAGTCGTCCGACGACGTCGTCTGGGAGGTCTGGGAGTACCGCGAGGACGAGGACGTCTGCCTCGTCCACGGCCGCGTCGTCGACCCGCGCGCGGTGGCGTTCTCGATGTTCGGCGGGCCGCCGATGCCGATCGACCGCGATCGCTGGATCATGACGGGCGCGCGGCTCCCCCGCGGGGAGAGCGCCACGATCGAGATCCACCTCGTCTACGAGGACGGCTCGCACCGCCCGATCGCCCCGCTCGAGATCCTCCGGTAACGCCATGTTCTGCGGACACTGCGGCACGCCCAACGACGAGGACCTCCGCTTCTGCACGAAGTGCGGCAAGGAGCTCCGCGCCTCCGCCGGCGGCGCTCCGAGCGACGTCGACGTCGCCGCCAAGACGGTCGTCGAGCCGGAGAAGAGGAACGACGGCGACCGCTTCATCGGCCGAGAGCTCGGCGGCGTGGCGCTGGAGAAGCGCCTCGGCGCCGGCGCGATGGGCGCGGTCTACAAGGGGCGCCACGTCCGCCTCGAGACCGAGATGGTCGTGAAGGTGATCCTCCCCGAGCTCCTCGGAGGAAAGGGCGCCGACCAGTACGTCGAGCGCTTCCACCGCGAGGCGCGCCTGGCCGCGAAGATCCGCCACCCCAACGTGATCACCGTCCACGACGTCGACCGGACGCCCGACGGCACCACCTACATGGTGCTCGAGTTCGTCGACGGCGAGACGCTCGAGGATCGCCTCGAGCGCGAGGGGCGGCTCGGCGTGGCCGAGGTCGCCCGCCTCGGCGCCGAGATCGCCGACGGCCTCGGCGCGGCCCACGAGCTCGGCGTCGTCCACCGGGACGTCAAGCCGGCGAACGTCCTGATCGAGCGGCGCGGCGGGCACGCCAAGGTAGCCGACTTCGGCCTCGCCAAGTCGCTCGACGCGGCGGCGATCGGCGCGGGGCTGACCCGCGGCCCGCTCGGCACGCCGCTCTTCATGGCGCCCGAGGTATGGAGGGCCGACCACGACGCGATCGACGGGCGGGTCGACCTCTACGCCCTCGGCGTCGCTCTGTTCCAGCTCTTGACCGGCAAGCCGCCGTTCGGCGGCAAGTCGATGCCCGAGCTGATGCGGAACCATCTGATGACGCCGCTCCCGGCGATCCGGGACGTCCGACCCGACGTCTCGCCAGCGCTCGAGCGGACGATCGCGAGCCTCTGCGCGAAGAGCCCCGACGATCGCCCGGCGACGGCGGCGGCCGCCGCGGCGGCGATCCGGACGGCCGCGAACGCGCCGGCGGGCGACGCGTCGCCCGCGGCGTTCACCGTGACGGTTCCCCAGCAGCCTCCGACGACGAGCGATCGGCCGACTCCGCCGGCGATCGACTCGGCCGCGGCGACGCAGCCCGACGCGATCGCGGAGGCGCCGCTCGACAACAGCCACACCACCCAGAGCCCGCCGGCCCCCGCGCCGCCTCGCCGGGAGCCGTCGACGGCCGGCTCGTCCCGCGCCTCGGCGAGCGCCATCGACGCGGCGGACGCCGAGATCCTCACCGCGCGCGCCTTCCTCGACGAGGGGCGCTCGACCGAGGCCGCCCTCGCCCTCGACCGCGCCCTCGCCGCCGATCCGCGTCACGACGTGGCCGTCGTGCTCCGCGCCGACCTCGCCGTGGCGACCGGGCGCGGCGCGATCGCGCGGTCGCTCCTCGAGCGGGCCGCCGCGAAGCCGCCCCCGGGCCCGGCGAGCGCGGCCGTCGTGACGGACGCGCGCGGCCTCGTCGACGAGCTCGCCGAGCGCCCGCTGGCCGCTCGCAACGAGCCGCTCTCGTTCTCGTTCGAGCGGACCGCGCTCCGGGACGGCGACATGGTCCGCGAGCTCTCCGAGGGGGGCCGCGGCTTCGTGAACCCCGGCGACGTCGGCATGGCGCTCCTCGACGCGGCGACGGAGGTCGCCGGCAAGGCGCGCCTCACCCTCGCCGCCGAGGGCAAGGACCGCGACGAGCTCCGGCTCGGCACGCGCGAGCTGCACGAGCTGCTCCTCATCGAGCTGCGCCGGCCGGCCAGCCGCGGCGGCCTCTTCGGCCTGCTCGGCGGCGCGTCGGGACCGTGCGTCGCCACGATCCGTCCCGACCCCGACGCCGAGGACGACGTTCGCCTCGCGGTCGCCCTCACCCTGCGTCGCGCGACGGCGCTCCTCCGGGAACGCTACGGCCGCGAGCTCCGATCGCTCCTCGACGACGAGGCGGCGGGCGTCATCGGCGTCGATGCCGGCGCCGAGCGGCGCCGCTGGAAGCGCGTCGCGCAGGTCGCCTCCGAGAAGGCTGGCGCCGTCGGAGGGCCATCCCGATGAGCGCCGCCACCGACTTCGTCCGTCTCGCCGCCGGCGAGAGCGTCGTCGCCGAGGCCGAGGTCCGCCACGACCGCGACCCGCTCTACGTGTTCCGGGTGGCCCTCCTGCCGCTCACGATCATCTTCAACCTGGCGAAGATCCCGCTGCTGATCGCCGGGTCGATGATCGGCCTCGGCGCGCTGTTCCGGCCGAGCTTCGGGCTCGAGCCGCCGCAGCGCGGCTACCTCGTCCTGACCGACCGGCGGATGATCTACTACGTCCGCGAGCGCGGGATCCTCCGCGACGTCCACTCGCTCCAGGACATCCGCCTCGAGCAGATCGCGGCGATCAACGTCGGCGGGAGCGACGGGCTGCTGTCGCGATCGCGGTGGTTCGAGGTGCTCGGCGAGGACAACCCGGCCGTGACGGTGTGGCTCGAGGACCGGATCATCCGGCGCGAGGTCGGCCGCGACTTCCGGTGGGTCGAGAAGCACCTCTCGACGGCGCTCGCCCAGCTCACCGACATCGAGGGCGAGACCGATGGCTGAGTCCCGAAGGAAGTCTCCCCTCTCCCGCGACCTCGCCCGCCGCTTCGTCACCCTCGGCCCCGACGAGAAGGTCGAGGGCGAGTACCTCGTCGCCCACACCGATCTGCGTCGCTTCACCCCCGTCTGGGTGATCCTCCTCGCCGGCCTGGCGCTCACCGGCCTCGCCGCCCTCATCGAGGGTCCGATCGTGCGCGCCCTCGAAGGGCTCTCTCTCCACGGCCTCGTCCAGCTTCGGATGGACGCGCTTCCCCCTTCGGTCTTCGGGCTCGGCGTCTCGCTCCTCGTCCTCGCCGTCATCCTCGTCCTCTGGCGCGCCCTGAGGCGCCTCGAGATCACGACCGCCCACACCGTCCTCACGAACGAGCGCATCGTCCTCTACATGCGCTGCGACCACCCGCGCGAGAACTGGCACTACCTCTCCGAGGCGGCGATCGACGAGGTGACCGGCGTCTGGGGGCTCGCCGGGCGCGGCATCATCCGCAAGTTCGTCGCGATCTTCGTCTGGACCCGGCGCGACGTTCCGATCGCGCTCGCCGCCTACGGCTTCCGCGGGCCGCTCGGCGGCCTGCTCTCGGCGACGAAGTCGCGCGACGACAAGCTCATCCCCGGCCCGGACGCGCTGACGTTCGTGCAGGAGGTCTCCGCCCGCGTCCACGAGCTCCGCGCCGCCCGCCGCCGGACGCGCCGGGCGCTCGAGAGCCGCGGGGCGCCGAGCGCCCTCCCGGGCGCTCCGCCCGCGGCCCCGATGATTTCGGAGGCCCCGGCGGCGGCCCCGGCGGCGACCCCGGCCTCCGAGCCGGCGCCGACGCCGACGCCCGAGTGGGACCCGCCCGACGAGCCCGACGAGCCCGAGCCCGCCCTCGAGCCGTCCTGGCGCGGCGACTCGGTCTCGACGCCCGAGTGGCAGCCCGACGAGGACACCGAGCCCGGCGACGGCCCCGCCGCTCCCACGGCGACCGACCTCCCCCAGGCGCTCGGCGACGTCGCCCACGTCGCCTGCGCGGCCTGCGGGCTTCGGATCACGGTCAAGACCGGGACGAGCGGGCTCGCCTGCCCTCAGTGCGGCGAGACCCTCCCTCCGGCTTGATGCGGACGCGCCCGGCGCCGACAACGGAGGCATGACCCTCGGATCCGAGCCGCCCGCCTCGGGCGGTCCGCCTCCTCCACCTCCGCCCCCTCGGCCGAGACCGCCGCTGCCGCCGCCCCCCTCGAGCGGCGCCGCGATCCCGCGTCCGCCCGCGCCGCCGCCGCCCCCTCCCCCGCCGATGCCGCCGAGCGGGTCTCACCTGCGGCCACCCACCGGACCCCTGATGGCGCCCCCGATGGCGCCCCCGAGTGGTCCGCACCTGCGACCGCCGACCGGACCGGCGATGGCGCCGCCGCCGCTTGCGCCGCCGAGCGGGATGCCGCCGCGTCCGCTCGCGCCTCCGAGCGGGGGGGCGCCGCGGATGCCCGGTCTCGCCCCGAGGAGCGGCGGGCATCTGCGGCCGCCGCCGCCGCCTCCCTCGAGCGGCGCGGCGCCGGTTCCGGCGGGGACGACCCCGATCGCCCCGACCGGGCACGTCCCGCCGGTCTCGCTCCGCCCGGTCTCGAGCTCGACCGCCGGAGGGGGCGGAACGGTCTCGGCGCCGCCGCCCGCCACCACGCCGTCGACCGGGTCGTTCACCTCGAAGTCGGGCGAGCGGCGCCTCCTCCCGAAGCTCGGGAGCCGCATCGCCGAGAAGTACCTCCTCGACAAGGAGCTCGGCCGGGGCGGGATGGGCGTCGTCTTCCGGGCGGTCGACACGACCGTCGATCGGCGCGTCGCCATCAAGGTGCTCGGCGCGAACGCGACGGCCGAACGCGACCGGGCGCGCTTCCTCCGCGAGGCGGAGGCGTGCGGTCGCCTCCACCACGAGGGGATCGTCGCGATCCACGAGGTCGGCGAGCACCAGCAGTCGCCGTTCATCGTGATGCAGTACGTCGACGGCCTCCCCCTCAACGAGCTGCTCAAGCGCGAGCGCCAGACGCACCGGCGGATGGCCGAGATCGTCCGCGACATCGCGCGCGCCCTCGCCCACGCGCACGACAACGGGATCATCCACCGCGACATCAAGCCTCACAACGTGATGATGGAGAAGGACGGCCGGCCGCGCCTGATGGACTTCGGCCTCGCGCGGGTCGACACCGCGACCGAGCAGCTCACCAAGACGGGCGAGATGATGGGCACGCCCCACTACATGGCGCCCGAGCAGGTCGAGAACCGCGCGCCGATGACGCCCGCGACCGACGTCTACGCCCTCGGCGGCATCCTCTACAACGGCCTCACCGGGCAGACGCCGTTCACGGCCGACAGCAGCCTCGGCATCATCAAGAAGGTGCTGATGGAGGACCCGACGCCGCCGCGGCGCGTCGACACCACGATCCCCGTCGTCCTCGACGCGGTCGCCATGCGCTGCCTCGAGAAGGACCCGGCCGACCGCTTCCCGTCGGCTCACGAGGTCGCCGACACCCTCGACCGGTGGCTCGCCGGCGAGGAGGTCGACGTCGGTCGTCGGAGCGTCCTCCGCCGCGGCGTGCAGAAGGCGATGCGGACGAACCGGCGCCTCGTCTTCGCCGTGGCGGGGGTCGCGATCGCGGCGGTGGTCGTCGGCCTCCTCGCGGTCGTCGGTCTGGCCTACCGGCGCGCCGCCGAGGCCGAGCGCGTCGCCGTTCGCGAGGCGGTCTCCGCGTTCGACGCCATCTACGAGCGCGCCCGGGGCGGCGAGCTCGCCGCCCTCGACGAGGCGCCGGCCGCGATCGCGCGGCTCGCCGAGCTCGACGTCCCCGACGATGAGCTGCTCGACCGAAAGCGCGAGGTGCTCGACACCCTGGGGCGGCTCGCCGGCGGCGACGACGTCCTCCTCCGTCAGATCGACTTCAAGAGCGAGCCTTGGCTGAGTCACCGACGGGTCGTCCTCGAGGTGCTGGTCGCGCGCGGCGAGGTCCGCCCGATCGCCGTCCTCCTCGAGCGCGAGCCGACGCTGCTGCGGAGCGGCGAGCTCGCCGAGCGCGTCGCCGAGGCGCTCGCCGACCCCGCGATGACCGTCACCCCCAAGCTCGCGAGCCGGCTGCTCCGCGCCCTCGGCGAGGACGAGGAAGGCGCGGACGTCGCCGACGCCGACCTGGCCGCGGCCCGCGGGCGGGCGATCCTGAAGGCGCGCCTGGTCGTCCGGCAGAACCTGCCGACGCTGACCCGCGGCGGCGCCGCCCGGCGCGACGAGCTCGACCCCGCCCTCCAGGCGATCGTCGACGCGAGCCGCCGCTTCCACGGGCGCCTCGAGGTGCCCGACGAGGCGATCGACGCCCTGATCGCGCACGTCGGGACGCTCCCCCCGGACAAGCCCGACCCCCACACCCTCCTCGTCCTCGAGGCGATCTCCGCGTGCGTTCCGCCCGACGACCGCCGGAACGAGGAGCTCGCCGCCCTCATGTGGATGGCGCTGGCGCGGACGCGCGGCCGCGGCGATGCAGAGGAGCGACGCCGCCTGTTCGAGATCGGCTGCGAGCTCCACCGCCTCGGCGCGTGGGTCTACAGCCTGGAGATGCTCGGCAACTTCGCCGCGAGCTCCGACGACGCGCAGGCCTACCTCGAGGAACGGCAACGCCAGCTCGGCCCCGTCGAGGCCGACCGGGTGGTCGCGGCCGACGCCCTCTCGCTCCTGACGACGCTGCTTCCCGTCGACGACCGGGCCGCCGCGCGAGAGGGCGTGCCGGGCGCGCTCTTCTCCCCGTCGCGGGTCGCGTGGTGCCTCCGGAAGCGGTGGATCATCGTCGAGCGGATCATGGCCCGCGAGGCGGCCCGGGGCGACGTCCCGGGGTGGGTGCTCTCCTGGCTCGCGCGGAGGATCGGCGACATCGTCGAGCTCCAGAGCCCGCCGCCCGTCGTCGACGGGATGATCGCGAAGGCGAAGAAGCTCTTCGGCCTCGACCTCGTCGCCGCGATCACCGAGCTCCACGAGAAGGCGGCCGAGCGCGACGCCAGGCTGCCCGCCCGAGCCCGGGATCCGCGGATCGCGATCAACCACGCCCACTGGGTGCGGCGGCACGGCGAGGGCACCTCGAAGGATCGCTTCGACGCGTGCCTGAAGCGAGCCCTCGAGGCGCGGGACATCCTCCTCGCGAAGCGCGACGAGCGCTACGCGTTCGACTGGCAGGGGCGCTCGTTCGAGGCGCTCAGCCTCAAGGGGCTCTGCTGGGAGTACCGCGACCTCGCCCGCGTTCTCATGCAGCGCCCCGACGATCACCAGGGCGCGCCCTGCCCGCACGATGCGACGATCGCGAGCCTGGCGCGGGCCGCCCGCGACGTCCTGCCCGACGACATCGCCGGCCCCGAGATCGAGGCGCTCCACCTCGTCCGCCACGACCGCGCCGAGGAGGCGCTGACGGTGCTGACCGCGCACGCCAAGCAGCGCGATCGGGTCGCCACGCAGGACGGGAAGAAGGCGCTCGGCCTCGAGATGGGCGCGGTCACGCGCGCGTTCGACTACCTCATCGAGCAGGGCCGCAAGGACGCGGCCCGGTCGTTCCTCGATGGTACCGGCGCCGTCCGCGTCCACTCGAGCGGCGTGGCCGTCCGCGCGAGGCTCTGGGCGAAGCTCGGCGAGACCGAGCGGGCCGCCGCCGACCGCCGCCTCGCCTCGCAGCTCCGGGCCAAGGGCGAGTAGTCGCGTCAGGCAGGGCTCGCCTTCGGCGAGCAGATGTCACCACGGAGGCACGGAGACACCGAGGAGCGACTGCGTGCGCCGTATCCCGGCTCGCACCGTAGCAGGGATGGCCCCCTCTCGGTCTCGGTCACGCGAGGCGACGGGAACCAAGAAGGAGCGGACGGATCGGTCCGCGACCTGGCGCGATTCGAAGCTGCTCCGTGCCTCCGTGCCTCCGTGGTTCCATCTCTTCATCGACCTGAGCGAAGTCGATCGCCCCTGTCGCGTTGTCTTCGAGGTCGCCCGGCCATCCCGGCGGGCGATCAGGGCCGGCGCTCGAGACGGACCTGCTTCAGGACCGTCCCGCGGCTCACGACGACGAGCAGGTCGATCGTCCCCGGCCGGAGCGCGACCTCGGGCAGCGGCTCGGCCGGTCCGTTCCCGGCCTGGACGGTGATCGCGAGCGCGTCGGACGACGCGACGAGCGACAGCTCGATCCGGAACGCGGACGCTCGTCCCTTGCCGCTCACCGAGAGCGCCGCGATGGCCTCGTCCCAGAAGGCCGGCGGAAGCGGCCCGGGTCCGGCGGGCCCCAGAGCATCGGGCCCGGCGATGGCGTGGGCGAGCGGCCCCCTCCGGTTCGAGCTCGCGTTCCGGGCGACCACGAGCCCGACTCCAGGCGCGGCGGATCGATCGACCTGGAGGCTCATCGAGGTGAATCGGTCGAGCTCGGGAACCCGAAGCCTGACCTCGCCGGCGCGGATCTCCTCGGCGAGCTCTCCCGCGAGGTCGCCGGGAGCCTTCAGCGAGGCGCCCTCGCCCTCGAAGTTGCGCCACGCGCGGCGCGGTCGCGCGCCGAGGGTGACGAGGCCGAGCGGGGTCGCCAGGTCGACCTCGAGCTCCTGACGCTGGGCGAGCTGGACGAGCCGAGCGGCGTGCCGCCGCTCGAAGAGGACGACCGCGTCCTTGATCTCGTCGTCGATCTCGCCGGTCGCCGGCCCGGTCGGGCGCTCGATGTAGCGCTGGAGGATCGCCGAGTAGGACTCCTCGGTCCCGCTCTGACGGATGATGTGGGGCAGGCGGGAACGGATCACGGCCGTCGAGACGAAGGCCGTCCGCTCGCGCTTCGTCAGGACGGCGTCGATGACCGCCGCGCTGGCCGATGACTCGAGCGCCTCGAGCGCCTCGAGGGGATCGCCCCGGATCCCGCCGTAGGTGAGCCGGAGCAGTCGCGCGACCGCGACCGCCGCCGCCTCGAAGGTCGCGCCGCCACCGGCGCCGCGGCTGCGCTCGAGCGCCCAGTCGGCGGTCCGGCGGTCGCCGACCCGAGCGCGGAGGAGCGCCATCCCGGCGAAGAGGGCGCTCCGGGCGGCCGGGTCGGCGATGCCGGCGATCCGTTCCCCTCGCTCGCTCGGCACGATCGGGTCGAGCCGCCGCTGCGCCGCGACGACCGCGGCGAGGTCGCCCGAGGCGAAGCCCGCCTCGACCTCGGCCGCGACGGGGAGCAGCCCGTCGGGATCGGCCTCGAGCTTCGGCTCGGGGTCGGGCTCCGGCTCGGGATCGGGCTCGCCGCCGCCCGACCCGGTCGGCGTCGTGGCGCCCAGCTCCGACCCGCCGGCGGTCGCGCCGCCCGATCCGGCGGACGCGCCGCCGCCGGCGCCGTCCTCGGGCACCGACCGGCCGAGCACTCCCATCGCGACCACCGCGCCCACGGCTCCGAGGACCGAGGCGAAGACGGCGAGGGCGACGATCGGGGCGGCGCGGCCCGGTCGGACGGCGCCGGGGGCGGCGCCGGTCGTCGCCGCGACCGGCGCCGACGAAGCGGGCGGGCCCGCCGTCTGGGTGGGCGTCGGCGAGGCTCCCGACGATGGCGGAGCCGCGGACCACGGCAGGGGCGCAGGAGCGTGCCCGCCCCCCGGCGGCGAGGCGCGGTCCCGGCCGCCGACCAGGTCGACGCTCCTCCTGAGCGGAGCGTCGCCCGATGCGTGCGGCGGGACGAGCCCGGCCGCGACGGCGTCCAGATCGGCGACGACCGCGGTCGCGTCCCGGTAGCGGCCGTCGCGATCGGGGTCGGTCATCCGGGCGACGATCGGATCGAGGACGGGCGGGATGCCGGGCACGAGGGTCGACGGCGCCGGGGCGCGCTCGTTCACGTGCCGGACGAGCGTCTCGAACGCGGTCGCGCCCTCGAGCGGAACCTCACCGGTGAGCATCTCGAAGAAGCTGAGCCCGAGCGAGTAGATGTCGGCGCGTCCGTCGAGCGTGCCCGGCGCCTTGAGCTGCTCGGGCGCCATGTAGCTGGGCGTCCCGATGAAGGCGTCGGACGCGGTCAGCCGCTGCGGGAGGGCCTCGTCCTTCGCGAGGCCGAGGTCGGTCAGCTTCACCTCGCCCGCCCGCGTGATCATCACGTTCGCCGGCTTCACGTCCCGGTGGATGATCCCGTGCCGGCTCGCCTCGACGAGGGCGACGGCGACCGCGCGGGTGATCCGGACCGCCTCGGCCGGCGCGATCCGCCCGGAGCGGGCGATCGCATCGGCGAGGCTCATCCCATCGACGAGCTCCATGGCCAGCCAGTGATGGACGCCGGTGCGCCCCGAGTCGTAGATCCGGACGATCTGCGGGTGGGTCAGGCGGGCGGCCAGGCGCGCCTCGCGATGGAAGCGTTCGGTGAAGCGCGCGTCCGCGGCGCGGTGGGGCGCGAGCACCTTCAGGGCGACCGGTCGCTCGAGCGAGACCTGGATCGCCCGGTAGACGGTCGCCTGACCGCCGGCGCCGAGCGGCGCGACGATCCGGTAGTTCCCCAGGACGGGCGGGAGGGCGAAGGTGCTCATCGAAACGGCGAGCCGTCCTTTCTCGGGCGCTCCTCCGTTGTACGCGGCGCCGACCCCGCGCGTCACGCGACCGCGCCCGCTCGCGTCGCCGAGCCGAGCCCTCTACCCTGTATCCGGGGACCGCGTCGGAGGGTGGTCGAGCTCGGTGAGCCAGCGCGCGCGCGGCTGCGAAGCCTGTCAGGGGGGCCTCGGCCCCCTCTCGGTGGTCGGAGGACGCTGCCCGGTCTGCGGAACGGGCATCTGGCGTCCCCCCCAGGCCGACCCGACCCGGCGCCCGGCGACGCGCGACGCCGATCCGGAGGCGCCCCCCTCCCCGCTCCATCCGGCGCAGCGGATCGACCGCGCCGAGGTCGCGCTGGTTCGTGCGAACCTCCGCGACCGGGCGGCCGCGCAGCGGGCGCATCAGGCGGCGGGCGTCGTCATGGCCATCTCCACGGCCACGATGGCGTCGGCCGTCCTGATCCTGCTCGCCTGGCCGACCGCCCCCGCGTCCTCGAGCGCCGGCCCGCGCCGAGACCGATCCGGCGACGACGTCACCGACCGCGATCCGACGAACGACGCGGCCGAGCCGAGCGGGCCGCCTCCCGAGGTCGTCCCGCCTCCGTCTGCGCCGCTCGGTCCCGAGGCGATCGCCACCGCCCGGACGGCGATCGACCGCGGCCGCTTCGAAGAGGCGCTCGCCCTCCTCGACCGACTCGTCGAGGCGAGCCCCGACTCCGCCCTGGTCCGGGTCTACCGCGCCCGCGCTCACCTCGGGGCGGGGGACGACGAGGCCGCCGCGGCCGACCTCGACCGCGCCTTCGAGGGAGGCACGGGCTCGGTCGAGGCGCACGTCTTCCGGGCGATCGCGCGCGCGCGCCGCCGAGAGGTCGCCCTCGCCCTCGAGGACACCGCGACCGCTACCCGACTGGCCCCGACCTCGGCGACCTTCGAGCGGGCCTGCCATCCGACCGGCTGCGCCCTCCGGCTGCGAGGCTTCGGCGATGCCGCGCGCCGGCTCGGCGCCCTCGTCGAGTCCGGCGCCGAGCGCGACGGAGGACGGACGCTCGAGGCGCTCGTCGCGTGCACCCTGGCCCTCGCCCGGTCGACCCCTCACGACGCCGCCCTCGCCGACCTCGAGGTTCGGGTCTCGCGGCTCCTCGACGCGCGCTCCGACGTCGCGGCTCGCCACGTCGACGCGTTCTTCGAGCTCGCCGCCCGGTACCGCGTCGAGGACCGGACCGACGACGAGCTCGCGAGTCTGCGGGCAGGGCTGAGGATCGCCCCGCGCGCTCGTCCCGAGGCGCAGCTCCGGCTCGCCGAGCTCGAGGTCGCCGCGGGCCGGGCCGCGATCGCCGCCGAGCGCCTTCGCCTGCTGACCCGGAGCACGGAGCGGATCCGGTGGCGCACCCCGCCGACCCCCGAGCAGATCGCGGAGGCGCGCGAGCGGCTCCGCCTGATCCCGACCGAGGTGCTCCGCCAGCGCGCGTGGCGCCGGCCCGAGGTCCGCGGCGTCGCTCTCCTCGTCGTGATCTTCGGCGACGCCAGCCGCGACGAGATCGCGGCGATCCTCCCGAGGGCCGAGCACGCCCTCGGCGTCGACCTCGTCCTCGCCGACGACCAGCCCTGGCCGAGCCCTCAGCGCGCGACTCGCCTCACCGACGAGTTCGGCGTCGAGCAGCTCACCCACGCGCGCGGCGCGCTCCGACGTCAGCTCCGCGACCTCGCCGCGGCGCGCGACGATGGGAGCACGCTCGACGGCGTCCTCGGGCTCACCGGCGTCGAGCTGAAGACCGAGGAGGACGACCCGAAGAGCTCGGTGCGCGCGCCCCGCGTCCTCCGGATCGCCAGCCGCGTTCAGCCCCAGCGCCGACGCGGCCCGGTTCGACAGGAGCTCGTCGGCTCGCGCCGCGCGGTCCTCGCCGACCTCTCCCGGGCCGCCGGCGAGGCGCTCGGCGTCCCGTCGTGCACGTTCCCATCGTGCCCGCGCTCGCAGGCCGCCGACGTCGCGCGCGAGGCCTCGGGGATCTGGCTCTGCATCGAGTGCGTCGTGGCGATCGAGGCGCTGCAATGAGCGCCGAGCGGTCCGGGCCGGCCGACGCGGTCGCACCCGACCCCGTCGAGCTCGCGACCGCCGAGGCCGACCCCTCCCGCCGGATCGATCGCTACCTGATCCTCGCGGAGCTCGGCCGAGGCGGGATGGGCGTCGTCTACCGCGCCTGGGATCCCGCGCTCCGCCGCCCGGTCGCGATCAAGATGATCATCGATCCGGGCTCGGCGGCGAACGATCCGGGCGCGGCCGAGGTCCGCGAGCGCTTCGCCCGCGAGGCCCGGGCCGCGGCCGGGCTGCGCCATCCCGGAATCGTCGCGGTCCACGAGGTCGGCGCCCACCGCGGGCGCCCCTTCATCGTGATGGACTTCGTGACGGGCGAGACGCTCGAGGCGCTCCTCCGTCGCGAGCCGCCCGAGCCGCGCCGGATCGCCGAGCTCGTCGGGGCGGTGGCCGACGCGCTCGGTCACGCCCACGCCGGCGGGATCATCCACCGCGACGTGAAGCCTCAGAACGTGATGATCGACGAGGGCGGCCGCGTCGTCGTGATGGACTTCGGTCTCGCGCGCGAGCAGGGCTCGAGCGCGGAGCTCACCCGGACCGGCCAGGTGCTCGGCACGCTCTCCTACATGGCGCCCGAGCAGGCCGCCGGCGAGATCGACCAGCAGGGACCGCCGACCGACGTCTACGCGCTCGGCGCGGTGCTCTACCGGGCGCTCCTCGGCGCGCCCCCGTTCGCCGGCCACGATCAGGTGAGCCTGATCAAGCGGATCCTGATGGACGATCCCGAGCCGCCCCGCGCGGTCGACGCGACCGTCCACCCCGACCTCGAGACGATCGTCCTCCGCTGCCTCGACAAGGAGCCCGCGCGACGCTACCCCGACGCCGGCGCGGTCGCGGCCGAGCTCCACCGGTTCCGCCGGGGCGAGGCGATCGAGGCGCGGCCGCCGACTCGCAAGGAGCGGCTCGCGCGCTGGGCGCGCCGTCATCGCGCGCTCGCGGCGACCGCCGGCGGGCTCGGCTCGGCGGTGGTCGCGCTCCTCGTCGCGGGCGTCGTCCTCGGGCTCCTCGCCGTGCGGGAGATCGACCGGGAGAGAGCGCGCGCTCTCGAGGAAGCCGACCGGGCGAACCGCCGAACGGCCGCCGCTCTGGCCGAGAAGGGGGCGCGCCTCCTCGGCGAGGCGCGCCACGCCGAGGCGGCCGTCGTCCTCGACGCGGCCGTCGAGCGGCGCTTCGATCCGCCCGCGCCCGACGCGCTCGCCCGACGCTGGCTCGCGGCGCGCGCCCTCGCCGGAGCGCCCGAGCTGCTCGCCCGGTTCGACCTCGCCGCCGACGGGGACGGCGACGGCGACGACGACGGCGAGGCGATGCCGTGCTGGGCGAGCGCCGCCGTCGATGGAGGAGCGACCCTGGCGGTCGCGCGCGGCGGCCAGATCCACCTCGTCGACCTCGAGCGGCGCGGCGGGCCGGTCGTCGAGCTCGCCCACCTCGGACCGCCCGCGGACGCGGACGGCGTCGCCCGCGATGCGGTGATTCGCGCCCTCGCCCCGGTCGCGGGAGGCCTCCTCGCCGGCGGCAACGTCCGTCCGGAGCCTGGGCCGGTGCAGCCGGTGCTCGTGCGTCTGGGGGCCGACGCGCCCGAGCTCGACTGGCGTGGCCCGACCGGCCCGATCTCCGCGCTCGCGGTCGCCTCGGCCGGCCGGATGGCCGCCGTCGGGGCGCCCGATCCGGGCGGGCTCGCCATCCTCGACCTCGAGACGGGCCGGCGCCGCCCGGTCGAGGTCTCGTTCGAGAACGGCGTCCGCGGGGTCGCGTTCGACCCCGACGACGCGCTGCTGGTCGCCACCAGCCTCGATGGGGGGGTGCGCCTCGTCGACGTCGCGACGCTCCGCCAGGTCGGCCCCGAGCTCCGCGGGCACGCCTCGGGCGTGAACGAGGTGGCCTTCCTCGAGCGCGACCTGTTCGCGACGACCTCGGGCGACCGCCGGATCCTCCTCTGGGCGGTGCTCCGTGACGACGCCGGGCGCGCGACGGGCGGTCGGGTCGCCGCCGCGCTCGACGGACACGAAGGCGGCGTCGGCCCGCTGGCCGTCCGGGCCCTGCCCGCCCGCGTCGCCGATCTCGAGCCCGACGCCCCGCGCGGTCCGCGAAGGTATCTCCTCGCCTCGGGCGCGATGGACACGACCGTCCGGCTCTGGTCGATCGAGGTCGCCAGCGACGGGGCGATCCGCGCCCGACCGCGCACCGTGATCGTCGGCCACGGAGCGCCCGTGACCGGCGTCGCCCTCCTCGACGGCGATCGGGTCGCGTCGGTCGACCGCGCGGGCGAGGTCGCCGTCCACCGACTCCCGCCCGAGCCGGTCGTCCTGCCGACCGGGTCGGTCGACGTCGCCGCGCTCTGCTTCGACCGGAGCGGGCGCCGCCTCGTCGCCGCCTGCTGGACGCACACCAACGAGAGCGGGCCGGCGAGGCCGCTGCTCCTCCTCTCGGACCTCGATGCCGCGCAGCCGCGCCGGCGGGTCCTCGATCGCCACCTCCAGGGATTCCTGGCCGTCGCCGCGTCGCCGATCGAGGACGTCATCGCCGGGGGCGACGAGAAGGGCGGCGTGACGATCCACCGATGCTCGCGTGACGGCCCGGCGGACCCGACGTCGCTCGTGGCGGCCTCGGGGGAGCGCGTCCGCGGCCTGGCCTTCCTCCCCGACGGCGACCGCCTCGTCTACGGGCATCGGGACGCGCTCGTCGTCGTCGAGGTGGCGACCGGCGACGAGGTGGCTCGCGCGCCCCTCCCCGAGCTCGAAGGGGAGACGCGCCGCCACGCCGTCGGGGCGCTCGCCCTCGTTCCCGGGACGCCGTGGCTCGCCGTCGGCTCGTGGGACCGGACGGTGAGGCTCGCGCGGATCGATCCGCTCGCGTTCGTCGCCACGCTCGGACGGCAGGCGAGCTCCGCGGCGCCGATCGCGGCGAGCGGCGACGGCGCGTGGGTCGCGTCGGGCGGGCGCGCCCAGGACCGGGCCCTCCGGCTCTGGCGCGTTCCCGCTTGGCCGGAGGGATCGAGCGCCTCGGAGCAAGAGCCCCGAGCGCTCTCGGGGCCGCGCGGCTCGATCGCGGCCGCCGTCTTCCACCCCTCGAATCCGCGATGGCTCCTCGCGGGATCGACCGACGGGAGCATCGGCCTCTGGGACGCGGTCGAGGGGCGCCGCCTCGTCGAGCTCGGCCGCCACGAGACCGGCGGCGTTCGCGCCCTCGCCCTCGACCCGTCGGGGCGCACCCTCGCCAGCGGCGGCCGGGACGGGTCGGTCCGCCTCTGGGACCTCGGCGCGCTCCTCGACCCCGCGGGCATCGACGCGACGGGCCGGACCGGGCTTCGCCTCGTCGAGGGCGGCGTCCGGATCGAGCCGGTCCCCGGAGGCCGGTGAGTCGATCGGCTTGCGCGCGCGGGCGAGATCGATTCTCCTCGTCGTTCGCGCCCCGCCCCCCTCGAGAGGAAGGAACCCGAGACGATGACCGACCGGCGAATCCCCGGGCCGTATCCCGACGAGGAGATGGAGCGCTTCCTCGCGAGCTTCCTCTACGACCACCAGACGTTCCTCGTGAGCGAGGTCGTCTCGATCGACCGCGAGAACAAAGAGATCAAGGCGCGCCTCGACACGACGATGGACCTCCCCATCGCGCGCTATCAGCGCCCCCACGAGCGGCTCCACCCGGCCCACGTCTCGGGCCCCGAGCTGATCCAGATCACCGGCAACATGGGCGCGCTGCACGCGTGGTTCATCCACGGGTGCTACTGGGATCAGGGATGGGTCGGCTTCGGCAACCGGATCTACCGGGCCGACTTCAAGCGCCTCGCCCTCCTCGGCCCGCCGCTCGAGCTGACCTCGACCGAGACGCGCACCCGGCGCGGCGAGGATCGCGTCGTCGTCCGCTACGAGTTCAAGTTCGAGCAGGACGGCAAGGTCTGCTACTACGGCGACCAGTCGGCCCAGTTCTTCCGGAGCCGCGACTTCGTCGCCGACGCGCCGGCCTGATCCGGTGATGGCGCCGGGGAGGCTGCTCGCGCTCGGCGCACTCGCCGGCGGCGTCGCGCTCATCGGCCTCGGCAGCGCCGAGCTCGGCGGGTCCGGCGACCCGCCGGCCGAGACCTTCATCGCCGCCCGGGCCGAGATCCTGAGGAGCGAGGTCCACGACGCGCTCCCCGACGAGGCCCAGCCCGACGGCGCGCCCCGCTACTTCGCGTTCCTCGAGCTCGTCTACGAGGTCGAGGCCGGGCAGGATCGCCCGGTCCGCGTCATCACGAACAACGCGGAGATCGCGCCGCGGGTGACCGACCGCGCCGAGGCCGAGGCGAGCGCCGCCGCCGCGGCCGTCGGCGCGCGGATGCTGGTCCACTACCGGGCGGCCGACCCGATCTCGGGCGACTTCGTGATGGAGCCGCCGGAGCTCGACGACGCCGCGCGGCGGCCGAAGGCGCTCGCGATGCTGATCGGCGGCGCGCTCCTCGCCCTCGCCGCGTTCGCCGGGCTGCGACGCTTCCCGCGGGGGCCGCCGCCGATCTTCACCGCGGCGCCGCCCCCGGCTCCCGCCAGCGAACCCGACAGCGCCCCCGAAGCGCGATGATCGGCTTCGCCGATCGATTCCTCACGCAGAGCCGCAGAGGCTCAACCGGAAACGCAGAGAACGCGGAGAGTCGCGTTCCACGCGGCGCTCCTCGGCTCGGTCCGTCGCCCCGGTCCTCTTCGAAGGCCGCAGGGCCGCAAGCGCCGAGCGCGCGGAGTCGCGACGGCCCCTCTGCGTTCTCTGCGTTTCCTTTGGAACCTCCGCGTCTCTGCGTGAATGCTGAGAAGGGGTCAGGTCTCAGATGTTCGCATTAGCCCCGTTAATGCGAACATCTGAGACCTGACCCCTTCGCCTGGATCCGCGCAATCCGCGCAATCCGCGGTTTCGTTCTCGGGGTGAGTGACGAGGGGAACCGCGGATTTCGCGGATGACGCGGATTGCGAGTTGCCGACGTCCGAGCTCACCGCCGTGGCGTGACGTCTGCGTCCCGCCCGAGCTCAATGCGGCGGACCCCCGAGGTCATTCCGCCTCGGATGCCGCCGCCACAGCGAGCCTGCATTCCGGACGGAATGACCTCGGGGGTCCGAGGGTGCGTCGAGCGAGCGTCGGGTCCGCTAGCTGCGCGAGGCGCGGGGGCGGAAAGGCGCGGTGCGGCCGAAGACCTGGGTCCAGTGCTGGCCGTCGGGGCCGGCGCCCATGCAGTCCCACTCGGTGCCGAGGATGTTCCGGTGGTGGCCCGGGCTGGTGAGCCAGCCGCGGTGGACGGCGGCGGGCCCGTTGTAGCCGAGCGCGATGTTCTCGCCGGTCATGTTGCCGTCGAAGCCCTCGAGGGCGGCGCGCTTGGACGGGCTGCGACGCTCGGCGACGGGCGAGCTGTGGTCGAAGTAACCGAGCCGCGTCATCTCCTGGCTGTGCTTGATCGCCGAGGCGACGAGGCGGTGGTCGATCGCGAGGGCGACCTCGCCCATGAGCATCCGGTACTCGTTCGTGATCCGGATCTGCTCCTGCTGCTGCTTGTTGAAGCGCTTCGCCTTCGCGAGCTGCTTCGCGACCGCATCGTTGTTCGTGACCGTCTGCTTGTCGCGGAAGAAGCGGAGGATCGCGCGGTCCCACGGGCCGAGCTGGCTCTCGTCGGCGGCGAGGAGCGCCTCGCGCTGGCTCTGCATGTTGCGCCGCGTGAGCTTCTTCGCGTCCTGCTTGAGGTACTTGAAGACCGGCTTCCAGCGCGCCTCGACGACGAGGGTCAGCTTGTCGACCTCGTCCTGCACCTTGGTCTTCTTGGTCGAGTCGTTGTAGCGCGACTCGTCGCGGATCAGGTCGAGGGCGTCCTTGCGGGCGGACTCGAGCTTCTCGAGGGCGTCGAGGCGCTTCTTCATCGACGCGCTCGGAGCGGCATCGGCGCGCGGGGCGGCGACGGCCACGAGCGCGAGGGCGATCCCTACGCTCGCGATGATCGGGCGGAAGGTCTTCATGGTCGGTTCTGCTTCTAGAGGACCTTCGCCGGGGAGCGCGGCGCGCCGCCCGACGGGTCTTCAGCGAGGTCGTTCGTCTTCGTCTCGGGCCCTGCGACGTCTCGCTCTCGCTCGACACGTCCGGGCGGTGCGCGCACGTCTCTCAGGGCTTCACTCGCCCTCGGCGCGCGGGGTGGCTCTCGTTGCGAGCCGTTGTTCGAGGGGGAGAGAATAATCGCGGCGGGCGTCTTTGCAACCCCAAAATTCGGGTTTGATTCTGTAAAAGTAATGTCTCTCCGAAGTGACCCTTCGAGCGCGTCGAGGGCAGCCTCGGCCGCCCGATCTCGCGGGTCTATTCCGGCGTAAACAGCTGTTGCAGAGCATCTAAACGGGTGTGTCCAAAGGACACGACACACCCGACCCGGCCGGGGGCGCCGACCGAGAACGATCGGCGGGTGCCTCTGGAGTGTTAGGTGCCGTCGGGATGCGGCGGATCCGGACGGACCGCGTCGGGCTGGTTCGATTCCGGACGCTCGAAGAGGGTGTTGATCCGGGTCAGCCGGTCGATCCGCTCGGCGGGCGCCCGCCCGATGCCGAGCGCCTCGAAGCGCGCGACGAGGCGCCCGCGGACCTCCTCGGGCAGCCCGGCCGCCTCGACGAGGTCGATCACCGTCTCGCCGTTCTCGCCGGGCAGGTCGGGCGCGACCCCGCGCTCGAGGAGCTCGTCGACGAGCGCCTCGTGGCCGCCGACCGCCGCCTCGTGGAGCGGGTAACGACGGCTCGTCGGACCGCCGCTCTCGTCGGGGTCGAGGCCCGCGTCATCAATGAGGTACCTCACGATGTCGATGTGGCCGTGGCGGCACGCGAGGACCAGGCAGCTCTCGTCGCACAGCCAGTGATCGGTGCGGCGCGCCCGCGGCGAGAGGCGAACCTCCTCGACGAGGCGACGCACCTGCGCGAGCTCGCCCCGCGCGCAGGCGTCGAGGAGCGCGTCGCGCTCCTCGGCGAGGAGCACCGTCCGATCCGCCCCGTTGTCGACCAGCCAGGCGACGACGTCTTCCTGCCCCGCGGCGTCGGCCTCGACGAGCGGGACGACGCGACCGTGACCGGTGACGACGCCGCGGTCGGGATCGACGCCTGCCTCGAGGACGAGCCACCGGACGAGCGCGAGGTGCCCCCGCCGCGCGGCCGCGACGAGCGGCGTCTCGCCGTCGAACCAGGTCGACTCGCGCCGGGTGAGAGAGGAGAGGTCGGTCGCCGCCTCCGCGTCGATGGCCGCCTCGACGGCGGCCCGCAGCGCCGCGAGGTCACCGCCCTCGGCGGCGGCGAAGATCGCGTCGACGAGCGACGGCTCGGGGCGGGCGCTCACGCGACGACGGCGCTCGCCGACGCCCGCGGCGCGTCCGCCGTCATCGCGGCGGGCCCGGCCGCGCGCATCTCCGCGAGCCCCGCCGCCATCGACACGACGTTCGCGTAGCCGAGCTCGCGCCGCGCCCGCGCGTCGTTGACGGTCACCTCGACGCCGCCGAGCAGCACCGCCGAGCGGGTCACCGGCGGCCGCCCCGGAAGAAACGGCATCACCGTGTAGGCCGCCTCGAGCCCGGCTGCGACCGCCCGCAGCGCCCACCGGGGGATCCGCCGCTCGCCCGGGTCCTTGCCGACGGCGCGCAGCATCTCGGTCACGATGTAGCGAAACGTCACCGGCGACCCGTCGGTGACGAAGTAGGCCGCCCCGCCGCGGCCGCGCTCCGCCGCGAGGATCGAGGCGTGGGCGAGGTTGCGGACGTGGCAGGTCGAGGTGAGGTACTCCCCGCCCGCGATCCAGCGGAACACGCCCTGGTCGACCGCCTCGACGATCCGCGGCAGGACCGACGTGTCGCCGTTGCCCCAGACGAGCCGCGGCCGGACCACGACCGTCGTGAAGCCGTCGCCGTCGGCCGCCCGCACCGCCCGCTCGGCCAGGTTCTTCGTGCGCGGGTAGGGGCCGACCGGCCGCTCGGGCAGCGGACGACTCTCGTCCATGTTCACGGTCGGGCTCCCGTCGACGAAGACCGCCTCGGTGCCGACGTGGATGAACCGTGTCACGCCCTGATCGCGCGCGGTCTCGAGGAGCCGCTCGGTCGCGACGACGTTGATCCTGCGGAACGCGTCCGCCGGCCCCCAGTCGTCGACGTAGGCGCCGGCGTGGAAGACGGCGCTCGCGCCCGCCGTGCCGCGTCGCAGGGCGAGGCCGTCCTCGAGGTCGCCCCGGACGGGCTCCGCCCCGTGGGCGCGCACCGTCGCCTCGGCCCGGTCGGAGCGGGCGAGGGCGCGCACGGCCACCCCGCGCGCGACGAGCGCGTCGATGAGCGCCCGCCCGACGAAGCCGGAGCCGCCGGTGACGAAGGCCGGCCCGGGGAGCGTCATCCCTGCTCTCGCCGCGCCACGCCCTCGCCCTCGCCCGCGTGGGCGTCGGGCGACCGCCCGCCGCCGGCGAGCTCCCAGGCCCGCGATCGATAGCACCGCTGCGGCACGCCGGCGAGGCCGCGATGACCGACGCCGTCCTTGACCACCTCGAGGAGCTGCTCGCCGACCCGCCACGGCTCGGCGAGGACGTCGCCGTCGCCTCCGAGGACGAGCAGGTCCGCCCGGCGCCCCCGCTCCAGAACGCCCGTGTCGTCGCGGTGCAGCTCCGCCGCGGCGAGGCCGCTCATCCCGAACCAGGCCGCGAGCGGCGAGAGACCGTCGGCGATGAGCGCGTCGAGCTCCATGTAGTTGCGCCCGTGCATCCCCGCGAGGACGGCGTCGGTCCCGCCGAGGATCTTGAGGCCGCCGCCGAGCGCGTGGGCGACGGCCGCCGCGTGCACCTCGCCGACCTTCTTCACCTTCTCCATCACGAACGGCGTCAGGTCCTGGCTCCTCGCGAGCTCGGTCATCACCCACGAGGTCGGCGTCACGGTGCAGCCCGCCTCGGCCGCCATCTCGACGAGCCGCTCGTCCATGAACGAGATGTGCTGGATGTCGTGGACGCCGTGCGTGATCGCGAGCTCGATCCCGCTCTTGCTGTGGGCGTGCGCGGCGACGCGCAGCCCGCGGGCGCCCGCCTCCGCGCAGATCGCGGTGATCTCGTCCGGCGAGAAGTCCTGGTGTTCGAGGTGGTCGCTCGGGCTCGCGACGCCCGGGCTGGTGCAGATCTTGATGAGGTCCGCCCCGCACGCGGCGATCTCGCGCACCCGCTTCCGGCACTCCCACGGCCCGTCGACGACGCTCGGCGGTCGGCCGGGCCCCTCGCCCCAGAGCCGACTCATCTCGCCGTGGCACCGGTCGGGGCCGCGGAAGTCGGCGTGGCCGCCGGTCGTGCTGAGCATGCAGATCGCGATCTCCAGGCGCGGACCGATGAAGACGCCCTCGTCGACGAGCCGCTTCATGAGGTGCGTCGCCCCGCCGACGTCGCGCACGGTCGTCGTCCCGCCGTCGACCAGCGTCGTGTGGAGGATCTTCTCCACCCAGACGAGCGCCGCGTGATCGTTCGCCTTCTCCATGTCCTCGGGGCCGAGGCCGAGGATCGTCACGTGGCCGTGGCAGTCGATCAGCCCGGGCGTGACGGTGAGCCCCGACGCGTCGACGCGCCGGCGGGCGTCGTCGCCGTCCCTGGCCGCGGCATCGGCGTCGTGCGGGCGGACCTCGACGATCCGTCCGTCGTCGCCGATCCGCAGGTCGACGCCCGCCTTCACGGCGCTCGCGTCCGGCGCGCTGCCGTCGTAGAGCTTCGCGACGTTCGAGAGGATGTACACGATCGAGCTCCCTCGGGTGGGATGAGAGCGCGATGATGGCGGCGCCCGCGGGCCGACGCAAAGGGGGCCTCGTGGCCTCCACTCTCTGATCGAGCGCGCGTCCGTTGCGACCGGTCCGTGGGGCCCGCTACCGTGAAGATCGCATGGAGACGCCCGGCCGACCGATCTCGACGCCGATCACGCCCGGGTCCGGGGCCCGGCCGCCGGACCACGCGACCGTCCCCGGCCTGCCGCCGCGCTCGGATCAGCCATCCTCGGATCGGGCCGGCACGGTCGGCGGCGGAACGCCCGCGCCTCCCGACGCGGGTCGCCTGCCCGCCGAGGTCGAGGGCGCCCTCGCCGATCCGGCTCGCCGGGTCGGCAACCTCGTCATCCTCGAGGAGCTCGGCCGCGGCGGGATGGGGATCGTTCACCGCGGCTACGACCTGGCGCTCCGCCGTCCGGTCGCCGTGAAGACGCTCCTCGCCCCGGCCGAGAACGAGCAGGCCCGGCGCCGGTTCGAGCGCGAGGCGCGCTCGGCGGCGCGGCTGCGTCACCCCGCGATCATCGCGGTCCACGAGGTGGGCTGCCTCTCCGACGGCCGGCCCTATCTCGTGATGGACCTCGTCGATGGAGTGAGCCTCCACGAGGCGACCGGGCGCGGTTCGCTCGCCCCGCGACGGGCGGCCCGCATCGTTCGCGAGCTCGCCGAGGCGCTCGCCTACGCGCACGCCGAGGGCGTCGTCCATCGCGACGTGAAGCCGCACAACGTGATCATCGACGAGGCCGGCCGGCCGCATCTCGGCGACTTCGGGATCGCGCGCGAGACCCGCGAGGCGACCGGCATCACGCGCGCCGGCTCGCTCCTCGGCACGCCGGGGTGGGCGCCGCCCGAGCAGCTCCGCGGCGACCTCGCGGCGATCGGGCCGCCCTCGGACGTCTACGGCGCCGGCGCCGTCCTCTACCACGCCCTCACCGGACGCGCGCCGCACGGCGGGGGCGCGACGATGGAGCTCGTCCTGAGAGCCCTCCACCAGGAGCCGACGCCGCCGCGCGTCCACAACCCGGCCGTCCACGCCGACCTCGAGACGATCGCGCTCCGCTGCCTCGAGAAGGACCCGGCCGCGCGCTACCCGAGCGCCGCCGACCTCGCCGCCGACCTCGGCCGCTTCCTCGACGGCGAGCCGATCCACGCCCGTCCGATCGGCCGTCGCGAGCGCGCGGGGCGGTGGCTCCGGACGCATCGCCTGCTCGCCTCGCTCCTCACCCTGGCGGTCCTCGGCGCGCTGAGCGCGCTCGTGGCGACCGTCGACTACGTGCGCCGCGAGCGTCGCCAGGCCGCCCTCGCCGTCCAGGACGCGCTCGTCGCCGGCGCCCGCGACGAGGCCCGCGCGAGCTGGGAGCGGTTCGTCGGCGCGCGGCGCGCCGCCGCCGAGGGGACCGCGGGGGCGCCCGCCGATCCGGCGACGATCGACCGCCTCCTCGCCCTCGGCCTCGAGGCGCAGGCGTCGGCCGCCGCGCTCCTCGCCCTCGCTCCCGACGCGCCCGACGCCCGCGCCGGGGCGTTCGCGGCCGCGATGGCCGTCGGCGAGCTCGCCCTCGAGAGCGAGCAGTGGAGCGTGGCCGCGAGCGCGTTCCAGCGGGCCGGCGCGCTCGAGGTCGACGACGACGCGGCCGCCCGGGCGCTCCGGGACGTCGCCGCCGCGCGCGCCGCTCGCCGCCTTCGCCTCGAGGCGAGCGTCGCCGACGCGCTCGGCCTCGCCAGGCAGGGCGCCCTGACCGACCGTCCGGACGCCTATCAGGAGGCGCTCTTCACCCTCGTCCGGATGCGCGAACCGGCCGCGGTCGAGCTCCTCGTCGCCGCCCTCGACGCGCTGACCGAGCGCCTGAACGCGTCCTGGCGCGCGGCCGTCCTCGGAGCGAATCGCCTCTCCCCCGGCGAGCGGAGCGACGGGCTGACCCCGATCGAGGGTCTCGAGCTCGCGATCGACCGCGCGGTGGCCCGCGGCCCCGGCGAGCCGCTCGACGATCTCGCCCGGGCGGCGCTCAAGCGAGCCTCCCTCTACCTCGAGCACCGCGAGCGCGAGCGCTGGCGAACCCAGGACGGACCGACGCCGCGGCGCGCCCTCGCCGTGATCGCCGGGGAGCAGACCGCCGCCCTCGGCCCCGACGGCCTGACGACGGCGCGCCTCTGCGTCGAGGCGCTCGCCTGGATCGGGATCGCGGACGGAGCCATCGACGCGCTCGGACGGCACCTGCGCGCCGAGGCGGACGAGGATCGCGCGGCCGCGCTCGTGGTCGCGCTCGGACGGATCGGGGGGCCGCGCGCCGAGGCCTGGATGCTGCTCGCGGCCGAGCGGTTCGAGTGGCTCGGGCCGTTCGGGCGCGCCGCCCGTCGATTCGTGAGCGAGGACGTCATCGGGGCGACGGCGTCCGCCGGAGCGACCGAGGAGGGCGAGCGTCCTCGCACGGCCGCCGACCTCCGGCGGCGGGCGTCGGCCCGCGAGGCGAGCGGCGACCTCGCCGGCGCGCTCGCCGACCTGACCGACGCCCTCGACCTCGACCCCGACTTCATCGAGCTCTGGAACGAGCGCGGCAGCCTCAAGAAGGACATCGGCGACCTCGACGGCGCGATCCGGGACCTGACCCGCGCGATCGAGCTCGCGCCGACCTGGGCGCCGCCCCGGATCAACCGCGGCAACGCGTGGATCCACAAGGGCGACCTCGACCGGGCGATCGCCGACAGCTCGGCGGCGATCGAGATCCAGCCGACCCACTGGGGCGGCTGGTTCAATCGCGGGATCGCCCGGGCCGACCGCGGCGACCTCGAGGGCGCCATCTCCGACTACGACCGGGCGGTGAAGCTCGCCCCGCGCGAGGCCGCCGTCTGGATCAACCGAGGCCACGCGCGGATCCAGCTCGGCGACGCCGACGGCGCCGTCGCCGACTACACCAACGCGATCGAGCTCCAGCCGGGCATGGTGCTCGCGTGGAGCAACCGCGCCCAGGCGCGGGCGGCGCGCGGCGACCTCGCGGGCGCGGCGGCCGACCTCACCCGGGCGATCGAGATCGAGCCTCAGCCCGGGGAGCAGCTCGCGAAGCTGATCCTGAGCCGCGGCGGGTTGAGGCGGCGGTCCGGCGAGCTCGACGGCGCGATCGCCGACTTCGGGCGCGTGATCGAGCTCTACCCCGAGAGCGCGGCCGCGTGGGCCGGCCGCGGGAGCGCGCGCGAGGACAAGGGCGAGCTCGAGGGCGCCCTCGCCGACACCGAGCGCGCGGCGCAGCTCGCGCCGGGCAACGCGATCGTCTGGAACAACCTCGGCAACATCCGGAAGGACCTCGGCGACGCCCGCGCCGCGATCGTCGACTACGACCGCGCGCTCGCGATCGACCCGCGCCTCGCGATGGCGTGGAGCAACCGCGGCAACGCGAAGGACGAGCTCGGCGACCTCGAGGGAGCCGTCGCCGACTACGAGCGCGCGATCGAGCTCGAGCCGGAGATGGTCGCGCCGCTCGTCAACCGCGGGGCGGTGCTGCTGCGCCTGGGCCGCCGCGACGAGGCGATCGCCGACCTACGCCGCGCCATCGATCTCGACCCGCACCACCCCCAGGCGCCCGAGATCCGGACGCAGCTCCGGGCGCTCGGCGTCCGCGCCCCCTAGGAGGCTGTTGCAGAATGACGCGAGCGGCTCGTCGAGACAGCGTCGTGCAGGCCGAGGCGCGCGGCCGAGGGAACCCGTCTGGCGTTCGCGAGGCCGCGGAACGAAGGCCTGCGCGGCGATGTCCGGCGAGACGCC
>JAJDCQ010000036.1 GCA_029260755.1 Planctomycetota bacterium | reverse complement strand
GGCGGAGGCGCCACCGACACCGGCGGCGGCGCCACCGACACCGGCGGCGGCGCCACCGACACCGGCGGCGGCGCCACCGACACCGGCGGCGGCGCCACCGACACCGGCGGCGGCTCCACCGATACCGGCGGCGGCACCACCGACACCGGCGGCGGCGCCACCGACACCGGCGGCGGCTCCACCGACACAGGCGGCGGCTCCACCGACACCGACGGCGGCGCCGCCGACACCGGCGGCGGCGCCACCGACACCGGCGGCGGCTCCCCCGACCCCGGCGGCGGCTCCACCGATACCGACGGCGGCGCCAGCACCGGAGGCGGCGGCGGAGCGACGACCTCGCCGCTCGACACGGTCAGCGTCGTCCGCGTCGGCGCGCCGACCGACTCCGCCATGCCCGACGCGGTGAACCCGGCGCCCGAGTGGACGAACCCGACCGACGAGTCGGTCATGCGTCTCGTCGAGGCCGGCGCGTTCACGATGGGCTCCCCCGACGGCGAGGGCCGGAGCGACGAGTGGCCCCACCGGACGGTGAAGCTCGGCGCCTACTACATGGACCGCGACGAGGTGACCTGGGCCCGCTATCAGAAGTTCGTCTCCTGGTGGAAGAAGGCGACGGGCGCCGAGAAGCGCCGGTTCGCCCACCCCGACGAGCCGATCGGCCACTCCTACGACTTCGACGCGAAGTTCATCACCTGGCGCGCCGACCGCCTCCCCGTCGTCGGCATCGACTGGTTCAGCGCCTACGCCTACGCCCGCTGGGCGGGCGGCCGGCTGCCGACCGAGGCCGAGTGGGAGCGGGCCGCCCGCGGCACCGACGGACGTCGCTATCCGTGGGGCGACGACTTCACGCCTCAGCACGCCAACACCCTCGAGCGCGAGGGCAGCGCGGCCATCGGCGACCCGGCCGGCAGCGGAATGACGATCTCGGTCGGCAAGTCCGAGGCGTGGGACCCTCTCGCCCTGCCCGAGACGGTCACCGGGCTCATCGCGAAGCGCGTCGCCGGAATCCCGATCACCGCCCCGAGCGACGACGGCCTCTCCCCCGCGGGCTGCCGCGACATGGCCGGCAACCTCTGGGAGTGGTGCGAGGACCGCTACGATCCCGAGTTCTTCGCCCGCGGCGGCGAGCAGAACCCCCGCAACGACGACCGCGGAACCGCGCGGGTGCTCCGCGGCGGAAGCTGGGCCAACTACGCCGCTCAGAGCCGGACCACGGTGCGCCTCGGCCGCGGCCCGATGCTCTCGGGCGAGCTCGGCGAGACGCGGACGGCGCCGGCGATCGATGGTCGGGTGGTGGGTTTCCGGGTGGTGGTCCCGCTCGAGCTCGAGCGGTAGCGCGCTTTCGTTCGAGGAACGGCAGCGACTCGGCGCCGACCGGAACAGTCCGCGCAATCCGCGTCATCCGCGTCATCCGCGGTTCGGTCTCTCTGGCCGGCGAACGAACGGGAACCGCGGATTGCGCGGATTGACAGGATTGCGAGCTGCCCACGCGGGAGCCCATTGCCGACGCATGCGTTCCGTTCCAGGGACATCGGTCTTCTTGCACGAACGGGGAACGATCCACAGATTTCACAGATGACACAGATTGCGAGTTGCCGAAGACGGTCATCCCTCGCCGCGGGCCGAGGTCCGTCCGCGCTCGGCAAGACCCGCGAGTCGCCCGCGGCTATCCGTGTAATCTGTGTAATCTGTGGATCGTTCACCGCGACGGCAATCGCGTGCACGTGCTCCAGCAACAGGAGTCTCGGGCGGAGCATCGCGACGCGTCGGAGGAGGCTCGGCGACGTCCGAACCAGTCCATGCAATCCCCGTCATCCGCGGTTCGGTCTCTCTGGGCGGCGACGAACGGGAACCGCGGATTGCGCGGACTACGCGGATTGCGAGCTGCAAACTCCCGAGTTCATTGCCGACGCGCGTGCCAGGAGCTGGGCGACGCCACCGAGCGGCATCACGGGCCGCCGGGGTCGAACGTCTCGCTCTCGCCCTGCTCGACCGTGACCTCGAACGGCTTCTCCCGACCGAGCGAGTAGCCGACCCAGCCCCGGACGATCACCCGCTCGGGGGCGTCGGTCAGCGGGATCACGACCGACCGCCCCTCGCGGAACGGGCCGCCGGAGCCGCCGATCCGTTCGCGGCCGACCCGGATGTCCTGGCCGTCGGGGCCGCGGACCTCCTCGACGGCGAAGCTCGGCGTCCGCCGGCTTCCCCACCGCGGGGAGTCGATCTCGACCTCGACCTGAGCGGGGCCGCCTGCCGGCGAGTAGGTCGCCGTCACGTTCACGACGCCCGGACGAGCGACGACCCACCCGCCCGAGACGGTGAGCACCATCACCCCGATCAGGAGGAAGAGCAGCCGGCGGGTGTTCCAGCGGACCGGGTCGTCGAGCTCCTCCATCGGCGTCGCATCGAAGGTCTGGAGCCCGCGGCGGAGCGGGCCCTCGTCGGACTCGCCGAGTCCGGACAGGTCGGCGACCTTGCCGCCCTTCGGACCCTCGCGCTCGATCCGGAGCCCTCCGGGGATGGTCCGGACGACCTCGCCGCCGCCCCGTCGGACGACCCGCGCCCCGCGGCGGACGAGACCCCGGAAGATCAGCACCCGCCGCGTCGTGACGACGTAGCGCTGGGTCCGCCACTCGGCCAGCCGGATGATCTCGGCCAGCACGATCATCGCGACGAAGGCGAGCGGATTGATCCCCGCGATCGACTCGGACGTCCCCGTCACCGGGTCGCGACCCGTGAACTCGATGAAGCCCGGCCCGAACTCCCACGCGCTGCTCGGGTAGCTCCCCGCGACGCGCCACGCGTGCGCGACCATGAGCACGCCGAGGCACAGCAGCGCGACGTAGGAGAAGAGATACGACCCGGGCATCGGGGGTCGCCCCCGCGGGCGCCCCTCGAAGACGATCTCCTCGCCTTCGAGGAGGCTTCGCTCGAGCTCGCTCACCGACGCCCCGTCAGCTCGCGAGGAGCTTGTCGAGCTCGCCGAGCCCGTCGAGGGCGTAGAGGTCGTCGCACCCGCCGACGTGGACATCGCCCACCCAGATCTGCGGGACGGTCCGGCGCCCCGAGAGCTTCACCATCTCGGCGCGGAGCTCGTCGCTCCCCTCGACGTTGATCGTCTCGTACGCGACGCCCTTGTCGTCGAGGAGGCGCTTGGCGCGCACGCAGTAGGGGCAGATCGTGGTGACGTACATCTTCACGGGCTTGGCCATGGTCTGGTCTCTCTCTAGCTGGTCGTGTCGTCGGCGGCGGCGGCGGTCTCGGTCCTCGTCTCGGTGTCGTCCGCCTCGCCATCCGGTATGGGCGGCGATGGCTCCGGATCGTTACGAGCTTCGGCCGGAACCTCGCCCTCCTCGTTCGCGGCGGCGCTTCCGGGGCCGCTCCCCGGGCCGGTGTCGTAGCGAACCAGGAAGTACGGCCGCGCCTGCGTCTCGCGGTAGATCCGGCCGATGTACTCGCCGATCAGGCCGACCCCGGCGAGCTGGGCCCCCCCGATGCTCAGGATGAGCACCGCCAGCCAGGTCGTTCCGCCGGCGCCGAAGCCGAGGATCGCGAGCACGGCCAGGACGAGGGCGACCGCGATGCCGATCCCGGCGAGGAGCATCCCGATGATGCTGACCATCTGGATCGGGAGGGTCGTGTAGTTCGTCAGCAGGTCGAAGTTCATCGTCAGCAGCTTGATGAACGAGTACTTGGTCGTGCCGCTGTGTCGCGGCTCGTGCTCGACGTCGACCTCGACGATCTTCACGCCCAGCCACGAGATCAGCGCCGTGATGTAGAGGCTCCGCTCCTTGCACTGGGCGAGCGCCTCGATCACGTTCCGCCGATACGCCCGGAGCATGCAGCCGTAGTCCCGGAGCGGGACGCCGGTCAGCCATCCGATCATCCAGTTGACGACCTTGCTCGGCAGCGTCCGGTTGACCGAGTCCTTCCGGTTCACCCGCCGGCCGGCGGCCACCTCGACGGTCGGGTCCGCGTCGAGCGCGGCGAGCAGCTTCGGGATCTCTTCGGGCGGGTTCTGGCAGTCGGCGTCGAGCGTGACGACGTAGTCGCCGCGCACTCGCTCGAAGCCGGCCGTCACGGCCGGGTGCTGGCCGAAGTTGCGGAGGAGCCGGATCACCCGGACGCGCCCGTCCCGTTCGCGCAGCTCGTGGAGGAGCTTCTCGCTGCCGTCGCGGCTGCCGTCATCGACGAGGATGATCTCGTAGGTGCGCCCGGTCCCCTCCATCGTCCTGGTGAGCCGGTCGTAGAGGACGCCGACGTTGTCCGCCTCGTTGAAGACCGGGATCACGACCGAGATCTCGGGCGCGTCGGGGTCGCGCGGCGCGCCGCCGTAGGGCGCCGACGCGATGGCAATGTCGCCCCCGGGGCGCGGTCCGGCGAACCCGGACGCGCGCGAGCGGCGCGATGGCGAGGGGCCCGGGACGATCACTTGCGGTAGGCGTCGACCAGCTTGCGGACGGCGCGGATCACCGTCTCGACGTCGCGGTCGTCCATCTTCGGGTAGAGCGGGAGGCTGATGATCCGCTCGCTCACCATCGCCGCGTTCGGGAAGGCGTCCGGCGCGAAGCCGAACGTCTCGCGATACCACGGCTGGACGTGGAGCGACCGGAAGTGGATCCCCGTGCCGATCCCCTCGGCCTTGAGCGCGAGGACGAGCCGGTCGCGGTCGATCGAGAGCATCTCGGGGCGAACCATGATGATGTAGAGATGGCGCGCGTGCCGGATGTCGTCATCGACCCGCGGGATCACCACCTCGGGCACGTTCTGGAACGCCCGGTCGTAGCGCCGCGCGATCCGCCGCCGCCGGTCGATGAAGCCCTCCAGGCGCCCCATCTGGTGGATCCCGATCGCCGCCGAGAGGTCGGGCATGTTGTACTTGAAGCCGGGCGCGACGCACTCCCAGTGGATCGACGTCTCGCTCGCGTCCTGCCGGTAGCGCTTCCACGCGTCGCGACTGATCCCGTGGAGCGCGTGCACCCGCAGCGTCTCGGCCCACTCGTCGTCGTCGGTGGTGACGCAGCCGCCCTCCCCCGTCGTGATGTTCTTGATCGGGTAGAACGAGAAGCACGTCGCCTTCGAGATCGACCCGATCGGCCGCTCCCTGTAGCGCGCGCCCAGGGCGTGGGCGGCGTCCTCGATCACCGGGATCCCGCGGGCCGCCGCGATCGCGCCGATCCGATCGAGGTCGACCGGCTGCCCCGCCATGTGGACGGGAACGATCGCCCGGGTCCGGTCGGTGATCGCCGCCTCGAGCCGGTCGGGATCCATGTTGAAGGTGTCGGGCTCGACATCGACGAAGACCGGCTTCGCGCCCTGATGCACGATCACGTTGGCCGTCGAGGGCCAGGTGATCGGGCTCGTGATCACTTCATCGTCGCGACCGACCCCGGCCGCGACCAGCGAGAGATGGAGCGCCGCGGTGCAGCTGTTGACGCACACCGCGTGCTTGGCGCCGGTGTAGTCGGCGATGAGCTTCTCGAGGCGCGCGGTCCTCGGGCCTGTCGTGATCCAGCCCGACCGGAGCGTCGCGACGACCTCCTCCTCCTCCTCGCGGCCGAGCAGCGGCAGCGCGAACGGGAGGAACGAGCTCCGGACCGGCTCGCCGTCGTCGACGGCGGGGACGGCGAGGGCGTCCTTGAGCGTCCGGATGTTCCAGTAGACGCTCGTCGTCTCGGGATCGGGGAGCTTGCCGTCCTCGATCGCCTGCGCGATCTCCTCGGCGCCGTCGCGGACGGTCACCTCCGGCTTCCAGCCGAGCACCTCGCCGATTCGCTCGAACGCGACGTGGTAGCTCCGCTTGTCGTCGTCCTCGGGCGCGACCTCGACCTCGACCTCCCAGCCGCGGTCGCGGTTCTCGGGCTTCGCGAGGCGCTCGGCGATCGCCCTGGCGAGGTCGATGATCTTGTAGTTCTCGGCGTCGCAGCCGACGTTGAGGCGCACCTTGCGGACTGCCTCGGCCGGCGCCTCGAACGCGGCGATGAACGCGCGCGCCGCATCGCGGGTGTGGAGAAACGGGCGCCACTGCTGCCCGCCGCCGAGGACGAGGATCCGACCCTTCGACACGCCGTGGAGCGTCATCAGGTTGACGGCGAGGTCGAACCGCATCCGCGGCGAGTAGCCGAAGAGGGTCGCCTGCCGGAGATAGACCGGCGTGAACCCCGGGTCGTCGCCGTCCGGCTCGGCCGCGAGCGCGTCGAGGTCGAGCTCGCTCGCCACCTTGCTCTCGGCGTAGACCGAGACCGGGCGGCACGGGCTCTCCTCGTCGACGATCGAGTCGGCGGCCGCGCCGTAGACCGAGCAACTGCTCGCGAACACGAAGCGCTCGATCCGCATCGCGCGGGCGACCTGGCCGAGGCCGCGGGTCGCGGTGATGTTCGTGCGCTCGGTCAGCTCGCGGTCGAGCTCGCAGCTCGGGTCGTTCGCGAGGCCGGCGAGGTGGATCACCCCGTCGACGCCCTCGAGCACCCGCTCGAGCTCGCTCGGGCTCCCCTCCTCGCGGGCCTCGTGCGCGTCGACGAGGTCGGCGAGGTTCGCCCGATGAAGCTCGAACCGGTCGTCCCGCAGGAGCGACTCGATCGGGGCCTGCCCGAAGTAGAGGCGGTCGAGGCAGCGCACCGCGTAGCCGCGCTCGAGGAGGAGCGGGCTGAGAACGCTGCCGAGATAGCCGGCGCCGCCGGTGACGAGGATCCGGCGGCCGCCGCCGATGGACGCGGTCAACGGTTCACACCCTTTCGCTGGGGTTGGAAGGGCGCCATTCTAGCCCCCGGCCGCGGTGACACAACCCCCGGCGCGGGAAGGACCGAGCCGCATCGGCGACCGGCCGGAACGGGGCCTGGAATCGACCTCCGGGCTGGTCTACGATAAGGGCATGCATCACGCGCCCATCCGGACTCTCCCCGCCCTCGCGGCCGCGGCCCTGCTGCTGCTCGGCCCGGGATGCGCGGTCGCGCATCAGCCGCTCGATCCCGCCTATGCCGGACCGACGCCGATCTCGCGCGAGCTCGCCTCCTGGTTCGACTACGAGGCGCTCGACGGCGGCCCCGCGGTGCAGCTCGAGCTCACCGAGACCTCCGAGCGGTGGGAGCGTCATCTCGCCGTCTTCCGCGTCCCCGCCCCGGCCGCCTCGACCGAGGAGCGCCGCTGGCGCGAGGCCGCCGACGCGGCCGGCGCGCCCGCGCCCGAACCCGCGCGCACGAGCGCGGGCGCCGAGGTCTCGTTCGCGCCGGAGCAGAGCCACGCCCTCGTCCCGCCCGGTCGTCGTCCCGGCGAGATGCAGGTGATCTTCGAGTACTACCGGGCGCGCGGCGGCGAGAACGACGACGAGCCACGCCCGGGGCTCCTCGTCACGCCGATCCTCGGCGGCAACTACACCCTCAGTCGCTACATCGCCCGCTACTTCGCCGAGCAGGGCTACCACACGGCGCTCGTCCTCCGCGACGAGAAGGTGCTCGCGCCCCACTGGGAGCTCACCGACATCAATGGTTTCGTCCAGCGCTCGATCATCGCCCGCCGCCACGTCCTCGACTGGATGCAGGCGCGCCCCGAGATCGACGGCGACCGGATCGGCAGCTTCGGCGTCAGCCTCGGATCGCTGATCAGCTGCGCCCTCTCGGCGATCGAGCCCGACCGGGTGAAGCGAAGCGTCCTCGTCATGTGCGCCGGCGACATGCCGACGATCCTCGCCCACGGCGACGAGGGCACGATCAACCGGTTCCGCAAGGCGTGGCTCGAGCGGAACCCGGGCGCCACCCCGGCCGACCTCGAGGCGGAGACGCGCGTCGCCCTCGACCTCGACCCGATCGTCTTCGCGCCGTCGGTCGACGCGCGCCGCGTTCTCCTCTTCGGCACCCGCTTCGACGCCGTGCTGCCGTTCCGCAACCAGGAGCTGCTCCGCGAGGCGCTCGGGCGCCCGGCGCGATGGGTGGTCCCGACGGGCCACTACACATCGGTCGTCTACCTGATGTTGATCCGCGAGCGAGCCCAGGCGTTCCTCGACGAGGCGCTCCGGCCGGCGGTGAGCGCCGCCGCGGCGCCCGACCGGGGAACGGACTGGTAGGAGCAGGAGCGCCCCGACCGCCCGTGTCGATCTCCGCCTGGTCGCCCTACGAGCTCGAGCTGCCGGTCCGGTTCGGGGCCTGCGATCCCGCCGGGATCATGTACTTCCCGAACTACTTCGACTTCTTCCACGCGGCGATGGAAGACTTCTTCCGCGACCGGATCGGCGCCCGCTACCACGTGCTCCTCTCGGGAGACCGGATCACGTTCCCGACCGTCCACCTCGAGTGCGACTTCCGCGCGCCGGTCCGCTTCGGCGACCAGGTCCGGATCGCCGTCACCGTCGAGCGGATCGGCCGGAGCACCGTCGTCCTCGGCTACACGGGGAGGCGCGACGAGGACGGAGAGGTCTGCGTGGTCGCGAAGGCGACGACCGTCTGCACCGACCTCGAGGCGATGAAGAGCGTCCCCCTGCCCGAGACGCTCCGAGGCGCCTTCGAGCGCGAACGGGACGCCGCCGGCGCCCCCGAGCGCGAGGGCTGATCGTCGTTGCGTGAGATCGACGAGGCGCTCCTCCCCGACGAGCGAATCCTCTTCGAGGCCAAGGGCTCGAGCCGCGCCGCGTGGGAGACCCCACGAAACTGGGTGACCGCACTCGGAGTGATCGCCCTCGGCGTCATGTCGATCGTGGCGCGCCCGTGGGAAGACCCGGCGCGGACGTTCGCCGAGCATCCCTCCCTCATCGTCTACGCCGGACTGGTCGCCCTCGACGTCGTCGTCCAGACGTTCCGCCACGTCCGTCGCCGGAACTGCCGGATGGCCGTCACCGACCGCCGGGTGCTCGTCTGCTCCGGGTTCCTGGGCCGGACCCTCGAGATCGGTCGCCTCACCGGCGAGGAGTTCGTGAGAATGCGCGGCGCCAGTCCGCGGCTCGTCGGCAGCACCCTCGGGCCAACCGAGCTGCCAAGGCTCGACGAAAGCCAGCTCGCCGAGCTGGAGAGAGTGCTGACCGAGCTCGCGGCGACCCGCGCCGCGGGTTCGGCGCGTCCCGAAGCGGGCTGACTGACCGAGCGCCACCCGGCGGAGCTCATCGACTCGATCCCCGGTCGGCGCGCTCGACCGAACCTCGGATCCGATCGCTGCGAGCGAGCCCGCGGGGGCAAGAGTACGAGTCCATCCCGCGGGCGTGGCGTCCGGAATGCTATCCACTCGCGGTCGCCCGGGGCCCGCGCCGTCTGCGTTGCGCCGCGCACCGGCGCTTGCCGAGGGTCGGAGCCGTGCGAACCCAGCCTCTCGCACCGTGCGAAAGTTGTCTGGTGTGAATCGAAGGGGTCAGGTCCAGGAATCACACTAGCGAATCTGTCGCGGCGGCTCGTGTGACCCGGCCCTCTGGTGTCGATCCTGGACTTCACCCCTGGAATCGGTCGTTGCGCGCGCGCATCTTGTCTGCCGGGCAGCGGGTCGATCAGACGAGAGCACAATCCCGGGACTCCCGCGGTCGCTCCACGATGAGGGTTCCGTCGGGCGTCTTCCCCGAGATCTTGATGATTCCGTCGGTCTTGAGCCGGTGATGGCCTCGACAGAGGGGAGCGACGTTGTCCGGGTCCCAGCGCCGCTCGGGAGCTCGGGATCGCGGGACGATGTGGTCGACCTCCAGGTTGACTCGGCAGCCGCAGCCGGGGATGGCGCAGATCCAGCCGTAGCGCTGCAGCACGTCCTGGCGGAAGAGGCGATCCCGCTCGAGCTCGGCCTCCGGTGCGCCGCGCAACTCCGATTCGGGAGCGTCACTCGCGGCCGAGGCAGCGACGGGCGGATCGAGGATCTCGGACTCGTCGAGTGGGGTCTCGAGGTAGTCGTGGGCGATCACGTCGAACGCCTCGGCGAGGCCGACCTCGGCGCCGCCGACCCGGCGGACCTTCTCGATGGCGGCCTGGATCCGGTTCCACTGGTCGGCCTCGACCTCGAAGCGGATGATCCGATTCGGCCCGTCGGGCGG
>JAJDCQ010000035.1 GCA_029260755.1 Planctomycetota bacterium | reverse complement strand
GACTCGCGGGTCTTGCCGAACGCGGACGGGCCTCGGCCGACGGCGAGGGATGACCGTCTTCGGCAACTCCCAATCTGTGAAATCTGTGAAATCTGTGGATCGTTCCCCGTTCGTGCAAGAAGACCCGTGTTCCTGGAACAGCCCGCGCAACGGCAAACGACCGGACGCTGGCAACTCGCACTCAGCGTAGTCCGCGTAATCCGCGGTTCCCACTGATTCAACGCCTAAAGAGACCGAACCGCGGATTTCGCGGATTACTCGGATTGATTCGGGCGTCGCCGAGCCATTGCCGACACGTCGCGGGGCGCCGCCCGGGACTCCTGTTCCTGAAACGGAACGCGGCGGCTCAGCGGCCTCGGAGCCGGGCGAGGACCACCCTCACCTCGTCCGCGGCCTTTCCGGTCGGCTCGAGCTCGAGGTAGCGCTCGAGGTCGGCGATCTTTCCGCGGAGGTCGGTCCGGGCGTAGCCGCGGACCCGGAGGGCGCCGGCCGCTCGCGGGTCGATCGCGAGGGCGGCCGTGGCGTCGGCGGCCGCCCCGTCGATGTCGGTCGGAAGGCGAAGCTCCGCCCGGGTCGAGCGGCTGTTCGCGTCGTCGGGGTCGAGCTCGATCGCTCGGTCGAGGTCGGCGAGGGCGCCCGGGACGTCGCCGAGCTCGGCGCGGACGCGACCTCGGTTGCACCACGCGAGGGGGTAGCGCGGCGATGCCTCGATCGCGCGGGTGTAGGCGTCGCGCGCCCCCGGAAGGTCGCGCCGCCGCGTCCGGATCCGTCCGAGGTTGTTCCACGCGACGGCGAACCCCGGATCGAGTCTGACCGCTTCCTCGGCATTGGCCGCCGCCTCGTCCAGCCGGTTCGCGCTCACGAGCGCGTCGCACCGGGCGTTCCAGAAGACCGGGTCGCGCGGCGCGATCTCGATCGCCCGACCGTAGTCGAGGATCGCCCCCTCGACGTCGCCGCCGAGCTGACGGACGTTCCCGCGGCAGAGCCACCCGCGCGGCAGGTTCGCGTCGATCTGGAGCGCCCGGCTGATGAAGCCGATCGCCGCCTCGAGGTCGCCCTCCTGCGCGTAGGTGACGCCCCGCTCGATGAGGGCGGTCGTGTGTCTCGGTCTGATCTCGAGGGCGCGCGCGAGATCGGCGTGCGCGCTCTCCATGTCGCCGACGCTTCGCCGGGCGACGCCGCGGGCGATCCATGCATCGACGAGGCCCGGGTCGAGCTCGAGCGCCCGGCTCGCATCGGCGAACGCCGCGTCGAAGGTGCCGCCCGCCGCGTGGAGCTCCGATCGAAACGACCAGTAGCGCGCGTCGCGATCGAGGAGATCGATCGCCCGGCTCACGTCGGCGAGGGCGGCCAGCCGATCGCCGGCGTCCTTGCGGGCGATCGCGAGGTTGAACCGGTGCGCCGCCACGGTCGGCGCGAGCTCGACCGACCGGGAGAAGGCATCGACGGCCTCGGCGCGCTCGCCGCGCGTCGCGTGGACGATGCCGAGGTTGATCCACCCGTCGGCGTAGCGCGGGTCGATCTCGACGGCGCGCCGGCAGTCGCCGAGGGCCCGGATGAGGTCGCCCATCTCGCGATGCAGATTGCCCCGATTCGAGAACCCACCGGCGAAGCGCGGATCGAGCGAGATCGCGCGATCGAAGGCGGCGAGCGCCTCGGCCGGCCGGTCGAGCTCCCGCAGGATCAGGCCGCGCTCGTTCCAGAGGCGGGACGCCTCGCCCTCCGCGGCCAGCTCGATCGCCCGGTCCATGTCCTCGAGGGCGCCCGCGAGCTCGCCCGTGTCGTGGCGCAGCCTCGCCCGGGTGAACCGCCCCTCGACGGTCTCGAGCGGCAGGACCGTCTCGAGCCCGGTCATCCGAATCGCGCCGAGGATCCGGTTCGAGAAGGTCGAGTTGTATCCGAGGCGCCGCTGGGTCGCGATCACCACCCGCCCCGCGTCGCTCCCACCGAGCAGGCAGAGCGCCTCACCGGCCACGGCGGCGCGACGCTCGTCTCGCTCCACGGCGAGATAGCGGGCGAGCGCCTCGACGGCGCCCTCGGCGATCCCGATCCGACCGAGCGCGCGACAGGTCACCCGCGCGAGGTCGAGCTCGCCGCTCGAGGCGCTTCGCTCCTGGAGCGAGCCTATGAGCTCGGCGCCGGTCGCGCCGAACGCGAGGTCGATGTTGCCGGCGAAGCGCCGGCGGCGAACGGCCCGATCGACGATCCGGCGCTCGACCCGTTCGATCGCGTCCACGTCCTCGTCGTCGGGATCCTCGCCCGCCTCGGCCGCCGCCCGGTGACGCTCTAGGATCTCCTCGATCTCGGCGATCGCCTTCGCGCCGGTGCGCTCCTCCTCCTCGGTCGCGATCGCCGCCTCGCCGTACGCCTCGAGGGCGACGTCCCAGAGCCGCTCGGTCACGTCGTCGAGCGCCGCGACGAGCAGCTGCACCGTCTGACGCTCGGGGTAGCGGACCAGCTCGAAGAGGGCGTGCTCGAGCGCGCGCTCGCCGGAGGCCTCGCCGTCTCGGACTCGGGCGATCACCGCCTCGACCGCCTCGCGACGCTCGACGCTCGCCTCGCGCCGCGCCGCGCCGAGCCGATCGAGGAATCGGCCGGCGCGCGGGTCGTCGGGCGAGACCGCCTGCGCCTGCTCCACGGCGCTCGCCGCGACGGCCCACTGCTCGGTCTCGAGCGCCATCTCGCCGTAAGCGAGCAACGCCTCCATCGCGCTCCGCCGCGCCGCGTCGTCATCGGGCGCGAGCGCGCGGTGCGTCGCCGCCGCCTGCACCGCCTCGAGGCCGCGGGCGAGGAGGCGGTCGCGGCGCATGCGCGCCTCCTCGGACGAGATCCCGACCGCGACCGCGTCCGCGCGAGCGTTCTGGAACCGCGCGAACGCGTCCCGCGCCCGGGCGCCCGCCTCGTCGGCGAGGCTCTCGCGCTCCGCCTCGGCGGCGCGTCGGAGCTCGGCGGCCATCCGGACGCCGAGGCCGGCGAAGGCGACGAGGAGAACCCCGACCGCGGTCGTCGCGGCGGCGAGCAGTCGGTTGCGTCCGGCCCAGCGCCGCATCCGCCCGACTCGGCTGATCGGTCGAGCGTGGATGAGCTCGCCATCGACGAAGCGCTGGAGCTCGTCGGCGAGCTCGGACGCGCTGCCGTAGCGGCGCAGCGGATCCTTCTCGAGGCACTTGGCGGCGATCGTCTCGAGGTCGGGATGAACGTGCGGGCGATGCGCCCGGAGCGGCGCCGGGTCGACGACGAGCACCTTGCGGATCAGGGCGAGCAGCTCGCGCTCGATGAACGGGGGCCGCCCCGCGAGACCGCGGTAGAGGACGCCGCCGAGGGCGTAGACGTCGGTCTCGGGGCAGATCCTGCCGCGCCCCGAGCTCGCCTGCTCGGGCGCCATGTAGGCGGGCGTCCCGACCATCTGACCGGTCAGGGTGACCCGCGCCTCCCCGGCGTCGCGGGCGAGACCGAAGTCGGTGATGAGGACGCGCCCGCCCGGCTCGACGAGGATGTTCTCCGGCTTCACGTCGCGGTGGATGACGTCGTGCTCGTGGGCGTGCTGGAGGGCGCGGGCGACGTCGCGCACGATCGCGGCGACCCGACGCGGCGGGACGGCGTCGCGCCGCAAGACCTCCTCGAGGCTCTCGCCCTCGATGAGGTCCATCACGAGGAACGGTCGCCCCGACCCGGCGGTCGGCCCCGGGTCCCAGCCGACCTCGTGAACGGCGACGATTCCGGGATGGCGAAGCCTCGCCGCCGTCCGCGCCTCGCGCTCGAACCGACGGAGCTGCTGCTCGCCGAGGGCCCCCTCGCCGGTCCCGAGCACCTTGATCGCGACGGCGCGGTCGAGGCCCGGGTCGAACGCCCGGTAGACGACGCCCATCCCCCCGCGGCCGAGCTCCTCGCCGACGGCGTAGCGCCCGATCCCCTCGCCTCGCGCGCCGATCGGCGACGCGACCGGGACGAGGCCGCTGCCCGCCGGGCCGGCCGGCGTGACGGCGACGAGGCGACCCGACGAGACCGGACGCGAGCCGGCCTGCGAGGCGCCCTCCGCCATCTCCACGGCGGCGTCGAGGAGGTCGCGGGCCGAGACGAGCCCGCGCCCGACGAGGACGTCGGCGAGACGCGCGGCGGGGCGCTCTCGGAGCTCGGCGCGGACGGCGCTGGCGTCGGTCGGGGTGATCCGACCGGATCGCACGAGGTGAGCGGCGAGCGCTTCGTCGGCCGCAGGCGAGGGCATGCTCAACCGTAGCGCGCCGCGGGCCCGCGCCTCAAACGGCTCGTTCATTCCAATGATGCTCCGGGAGGCACCCCGACGCGGGACGGGACGGCGACCCGCGTTGACACCCGCCCGATGCAGGGCTATGTTCCAGTCGGTATTTGGGTTTATGGCAGAAGCGCGCGATCTCGTCCTAGCTCGTTGGGTCGTCCGATACCGCAAGGCGCCGAAGATCGCGGTGGCCGAGGCGTTGCGCTCTCTCCAGGAGAAGCGCCAGTCCGGTAAGGACACCAGCCTCGCCAAGATCCTCGTCGAGCGCGGCTGGCTCTCGGTTCGCGATCTCCGGGAGATCGTCGGGCGCGCCCGCGGCGAGGCCCTCGTCTGCAAGAGCTGCAAGGGCCGGTTCGCCATGCCGGCCGCCGATGCGGAGGGCGCCGGCCTCCCCGCCTGCCCCCGCTGCCGGACGCCGCTCGAGATGAGCCACGAGGGCCCCTCGCCCTCGTTCCCGAGCACCCGGTTGCCGGGCCAGCAGCCCGCGCCGAACAAGGAGCTCGACCCGAAGCTCGCGCCCTGGCCGGAGGGCTCGGCCGCCGCGTCGGCGGCGCTCCGAAAGCCGCGCCCCGTCAGCGAGTCGGGTGACTACGACCCGTCGGCCTGGCCGCAGAGCCCGCCGCGCTCGCTCCGCGACGACGAGGCGCGACCCTCCGAGCCGCCTGCGGACGTCCCGGCCTACAAGTCGCATCGGCTGTCGCTCCCCGAGCGGTTCCGATGGGACGAGAGCGGCGACCCCGCGATCGACGCCGAGCGGATCGACCCGAACGCCAAGACCTCACGGGCGCTCGACGCGGCCTCGGCCTCGGCCCCGGCTCCACCGCCTCCGCCGCCCACGATGCCGAAGCGGCCGAAGCGGAAGACGAAGTCCCGGCGGACCCGCCCGACGCGCCGCCGCAGGACGACCTCGCCCGAGGCCGACGCCTCGACGGGCCTCCTCGGCCTCTCCCCCGACGAGATCCAGTCGATCGCGAAGCAGCCGACCCGTCGGAAGAAGCGGAAGACGAAGGCGGACGCGCCGCTGCTGCCCTGGCCCGACCAGCGGGCCGCCGCTCCGCCGCCGCCGGCCGCCGAGGCGCCGCCGCCGGCCGCCGCGCCGCCGGGCCAGCGGTCGCCGGACCCCGACATCGGCGACGGCACGGGGACCGTCGAGCTCCCGCCGCCGCCGGAGGACTCCTGGACGAAGCTCGCACGCGGCGACGCGCCGACGACGGAGCTGCCCGCGCATCCGTCCGACGATGCGGCGGACGAGCCGGACGGGGCCGTCACCGGAGATCCTCGCCACCGGCCGACCCGCGCGTTCGAGGCGTTCTCCGACGACGAGCGCGAGGCTCTCCGCGGTCGCGCCGAGGCCCGCCGCCGCTCCGATCCCGAGCCGATCCCCTTCCCGAAGGCGGCGCCGCCGCGCACCCCGAGCGACGAGATCGACCCGCCCGCGAGCGACGACGCGGCCACGACGGCGCGGCGAGGCGCCGCGTCCGCCGACACGCCCGACACCGACCTCGACTCCGACGTTGACGCCGGGGCGCCCGAGGGGCGCACCGACGTCGGGCTCGTGCCCGAGAGCGACGACGGCGTCGACGAGGCCGCCTGGGACGCGGACGCCGAGACCGACGAGGAAGGCGAGTGGGAGGAGGGCGAGTGGGAGGACGGTGAAGGCGAAGAGGGCGAATGGGAAGAGGGCGAGTGGGAGGAAGGCGAAGAAGGCGAGGGCGAGTGGGAAGAGGACGGCGAGTGGGAGGATGAGGGCGCCCCGGAGGCCGAGGAAGCCGAGCCCGACGCCGAGCCCGACGACCGGGCAGCCTCGGACGGATCGGGCGCCCCCGGCGCGCTTCGCGGCCTGACCGAGTCCGATGAGGACGAGCCCTCGGCGTGGGCCGCGAGCTCGGACGGCGGGGCGTCCTCGTCCCACGCCCACCCCGCCCTCCGCGGCCTCACCGAGGACTCCGACGACGGCACCGGATCGGACGACTTCGCCGGCACATCGGCGCCGTCCACGTTCGACCTGAGGCAGCGCCTCGCCGGCCCGGACGCGCTCTCGACGGAGGTCTCCGACGACGACGCGATCTCGACCGAGATCTCCGACGACGGCTCGGCCTCCGACGCCCTCACCGACGGATCCGCGACGAGCGGCGAGATGATCGCCGCGCCCGAGGTGGAGGATGACGGCGAGCTCATCGAGGACGAGGAGGCCGACCGCGAGTTCGAGGCGCTCCTCAAGTCCGGCGAGGAGATCCTCAAGAGCGGCGAGTTCAAGCCGGCCCCCGATGACGAGGCGGCGGAGTCCGACGTCGAGACGCCGGCCGAGGAGAAGAAGGAGCCCGAGGAGCTCAAGGACCCCCTCTCCGGCCGGGTGATCGAGGGCTCCGGGCGCTTCATCCTCGAGCTCACGAGCTGGGACAACGTGACCGAGTTCCTCGGCGTGGATGTCCCCTCGGTCGAGATCGAGCCGGAGCCGCCCAAGACGTCGTCGGCCTCGGGGTTCGTCGCGACCGTCTCCGCCCGGCGGCTCGCCATCACCGGCGAGCGGGCCGCCCCGCCCGCCCCTCCCGGCGTGCTCGCGCGGCTCGGCGGCGCTCTGCGCCACCCGGCCGTCGCCATCGCGGTGATCTCGGCGATCGCGTTCTTCGGCTACGCCCAGTACCGCGGCTCGATCGAGGCCGAGCGCGCGCAGCTCGCCGCGCGCGCGCGCGCGGCGGAGTCCGAGGGCCAGCTCTCCCAGGCGCGGGCGAGCCTCGACGCCCTCGTCGCGCTCGCTCCGACCGACGTCGAGGCGCGCGTCTGGCGCGGTCGGATCGCGCTCGCCCAGCGCGACACGGCGTTCGCCATCGCGGACGCCACCCTCGCCCTCGCCGCCGACGAGACGAGCTGGGAGGCCCACGCGCTGATCGGCCGAGCCCACCTGGCGAACGCGCGCTACCTCGAGGCGACCGCCGCGCTCGATCGGGCGGTCGAGCTCGCCGACGACCCGAGCGTGACCCGTCCCGCCGAGCTGCTCGAGGATGCCGCCGTCGCCTCGCTCGGCGTCTCGGCCGCGCCGCGCGTCGTGAAGCTCGCGAAGGCCGCCCGCGACAGCGACGCCGGCCGCCCGATCGCCGCCGCGCTCCTCGCCTGGGTCGCCATCGAGAAGAACCTCCCCCAGCGAGCGCTCTCGGACCTCGAGGGCGTCGACACGACGGGCCCCGACGGCGTCGCCGCGCTCCTCGTCCGGGCGCGGGCGCGTCTTCTCGCCGACCAGCCCGAGGCCGCCCTGGCCGACCTCGAGGCCGCCGTCGCGGCCCTCCCACCGGGCGAGGCGTCGCCGTCGGACGGGATCGCGGAGCTCCACGCGCAGGCCGCGATCCGGAGCGTCCACCCGGTCGCCCGCGGACCGATCCCACGCGCCGCGCCCGGGGAGGAGCTCGCTCACCCGCCCGAGCCGCGCGAGCCGCTCGCGACGGGCGCGGGCGTCCGGACCGAGCGCCTGCAGCGCGCCCTCGACGACGTCTCGCGGTCGCGTCCGTTCGCCGGGCTCGTCTCGGGCGAGCTGCCGGCGATGCTGCGCGTACCGAGCGTCTCGGCGACGATCGGCACCCCGGTCGACCTCGGCGAGGCGAGCGCCCGGCTGATCCTGAAGGCGCTCGCCCTCGAGGGGCTCGGCGTCGAGCGTCTCTCCGAAGCCCGCGACGCGGCGAACGGCGCCGCCGAGGCGGACCCGACCGACGGCGAGGCGCTCGCGACCGCGGCGCGGCTCCGCCTCGCCGCCCTCGGGATCGTCCCGACGCGGCCGGGCGAGCTCCGTCTCCGCGTCGACCCCGCATCGCTCGACGCCCCCGGTCGCTCGTCGGTGAACGAGGCGCTCGGCGCCTACGGTCGGGCCCTCTCGCTCGAGCGAGCGCCGATCGACCGCGTCCGCGTGCACGTCGAGCGGGGCGCCGCGGCGCTCGTCGCCGGTCGCAGCCAGGAGGCCTCCGCCGACGCGAAGGCGGCCCTCGAGATCGATCGCGAGAGCTTCGAGGCGCTCCTCCTGGCGGCCGACGCGGCGCTCACCCGCGGCGAGCTCTCGGTCGCGCGCGACCGCGCCCGCCGGGCGGCGAGCTCCCTCCCGGGCGCGCCGGCGGCGCTCCTCCGAGAGGCGCGGGTGCTCGCGTTCGACGATCGCGGCACCGACGCCGACGGACGCTACAACGCCGTCATCGAGCGCGCCGGGCGCGAGCCGCTCGTCCTGGCCGAGCGCGGACGGGTGCGCGTCTCGATCGGGCTGTGGGAGGACGGGGTGAGCGACCTGCGCGAGGCGCTCGACGCGGAGCCGTCGCTCGCGATCGCCTGGCTCGCCCTCGGTCGCGCCCTCGCCGAGCGCGGCAAGCCGGCCGACGCGCAGGAGGCGCTCGTCAAGGCCGCCCTGGCCGCGCCATCGAGCGTCGAGCCGCGCCTGGCGCAGGGGCGCTTCCTCGAGCGGATCGGCAAGCTCGCCGAGGCGGCGGACGCCTACCGCCTCGCGCTCGAGATCGACCCCGACAACACCGAGGCCAACCTGCGGCGATGCCTCGTCGCCGACGAGGCGGGCGACGCCGACGGGGCGCTCGAGGCGACGAAGATCGCGATGCGACGCCTCTCGACGAACGAGGCCCTCCTCCTCGTCCGGATCCGGGCGTACGCCCGCAAGGGCGACCCGAGCCGCGCCGACCGCCACGTCCGCGAGCTCGCGAGGCTCGCCGCCGAGCTCGGCTCGCTCGGCGACGCCGTCGTCTACATGCACATCCACGGCGACGACGACGACAAGGTCGAGTGGCTCACCGTGAAGAACCTGCTCGCCGACGCGTCGAGCGCGATCGACCGGATCGACCTCGAGCCCGACGAGGGACGCTTCGAGGTCCAGGCCCTCTTCTACGAGCTCCGGGCCCGCGCCCGCGCGGCGACCGGCGAGGCCGGCGCCGAGGAGGATCGGGCTCGGTCGGAGCAGCTTCGGGGGCAGGGGCGGCCGGGCGAGATCTGATCGGGTTAGGGGCTATCAAGCTCGTACAGGTGCCGATGGGCTCGCCTTCGGCGAGCAGGATGTCACCACGGAGGCACAGAGAACACGGAGAATTCACGGAGGACGCGCCGAGCGGTCGAAGACCCGGACCCCCTCCGAGGCTCCTCCGTGCCTCGGTGCCTCCGTGGTTTCATCCCCTCGGCGGAGGCGAAGCCAGCCAACCCGGGCTGAGCTGGTCGCGTCTTTCTCCGTGAGTCCTCCGTGCCCTCCGTGTCTCCGTGGTTTCATCCTCTTCGCCGAAGGCGAAGCCGGTGGGGCCGCGGTCACCTGAGCCAGCTTGATAGCCCCTATCGGGTTTACCGGTCGGAGCGGAATCTGTGGATCGTCATCCATTCGGGGCGGCCACTCTGGCCGTGTCCTCAGCCCGTGAATCCTCGGCCCCCCGCGCTCGTCCCCCTCCCTCGGGGCCCGTCTTGACCCCCAACCGGGCCGCGACTACCATGGCGCGCTCTCCGGCCGAAAGGCCCCATCCCTGTCCCCTGCAAAGCCTTCGGTTCACGGTGACCGCGCGCGAGGGACGGGACGAAGGAGGCGACGGATGCGTCCCACCCCGGTCCTCGTGCGCGCCCGGCTCGCGAGCCTCGTCGGCGTCGCGGTCGTCGTCATCGCGACGTCGTCGGGCTGCTCGTTCCAGAAGTTCATCGCGAACCGCATGGCCCCGACGCTCAAGGAGATGGCCTACTCCTTCCGGAGCGAGAAGAGCACCCAGCACGCCCGCGAGGCCGGGCCGGCGCTGATCTCGCTCCTCGACGGCTTCCTCCAGGCGAGCCCCGAGAACGAAGAGCTGCTGATGCTCTCCGCCGAGATGCACGGCGCGTTCGCGTTCGCGTTCATCGAGAACGAGGACCAGGAGTGGGCGGCCATCCTCTACGAGAAGGGCCTCAGCCGCGCCTTCGCGGCCGCCAACCGGCGCGTCGACGACTTCTTCGGCCGCGCGAGCGAGGGCGGCGAGGCCCTCGAGGCCGCCCTCGCCGAGGCCGACGAGGACGACGTCCCGGCCCTGTTCTGGGTGGGCTTCAACTGGGGTGCTTGGATCAACCTCAACCGCGACGACCCCGAGGCGCTCGCCGACCTGCCCCGGGTGGAGCGGCTGATGGAACGCGTCCGCGAGCTCGACCCGACCTACTTCTATGGCGGGCCCGACCTCTTCTTCGGGTTCTACTACGGCGGTCGGACCAAGCTCCTCGGCGGGGAGCCGGAGCGGAGCAAGGAGGCGTTCGAGAACGTCATCCGGATCAACGGCGACAAGCCGTTCCTCCTCGCGAAGGTCCTCTACGCCCAGACCTACTGCGTGAACAACCAGGACCGCGACACCTTCGAGCGCCTCCTCGAGGAGGTGATCGACACGCCCGACGACGTCCTCCCCGAGGAGACGCTCGCGAACAAGATGGCGAAGGTGCGGGCCGAGGATCTGCTCGACGAGATCGACGATCTCTTCGAGGAGCCCCTCCCCGACGACGACTAGGAAAGAAGACCATGAAGATCGACCCGTGCAAGACCCTCGCGCGGCCGCTCGCCGCCGCGGCCCTCGCCGCGGGCGTGGCCGCCATCGCCCTCGCCATTCCGACGGCCGTCGCGATGGCCGGCGGCGGCGGCGCGGACGTGACCATCAAGTACGCCACCCTCGCCCCCGACGGCACGCCGTGGATGAAGGCGATGGAGCGCCTCAACAAGGACATCAAGAAGAAGACCGACGGGCGGGTCGAGTTCAAGTTCTACGCCGGCGGGATCCGCGGCGACGAGTCCGAGGTGCTCCAGCGGATGGAGGCCGGCCAGCTCCAGGGCGGCGGCTTCACCGGGATCGGCCTCGGCGAGATCACCGGCGACGCGCGCCTCCTCGAGCTGCCGTTCGTCTACGACTCCTACGAGGAGGTCGACCACGTCCGCAAGGCGATGCAGGCGGACCTCGTCTCGACGCTCGACGAGAAGGGCTTCATCTTCCTGGGATGGGTCGACACCGGGTGGGTGCACATGTACTCGCGCAAGCCGGTCAAGAGCCTCGAGGAGATGCGCGGGACCAAGACCTGGGTCTGGGAGGGCGACCCCCTCGCCCACGCCGCCTACACGGCGGCCGGGGTGAAGCCGACGCCGCTCGCGCTCCCCGACGTGCGGACCTCGCTCCAGACCGGCCTGATCGACACCGTCTACAACTCGCCCCTCGGGCTGATCTCGCTCCAGTGGCAGACGCAGGTGAAGTACAAGCTCGGCATCGACATCGGCAACGGCACCGGCGCCGGCCTCGTCACGAAGTCGACCTGGGAGAAGATCTCGGCCGAGGATCGCAAGACGGTGCTCGAGCTCTCGAAGAAGCACACCGAGCGGCTCAGCAAGACGATCCGGAAGAAGAACGGCGAGGCGAGCGAGACCCTCGTGAAGGAGGGCGTCGAGGCGGTCCCGATCTCGGACGCCGACAAGGCCGAGCTCCGCAAGATCGGTCAGGACGTCGCCCGCGAGCTGGCCGGGAAGCTCTACTCCCAGGAGAACTACGATCGCGTGATGGAGCTGATCGCGGAGTATCGGGCCAAGAACGGCGGCGAGTAGTCGACCGTCGCCGCCTCCGCCCGGCGCGGGTGGAGGCGACGGCGAGGAGGAGACGCCGGTGACGGTGACCAGCTCGGGTCGGTCGTTGCCCGCGGAAGCGGACGACCGCCCCCGGAGCATCGGGGACAAGGTGGCGGGGGCCGTCGGGTTCGTCGGCCTCCTCGCTCTGTACATCGCGACCTCGGTGGTCCGCAACTTCGAGGGCGGCGACCAGCCGTGGCGCTCGCCCGGCATGACGAGCGCCATCGCGGTGACCGTCGCCCTCGCCGGGATCCTCCTCGTCGCGCGGAACCTCCTCGCCGAGCCGACGACGCCCGATGACCCCCCCGGCGAGCGCGCCCTCGCCCCGATCCGGTCGCTCAACGCGGGGTTCGCGCTCTTCGAGCGCTACGCCGTCGCGATCTGCCTGCTCCTGATGGTCGGGCTCTACGCGGTGAACGTCCTCCTGCGAAACATCGGCAACCTGCCCGACGGCGTCGTCGACTGGCTCGAGGACTCGCCCTTCCCGACCCAGTCGCCGGCGTGGATCGAGCCGATCGTTCGACACCTCGTCCTCATCGTCGGGATGCTCGGGGCGAGCCTGGCCGCCAGCGAGCGCCGCCACATCCGGATCGAGTTCGCCTCGAAGTTCCTCCCGCCCGGCGCGCGCCGGATCGTCGACGCGCTCGTGATGGCGATCGCCGCGATCGGCTCGGGCATCCTCGTCTGGGCCTCGCTCTACTACTTCCAGCTCAACGACGACCAGTTCCTGAGCGGCCTCGGCCCGCTCTACGACAGCACGGTCCACGTGCGCGTCACCGCCGTCCTCGGCGTCATCCCGGTGGCGCTCGGGACGGCCGCGTTCCGGTTCGGGCTCCACGCCGCGGAGAGCGCGTTCGCCGCCGAGGCGTACGACGAGGACGCCGCCCTGGCCGCGGACATGGCCGCCGCGGACGAGAACACCGACGCGCCGCCGGGCGATGGCGCCGCGGCGCCGTCCGCGACCGGCGAGCAAGCGACATCGACCGGGGAGGCGGGCTCGTGACGACCATCCTCGTCGGCGCGGTGATCCTCCTCGGGGCGCTCTTCGGGCTGCCGCTCTTCCTCGTGATCGGCGGGGCGGCCGTCCTCGCCTTCTCGACGGGCGAGGCCGAGAACTGGCAGGCGCTCGTCTACATCGGCTGGTACAAGAAGATCGCGACCCAGCCGCTCTTCGTCGCGATCCCGCTCTTCAGCCTGGCCGGCGCGCTCCTCGGCGAGAGCAAGAGCCCCCAGCGGATCGTCGCCCTCGCCCGCGCCTCGCTCGGCTGGTTCCCCGGCGGGATCGCGGTCGCCTCGATCGTCGCGTGCGCGTGGTTCACCGCGTTCACCGGCGCGAGCGGCGTGACCATCATCGCGCTGGGCGGGCTGCTCTTTCCGATCCTGCTCCGCGAGAAGTACCCCGAGGAGTTCAGCCTCGGCCTGCTCACCACCTGCGGCAGCCTCGGCCTCCTCTTCCCGCCGAGCCTCGCCATCATCGTCTACGGCGTGATCGGCGAGGTGGACGTCGACCACCTCTTCAAGGCCGGCCTCCTGCCCGGCATCTTCCTGATGGCCGTCCTCGGGGCGTACTCGGTCTGGATCGGCATCCGGAGCAAGGCGCCGCGGCAGTCGTTCGCCTTTGGCGAGCTCGGCCGAGCGCTCCGGGCGGCCGCCTGGGAGCTGCCGATCCCCGTCCTCGTGATCGGCGGGATCTACGGAGGCTTCTACACGGCGGCCGAGGCGAGCGGCGTGGCGGCCGCCTACGTCCTCTTCGTCGAGTGCGTGATCTACCGCGAGATCTCCCTGAAGGAGCTGCCCCGCGTCCTCCACAAGACGGCCGTGCTCGTCGGCGCGATCCTCATCATCATGGGGATGGCGATCTCGCTGGCCGACTGGCTCACCGGCGAGGAGGTGCCGCAGACGATCCTGAGGTGGATGGAGGCCTACATCAGCTCGCCGATCGTCTTCCTGATCGCGCTGAACATCTTCCTGATCATCGTCGGCTGCATGATGGACATCTTCAGCGCGATCCTGATCGTCGTCCCCCTGATCAAGCCGATCGCCGATCACTACGGGATCGACCCGGTCCACCTCGGGATCATCTTCCTGACGAACCTCGAGATCGGGTACTCGACCCCGCCGGTTGGCCTGAACCTCTTCCTGGCGAGCCTCCGGTTCGAGCGCCCGGTGGTCCTCCTCTACAAGGTGAGCCTGCCCTTCCTCGGGCTGCTCGTCGTCTCGCTCCTCGTCGTCACCTACGTCCCCCATCTCTCGCTCGCGATCCCGGCGAGCGGCGACGCGGCCGAGGAGATGGTCGACGACCACTACCTCCCCGAGGAGGACGATCTCTATCCGGGCGACGAGTTCTCGATCGAGATCGCGGTCAAGAACGCCGGGGCGCTCTCCTGGACGCGCGCCTACCGCCTCGTCCCGGTCGACGACGAGACGCGCGCGACCCTCGTCGCGATCCGGAAGGCGAAGCTCGAGAAGGACCGCGAGGATCTCCGGGAGAAGCGGGCCGCCAGCGACGCCGCCGACGACGATGACGATGATGACGCCGGCGGCGACGAGGAGAGCGAGCAGGAGATCGACACCCGCCCCGTCGAGGAGGTGATCCCGATCGACGAGCACCTCCTCGGCGAGCTCTGGCTCGCGCCCGGGAAGCAGATCGCGAACGGGAACGGGGCCACGTTCGAGTTCGACATGATCGCCCCCGATGAGCCGGGCGTGATCGAGCTCCGCCTCCAGATGGAGCACCGCAGCGGCTCGAGCCTCCTCTGGAGCTTCGGCCCGGTGATGACGATCCAGATCCCGGTCGCCGAGGAGTAGTCCGGCCGCTCCGCCCCGCCCGCGCGCCGTCCCGCCGCGCCCCGCCCGCCCGGCGAGCGGGCCTGCCGCGTCGCGTCAAGCGCGCCGGCCCCTTGAAGGCCCGCCCGCTCGCTGCTTGTATTGCATCAGACATTGCACGTACCACCCGAGCACGCGGGCGCCGGCGCCGCGGGAGACTCGACATGGACATGGACCAGGACCTCGAGCTGGGCCAGCTGCTCGTCTCGCGGCAGGGGCTCTCGGCCGAGCAGCTTCAGCCGACGATCGACGAGGCGCGCAACCAGGGGTTGCCGCTCGGCCGATACGCCGCCGAGACGGGCTGCATCGACCGCGGCATCCTCGTCGCGTGCCTTCGGCAGCTCAACGGCGGGATCGAGGACGACCAGGGCTACGACGCGGTCGAGGACGCGCTCCTCGCGAGCGAGGTCATCGACGGCGGCCACGCGGCCGCCGACGCCGTCGAGAACGCCCGCGCCGAGGTGTTCGGCAACGGCGGGCGCCTCCGGGACGCCCTCGTCCAGCAGGGCCTGCTCTCGCTGCCCGTCGCCGACCAGTGCCTTCAGATGGTCCAGTCGCGCTCGGGGATCTGCCCGACGTGCTTCTCGACTTTCGAGAACGAGTGGCTCCGGAGCGTCGGGGCCGAGGCGTGCCCGATCTGCGTCGAGCCCTGGGGCGAGGGCAACGGCAACGGCGGCGGAATGACCGCCTCGCAGGACCACGCGAACTACCGGACGGCCGCGCTCGAGCCCGACGAGCTGCCCGGCGTCCTCGACGCGGCCCGGACCGCTGCCGCGATGGAGGACACCCACGGGACCCGGGTGCTCTCCCCCGACGACATGCCGACGATCATCGGCTCGCTCGCCGGCGACATCGCGGCCGCCAAGGCCGCCCACGAGCGCGGTGAGACGTTCGACGGCATGGGCCTCGATGGCATCGCGCCGCCGGCCGCGTCCGGCGCGCAGCTCGACCCCGTCAGCGGTTCGCACGTCGGGTTCGACCCCGGCGCGCCGAGCGGCAGCGGGCACCTCAACTTCGCCCAGACGATCGCCGAGGGCCCGCCGGCCGCGAGCGGTTACCACGCCGCCCAGACGATCGCCGAGGGGCCCCCGGGCGAGACCGCCTACAGCGCCGCCCAGACGATCGCCGAGGGCGCCCCGGACGCGAGCGGCGGCTACAACTTCGCCCAGACGGTCGCCGACGGCGGCCCGCAGATGGATGCCAGCGGCGGCGAGATCAACTTCGCCCAGACCGTCTCCGACGCCGACGGCGTCCCCGCGTCGGGCTACAACTTCGCCCAGACGATGGCCGACGGCGGTCCGAGCGCGAGCGGCACCGGCACCCACGCGCCGATCCCCGGAACCGGCGCGTTCCCGGCCGCGCCCGGCTCGGGCGCCTTCCCGCCCGCCCCGGGCTCGGGAGCCTATCCGCCCGCGCCCGGCAGCGGAGCCTTCCCGATCCCCGGGAGCGGAGCCTATCCGCCCGCCCCCGGCACCGGAGCGTTCCCGCCCGCCCCGGGCAGCGGAGCGTTCCCGCCCGCGCCCGGAAGCGGAGCGTTCCCTGTCCCCGGAAGCGGCGCCTACCCCGTCCCCGGAACCGGCGCGTTCCCGCCCGCGCCCGGCTCGGGCGCCTTCCCGCCGGCGCCTGGCTCGGGCGCCTTCCCACCCGCCCCGGGCTCGGGAGCCTTCCCGCCGGCCTCGGGCAGCGGCGGGTTCCCGCCCGTTCCGGGGAGCGGCGCGTTCGGAGCGATCGGCAGCGGCGCCTTCGGCGCGGTCGGCAGCGGCTCGTATCCGCCGGCGGCGAGCGGCAGCCATCCCGGCCACAGCGGCGGCCACCTCCAGCCGGCGACCCACCCCGGCATGCCCGTCGCGAGCGATCCGAACATCGCCGGCGCCCCGACGGCGATCCTCGACGGCGCCCCGTCCGGCAGTAACCCGATGATCCGGAGCGACCTCGGCGGCGACCCGAGGATGCGGGCGAGCAACCCCGCGACCGCGGCCAGCCACGGGATGCTCGAGCCGGTCTCCTCGGGCGGGCACAAGCAGATCAGCGACCGCCAGAAGGCGCCGCAGCGCCGCAAGCTCCGCGGCCAGCAGCAGGAGATCATCAGCCAGGACGCAGGCTTCCGCGCCTACCTCCCGTTCATCGCGCTGGGCCTGGCCGGCGCGGCCGGCCTGATCGTCCTCGCGGCGCTCATGATGACCGGCGGCGGCGAGGAGGGACGGCGCCTCGCGCGCGAGGCGCGCGCGAAGAAGGCCGGCGGCGACCTCAATGAGGCGGTCCGCCTCTACGCCGAGGCGCTCGAGTACCTCGGCGGCTCCGAGAAGGAGGAGGTCCGGATCGAGCTCGAGGAGACCGATCGGGTCCGCCTCCTCGGCGAGGACGCCCTCGACGGCAACGGCGAGAGCGCCTACCAGCTCACCGAGGTGGCGAACAACAAGAACGCGAACCTCAACCTGCGCCTCCGCGCCCTCGACTACCTCACCTCCGCCCGCGACAAGACGACGCCGAGTCACATCGTCGACCTCATCGACGACCCCGAGGAGGACGAGGAGATCCGCAACGCCGCGCTCCGCGCCGTCGCCTCGACCGGCGGGCGAGACGCCTGGCGCTTCATGGGCCGCGCCCTCGCGCGTGACCTCGTGAAGGACGGCGAGCGCGCGTTCAACGACCTCCTCCGGGCGAAGGACCCCGCGGCCGTCGAGGGCCTCAAGGACCTCCTCGAGCTCGGGACGACCCAGTCCGAGGACAAGCGGGAGCGCGCCTGCGAGCGCCTCGCCTACTTCGGCAAGAAGGAGTCGGGCGACACCCTCCTGCGCATCATCGAGGAGGACGCGAGCGACCGGGTGAAGGCGGCCGCGATCAAGGCGCTCGCCGTCGTCGCGCCGGCCCGCGGCGTCGACGTGTTCGTCCAGGCGCTCCTCGACGAGGGCGAGGTCTCGGGCGATGCCGCCCTCGAGGCGCTCGAGAAGGCGAGCGACAAGGCCGTGCCGAAGCTCGCCGAGAAGCTCGACAAGGGCGAGCCGCTCGCCGCCCTCGCCCTCACCCGGATCAAGACCGGCCGGAGCGCGGACGCCCTCAAGCGAGCGCTCCTCCAGGGGAGCTGGGCGATCCGCGGCGAGATCCTCGCCAAGGTCGTCGAGGGCAAGTACCCCAAGCACCTCCTCGAGAGCGCCGTCCGCGAGCTGATCCGCAAGGCGACGAGCGGGACCCAGCGGCCGAAGCGCCTCGAGCTCGCCCCCCTCGTGCGCGCGGCCGACTACTTCGGCTTCGAGGACGCCAACGCCCAGCTCGTGGCGCTCCAGCTCTTCCTCGAGAGCGAGGTGATGCAGCACATCCCGCTGCCCGAGGACTTCGAGTCGAAGGCCGACGCGGCCCTCGGAAGCGGAGCCGCCGTCGAGACCGGAAACGGGACGGCCGAGCGGGTCAAGATCGCCTTCTTCGCCAAGGACGGAAGCGGCAGCGTCGGCTTCGAGCTCGAACCGGGCGAGCGCAAGAAGGAGACGGTCGCGCCGGGAACCTACACCCTGATCCTCGACGAGCGCCTCAACGGCAAGCCGCTCCAGGTCGGCGAGATCACGATCGGATCCGGCGAGGTCTTCCAGGTGATGCTCGGCATCATGGGCATCCTCACCATCGAAGGTGAGGAGGGCGTCGAGACCGGCGACGACATCGAGATCCCCGGCGTCCGCAAGCCGAAGCCTCCCGAGGACGGCGGCGACGGAGCCACGCCTCCGCCGGGCGGCGGCGAGGCACCGCCTCCGGGTGGCGGAACGCCCCCGGCAGGCGGCGGCGGCGACGGCTCGGGGGGCGGCGCCGGCGACGGCAGCGGCGGCGGCTCGGGCGGCGGATAGACGAACCGCGGATTGCGCGGACTGCGCGGACCGGTTCGGACGTCGCCGAGCCGTTGCCAATCAATGCCCGAGAGTCTCGTTCCTCGAACACGGGCGCGGGCAATGAGTTCGCGAGCCTGCAGCTCGCACTCCGCGCAATCCGCGTAATCCGCGGTTCCACTCGTTGTTCTCCGCCGAAAGAACGAAACCGCGGATTACGCGGATTGCGCGGACTGTTCCGGTCGGCGCCGAGTCGATGCCGCACCGGAGATTCCGTCGTTCCTGGAACGGCGACGGATCTCGTGCAGAGGCGCGACGTTTTTCCGGGGACGGACGCGTCTCGCTGTTGCCTGCCGCCTGTCGACAGACTGACTAGCCGTCGAGGAGCTTCTCGCCCGTCAGGCGCTCGTACTCGATGGCATCCCGCTTCGCTTCCTCGAAGTTCCGGCGGTCCCGGTTGAGCTGGAAGCGGTACCGGTAGGTCTCGGGGTAGGCCGGGTCGATCTCGATCGCCTTGGTCAGGTCCTCGTGAGCGCCGCGGATGTTGTTGCCGACGTAGCGGGCGACGCCGCGGCCGACCCAGGCCTTCACGTTCGTGCCGTCGAGCTCGATCGCCCGCTCGAACGCGGCGTGGGCTTCCTCCGCCCGACGGTTCGGGGAGCGGATCGTCAGGAGGTAGCCGAGCTCGAGGAACGCCTCGAGGCAGAACGGGTTCGCCTCGACCGCGCGGGCGAGAGCCGCCTCGGCCGGCTCCCACTCCTCGAGACCCTCGTGGAGCTTGCTCGAGAGGATGAGCGCGCTGGCGTGGTTCTCGTTCCAGTGGAGCGCCAGCGCGATCAGGCCGCGGGCCTTGCGGACCGCCTCGGCCTCCTTGCTCGCGAGGGCCGCCTCGACCGCGGCCTTGGCCGCGAGATAGATGCTCCCGGCCGCCGTCCCCGACTCGGTCTCGAGCTTGAGAGCCTGGCCGTAGTGGACCGCGGCGGCGACCTCGTCGTGCATCTGCATCAGCGCCTGACCGAAGAGCGTCCTCGCCTCGGGGTCGTCGCCGCGGATCCGGACGGCCTTGTCGAGCGCGCGCTGCGCCCGGCCGAACTCGTCGCGGGCGAGCTGGAAGCGTCCGACCGCGATCAGGTACGCGGCCGTCTCGTCGCTCGTGACCAGGTCGGAGTAGTCCTCGAGATCCTTGTCGACCCGGACGCCTCCGACGGCCGCCGGCGCCGCCGCGTCGGGCTGCACCTGCTCGAGGGCGCGCCGCGCGACCCGGAGGTGGCTCTCCGCGGCGTGCTTGTCGCCGCGCAGGAGGACCACCTCGGCGCCGAGCGCGAGGGTGAGCGGTGAGAACGGGTCGACCTTCCTCAGCGCCTCGGTGATGCGCGCCTCGGCCTGAGGCTGCTGATCCTTGAGGAGGTAGACGTCCGCCTGGCGCCGCCGGATCTCGCTCAGGAGCCGACCGGGCTCCCAGCCGAACGGATCGCTCGCCTCGAACGCCCAGACGTGGTCGGGCGCCTGGGTGAGCGCCCACGCCTCCTCCGCGTCGGTCGCCGCCTCGTCGAGGGCGGCGAGCGCGCGATCGACATCGAGGAGGCCGAGCCTCGCGCTGGCCTCGCCGATGAGGGCGGGCGCGAACGCCGGATCGCGCCGGCCGGACTCGGCGAAGTGCTCCGCGGCCGCCTCGAAGTCCCAGCGGGCGAGCGCGACCATGCCGAGGCCCCACGGGCCGCGCGGCTCGGCGCCGTCGGCGGTCTTCGAGCTCGCGTAGGCCTGCTCGGCCTCGTCGAGCTTGTTCCGAAGCCGGTAGATCTCGCCCTTCACGAACTCGGTCCGCGCCTCGGGAGCGCCGCTGCTGGCGGCCTCCTGGATCGCGGTGGCGGTCGTCCCCTGGAGCCCCATGATCCGCGCCCGGAGGAGGCCGAGCTCGCGGTCGTCCTTCAGCAGCGGCTGGAGCTCGGTGCTCGCGTCCTGGTACTTTCCGGCGAGGGCGAGGGCGACGACCTGCCGCAGCCGCCAGCGGTCGCGACGCGAGGACTTCTCCTCCTTGCCCTTGCTCAGCAACCGCTCGTAGACGGTCGCGGCGATCGCGTACCGGCGGCGGATCCACTCGACCTCGGCCTGCTTCTCGAGCGCCTCGAAGAACGTCGGGTCGAGCGCGAAGGCGTCGCCGTAGTTGTCGACGGCCACCTCGAGCGCGTCGAGCGACTTCGACCAGCGCCGCGCGTCGCCCTGGACGACGTGGAGGTCGCGGATGAGCGTGACGTACTGGAGCTCGGCGACCAGCGCCACGGCGGCCTTCTGCGCGTCGGGCGTCGGCACCGCCGCGGCGTCCTTCGTGATCGTCTCGAGCTCGTGGACGAGGCCGAACGCCTCGGTGTGGACCTGATTCGCGTTGCCGCGCTTCGTCGGGTCCTTCGCGATCGCGATCAGCTCGCTGGCCCGCTGCGCCGCCTCGCGGATCCGCGCCTCGTTCCTGGCGATCTCCTCCTCGACGTTCTTGGCGCGCACGGTCGCCGCGTCGACGTCGCCCTTGCTCTGGAGGTAGACCACGCCCGCGATCGCGCCGCCGGTGGCCAGGATGATCGCGAGCATCGCCGCGATCGCGGCGGGGCTCGCCTTGTCCTCGGGCAGGAGACCCTTGCGCCGGAGCTCGGCCTGCTCGCGAAGCTTCTCGGTCTTCTCGATCGCGGCGTCGACGGCGTCGGCGTAGCCGCTCGTGCGCTTCTTCGCCTCGGACAGGGGGACGGCGATCGAGCCGGAGCGGGCCGCCTCGAGGGCGTCCTCGTCGTCGCTGCCGAGGTCGGCGCTGCTCGCCTCGAGGACGTCGAGCTGGGCCGGCTTGAAGCCCGGACCGCTCGTGCCCTCGTCGTGGCGGTTGCTGTCGCGATCCTCCTTCTTCGCCTTCGCGAGCTCGATCGCCGCCTTCGCCCGCTCCCACGCCGACTGCTTCGCGCCGGCCTGCTTGGTCGGGGTCTTGGTCAGCACGCCCGGGTTCGGCTTGTCGAACTTGGGCTTCTCGCGCTTCTTCTTCGTGCGACGGCTTCGACGCTCGCTCCGGCTCTTCGAGGAGCGCTTCGTCTTCGACCTGGTCTCGGTGCCGGTCGCCTCGTCCGAGAGCGTCGCGCTCGCCTCGCCGAGCGCCGCGGCGGTGGCGTCGGAGACCTCGGCGTCGGAGACGGCGGTCGCGCCGCTCTTCTCGGGCGCCTCGACGGCCGGCTCGCTGGCGGTCTTGCTCTTGCGACGCTTGCGGCGGTGCGTCTTCTCCTCGGTCGCGGTCGCGGTCGCGGTCGCGGTCGCCGCCTCGGCCTCGGCCGTCGGCTTCTTGCGGCGGCGCTTCTTGCGAGGCGGATCGGGCTCGTCGAGCGACTTCGGGAGGCGGAGCACCTCGCCGCAGCCGCGGCACTTGAACTTCCGTCCGAGCTGCTTCTCCTTCGCCGCGAACTTCTTGCCGCAGTCGGGGCAGCTGACGATGAGCTTTCCGGCCTTGACCTTGATCGTCGGACGGAGGGAGTGGCTCGCCTCGAGGTCGGCGCTGTCGGCATACGACGCGCTCGCGCTCGCGACGGCGGAGGCCACCGCGGAGACGGCGCCGTTGCCGTTGCGACCGTTCTCGCCGGACTTGGGGTGACCGTTTCCGTTCGCGCCGTCGGTCTTCGGCACCGACCGTGTCTTGCCGCTCGACTTGCCCGACCGGCCGGTCTTCCGCGACGTCCTCCGCGACGTCTTGGCCTCGTCGGCGTCGGGCTCGGCGGCCGGCTCGTCGACGGCGGGAGCGGCCGACTCGTCATCGGCGGGGAGGCGGCTGCTCCGCTTCGTCTTGGTGCGCGTCTTCTTCGGCCTGGTCTTGGACCGGCTCTTCGTCTTGGTCGCCGTCGCCGTCGCGTCGGAGTCCGCGACCGCGTCGGCCGCTCCCTCCGAGCCGCTCCCCTCGCCGCTCGCGTTGCCGCTGCCGCTCGGGTCGTCGAGGTCGCCCGACCGGGTCTTGACCCTGGCGTTGTGGAGCCGGACGACCTCGTCGATCTGCGCCTTGTCGAGATACCCCTTGCGGTGGAGGACCGCGGCGAGGGTGATCTCCTTGTCGGGGCGCTTCTCTTCGAGCTTTTTCTTGGTCTTGATGGCCTTGTTGAGCTGCTCACGCGTGAGCAGCCGTTCGCGGACGGCGATCTTCCCGAATCGGATGTCGTTCTTGGAGAGCATCAACGTCCGCCGCGGTCGGGATGCATCCCGAGCCCGTCCATCGCCCGAGGTCGTGGTGAGGGTGACCTTTAGGCGTGCAGATGGGCATTATAGCAGCGACGAGGCTGGACTCAACTCGGATCTCGGGTCGGAGCGACCCGCCGCAGCCTCAAACGGATGCGGGATTTAGAGATAGATGATCGCGGCTCGATGACGCGTCGCGACGCGCCCGAGGCTCACCGCGCGAGGCCGTCGATCAGCTCGGCGAGCTCCACCCGCCGCTCCTCGCTCCGGGTCATCCCCATCCGGAGAGTGCTCGAGCGATACTCCCAGCTCGCGAGCCACCCCTCCTCCCGCGCCTCGACGAAGCGTCGGCCGTCGGCCGTCACCGCCTCCTCGGCCCGCTCCCGATCCTTGAGCGTCTTCATGAGGTCCTTCGCCTGCTTCCGCCCGACGTCGTCGAGCTGAAGGCTGCGGAAGATCTCGACGCTCTTCTCGGACCGCTCGGCGATGGCCATCCCCTTCTTCGCGCGGAACAGCTCGACGACCGCCGCCACCCGCTCGCGGTGCTCGCCGTCGTCCTCGCGACCCTTGGCCGAGTCGCCGCCCGTCTTCTTGAAGTTGGTCTTCTTCCAGAGGATCTTGCGGAGCGGGTCGATCTGGAGGCGCTGAACGCCGGCGAGGACGAGCACCTCGCGGTCGCGCTGCTCGACGAAGATCGCGTGGCCATCCTTCAGCCACTCGCCCTGCGGCAGCAGCTCCACCATCGCCGTCGCGAACTCGGACGCATCGCTCGGCTCGTCCCAGGCCGTCATCCAGCACGCGAGCACCTGATGATCCCAGGTGCTCTCGATGACCGCGTAGCTGTCGCCGTCCCAGCCGACCCCGGCGCCGGTCCCGAGCAGCCACGAGACGCCGAGCTCGCCGAGGGTGTTGCTCCGCAGCAGCTCCCATTCGCCCTGGAGCGGCGTGCTCTTGGGGTCGACCAGGTCGGGCAGGATGACGTCGAGCGGGCTGTCCTTGTCCTCGAAGAACCGCTCGGGATGCAGGATCTGCTCGCTCGAGAGCGGCGGGTTGCGATAGAGCGCGTTCGCGCGCGTCCAGCCGGCGCCGCCCTTTCGCCGAGACTCGCGGATGAACTTCCAGCCCGCGACCTGCGGGAAGAGCGCCTGCGCCTCGGGCCAGCCGATCTTGCCGTCGAAGAGGTCGATCCCGAAGTCGGCCTCGCTCCCCTCGGCCATGATCGCGCGCCAGACGATCTGGGCGATTCCCTCCTCGGTCGCCATGAACGAGCGGAACCGGTCGGCGTGGAGCTCGCCCGAGACGGTCGTCGGGATCTCCTTCGTCATCCGCTTGTGCAGGCCGAAGTGCTGGTCGTCGAGGGCGTGGACGAGCTCGTGCGCGAGCATGCCGGCCCGCTCCCGGCCGATCCCGCGGCGGACGTACACCCGCCCGCGACCATAGGGGCCGAGCGCCTTGGCGAGGTAGAAGCCCTTCACCTGGGCCGCCTTCTGGGAGACGACCGAGTCGCGGAGCGCCTGCGCCGGACCGATCAGGCCGAGCGCGCGGTAGGCCTTCTCCGCCGCGACTCCATCGCCGAACTTGTCGGTGAAGCTGAGCTCGAGGATGCGCCGGACCTCGTCGTCGTCGATCTCGCGGAACGGCACCGCCTTCCGCCAGGGGCGCCCGCGCACCTTCGAGACCTGGTCGGCGAGCGCCTGGTCCTGCGGGCTGTGCGGCTCGGACGCCTCGGGGAGCTCCTCGAACCCCTCGGGGCGGGTGCCGTCGTCCTCGAAGCCGTCGTCGTCGCCCCTGCCCTCGTCGGTCCTCTTCGCGGGGTCGTCGTCGTCGGGCACTGCGCGCGCCGCGGCGTTCCCGATGAGGCCTGCCGCGAAGATCGCGGCGAGGACCGTCAGTCCGGCGGAGATGGGAAGACGACGGAGGGTGCTCACGCCGAACACTCTAGCGGCGACCGCACGCCCGGTCGAGAGCGTGGCGCCCTCGAGCCGCGCCCGCCATCATCCCCTCATGGACGCCCCGCCGGCCGCCCTGGCCGCCTACCTCGATCGCCTCACCGCCGGAGCGTTCTGGGATGCGCACGAGGCGCTCGAGGAGCACTGGCAGTCGGACCGCGACGACCTCTGGAAGGCGCTCATCCAGCTCGCGGCTGCGCTGCTCCACGTCGAGCGCGGCAACCGCCACGGCGCGGTGAAGCTGACGGCGACCGCCCGGCGCTACCTCGCCCCGATCGCGGCGCCGCGCCGGGGCGTCGACCCGGCGCCGATCCGGGCGGTCGCGGCCCTCCTGGCGACCGCCGCGGCGGACGACGAGCTGCACGGCGCGCTCGCCGCGCGGCTCGCCGCCGATCTCGTCTCCACGGTCCGCGCGCCGAGCTGATATCGCGCGAGGGCCCGCCAGCAGCGGGTTACGGCGAAACGACGGCCGACGCTCTTCGGGCTGGCGCGCGCCGCGTGCGGCTCGTATCATGCCGCGCTCATCGCACGTCATCATCCGTCATCCAGCCATCACGTGCGCTCCCTTGGGAGCCCTACGAACGCGGGGGATCGTCTTGACCATGACCACCACGGCCACTGCCCTCAAGCTCGAAACCGCGGACCTGAAGGTGATGGCGAACCGCCTCCGCGGCCACAGCATCCTGATGACGACCGAGTCGGCCTCGGGCCACCCGACGACGTGCATGAGCTGCGCCGAGATCGTCTCGGCCCTCTTCTTCCAGTCGATGGACTGGGACCCGGCCGACCCGACCGCCAGCGCGAGCGACGTCTTCGTCCTGAGCAAGGGCCACGCCGCGCCGATCCTCTACGCGGCGCTCAAGGAGGCGGGCGCGATCGACCAGGACCTCCTCGACCTGCGCAAGATCGACAGCCCGCTCGAGGGCCACCCGACGCCGAACCTCGACTGGGTCCGCGTCGCGTCCGGCAGCCTCGGCCAGGGCCTCTCCGCCGCGTCGGGCATGGCGAAGGTCCGCAAGATGGACGGCCACGAAAAGCGCGTCTTCTGCCTCACCGGCGACGGCGAGGTCGCCGAGGGCGCCGTCTGGGAGGCGGCCGCGTTCGCCAGCCACTACGAGCTCGACAACCTCTGCGCGATCGTCGACGTGAACGGCCTCGGCCAGAGCGGCGTGTCGATGTTCGGCCACGACCCGGCCGTCTACGCCCGGCGCTTCGAGGCGTTCGGCTGGCACGCGATCGTCGTCGACGGCCACGACGTCGAGGCGCTCGTCGCCGCGTTCGCCGAGGCGAAGGCGACGACCGGCAAGCCGACCGTGCTCGTCGCGCGCACCGAGAAGGGCAAGGGCTGGAGCGAGGCCGAGGGCAAGCACGGCTTCCACGGCAAGCCGATCCCGCGCGGCGACAAGCTCACCGCCGCCCTCGCCGAGATCGGCGACGCCGACATCGCGGCGACCCGCCCGTCGGTCACCCCCGGGCGGCGCCCCGACGGCGGCGAGCGCGTCGCGAGCTGGACGCCCGGCTACGAGAAGGGCCAGAAGGAGCAGGTCGCGACGCGGCAGGCCTACGGCCAGGCGCTCGTCGAGCTCGGCAACGTGCGCGACGACGTGTTCGTGATCGACGGCGACACGAAGAACTCGACCTTCGCCGAGAAGTTCGCGATCGCCCACCCCGACCGCTACGTCGAGGCGTTCATCGCCGAGCAGAACATGATCGGCGTCGCCCTCGGCGCGGCGACCGAGGGCAAGATCGCCTTCGCGTCGAGCTTCGCGGCCTTCCTCACCCGCGCCTACGACTTCATCCGGATGGCCGCCTACAGCCGGCCCGGCGCCCTGATCGTCTGCGGCAGCCACTGCGGCGTCTCGATCGGCGAGGACGGCGCGAGCCAGATGGGGCTCGAGGACATAGCGATGATGCGGGCCGTCTACGGCTCGACCGTCCTCTACCCGTCTGACGCCGTCTCGGCCGAGCGGTGCGTCCAGGCGATCATCCGCGCGGGCGGGGTCGGCTACATCCGCACCTCGCGTCCCAAGACGGCGGTGATCTACGACAAGAACGAGCTCTTCCCGGTCGGCGGAAGCAAGACGCTCAGGAGCTCGGACGCCGACGTGGCGACCCTCATCGGCGCCGGCGTCACGCTCCACGAGTCGCTCGCGGCCGCCGAGACCCTCGCGAAGGACGGCATCGCGGTCCGCGTGATCGACCTCTACTCGGTCCAGCCGATCGACACCGCGACGCTCCAGAAGGCGGCGGCCGAGACCAAGCGCCTCGTCGTCGTCGAGGACCACTCCCCCGCCGGCGGACTCGGCGAGGCGGTCGCGATGGCCGTCGCCGGCAAGGCGCCGATCGACCATCTCTGCGTGAAGACGGCGCCGCGCTCGGGCAAGCCGGACGAGCTCCTCGACACGTTCGGGATCTCGGCCGCGAAGATCGTCGAGGCGGTCCGCGCCGGGCTGTAGAGCGCGTGCGATGATCGACCAACGCGTCCGGGAGCTCGAGCGTCGCTGGAGGACATCGCGGACGGTCGAGGACGAAGGCGCGTGGCTGTATGCGCGCGCCCACGCGGGGGCCGATCCGAGCGTCGATCAGCTCCGCGCGGCCGCCATCCTCGGCGACCCGGCCGCGACGGTCGCCCTCCGGAGCTCCCGGGCGATCGCGACCCTCGACGGCGCCGAGGCGCGATTTCGCGCCCTGGCTCCGGCGCCCGCCTCGCTCCTGCAACGCGCGGTCGTCGCCGCGCTGCGGGTTCGGATCGACGCGATGGAGGCGTCGGTCCCTGGCTCCCGGCGGTCGGTCGAGGCGCTCGAGCGGTGGATCGTCTGCCCGTGCGTCGGGCACCGAGATGCGCTCGCCCGCCTGGGCGGCGCGCTCCCCCACGACTCGTCGGGCTGGATCGCGACTCTGGTCCCCGACCAGCCGGAGCGGGCGCTCTCGCACGCGCGAGCGCTCGGCCTCGTCCCACCGGACCAGCTCATCGAGGCGGTCGGCGCCGATGTCGCCCCCTGGCTCCTCGGTCGAGTGGATCCGCTCCTCGCCCGCGTCGACTGCGCGCCCGCCCATCGCAGCCTGCTCGTCCCGCCGACGGAGATCGCGCTCGCCATCGCCGACGACGACCCGGGCACCGAGGGAGCGGAGCAGCTCGCCCGCGCAGCAGACCACGCCCTCGCCGTCCTCGACGGCCTCGAGCACGACGCGCCCGACGAGGTCACCACCAGCGACCACCGCGAGCTGATCGCGTGGCGAGCCCTCGATCGCCGAGACGTGATCGCGAGGACGGTCGAGGCCGTTCGCGCGCGGGTCGGCGAGCCGTGGCGCCGCACGCGCGCCCGGACCCTGCGGCGCGCGACCGAGGACGGTCGCGTCGAGCTTCGGCTCGGTGAGCGAGGTGACGGCGAGGGCGGGTCGATCGTCTCGGCCCGGATCGTCCTCGTGTCGCGGACCCTCGCGAGCTGGCAGCGCGCGCGGAACCGGACGCCGGCGAACGGGGTCGTCCTCGATGAACCGATCGTCGACGGGATGCGCGTCCACCGCCCCGAGGTGCATCGCGACTTCATCGACGAGGTCGCGGCGGCCCTCGACCGGGTCTGGGACGAGCTCGAAGAGCTCTCGCGACCGGCGACCGCGGCGGCCGCCGTCCCATCGCTCGACGTCGACGCCGAGGTGCGTCCGGCGACGGCGTGGCGCGAGGCGGCTCGACGGATCGAGAACGACCTGCACTAGCCCGGATAGGGCATCTCAACTTCGCTCAGGTCGATGAAGAGATGGAACCACGGAGGCACGGAGGCACGGAGCAGCTTCGGATGATGCCCCGTCGCGGACCGATCCCGGCGCTCCTTCTCTTGGCTCCCGTCGCCTCGCGTGACCGAGACCGAGAGGGAGCCATCCCCAAAGCCGGTCGGCTCGTGCGAGCCGGGATACGGCGCCCTCAGTCGCTCCTCCGTGTCTCCGTGCCTCCGTGGTGACATCTGCTCGCCGAAGGCGAGCCCATCGGACCTGAGCGAAGTTGATAGCCCATGCCCGGGCTAGCCCGCCGCGTCCTTCCCGGCCTCGGCGGTCTCCTCGGCCGCGCCGACGGCCCGCTTGGTGGTGATCAGCGCGTCCGGCGTCACCGAGATCGAGTCGACGCCGATGCGAACCAGGAACCTCGTGAACCCGGCGTCGTCGCTCGGCGTCCTCCCGCAGAAGCCGACGCTCGCGCCGGCGCCGTGGGCCCGGCGGACGAGCTCCTCGATCGTCCGGGTGACGGCGGGGTGGCGCGGGTCGAAGAGCGACCCCAGGGCCGCGTTGCCCCGGTCGACGCCGAGGACGAGCTGGGTCAGGTCGTCGCTCCCGATCGAGAAGCCGTCGAAGCGCTCGGCGAACTCCTCGGCGAGGATCACGTTCGATGGGACCTCGCCCATCACCCACACCTCGAGACCGTTCTTGCCGCGCGCGAGCCCCGCCTCGTCCATCACCGCGAGGACGCGATCGGCCTCCTCGGGCGTCCGACAGAACGGGATCATCACGACGACGTTGTCGAGCCCGATCTCCTCGCGCACCCGTCGGATCGCCCGGCACTCGAGGACGAAGCCCTCGCGGTAGGCGTCCGAGACGTAGCGGCACGCGCCGCGGAACCCGAGCATCGGGTTCTCCTCGGTCGGCTCGAAGAGGGACCCGCCGATCAGGTTCGCGAACTCGTTCGTCTTGAAGTCGCTCGTCCGGACGACGACCTTGCGCGGCCACTGGCTCGCCGCGATCTTGGCGATCCCGGTCGCGATCCGGTCGACGAGGGCCGCCGTCGGGTCGTCGTAGCCCTCGGTGATCGCCTCGATGAGCCGCCGCTCCCCGTCCTTCATCGCGTCGAAGTGGGCGAGGGCCATCGGGTGGACGCCGATGAACGCGTCGATCAGCGACTCCATCCGGAGCAGCCCGACGCCATCGGCCGGCAGGCGCCACCATCGGAACGCCTCGTCGGGGCAGGCCAGGTTCAGCATGACCGGCGTGCGCGTCGCGGGAACCCCGTCGAGGCGCTCGGAGCGCTCGGCGAAGGCGAGCTCGCCCTCGTAGACCGATCCGCGGTCGCCCTCGGCGCAGCTCACCGTCACGGCGCGACCGTCGACGAGGATCCGGGTCGCCCGACCGGTGCCGACGATCGCCGGGATGCCGAGCTCCCGGGCGACGATCGCCGCGTGGCTGGTCCGGCCGCCCTGGTCGGTGACGATGGCGGCCGCCTGGCGGAGGATCGGTCCCCAGTCGGGGTCGGTCATCCGGGTGACGAGGACGGCGCCCGGCCGGAACAGATCGATGTCCTCGGGCCCGTCGATCAGGCAGACCTCGCCCGAGGCGATCGCGCCTCCCACGGCGAGCCCCCCGAGGAGGCGCCGGCCGCGCTCGCGCAGCTCGTGATGCACGAGGACGACCCCGTCCCTCTCGGCGTGCACGGTCTCGGGTCGAGCCTGCACCACCCAGACCCTCCCGGCTCCGTCGCGCACCCACTCGACGTCGACCGCCCGCTCCCAGTGCTTCTCGATCGCCGTCGCGAGCCAGGCGATCTCGAGAACGTCGTGATCGGAGAGGGCGAACGAGCCCCGCTCGGCCGCGGTCGTCTCGACGTCGCGCGTCCCCCCGTCGTCCGCCGCGACGCGCTTGAGCTGCTTGCTGCCGAGCGTCCTCTCGACGATCGGAACGCGCCCCTCGCGCCGGAGGAGCGGCTTGAAGACGACGTGCTCGTCGGGCGTGACGGCCCCGGCGGCGACGGTCTCGCCGAGGCCCCAGGTCGACTCGATCACGACCACGTCGGGGAAGCCTGTCTCGGGATCGACCGTGAACGCGACGCCCGCCGAGTCGGCCGGGACCATCACCTGGACGCCGACCGAGACGAGGATGCTCGCGTGGTCGTAGCCGCGCTCCATCCGGTAGGCGATCGCGCGGTCGGTGAAGAGCGACGACCAGCAGCAGAGGACCGCGTCGGCGAGCGGGTCCTCGCCGCGCACGTGCAGGAAGCTCTCGAGCTGCCCGGCGAAGCTCGCGTCGGGCAGGTCCTCGGCCGTCGCGCTGCTCCGGACGGCGACGTCGGTCGGGTAGCTGCCGGCGTCCTCGGAGAGGCGGACGTAGGCCGCGCGCAGCTCCTCCCGCAGCCCGACGGGAAGCGGCGTCTTGAGCATCCGGCGGCGGATCGCCACGGCCACGTCGGCCACCGGGGTCGACCCCAACCGGTCGAGCTCGACTCGGATCGCATCCTCCAGCCCATCGGTGCCGAGAAACGCGCGGTAGGCCTCCGTCGTGACGGCGAACCCGGCCGGCACGTGGACGCCAAGCGGTCCGAGAGCGCGAACCATCTCGCCCAGCGCCGCATTCTTCCCACCCACCAGCGGCAGATCCGACAGTCCGATCTGGTCGAGCCAGACGATCTGGTCACGCCGGGTCACCGCGAGCTCGTTCGTCAACTCTCTCGTCTCCTCGGCCGGAGCCGGTCGTTCGGTCTACGGGATGGTCCGCCACACGATCAGGGCGAGCGCGCAACCCACCAGGAAGAAGAGGATCGCGACGAAGGCGGCCGAGACGTGGAGCATCGGCGAGGTCCGCGCCGGCTCGGAGTCGACCCCGGTCCGCGGGGATTCGGTGATGGTGCTCATGGCATCGCTCCTCGTCGGGGACGACCGATTCCGCCGGCCTCCCCCCAAACCCTGCGCAAGCCGCGAACCAACCCGAATCGCCGAGTCGGCCTCGTTCTTGCTGATCTCGACCGGCACGGAGGCACGCGATGAGGTCGACGCCCCGACAGGTCGAGATCGACCGACGCCGGATGCTCGAGCTGCACCTCGCCGCGCGCGGCATCGACGACCCGGGCGTCCTCGCCGCGATGGTGGCCGTCCCGCGCGAGGAGTTCGTGCCCGAGGGCCTCCTCGACCGGGCCTACGCCGATCGTCCCCTGCCGGTCGGCCACGGCCAGACGATCTCGCAGCCCTACACGGTCGCGGTCATGGCCCAGGCGGCGAGCCTCACCGGTGGAGAGCGAGTCCTCGAGATCGGCACCGGCACGGGCTACGGGGCGGCCGTCCTCGCCCGCCTCGCCCGCGAGGTCATCTCGATCGAGCGGATCGAGATGCTCGCCCGAAGCGCCGCGCTGCGGCTCGCCCGCCTCGGCATCGAGAACGTGGAGGTCCGCGTCGGAGACGGGAGCGTCGGCTTGATCGAACGGGCGCCCTACGACGCCATCGTCGTCACGGCCGGCGCGCCCCGCTTCCCGATGGCCCTCGCCGAGCAGCTCGCCGATGGCGGTCGCTGTGTGATCCCGATCGGCGGGAAAGACGGCCAGCGCCTCCTCCGGGTCACCCGCCGCGGCGATGCGATCCGCGAGGACGACCTCGGGCCCTTCACGTTCGTCCCGTTGATCGGCGCCGACGCCTGGGACGCCGCCTGAGCGAGCTAGCATGAGCTAGCATGAGCTAGCCTCGCCAGTCGAGGTCGTCGACGTCCGGTCGCGGCGGCGCGCGCACGACCGCCGCCTCGTGGGGCTCGCCGTCGTCGGGCTCGGCCACGCTCGCCGGCGGAGGACCGAGCAGGACGAGGCTCTTCATCGGGCACTGCTCGCGGATCCGATCGAGCGCGGCGGCCTCCTCGATGTCGTCCTCGGCCTCGTAGCGGTCGTAGTCGATGACGGCGAGGTCTCCCTCGATCCGGAACAGCTCGGGCAACGCCCGCGAGCACCGGCCGCAGCCGAGGCAGCCGACGTCGCAGACATCGCGCACGCTCCGGCCGGGGTCGTGGTTGCGGCACGCGACGACGAGCATCCGATCGCGCTTCCAGGGGATCGACTCGATCACCTCCCGCGGGCAAGCCTGCACGCACGCGCCGCACCCGACGCAGCGGTCGTAGTCGATCCGGGGCAACCCCTCCTCGAGCCGCATCGCGCCGTAGGCGCACGCGGCGACGCAATCCCCCTCGCCGAGGCAGCCCCACGAGCAGCCCTGCACGCCCGCGACGGCGTCCATCTCCGCGCAGGTGGCCGGTCCGAGGTAACGACCGCGCCCCCGGCGCTGCGCGGTGACCGCTCCGCAGTGGACCACCGGGCGCCGCGGCCAGGCGGGCGTGACCGCGCCCGTGCCGAGGCGCGCGGCGAGGCGACGGCCGACCGCCGGGCCGCCGACCGTGCATCGATCCGGCGGGACCTCGTGCCCGGCCAGGGCGCGGGCGTAGGCGCGACATCCGGGGAAACCGCACCCGCCGCAGTTCGCGCCCGGCAGGAGCGCCATCAGCGCTCCCTCGAGCGGATCGACGGCGACGGCGAGCCGCCGGCTCGCGATCGTGAGGAGCAGACCGAGAGATCCCGCGAGGACGAGCAGGACGGCGGCGGCGATCGCGGCCTGGGCGAGCACCTCAGGCCCGCCCCATCCCGGCGAAGCCCATGAACGCCAGCGCGAGGATCCCCGCGACGATGAGGGTGATCGGCGCCCCCTGGAACGGGCCGGGGACGTCCGCCTCCTCCAGCTCCTCGCGCAGCCCCGCCATCAGGACGAGGGCGAGGGTGAAGCCGACCCCGCTCGCGGCCGCGTAGACGACCGCCCGCGGGAGGGTGTCGTGGCCGCGGAGCCAGATCAGGAGACACGTCCCCAGGATCATGCAGTTGCTCGTGATGAGGGGCAGAAACGCCCCGAACGCCTCGTGGAGGTCGGGCTGGAACCGACGGATCCACAGCTCGACGAGCTGGACGGTCGCGGCGATCACGAGGATGAACGCGACGTACTGGAGGACCTCGAGCCCGGCCGGAGCGAGGACCCATCGCTGCACGAGGAAGGTCAGGGTGGCCGCGACCGTCACGACGAAGGTAACCGCCGCGCCCATGCCGAACGCCGTGTCGAGGCGCCGGCTGACGCCGAGGAACGGGCAGATTCCGAGGAACCAGGTGAGGACCGGGTTGCTCACGATGGCCGCAGCGAACGCGATGGAGACGAGCTCGGCGATCTCGGTCATCGCGCGTCGGCCGTCCCGGCCCGCTCGCTCTCGTGCGACCGTCGCACCCGCGACCGGACCGCGAGGACGGGCACCGGCGCCGCGCGGATGACCTCCTCGGTCGTGCTGCCGAGGACCAGACGCGCGATCGCGCGCCGCCCGTGGGTCGCCATCACGATCAGGTCTGCGTCCAGCTCGTCGGCGAGCTCGAGGATCTTCGTCGCCGGCGACCCGGTGAGGGCGTAGTCGGTGACGCACGCGGGTCCGGCGCGCGTCCCGTCGCCGCCGGCGAGCCTCCGCGCCGTCGTGCCCGCGAGGCGCTTCGCCCGGAAGAAGCGCTCGGCGATCCGATCAGGATCCGCGCCGAGGTCGTCGCCGCCGTCGGGCTCGACGACGGTCACGACGTAGAGCTCGGCCCCGACGGTCGCGGCGAGGTCGGCGGCGACGCGCTCGCCGTCGCGGGCGTGGCTCGTGAAGTCGGTCGCGACGATGATCCGACGGAGCGGCAGCGCGACGCTCCGGGCGTCGGCGCCCTCGCCGGTGACCTCGGGCGCCTCCCGGACGGTGAGGACGGGACACGGCGCGCGCCGGAGGACGTCCTCGGCGACGCTCCCGAGGATGAGCCGCTTCAAGCCGGAGCGGCCGTGGGTCCCGATCACGATGAGCCCGCTCCCGAGCTCCTCGGCCGCCGCGACGATCTCGTCGGCGGGGTAGCCGATGCGGGTCTCGACGGTCACGTCCCGCTCTCCCGCCGAGCGGCGGACGAACGCGCGCACCTCGGCGTCGACCGCGGCGCGCTCCGCCGCCGGGACGAACGGGTTCGGCTCGAGGACGCGGAGCGCGCGGACGCGTCCTCCGACGCGCACGGCGAGCGCCCCGGCGACCCGAAGCGCGCCGGCCGAGCCGGCGGACTGGTCGACCGGTACGAGAATCTCTCTCAGATCAGGCATCATCGAAGGAGCCCTCCGCCCGACGACCGAACAAACCGTGTGCCGGCGGAACCCCCGACGGCAGCACCCCTCCCGGGGAGGGGGTCGGCCCTGACTGCGAATTCGTCCGCGCTCGTCGGGCCATCGCGCGCACCCGCTACACCTCGATCTTCCCGGAGACAGGGGCGCCTTCCCGAGTCCCGGTCGCGGACTCCGGCTCTCCCCGGTCACGCCACGCGTTCCCGGCCGCGATCAGGAGCCCGAGGGTGAAGAAGGCGCCCGGAGGCAGCGCCATGATGACCCACGGCTCGAACGCATCCGGGAGCACGCGCCAGCCGAGAACGCTCCGGGTCGCGAGGAGCTCGCGGACGATCGCGAGCGACGCGAGGCCGAGGAGGAACCCGCCGCCCTGCCCGAGCGCGTCGGCGAGGGCGACGACCGGCGTCGACCGCCGGGCGCACGCCTCCGCCCGCCCGATGATCACGCAGTTGACGATGATCAACGGAACGTAGGGACCGAGGGCGCGGTGGAGATCGGGGAGCGTCGCCGCGATCCCGCGGTCGACGAGCGTCACGAGGCTCGCGATCACGACGGTGTAGACGAGGATCCGGACGTGGTCGGCGATCCACCGCCGGAGGAGCGAGACGGCGAGGCTGGACGCGACGAGGACGGCCACCGTGGCGAGCCCCAGGGTCAGCGCGCTCGCGACCGTCGCGGTGACGGCGAGGGTCGGGCACATCCCGAGGAGCTGGCGGTGGACGGGGTTCTCGGGCAGAAGGCCGCGGTAGAGCCGATCGACGGCGCCGGGCTCCCCGTCCTCGTTCGGATCGGCGGCGGCGAGCGCCGCGTCGCCGGCAACCTCGTCGGCCGCATCGATCGGCCGGGCCTCGTCGGTCATCGCGGCGCCTCCCCGCTGGCGCTGCCGGGCTCGAGCCGACGGATCGCCGCCGCGACCCGCGCGACGTCCGCCTCGACCGCGCTCTGCACCGCCTCGCTCGAGACGGTCGCGCCGCTGATCGCGTCGATCTCGATCGGGCCGGCGATCGGGTGCTCGGCGAAGCGGTCGCAGAACTCCGCCTCGCGGATCCGGTCGCCGAGCCCCGGCGTCTCGCGGGCGTCGAGGACGGCGAGGCCGGTGATCGTCCGCGCCTCGGGGTCGAGGCCGACGAGGATCCGGACGACGTCGGCGAACCCGGGCGCCTCGCCCGGAACGGCCCAGCCGACGAGCGCGCCCTCGCCGGGCTGCGGACCGGCGGTGATCCGGAGCACGACGGCCCCCCCGACGGTCACCTCCTCGAGCGCCCCCCCGCCGGGGACGACGTCGAGGGCGACGCGCCGGAGCCGCGCGCGGCGTTGCTCCTCGATGCGCGGCGCGAAGAGCGCGTCGGCGGCCCCGAGGACGCCGCCGAGGACGAGCGCGAGGAGCACGACGAGGCCCGCCCCGCCGAGCCGGGATCCGCGAGCGACCTCGGGCGGGGCGGTCACGGAGCCGTCTCCGCGGGCGGCCCGGGCGGCGCGACAGCGAGCGCGGCCGCCGGGACGATGCTCGGCGGCGCCATCGGCCCTCCGAGCGGACGCGGCGCGGTCAGCCGATCGATGAGCGGCACGACCGCGTTGGCGAGCAGCACCGCGTACATGACCCCCTCGGGGTAGCTCCCGCCGAGCCGGATCGCCATCACGATGCCGCCGACGAGCGCGCCGAAGACCCAGCGACCCGACCGCGCGAGCGGGCTGGTGACGGGGTCGGTCACGATGAAGAAGGCGCCGAGGAGCGCCCCGCCCGACCCGAGATGGGCGACCACGCCCCGGGCCGCGGAGCCGCGGATGAACGCCTCGAGGGCGGCGATCCCGGCGATCGCTCCGAGCATCCCGGCCGTCGGTCGCCAGTCCCCGGCGCGGCGGAAGAGCACGAACGCCCCGCCCGCGACCAGCGCGATCCCCGAGGTCTCGCCGAGGCTGCCCGGCACCCGACCTCCGAGGAGCTGCCACGCCGTCGCGACCGGCCCTCCGTCGCCCGCGACGAGCGGCGTCGCCCCGCTCCAGCCGTCGAGGCCCGCGGGCTCGACCCAGGTCGTCATCGCGACGGGAAAGCACGCCGCGAGGAACGCCCGCCCGACCATCGCGGGGTTGAACGGGTTCTGCCCGAGCCCCCCGAACACCGCCTTCCCGAGGCCGACCGCCACGACCGCCCCGAGCGCCGTCGCGCCCGGCGACAGGCTCACGGGGAGCGAGAGGGCGAGGAGCAGCCCGGTGAGCGCCGCGCTGCCGTCGCCCACCGTCGTCGGCCGCCGCCGCAGACGACAGGCGAGCGCCTCGGTGGCGACCGCGGCGGCGACGGCGACCGCCAGATGCACGGCGGCGCGTCCGCCGAAGAGGACGACCGCCATCACCGCCGCGGGGGCGAGCCCGACGAGGACGTCGCGCATCGCCGTTCCGATGCCCGCCGTGCCGACGGCGAGGTGCGGCGAGGTCGCGGCGTCGAGGGCCGAGGGCTCCGGCAGGATCGGGGCGCTGCCCTCCGGCGCGGGCTCCTTCGGGGTCCCCGACATCTCAGGCGCCCCCGTGCTCGAAGATGGCGGCGACGGCCGCCGCCTCGATCGCCCGCCGGCGCGTCCGGCGCGCGGTCGCCTTCCCCGCGCGGATGAGCTGGACGAGCGGGATCGCCGCCGGACAGACGAACGCGCAGCAGCCGCACTCGCAGCAGGCAAGGCCGTGGTGGCGGTCGAAGAGATCGAGCCGTCCGGTGCGCGCGGCGAGGGCGATTCGGGTCGGGGCGAGGTGGAGCGGACACACGTCGAGGCACGCGCCGCACCGGATGCACGGCCCCTCGGCGGCGCTCGCCAGGCTCGAGTCGTCGAGCACGACCAGGCCGCTCGTCCCCTTGGTCAGCGGGGCGGAGAGGTCGGTGACGGTGAACCCCATCATCGGGCCGCCGGCGATCACGCGCCGCGCCGACGCCGTGACGCCGCCGCAGGCCTCGATGAGCGATCCGAGCGAGACGCCGAGCGGCGTGAAGAGGACGGCCGGCCGCACCACGCCCGGGCCCGCGACCGTCACGAGGCGATGGGTGAGCGGACGCTCGCGAAGGGCCGCCTGCGCGATCGATGCGGCCGTTCCGACGTTCACGACCACGACGCCGACGTCGGTCGGGTACCCCGTCGTCGGCACCTCGCGCCCGAGGACGGCGGGAATCAGGACGCGCTCGGCGCCCATCGGGTACCGGGTCCGGACGACGACCACCTCGACCGGCGGCTTCGCCGCGGCCCGCAGCGCGGCGATCGCGGCCGGCTTGTCGTCCTCGACGGCGATCAGCACCCGCGACGCCCCGCACGCGCGCGCGGCGAGCTCGACGCCGGCCAGGACGACGGGGGCCGCCTCGACCAGCAGCCGCGCATCCGAGACGAGGAACGGCTCGCACTCACAGCCGTTCACGAGGAGGGTGTCGATCGGTCGAGCCCCGCCGGGCGCGAGCTTGAGGTGGGTCGGGAAGGCCGCGCCGCCGAGCCCGACGACGCCGGCCGCCTGGACGGCCGCGACCACCGCCTGCGGGCCGAGCAGGTTCGTCCCGGGCACCGTCCAGTCGCCCGACCGCCACTCGGAGAATCGGAGCGGCTCGCCCGGCTCGCGAGCGCGGACCGGCACGGCCGTCACGCGCCGCCCGTTCGAGAGGGTGACCGCGACCGGACCGACCACCCGACCCGCGATCGGCGTGTGGACCCGGGCGCTGATCGCTGCCTCGGCCTCGGCGACGAGGTCGCCCACCTCGAGCTCGCTCCTGGGCTTCGCCGTGAGGACCGCGGGGCGCCCGGCGTGCTGCTGGAGCGGAAGGATGACCTCCTGGCACGCCGGCGCGTCCTCGATGGCGAGCTCGAGGAGCTCCGCCTTGTGACCGCGCGGGTGGACGCCCCGCCGGGTGGCGGGGCGGCCGCCGAGACCGAGGAGAGCGGCGAGCGCGGCGATCACGTCGGCGCCTCCGCAGAGCGTCGGCCACCCCGGCCGATACCCCGCCCGAGGCCGAGGGCGACGGCGCCGGCCGCGACCGCCACGAGCCAGGCGGCCCGGTCGATCGCGGCGATCGCGACGACGAGGAGCCCGGTCGGCAGGACCAGACCGAGGACCGTCGAAGCGACCAGCCGGGCGCCGGCGGGGCCGCCTCCGTCGACGGGAGGGCAGCCGCCGCACCCGGCGCAGTCGGCCGACGCCGCATCACGCGCGGGCATCGACTCGCTCCCCCCCGACGGTGAGCAGCCATCGAGCCACCTCGGTCACGCCGGTCCCGTCGAGCGCCGAGACCCGGATGACCTCCGCGGAGCCGACGGCCCGCACGTTCTCCTCGAACCGGGCGACGTCGAAGCGGAGGTGGGGGAGCAGGTCGACCTTGGCGAGGAGCACCAGGTCGGCCGACCGGAACGCGTGGGGGTACTTGAGCGGCTTCTCCTCCCCCTCGGGCGTCGAGGCCACCACGACGCGCGCCGCGGCGCCGAGGTCGAACATGGCCGGGCAGATCAGGTTGCCGACGTTCTCGATGACCACGAGCGACCCGGGCGGGGGGTCGAGGCGGTCGAGCGCCCCGGCGACCATCGCCGCGTCGAGGTGACAGCCCGATCCGGTGTTCACCTGAATCGCCCGCGCCCCCGCCTTCCGGACGCGACGGGCGTCGCCATCGGTCGCCTGATCGCCCTCGACGACGAGGATCGGGCCGGCCGCAGCGAGCTCGGGGATGAGCCGGCAGAGGAGCGTCGTCTTGCCCGCCCCGGGCGAGCCGAGGAGGTCGACGCTGGCGACGCCGGCCTCGGCGAGACGCCGCCGGTTCTCCGCGGCGAGGGCGTCGTTCCGCCCGAGGATCGCCTCCTCGAGCCGCACCGTCCGCCCGGGGGCCTCGGGCTCCGGCGCCCCCGAGGGCTCCGCTTCGCCGCATCCGCAGGTGCCGCACATGTCAGACGACCTCCATCTCCTCGACGACGAGCTCATCGAGGCGCGAGGGCGCCTCGGTCCGCTTCACCTCGAGGCTCGCCTCGGCCGCGGGCGTGCCCGCCGCCGCAAGGTCGAAGCAGAGCCCGAGGGCGGTCGGCTCGACGCAGCTCCACGCGCCGACCCGGACGACGACGCGGACCACCCGGGCGCCGGCGGCGGCGCGGGTGACGATCCGGACGATCTCACGGGCGAGGCCGAGCTCGTGCATCAGCAGATCCTCGGGAGCTGCTCGCCGGGGATCGTCGGCAGGAGCCGCTCCCCGCCGAGCGCCGAGCGGACGGTGACGACCGCCGGGTGATCCGCGACGACCTCGCCGATGACCGCCGCGTCGCGACCGAGCGGGTCGGCCCGCATCGCGGCGAGGACCGCGTCGGTGGCGGCCCGGTCGACGACGGCGATGACCTTGCCCTCGTTGGCGACGTGGAGCGGGTCGAGGCCGAGGAGCTCGCACGCGCCGCGGACCTCACTCCGGAGGGGAACGGCCGTCTCGTCGACGACGACGCCGACGCCCGACGCCTCCGCCAGCTCGTGGAGGGTGCTCGCCGCTCCGCCGCGAGTCGGGTCGCGCATCGCGTGGACCGCGTCGCCGCCCGCCGCGAGGACGGCCGCGGTCAGACGGTGGAGCGGCGCCGTGTCGCTCCGGAGCGGCGTCTCGAAGTCGATCCCCTCGCGGACGCTCAGGATCGCGATCCCGTGGTCGCCGAGCGTCCCCGAGACGAGGACGCGGTCGCCCGGGCAGGCTCCGGCGATCGAGAGACGTCGCCCGACCGGGACCCGGCCGACGCCGGTCGTCGTCACGTAGACGCCGTCGCCGCGGCCCCGGTCGACGACCTTGGTGTCGCCGGCGACGAGGTCGACGCCCGCCTCGGCGCAGGCCGCCCCCATCGACCCGGCGATCCGCACGAGGTCGGCGACGGGCAGGCCCTCCTCCAGGACGAACGCCGCCGTGATGACGAGCGGCTCGGCCCCGCCGACGGCCAGGTCGTTGACCGTCCCGTTCACGGCGAGGCGCCCGATGTCGCCCCCGGGGAAGAAGAGCGGCTTCACCACGAACGCGTCGGTCGTCACCGCGATCCGCGCCCCGTCGATCGCCAGACTCGCCTGATCCTCGAGCGCGCGCAGGGTCGGGTTGCCGAACGCGGGCAGGAAGACATCCCGGAGAAGATCGGCCGAGAGGCCTCCGCCCGCCCCGTGGCCGAGCACGATCCGGTCGTAGCCGCGGGCCGGCACCGGACAGGCCGCCGCCGGCTCGACGCGCGCCTCGGTCCCGCTCACGCCCTCACCTCCTCGGCGTCGTGGGCCGGCTCGGACCGCCGGCCGCAGGCCCAGTAGGCGGCGCAGGCGCCCTCGGCGCTGACCATCGTGGCGCCGAGCGGCGTCCGGGGTGTGCACTCGCGCCCGAAGGCGGGGCAATCGGTCGGCCGGAGCCGGCCCTGGAGGATCTCCCCCGCCCGACACAGGGAGCTCTCGGCCGTCGTGATCGTCTCGACCTCGAAGAGCCGCTCGGCGTCGTGCTCGTGAAACTCGGGGCGGAGCCGGTAGCCGCTGGCCGGGATCGGGCCGACCCCGCGCCACGTCCGGTCGGCGACCTCGAAGACCTCGTCGAGGATCGCGACGGCGCGCCGGTTCCCCTCGCGCGCGACGACGCGGGCGTAGGCGTTCTCGACCTCCGCCCGGCCCGCCTCGAGCTGACGGACCGCGAGGAGGATGCCGTCGAGGAGATCGAGCGGCTCGAACCCCGCGATCACGATCGGGACCCGGTGCTCGGCGGCGATCAGCTCGTACTGGGTCACGCCGACGATCGCGCAGACGTGCCCGGGGCCGAGGAACGCCTGCACCCGGTTGCGCGGGTCGCCCAGGATGGCCCGGATCGCCGGCGGCACGAGGACGTGGCTGACGAGGGCGCTGAAGTTGCTCAGCCCGCGGCGCCTGGCGAGCCAGATCGCGGTGGCGTTCGCCGGAGCGGTCGTCTCGAAGCCGACGGCGAAGAAGACGACCTGCGCGTCGGGGTTCTTCGCGGCGATCTCCACGGCGTCGAGCGGTCCGTAGACGACCCGGACGTCGGCGCCCGCCGCCCGGGCGGCGAGGAGGTCGCCGCGGCTGCCCGGCACCCGGAGCATGTCGCCGAACGAGCAGAGGATCACCCCCGGCCGCGACGCGATCGCGTGGGCCCGATCGATCGTCTCGAGCGACGTGACGCAGACCGGACACCCCGGCCCGTGAACGAGCTCGACCGCGTCGGGCAGGAGCTCATCGATCCCGTGACGCACGATCGCATGCGTCTGCCCGCCGCAGACCTCCATGATCGTCCACGGCCGGGTCGCCGCGACGGCGATCGCGTCGGCGAGCCGCCGGGCGGCGACGGGGTCTCGGTACTCGTCGAGGTACCTCATGGTCGGGACCCTGCGTCGAGGGGGGCGTCGACTGGGCCGTCGGGAACGCGCGCCTCGCCCATCGCCTCGAGCAGCTCGAACACGCGGGCCGCCTCGGCCTCGTCGATCCGGCCGATCGCGAACCCGACGTGGACGAGCACCCAGTCGCCCGGCCGCGCGTCCGCGACGTGGGCGAGGCAGACCCGCCGCCGGACGCCGCCGAACGCGACCTTGCCCATGAGGAGCTCGCCGCCCGCGTCGAGCTCCACGACCTGACCCGGGATCCCGAGGCACATGGGCGTCAGCTCCTCGCCCGCGCGGCCGCGTCGCGGCCGGCGACCACGGCGAGCTGCCCGACGCAGAGGCCGCCGTCGTTCGGCGGCAGCTCGCGATGGAGGTGAACCGTGAGCCCCGCGGCGCGCAGCCGCCGGGCGGTCTCCTCGGTCAGGAGCGCGTTCTGGAAGCACCCGCCGGTGAGGACGACGTCGGCGGGCCCGTCCGCCGCCCGGATCCGCCCCACGGCGGCGGCCAGCATCGCGGCCAGGCCGAGGTGGAACCGGCGCGCGATCCGCGCGCGCGGCGCGCCCGCATCGACCGCCCGGGCGGCGGCGGCGACGAGGGGCCGCGGGTCGAGGCGCAGCGGCACGTCGCCGTCCGGAGCGTCGATCGCGAACGGGAACGGCTCCGCCGCGTCGTCGGTCAGGGCGAGCGCCTCGAGACGCACCGCCGCCTGCCCCTCGAACGCGATCCGGTCGAGGCTCCCGTCGTCGACGACGATCGCCGCGACCGCGTCGAAGAGTCGGCCGGCGCTCGATGTGAGCGGCGCGTTCACGCCGCGCGCGGCCATCCGGCGGACCGCGGCGAGCGCGCGCGGCGCCGCGCGGCGACCGAGCGCCCGCGCGGCGACGTCGATCCCGGCGGCGTCGAGGTGGACGACTGCCATCCGCCACGGCTCGCGCGCCGCCCGGTCGCCGCCGGGCTGCGGCACCGTCCGCAGATGGGCCGCGCGCCGGAACCGCGCGAGGTCGGCGACGAGGATCTCCCCGCCCCAGACCGTCCCGTCGGGCCCCCAGCCGGCGCCGTCGAGGGCCACCCCGATCACCGGCCCGACCAGCCCGTGCTCCGCCATCGCCGCGGCGACGTGGGCGTGGTGATGCTGGACGGCGATCGTCTCGAGACCACGCGCGGTCGCCAGCGCGCGCGCCCACGCGGTCGAGGCGTAGCCGGGATGCGCGTCGTGGACGACGCGGGATGGCTCCGGCCCGCCGAGGGCGAGCGCGTGGGCGAGCGCCTCGTCGAGGGCGGCGACCGCGCGGAGCGAGTCGAGGTCGCCGACGTGGGGCCCGGGCGTCGCCTGGTCGCCCGCGCCGAGGGCGATGACCGCCTTCTGATGTCCCCCCGCGGCGAGGGTCGGCGCGGCGAGAGGTCGCGGCAGCGTGATCGGCGCCGGCACGCGACCCCGGCTCCGACGGATCCAGCACGGCCCCCCCGCGATCGGCCGGACGACCGAGTCGTCGCACCGGACCCGGATGGCGCGGTCGTGGACGAGGAGGGCGTCGGCGATCGCCCCGAGGCGCTCCCGCGCGTCGGCATCGTCGAGCACGATCGGCTCGCCGGCGAGGTTGCCGCTCGTGAGCACGAGCGGACGCCCGACCCGGCGCGCGAGCAGATGGTGGAGCGGCGTCGACGGCAGCATCACCCCGACCCCGGGGACGCCGGGCGCGACCGACGGGGCGAGGGCGCTCGATCCGGCTGCCCGATCGAGGAGGACGATCGGCGCGACCGCGGAGGCGAGCAGGCGCTCCTCGAGCGAGCCGACCCGTCCGAGCGCGCGGGCCGCGGCGAGGTCGGCGACGAGGACGGCGAACGGCCTCGCGTCCCGCGCCTTGCGCCGCCGCAGGGTCGCGACCGCGTCCTCGTCGGTCGCGTCGACGGCGAGGTGGTAGCCGCCGATGCCCTTCACCGCGACGATCCCTCCGCGAGCGAGGCGGCGCGCGGCGAGCTCGATCGGGTCGCCGACCTGACGCTCCCCGTCGCCCGTGACGAGCGCGAGCCGGGGGCCGCAGTCGGGGCAGGCGACCGTCTGCGCGTGATGGCGACGGTCGGAGGGGTCGCCGTACTCCGCGTCGCACCGGGCGCAGCGCGGCAGCGGCGCCATCGTCGTGCGCTCGCGGTCGAACGGCGCCGCGGTCGCGATCGTGTAGCGCGGCCCGCAGTCGGTGCAGCTCGCGAACGGGTGACCGGCCCGGCGATCGGCCGGATCGTCGACCTCGGCGAGGCAGGGCGAGCACACGGCGACGTCGGGGGCGAACAGCGCCACCTCCCGCCCGCCCGAGCGCCCGGCGCTCTCGAGGATCCGGAGGGGGCCCGGCGCCGGCGTCTCGGACGGCGCCAGCTCGCGCGACTCGATCGAGCGAACCCGGGCGAGGGGCGGCGCATCGCGGTGGAGCGCCTCGGTGAAGGCGTCGAGCGCGTCCGGATCGCCGGCGGCGACGATCTCCACCGCCGCGCCACGGTTCCGGACGTGGCCGCCCAGACCGAGGCGCCGCGCGACCGCGTGGACGAACGGACGGAAGCCGACGCCCTGCACCCGTCCGGTGATGACGAACCGGCGCGCCCCGGCGGGCGGCTCATCGAGCGCGGAAAGGCGGCCCCGTTCGCCGGCCTCGAGGATCGTCATGGATACGCGTCGCCTCCGAGTCGCTCACCGAGCGAGTCGCCGGGCATCGCAATTCGGCGACCAGCCCCCGGGTCCACTCCGTCCGCGAGGAGGCGGCCAGTCGCCCCCACGAGCCCGCGAGCGCCGGGGGAAATCTCACGGTCACCCGTGAATTCTCCCCGGCCCGCCGGGCGCCGCGAGCGGATTCGCCGCGCCAGGCCGGCCGTTCTCGTTCGGCACCGTGCGTGCTTCCGGTCGACCCATGTCCGATCCAGCAGGAGACGCTCGCGCCCTCGACGTCGATGGGCTCGACCGACTGATCGCCGCGCTCTCGGAGCGCGGCTTCGCGCCGCACGGCCCGATCGTGCGCGACGGGTCGATCGTCTGGGGCCCGCTTCGCGGCGTGGCCGATCTGCCCGCGGGCTGGACCCTCGAGCAGGACGCCGGGCGGTGCCAGCTCGTGCGCCGCGGCGACGGCGCCCTCTTCGGCTGGGCGGTCGGGCCCGACTCGCCCAAGCGCCTCTTCCTCCCGCCCTCGCTCCAGCTCTTCACGGCGCGCCGCGACGACGAGGGCGGCTTCGCCCTCGATCCGCCCGCGCCGGCGCCCGGGCCGATCGCCCTGATCGGCGCTCGTCCGTGCGAGATCGCGGCGATCGCGGTTCAGGATCGAGTCCTCCTCGGGAGCGAGCACACCGACGCTCACTACCGAGCGCGCCGCGACGAGGCCTTCATCGTGGCCGCCCACTGTGGCGAGCCCGGCGGGACCTGCTTCTGCGTCTCGGCCGACACGGGACCGTCGGCCCGGTCCGGGTTCGACCTCGCCCTGACCGAGCTGCACGGCGACGGCGAGCACACCTTCGTCATCGAGGTCGCGACCGAACGTGGCGCGGCCGTCCTCGAGGCGGTCCCGCATCGCGCGGCGACCGGCGACGAGATCGCGCGCGCCGCCGCGGTCGTGACCGGCGCCGCGTCCCGGATGGGGCGGGAGCTCGAGACCGACGGGCTCCGCGAGCTCCTCTACGGCTGCCGCGAGCATCCCCGGTGGGACGAGATCGCCGCCCGCTGCCTCGGCTGCGCGAACTGCACGATGGTCTGCCCGACGTGCTTCTGCACCAGCGTCTCCGACCTGACCGACATCACCGGCGCGACAGCGTGGCGCGAGCGGAGCTGGGACAGCTGCTTCACGATGGACTTCTCCTACATCCACGGCGGGAGCGTCCGACCGTCCGTCGGCGCCCGCTACCGCCACTGGATCACCCACAAGCTCGCCTCGTGGCACGACCAGTTCGACGAGTCGGGCTGCGTCGGCTGCGGACGTTGCATCACCTGGTGCCCCGTCGCGATCGACATCACCGCCGAGGTGGTCGGCCTCCGAAGCGACGGGAGCCCGCCGCCCCGCACCAGGACCGCGGGATTCCGGGTCTGAGGAGCGACCGACGATGCCCCGGCACCGACCGATCGAGACCGCGCTGGCCGAGCACCCCTTCCTCGCGGGGCTCGAGGCCCGTCACGTCGAGCTGCTGGCCGGCTGCGCCCGGAACATCCGGTTCGCCGCGAGTGAACGGATCTTCGAGTCCGGGGGGGCCGCCGACGACTTCTACCTCCTCCGGAGCGGCCGGGTCGCCCTCGAGGTCCACGTCCCCGGGCGCGGTCCGGTGACCCTCCAGACGCTCGACCCGCCGGACGTCCTCGGCTGGTCGTGGCTGGTGCCGCCCTACCGCTGGCAGTACGACGCCCGGACGGTCGAGGCGACGGCCGCGTTCGCCCTCGACGGAAAGTGCCTCCGCGGAAAGTGCGAGGACGACCACGAGCTCGGCTACCAGCTCTACCGGCGCTTCCTCCCCGTCGTGCAGAGCCGTCTCCAGAGCACGCGGATGCAGATGCTCGACGTCTTCGCGGCGAGCCCCGCGGGCGGAGACGCCCCGTGACGGCGGTCGACTCGATGCGGCCGGCGATCGCGACGGTCCGCGCGGTGCGCCGGGAGACGGCGGACGTCGTCACGATCCGGCTCGACCACGGCGACCGCTCCGACGCCTTCGAGCCCGGACAGTTCCACATGCTCTACGCGTTCGGCGCCGGCGAGGTGCCGATCTCGGTGAGCGGACGGCCGGCCCGCGGCGGCGGCGTCGAGCACACGATCCGGGCGGTCGGCGCGACCACCCGGGCGCTCTGCCGACTTCGCCGCGGCGGCACCGTCGGCGTCCGCGGGCCGTTCGGGACGGCCTGGCCGGTCGAGGAGGCGCGCGGGCGCGACGTCGTCCTCGTCGCCGGCGGGATCGGGCTCGCCCCGCTCCGGCCCGTGATCCAGCGGATCATCGCCGAGCGGGAGCTCTACGGGCGCGTGACCGTCCTCTACGGCGCCCGCACGCCGGACGACATCCTCTTCGAGGCCGACCTCGCCCGCTGGCGCGGTCGGTTCGACCTTCAGGTCGGCGTGACGGTCGACCACGCCGACGCATCCTGGCGCGGCCACGTCGGCGTCGTCACGACGCTCCTCACGGACGTCGACCTCGACCCGGACGCCTGCCTCGCGATCCTCTGCGGGCCCGAGGTGATGATGCGGTTCACGGCGGCCGAGCTCGAGGCGCGCGGCATCCCCCGCCGCGAGATCTGGGTCTCCCTCGAGCGCAACATGCACTGCGGCGTCGGCCTCTGCGGTCACTGCCAGATGGGACCGGAGCTCGTCTGCCGCCGCGGCCCGGTCTACCGCCTCGATCACGTCGGCCGACTCCTCGGGGTCCGGGAGGTCTGATGCCCGCCAGCTCACGAAGGACGCGGCGCCCCAAGCTCGCCGTCTTCAAGCTCGCCTCCTGCGACGGCTGCCAGCTCTCGCTCCTCGACTGCGAGGACGAGCTGCTCGCCGTCGCCGACGCGATCGAGATCGCGCACTTCCCGGAGGCCTCGCGCCGCTCGGTCCGGGGCCCCTACGACCTGACCCTCGTCGAGGGGTCGGTCACCACGCCCCACGATGCCGAGCGAATCCGCGAGATCCGCGGAGTGTCCAGGCGCCTCGTGACGATCGGCGCCTGCGCGACATCAGGCGGCATCCAGGCGCTGCGCAACTTCGCCGACGCCGACGCGCTCGTCGCGGCCGTCTACCCGCGGCCCGACTTCCTCCGCACCCTCGCGACCTCGACGCCGATCGCCGACCACGTCCGCGTCGACTACGAGCTGCGCGGCTGCCCCGTCGACAAGCGGGAGCTCCTCGACGTGATCATCGCGTTCCTCCACGACCGGCGCCCGGCGATCGCATCGAGCAGCGTCTGCATCGAGTGCAAGCGTCGCGGGACCGTCTGTGTGATGGTCGCGCACGGCACGCCGTGCCTGGGGCCGGTCACCCACGCCGGGTGCGGCGCCCTCTGTCCGACCTACGACCGCGGATGCTACGGCTGCTTCGGGCCAGCCGACTCGGTCAACGCCGCGGCGCTGGGCGACGCGTTCCGCGCGGCGGGCACCCCGAGCGGCGAGGTCGCCCGCGCGTTCCGCACCTTCAACGCCGCCGCCGCGCCGTTCGCCGCCGAGGGGGACCGTCATGGCGAAGCGTAAGGCGCGGACGATCGAGGTCGGCGAGCTCGCCCGCGTCGAGGGCGAGGGGGCGCTGCGGATCCGATACCCGGGAGGCGGCAAGCCGGCCGAGGTGGAGCTCCGGATCTTCGAGCCGCCGCGCCTGTTCGAGGCGATCCTGCGGGGGCGCGACCGCGGCGAGGCGCCCGACATCACGGCGAGGATCTGCGGGATCTGCCCGGTCGCCTATCAGATGAGCGCCTGCCACGCGATCGAGGCGGCGGCCGGCGTGACGATCGACGGTCCGCTCCGGGAGCTCCGGCGGCTCCTCTACTGCGGCGAGTGGATCGAGAGCCACGCCCTCCACGTCTTCATGCTCCACGCGCCCGACTTCCTCGGCTACGAGGACGTCGTCGGGATGGCGGCCGACCACGGCGAGCTCGTCCGCAAGGCGCTCCGGATGAAGAAGGCCGGCAACGCGATCGTCGCGCGCCTCGGCGGGCGCGAGATCCACCCGATCAACGTCCGGGTCGGCGGGTTCCACCGGGCGCCGAGCCGGGCCGAGCTCACGGAGATGCGCGAGGAGCTGGTCTGGGCCGAGGCGTTCGCACGCGAGACGGTGCGCTGGACCGGCGGCCTCGTCTTCCCCGACCTCGAGCGCGACGTCGAGCTCGTCGCCCTCAGCCACCCCGACGAGTACGCGATGAACGAGGGGCGGCTCGTCTCGTCGGCCGGGCTCGCCATCGACGCGCACGAGTTCGAGGAGCACGTCGTCGAGGAGCAGGTCGAGCGCTCGACCGCGCTCCACGCCCGCCTGCGCGACCGCGGCACCTACCAGGTCGGACCGCTCGCCCGGATCAACCTGAGCTTCGACCGCCTCCCCGAGGCGGTCCGCGACGCCGCTCGCGAGGCGGGCCTGACACCGCCGTGCCGGAATCCGTTCCGGAGCATCACCGCGCGCGCCGTCGAGCTGCTCTACGCCTTCGGCGAGGCGCTCCGCATCATCGACGCCTACGAGCCCCCCGAGCTTCCATTCGTCGAGCTCCCGCGGACCGCAGGGCGCGGCTGCTCCATCACCGAGGCGCCCCGCGGGATCCTCTACCACCGCTACGACGTCGCCGACGACGGATCCATCGCGGCCGCGACGATCGTCCCGCCGACCTCCCAGAACCAGCGCTCGATCGAGGAGGACCTGGTCGAGCTCGCCCCCGGCCTCCTCGACCTCGACCACGACGCCGCGACCCGGAGGGCCGAGCAGGCGGTGCGCAACTACGACCCGTGCATCTCGTGCTCGACGCACTTCCTGACGCTCGAGCGGGTCCGCGCCGACGGAGGGAACGACGGTGAGCCCGGAGACGATGGACCACGACACGCTGGCGATCGATGAGATCATCGAAGACCTCTCGCGCGGCGAGGCCTACGGCCTCGACCCGGGGGCGAGCGTGGAGGTGCGTCAGACCCACATCTCGGTCGTCTTCCTGGTCGGAGACGACGTCTACAAGGTGAAGAAGCCGGTCGACCTCGGCTTCCTCGACTTCGCCACCCTCGAACGGCGCCGCCACTTCTGCGACGAGGAGATCCGGATCAACCGCCGCCTCGCCCCCGGGGTCTACGAGGACGTCCGCCCGATCGGACGCGGCCCCGACGGACGCCTGCGCGTCGATGCCGACGGCCCGGTCCTCGAGTGGGCCGTCCACATGCGGCGCCTGCCCGACGCGGCGACCCTGCTCGCCCGACTCGAGCGCGGCGAGCTCGACGCCGGCCCGCTCCGTCGATTCGCGACCCGGCTGGCCGCGTTCCACCGCGACGCGGCCCGCGGCCCCCGCATCGCGCACTTCGGCACCTGGGGCGTCGTCGAGCGAAACGCCGCCGAGAACTTCGCCCAGAGCAAGGGGCACGTCGGCGAGACCGTCTCCGAGGCCGTCTTCGACCGCGTCGCCGCCCTGACCGAGGCCGCCCTGGAGACCCACCGGCAGCGGATCCAGCGGCGCGCCGAACGCGACGTGCCGTGCGAGACGCACGGCGACCTCCACCTCGACCACGTCTACGCGTTCCCCGACCGCGAGCCGCCGCGCGACCTGATCGCGATCGATGGGATCGAGTTCAACGAGCGCTTCCGGTTCGCGGACCCGGTCGCCGACGTCGCCTTCGTCGTGATGGACCTCCTGTTCCACGGCCGGCGCGACCTGGCGAACGCGTTCGCCGACGCGTGGATCGAGGCGAGCGGCGACGCCGAGGCCCGCGCCCTCCTCCCCTTCTACGTCTCCTACCGGGCGGTCGTCCGCGCCAAGGTCGAGGGCTTCGCTCTCGCCGAGCCCGAGATCCCCGCCGACGAACGGGACGCCGCGCGGCGCCGCGCCCGGGCTCACTGGCTCCTCGCCCTCGAGGCGCTCGAGAGCCCCGGGCGACGCCCCTGCATCGTGCTGATCGGCGGCCTCCCCGGCGCGGGCAAGACGACGCTGGCGCGCGGCCTCGTCGAGCGCGCCGGGCTCGACCTGATCCGGGCGGACGTCGTCCGGAAGGAGCTCGCCGGGATCTCCCCCGAGACGAGCGGGCGAGCCGGCGTCGACGAGGGGCTGTACGCACCGGCCCACACCCAGCGAACCTACGCCGAGTGCCTGCGACGAGCCGAGGCGATCGTCCTGGAGGGCGGCCGCGCCATCGTCGACGCCAGCTTCGTCGACCCGACCCGTCGGCGGCGATTCCTCGACGCGGCCTCGGCCCTCGGCGTCCCGGGCGTGCTTGTCGTCTGCACCGCGCCTGACGAGGTCGCCTGCACGCGGATCGCTGCCCGTCGAGGCGACGCGTCGGACGCCGACGTCGAGATCCGGCGAGAGCTGGCGCGCCGGTGGAAGAGCCCCGTCGATCGCCCCGACGCCCCCGTCGTCGAGGTCCGGAACGACCGCTCTCCCGGCGAGGCGGTCGCGCGCGCCGTCGCGGCGCTCGATCGCCTCGGCCTCGCCGACGGAGAGCGCCCCGCGTGATCGGTCGCGGTCGCCCCACCCAGGAGGCGGACGGACCGGGCAATATCTCGCCATCCGCGAAGAACCTCGCGCCGCTCCGACCCCAAGACCGGCGGAACACGACGCGCCGCCACGACCATCCCTTGGCGCGCCGCGTGCGTTGTGACGCGCGCGCCACCCCGGAGGAAGGAGAGGGACATCATGCTGAGATTCCGCGAGATTCTGGTCCCCATCGACTTCAGCGACGTGAGCCGGCGAGCCGTCGCCCTCGCCGCATCGCTCTGCGCGCGATCGTCTGGACGCATCCGGCTGCTCCACGTCGTCGAGCCGCTCAACCTCTCGCCGGCGTTCGACGGCACGAGCGTGCTCGACCTCGTCCGCGCCGAGAAGATCGCGCGCGACGAGGTCGACGCGTTCCTGGCCGGGTGCGACGTCCCGGCGGGCACGCCGCTGAGCCCGGAGGTCCACCTCGGCGGCGCCGCCGACACGATCCTGCGCGAGGCGGAGGTCGGATCGGCCGACCTGATCGTGATCGGGACGCACGGCCGCCGCGGGCTGACGAAGATGCTCCTCGGCAGCGTCGCGGCCGACGTGCTGAGACGGTCTCTCCGGCCCGTCCTCACCGTCCGCGGCGAGGGCCCGGACACGTTCGAGTCGGGCTCGATCGTCTGCCCCACCGACTTCAGCGCGTGCGCCCGGGAGGGCGCGAGCGTCGCCCTCGAGCTCGCGAAGGAGCTCTCCTCCGAGCTCCATCTCGTCCACGTCGTCGCGCCCGAGGGCCTGTCCGGCATCGTCATCGACCGTGGCGGCGAGAGCGCGGCGTTCGACCGGTTCTTCGAGCAGGTCCGCACCGAGGCGAAGGGCGTCCTCGCCAATGAGCTCCGCGAGGTCGGCCGCCCCGGCGAGCTCCGGACGAGCGAGCACGTCGTCCGCGGGCGTCCCCACCGGGAGATCGTCGCGCTCGCCGACGGCCTCGGCGCCGGGATGATCGTGATGGGCAGCCAGGGACGCGCGGGCATCAAGGACCTGATCCTCGGCAGCACGGCCGAGCGGGTCGTCGCGGCGGCCTCGTGTCCGGTCCTGACCATCCGCACGGGCGTCGGCGATGCCCAGACGAGCGACCGCCTCGCCGCCGCGGGCGTGAACCCCTGACGACCCCGACGCGGGCCGCCCGCGTCTCGAACAGGAGCTCCCGGTGAACCAGCCGATCACCGTCGACGGCAACGAGGCGGCCGCGCGGATCGCCTACCTCGCGAGCGAGGTCGTCGCGATCTACCCGATCACGCCGGCATCGCCCATGGGCGAGCACTGCGATGCGTGGGCGGCGCGAGCCCGTCCGAACGCATGGGGTGACGTCCCCTCGGTCGTCGAGATGCAGAGCGAGGGCGGCGCGGCCGGCTCGGTCCACGGCGCGCTCCAGGGCGGCTCGTTGACGACCACGTTCACGGCCAGTCAGGGGCTGCTCCTGATGATGCCGAACATGTTCAAGATCGCGGGCGAGCTGACGCCGGCGGTCTTCCACGTCGCGGCGCGGAGCGTCGCGACCCACGCCCTCTCGATCTTCGGCGATCACAGCGACGTGATGGCCGTCCGGTCCTCGGGCTTCGCGCAGCTCTGCAGCGCGAGCCCCGAGGAGTGCCAGGACCTCGCCTTGATCGCGCACGCCGCGACGCTCCGGGCGCGCGTCCCGTTCATCCACTTCTTCGACGGCTTCCGCACCTCCCACGAGATCGGCCGGATCACCCCGCTGGACGCCGAGGACGTGCGGGCGCTCATCGATCCGGCGACGATCGCCGCCCATCGCGAGCGCGGACTCTCGCCCGACCGCCCCGTCCTTCGCGGGACCGCGCAGAACCCCGACGTGTTCTTCCAGGCCCGCGAGGCGGTCAGCCCGTTCTACGCCGCGTGCCCCGCGATCGTCGCCGACGCGATGGCGGCCTTCGCCGAGCGGACGGGCCGGCGCTACGGCCTCTTCGACTACGAGGGTCACCCGGAGGCCGAGCGCGTCCTCGTGCTCATGGGCTCGGGCACGGGAGCGGCCAGCGAGGCGGTCGCGGCGCTGGTCGATCGAGGCGAGAAGGTGGGCCTCGTCCGCGTGCGCCTCTACCGGCCCTTCGACGTCGACGCGTTCCTCGCCGCGCTGCCCGCCGCGGTCCGCGGCGTGACCGTCCTCGACCGGACCAAGGAGCCGGGCGCCGTCGGCGAGCCGCTCTACCAGGACGTCGTGGCGGCCCTCCACCAGGCGGTCGACGAGGGGACGCTCGCCGCGTCGCCGCGGGTGATCGGCGGTCGCTACGGCCTCTCGAGCAAGGAGTTCACCCCGGCGATGGCGGTCGCCTGCCTCGCCGAGCTCGACCGCGACCGCCCGCGGCGCTCGTTCACGGTCGGCATCGTCGACGACGTCTCGGGAAGCAGCATCGAGATCGACCGGTCGGTCTTCGCCGAGCCGGACGACGTCGTGCGGGCCGTCTTCTACGGGCTCGGCAGCGACGGGACGGTCGGCGCGAACAAGAACACCGTCAAGATCATCGGGACGCGGACCGACCGCCACGCCCAGGGCTACTTCGTCTACGACAGCAAGAAGGCGGGATCGACGACGGTCAGTCACCTTCGCTTCGGCCCGCGCCCGATCCAGAGCACCTACAAGATCGAGCAGGCGAGCTTCGTCGCGTGCCACCAGTTCGGCTTCCTCGACCGGACCGACGTCCTTACGATCGCGGCCCCCGGCGCCACGTTCCTCCTGAACAGCCCCTGGGGTCCCGACGAGGTCTGGGATCAGCTCCCGCGGCCCGTCCAGGAGACGATCATCGAGAAGAAGCTCCGCTTCTTCATCGTCGACGGCCACCGGATCGCCCGCGAGGCCGGCCTCGGCGGCCGGATCAACGTCGGGCTGCAGACCTGCTTCTTCGCCCTCGCGGACGTCCTGCCGCGCGAGCAGGCGATCGCGGCGATCAAGAAGGCGGTCGCCGACACCTACGGCAAGCTCGGCGAGATCGTCGTCGAGCGGAACGAGGCGGCCGTCGACGCGGCCCTGCACGGCCTCCACGAGGTCGCCGTCCCGGCGACGGCGACCAGCGAGCGCGGCCGACGACCGGTCGTCCCCGAGCACGCGCCCGACTTCGTCAAGCGCGTCACCGCGACGATCATCGATGGCCAGGGCGACCTCCTCCCGGTCAGCGCGATGCCGGTCGACGGGACGTTCCCGACCGGGACCGCGCGCTGGGAGAAGCGCAGCATCGCACGCGAGATCCCCATCTGGGAGCCGGAGCTCTGCATCCAGTGCGCGAAGTGCGCGATCATCTGTCCGCACGCAGCCATCCGGATGAAGGTGTTCGACCCCCAGGCCCGCCGCGCCGCCCCCGAGGCGTTCAAGGCGCGGGAGTGGCTCGGGAAGGACTTCGCCGGGCTCGAGACGACGATCCAGGTCGCGCCGGACGACTGTACCGGGTGCGGCGTCTGCGTCGACGTCTGCCCGGCGCGCGACAAGAGCTGGCTCGAGCGCAAGGCGATCAACATGGCTCCGAAGGAGGAGCACCTCGCGGCCGAGCGCGGCAGCTTCGAGTTCTTCCTCGACATCCCCGAGCTCGACCGGACCCTCGTCAAGACGGACTCGGTCAAGGGCAGCCAGATGCTGGAGCCCCTGTTCGAGTTCTCCGGCGCGTGCGCCGGCTGCGGCGAGACGCCGTATCTGAAGCTCGCCACCCAGCTCTTCGGCGACCGGATGCTCGTCGCGAACGCGACCGGCTGCAGCTCGATCTTCGGCGGAAACCTGCCGACGACTCCGTGGAGCTCCGGCCGCGACGGGCGCGGCCCGGCGTGGAGCAACTCGCTCTTCGAGGACAACGCCGAGTTCGGCCTCGGCATGCGCCTCGCCGTCGACGCCCGGACGGCGACCGCCCGGCGCCTCGTCGAGGAGCTCCGCTCCGAGATCGGCGGCGAGCTCGCCGGCGCGTTCGGCGACGAGGGCCACCTCGACGAGGCGGGCCTCGCGGCGCGGAGGGCGAGCGTCTCCGAGCTCCGGAAGCGCCTCGAACAGATCGACGACCCGCGGGCGCGCGCCCTCGACGGGCTCGCCGACGAGCTGGCGCCGAAGAGCGTGTGGATCATCGGCGGGGACGGCTGGGCCTACGACATCGGCTTCGGCGGGCTCGATCACGTCCTCGCGAGCGGGCGCGACGTGAACGTCCTCGTCCTCGACACCGAGGTCTACAGCAACACCGGCGGCCAGTCATCCAAGGCGACGCCGCGCGGCGCCGTGGCGAAGTTCGCGAGCGCCGGCAAGCCGACGGCCAAGAAGGACCTCGGCATGATCGCCATGGCCTACGGCAACGTCTACGTGGCCCAGGTCGCCCTCGGCGCCGACGAGGGCCACTGCGTCCGGGCGCTCGTCGAGGCCGAGAGCTGGCCAGGCCCGTCGATCGTGATCGCCTACTGCCCGTGCATCGCCCACGGCATCGACATGAGCCAGGCGGCGGGCCGCCAGCGCGACGCCGTCGCGTCGGGCTACTGGCCGCTCTACCGCTACGACCCGCGCCGCGGCGGCGCCGGCGAGCACCCGTTCCGCCTCGACGGACGCAAGCCGACCAAGCGTCTCCGCGAGTTCGCCGCTCAGGAGGGTCGCTTCGCGATGCTCGCCCGGTCCGACCCGAAGGGGGCGGCCGAGCTGCTCCGCGAGGGGCAGCGCGACGTCGACGAGCGCCTGCGCTACTACCGGCAGCTCGCCGGCCTCGAACGGGATGCGGGCGAGCTGCCGCAGCTCTCGCGCATCCTCGCCGATGAGAGCGGAGCGAAGGAGACACCATGACGGTCGACCTGAAGACGACCTACCTCGGCCTCGAGCTGCGCAGCCCGCTCGTGGCGGCGGCCTCGCCCCTCTCGGGCGACCTCGAGACGCTCCAGCAGCTCGAGGCGGCCGGCGCGGCGGCCGTCGTGATGAAGAGCCTGTTCGAGGAGCAGATCGAGCACGAGGCGATCGAGGCGATGCGGATGCTCGACTTCGCCACCGAGAGCGTCGGCGAGGCGCTCACCTGGTTCCCCGAGCTCGAGAACTACAACACCGGGCCGACCGGCTGGCTCGAGCACGTCGAGCGGTGCCGGCAGCACCTGAAGATCCCGGTGATCGGGAGCCTCAACGGGGCGTCCCCCGGCGGGTGGACCCGCTACGCGCGCCGCCTCGAGGACACCGGGATCGACGCGCTCGAGCTGAACATCTACTACGTCGCGGCCGAGCCCGGCATCACCGGCGCCGAGGTCGAGAACCGGTATATCGAGCTGGTCGAGTCGGTCTGCAAGACGATCTCGATCCCGGTCGCGGTCAAGATCGGACCCTACTTCAGCTCGGTCTCCAACATGGCCCGCCGCCTGACCGAGGCGGGCGCGGCGGGCATCGTCATCTTCAACCGGTTCATCCATCCCGACATCGACCTGGGGACGATGGAGGTGGTCGCCAACATGGAGATGAGCAGCCCGTCCGAGCTGCGGCAGACGCTCCGATGGATCGCGATCCTCCGCGGACGCATCCCGAGCTCGCTCGCCGCATCGACCGGAGCCCACCGGGCGACCGACGTGATCAAGCTGCTCCTCGCGGGGGCGGACGTCGTCCAGATGGCGAGCGCCCTGCTCCAGCGCGGCCCCGGCTGGATCGGCAAGGTCCAGATGGAGCTCGAGGAGTGGCTCTCCGAGGAGGACTACGAGAGCGTCGAGCAGATGAAGGGCAGCCTCTGCGCGCGGGCCGCCGACGACCCGGCCGCCTACGAGCGCGCCCACTACATGAAGGCGCTCGTGCGCTTCAGCCAGGAGATGCCGCGATCGTAGGGCCGATGCGCGTCATCGGGATCGGCGGCGCCGCCGCCGGCGACGACGCCGTCGGGCTCGCGGTCGCGCGGCGCGTCCGCGAGCTCGCGGCCGCCGCCGTCGAGGTCATCGAGCTCGCCGACCCGACCGGGCTGCTCCCGCTCCTCGAGCGCGGAGGACCGGCGACCATCGTCGTCGACGCGCTCGACGACGGCGGCCCGGCCGGACGGGTGATCGTCCTCGACCCCGACGAGCTGGCCGCGGGCCGCGCCCGCCCGCTCTCCGGCCACGGGATCGGCGTCGCCGACCTCCTCGCCCTCGCCCGGACGCTCGCGCCCGGCGTCGAGCGCCCGCCCTCGGTGACGATCGTCGGGGTCACGATCGAGCCGCCGGTGCAGCCCGGCGCCGGGCTCTCGCCGGCGGTGGAAGAGGCCGTGGCGCCCGCCGCGGCGCGGATTCTCGCGCTCGCCTGACGCCCCGCGAAACCGCCGAGCCTCCGGCCCGGTATCTCCCGTCGAGCCCGCCCGACAGGAGCCACGGACATGACCTTCCTCGACTCGATTCGCTCCGCCGCGCTGGCCGCGACCGCGATCCTCGCCCTCGCCCTCCCCGCGTTCGCCGACGAGCCGCCGGCCGACGGCCCGACCACGCCGGCGCCCGCGCCCGCGCCGACCGGCGCCGAGGACGGCCCGCACGCGACCCTCACCCTCGACTTCCCCGACCTGACCGATGCCGACCGGGGCGGGCGACGCGTCCCGCTGAAGGTCCACTACCCGCGCGCCGCCGGCCCGTGGCCGCTGGTGATCCTGAGCCACGGCGGCGCCGGCAACCGCGATGCCTTCCTCTACCAGGCGCGCCATCTGGCGAGCCACGGCTACGTCGCGGTGTGCACCGAGCACGTCTTCAGCAACACCGAGCGCGTCCGGTGGCTCTCGCGGCGATCGCGTGCCATCGGCGTCAAGGCGAAGGTCCACGAGGCGCTGCTGCAGATCGTCGCCGACCCGCGGAGCGTCCTCGAGCGCCCGCGCGACGTGAGCTTCGCGATCGACCGGGCGACCGAGTGGACGGCGGACGGCGGCCCGCTCGCCGGCCGGATCGACGTCTCGAAGGTCGCGGTGATCGGCCACTCCTACGGCGCCTACACCACCCTCGTCGCCTGCGGCGCGCAGCCGATCCTCGACCACCTCGACCCGCCGGTGTCGCCCGGCGCGGCCGGCCTGGCGGGCGACCTCTCCGACCCGCGGATCACGATCGGCGTCGCCATGTCGCCGCAGGGGACGGGCACCTCGCGCTTCTCGAAGGAGAGCTTCGCGACGATCGACCGGCCGCTCCTGTGCCTGAGCGGGAGCGAGGACCACCAGCTCGGCGCGGACGGCAGCACGCAGCCCGCCGAGGTGCGCCTCGAGGCGTTCGAGCTCATGCCCGAAGGCGACAAGACCTTCGTGTGGCTGCAGAACGCCGACCACCTCGCGTTCGCCGACAACCCGAAGGCGCATCTCCTCCCGTCGCGCTCGCGGCCGGACGTCCAGCGCATCACGAAGGCGCTCACCCTCGCCTTCTGCGACGTGCACCTCAAGGCGAGCGACCCGGCACGCGCGCGCTTCACCGAGGCGCACGCCCGCTCGCTCTGCGGCGAGGTCGTCACCGGCCTGCGCTGGCTGACCAAGTAGGGCGCGCCCCGCCTCGCGCTCCCGCGGTTTGACCGACGGCCCCGCGCGGACCGACAATGACTCGCCATGCGGCCCTGCCCCCGCTGCGGCCGAGCCTTTCCCCAGCCTGCCGTCGACGCGCGCGGGGTCGCCCGATGCCCGGGCTGCGGGGAGCCGGTCGCCGCGCCGCCCGCCAGCCTGCCGTCCGGCGGCCCCCACAGCCTCCGGCCGACCTCGGCGCCGCTGCTCACCCTGCGCGCGTCGGCCTCGGGCGACCTGCCGGCGGGGATGGCCACGCCGGCCGGGTCGTTCGCCGCGCCGACCGCGCCCGGGGTCCCGCGGCAGATCGGGCGCTACGCGGTGCGCGGCGAGATCGGTCGCGGCGGCATGGGCGTCGTCTACCGCGCTCACGACGCGGCGCTCGACCGCGACGTCGCCATCAAGATGATCCACGGGTCGGGCCCGACGATGGAGCCCGACGAGCGCGAGCGGTTCATCCGCGAGGCGCGCGTCTGCGCCCGCCTGCGCCACCCGAACATCGTCGGCGTCCACGAGGCGGGCAGCCACGGCGGACAGCTGTACATCGTGATGGACCTCGTCGAGGGCGAGTCGCTCGAGGAGCGGCTCGCGCGCGAGCTCCCGCCGCCGGAGCGCGCGGCGGAGATGGCCCGCGACCTCGCCCGCGCCCTCGACCACGCCCACGACCACGGCGTGATCCACCGCGACGTGAAGCCGCAGAACGTCATCATCGATGCCAAGGACGGCCGGACGCTCCTGACCGACTTCGGCCTCGCCGGCGACACCCGCACGACGCTCCACCTCACCGTCACCGGCGTGGTCGTCGGCACGCCCTCCTACATGGCGCCCGAGCAGGCGTCCGGCCTCGACCCGACGCCGCGCCCGGCCGTCGACATCTGGGCGGTCGGCGCGCTCCTCTACCGCGCGACGGTCGGCCACCCGCCGTTTCAGGGTGAGCACGCGATCGAGGTCCTCCAGAAGGTGATCTCGGATCCGCCGATCCGGCCGCGCGCCGTCGTCGATGCGATCCCGGCCGACCTCGAGACGATCACCCTCCGCTGCCTCGAGAAGGACCCCGACGATCGCTACCCGTCCGCCGCGGCGGTCGCCGAGGAGCTCGGCCGCTTCCTCGCCGGCCGGTCGATCCGGGCGCGCCCGGTCGGCCGCGCCGCCCGGGTGCTCCGATGGTCGCGACGGAACCGCGCGCGCGCCGTCGCGCTCCTGGCGACGGTGGTGCTCGCCGGTCTCGGCCTCGGCATGGCGATCGCCCTCGCGGCCCGGGCCGTCGACGACGCCCGCGCGAGCGCCGCGGCGCTCCGCACCCGGCTCGCCGCGGCCGAGGAGCTCGCCCGCGCCGAGCGGGCGCGGGCCGACCGGCTCGCCGCCGAGGCGGGCGCCGGCTCCGAGGCCGAGCCCGATCGCGAGCGGGGCGGCGACGCCGCGTCGGGGCCGGCGAGCTCCGATGCGGAGCGGGTCGCGATGCTCGTCGAGCGGGCGGCCGGCCTCCTCGCGCGGAACCACCATCAGGAGGCTTGGGCCACCGCCGCCGGCGCGCTCGCGATCACGGACGACGTCCGCGCGCGCATCATCATCGCCCGGGCGCGGGCGCGGACGGCGTGGCTCCGGTTCACCACGTCGGTCCGGCACGGCGGGGAGCGAGTCGACGTCGCCTGGAGCCCGGACGGCGCCACCCTCGCGACGGCCGACACGGCGGGCGTGCGCCTGTGGGACGGCGAGTCACGGCGCGCCCGCGCCCTGATCCTCCCCGAGGATGGCCCCGCAACCGCGGTCGCGTGGAGCGACGACGGGCGCCGGCTGCTCTCGGCGAGCGGCCCCGACGGCACGGTTCGCGCGTGGGACCCGGCCGACGGCGCGCCGGTCGCGCGACTCGGCGCGCACGGCGTCGGGGTCGTCGCCCTCGCCGCGGTCGGCGATCACGTCACCGCGGTCGGCGCCGATCTCTCGACCCGACGCTGGCCGGCGGACGCGATCGACGGCGAGCCGGCCGCCTCGCGCCCCGGCCTCGCCCGGGACGCGGGGTGGGTCGGCTGCGGCCACGGCCGGCTGGTCGCCGTCGTCGACGGCGACGTCCTCCACGGCGCGCTCGACGACGACGCCCCGCTTCAGCGGGTCGAGCTTGCCGGCGTCGGCACCGTTCGGGCGGCGGCCCCCCTTCCCGACGGGCGCCTCCTCGTCGGGACCCATCGCGGCCAGATCCACCTCGTCCGACCGGGCGAGGAGGTTCGACGGGTCGACCTCGGTCGCGCGACCCTCTCGGCGCCGATCATCGCCATCGCGGCGAGCGACGACGGGCGACGGGCGATCGCCATCTCGGGCGCCGGCGTCCGCATCCATCTCGCGCTCGACCCGCCGGCCGTCCGCAACATGGTCCGCTTCGTCGGGCATCAGGCGACGTGGCGGGCGGCGTTCCGGGCCGGCGGACGTCAGGTCGCCGTGATCGACGACGCCGGGTTCGTCCACATCGATGACCCCGACGGGGCGGGCGAGCTCGCCGGGCTCTACGGGGCGAGCGGACCGGTCCTCTCGATCGCCGGAGGCCCGAGCATCGCCTCGACCTACGCCGATCGCTTCATCCGCTTCCACGACGGCCAGACCGGCGAGATCGCCCGCGCCCTCGGCCCCACCGCGGGGGAGATCGTCGCGGTGCGATGGCTCGGCGACGGCGGCCTCGTCGAGATCGACGACCACGGCGGCATCGCGATCCTTCGGGGCGACGCGCGCGACCAGACGCTCGCTCCGGTCGCGGGACGCATCGACGCCGCCGCGCTGGCCCCCGACGGCGCGATGGCAGCCATCGCGGGGAGCGACACCCTGCGCATCGTCCGGACGCGCGACGGAGCCGTCCTCGCTCGCCACGACCATGTCGGTGAGGCTGCGGCCGTCGGCGTCGGCGGCGGCAAGGTCGCGATCGCCCTGACCGACCAGAGCCGGGTGGGGCTCGTCGAGGGCAACCGGGTCACCGCGATGCTCCAGGCGAGCGCACCGGTCACGCGGATCGCCATCTCGGCGGACGGACGACTCGTCGCGCTCGCGGCGGAGGACTACAGCCTCCACCTCCACGACCTCGCCCAGGAGCAAACCGGCCCCGGGCTGCCGAACGACGCCGCCCACGACGCGCGGATCACCGCGCTCGCGTTCCCTCCGACCGCCGTGCCGACCCTGCTGAGCGGCGACGCGCACGGGAAGGTGCGGATCTGGAACGTCGCCCGTCGCGTTCAGATCGGCACCTTCGTCGGAGGCGCCGGAGCGATCGAGGCGCTCGGGTACGCCCCGGACCACGAGATCCTCACGGGCACGACGGACGGGGCGATCCGCTCGTGGGAGGTCGCCCGGGTGAGCTGGGAGATATCCCCCCAAACATTCGAGAGCGGCGCGACCGCGATCGCGTGGCGCGATCCGGACTTCCTGTTCGCGGTGACCGCCGGCGGCGAGATCGGGCTGTTCGACTTCGCGGTGCGGGGCTGGGAGGTGATGCGCGCCGGCTACCCGCTCGCGTCGGTCGCGGCATCCGACGGCGAACGGCTCGCGGTCGGCGGCGACGGCGGACGGATCACCGTCCACCTCGGAGAAGACGACGCCCGCGACCTGACCCTCCCGGGTGGCGACGGCATCGACGCATCGGAGACGGTCGTCCACGGCCTGGCGTTCACCGACGACGGCGACCTCCTCGCGGTGCAGGGCATCTCGGCCGGGCCGGATGGCTGGAAGGTGGTGCGGCGGATCGAGCTTCCCGAGCTCACCGTCGATCCGACGCCGGTCGTCGAGCTCGGCGCGGGCGGCGTCGTCGGCGTCGGTCGGGACGGGCGGCGTCTCGCCTGGTTCGACGGCGCATCCGAGCGGACGTTCCTCGGCCGGACGAGCGGCGGCGCGCCGACCGAGCTCGGAGCCCGGACCGGGCGCCTCCACGCCCACGCGCTCGACCTCGACCGGGCCGTGCGCACGGTCGTGGTCGGCGGGCACGAGCACGGTCGGCGGGGACGCCAGCCGGTGCTGCTCCGCGTCCTCGGCGTCGATGGGCAGGACCGGCTCCGGCTCGGCCCCGAGGGCGACGAGATCAAGCACCTCTCGGTCCGCCCCGGCGGCGACATTGCGGCGAGCGCCGGCACCGAGCCCGACGTCACCCTGTGGGAGATCCCGAGCGGCCGCGTTCTCCAGCGCTGGCGGGTCCCGTCGACGGCGAGCGGGCTGCGGTGGAGCCCCGACGGGCGTCGACTCGCCTCGGTGGAGGAGAGCGGGCGCCTCGCCCTCTGGTCGTTCGAGGTTCTCGACGAGAGTCGCGACGCGTTGATCGATCAGGCGCGCCGGCGAACCGGGCTGGTTGCAGGTCCAGAAGGCGACCTCGTTTCCGTGCCGACGGGCCGCCTCGGTCGCCGGCCGCGCTGACGCGTCGCGTCGTAACTCCTTCCGCGACCGCGCCCAGGCGATGCGCGTCTCTTCGGTTCCTTCGTTGCCCTCTCCGTCTCGATTTGTTAACAACGGCGGCTCGTGTGACGCCCCTGCAGGGGAGATCACGAGAGAGAGAGGGGTTCCGAAGATGGTGACGCGTTCCAGCACGGGCGCGCCGCGACCGAACGGTCGTCGCGCACCCGGTCGACTCATCCTTTCTGCCGCGGCGCTCGCCGCGGTGCTCGCCGCGTCCGGCTGCAGCGGCGGAGGGAGCAACGGCGGAGGTCGCGCCCCCGCGGGCGCGGGCGGATCGACCACGTCGGGCGGGACGACGACCGGCGGGTCGGGCGGCACCACCACCGGCGGCGGCGGCTCCACGACGGGCGGCGGCGGCACCACGGGTGGCGGCGGCACGACCACCGGGGGCGGCGGCACGACTGGCGGCGGCGGCACGACTGGCGGCGGCGGCGGGACGACCACCGGCGGTGGCACGACCGGCCTCGCGAGCGGCAGCTTCAGCGCGCTCAGTTACAACGTCGCGGGCCTCCCCCAGGGGCTCTCGGGCTCGAACCCGATCGTCAACATCCCGCGGATCAGCGACAAGCTGAACGCCTACGACCTCGTCCTCGCCCAGGAGGACTTCTGGTACCACGGCGAGCTCGCCCAGGACGCGCAGCACCCGCACCAGTCGGTGCCGCTCCAGCAGAGCGGGCGGCTCGTCAACGACGGCCTGAACCGATTCAGCGACACGCCGTTCTTCGACTTCGCGCGGCAGCGGTGGCAGTCCTGCAATGGCCTCACGGGAGCCGCGAACGACTGCCTCGCCGCGAAGGGCTTCTCGGCGGCGCGCCACGAGCTCCATCCGGGCATCTTCGTGGACGTGTACAACCTCCACTGTGATGCGGGCGGAAGCCGCGACGACATCGACGCGCGCAACGATCAGGTCGTCCAGATCCTCGCGTACATGGCGACCTACTCGGCCGGCAAGGCCGTCATCGTCGCCGGCGACACGAACATGGACGGCTTCGACCCGGCGGACGAGCCGACCCTGCGCGCGCTGCTCGACGGCGCGGGCATGCAAGACTCGGCTCGCTTCCTGAACGTCGGCATCGAGAAGATCGACCGGCTCATGTTCCGCAGCTCGCTCGACGTCCGCCTGACGCCGACCCAGTGGCGGATCGCCGACGAGTTCGTCACGTCGAACGGCGACCCGCTGAGCGACCACGAGGCGATCCACGTCGACTTCGACTGGCAACAGCTCCGCTAGCGCGCCGCGGATGGACACTCTCCAGCGGACGCCCTCGATCGAGGTGCAGCTCCCCTGGCAGACGGGCGGCATCGTCATGCGATGCCGCCCGTTCTATTTCCAACGAGACGGCGCGCCGGGGCGGCAGTTCTCGAACCTCTTCGCCGCCGAGATCGAGCTCGACACCGCTCAGGCGCTCCCGTGCTGCGGCGAACCGTTCACGGTCACGCCGGTCGGCGTCGTCACCTACCCATCGAGCGAGAACGCGTTCCAGGCGGCCAAGGCGCTCCACGAGCACCACGAGCGCTTCGTCCGGGCGCTCAGCCCGAGCGACTCGGCCCGGGCCGGGCAGGGTCGGATGCGCCTGAAGAAGAAGCAGGTCGAGCTGCTGGAGTCGCTCGGCGGCGCTCCGTTCCGGACCGAGACAGGCGCGGCGCTCCTCGGCGAGGACGCCCGCTACCCCCGTCGCCCCCGGTGGGAGGAGAGCAAGCTCTCGGTGATGGCGATCGCCCTCGAGGCGAAGTTCGCCCAGCACCCCGAGCTCTGGGGCGAGCACGCCGCGACCGACGGGGAGTGGCCGCGCACGTTCTTCATCGAGCACACCCTCAACGACCGCCAGTGGGGCGACGACCACGACGGGACCGGCACCAACTTCCTCGGGAAGCTGCTGACTGCGCTGCTGTGGGAGGTGCAGACGGGCGAGGTCATCGAGCCCCTCGAGCCCGCGTTCCGCGAGTGGCTCCGGACGCCGAACCGGGACGTCGCGGCGGCGTTCTACGACGGGATCCCGTCGCGGGCGGAGGCGATCGCCGCCCGGGAGGCGGCGCGAAAGAAGCGCTGAACGTGATCGGGATACGTCCGGCAGGATTCGAACCTGCACTGGACACGCTCTCGACGTGCCGCCTCTGCCAGTTGGGCTACGGACGCGCGAATACGCTCGGCAGGAATCGAACCTGCAATCGCCGGCTTCGCAAGCCGGTGCCTTGTCCGGTTGGGCCACGAGCGTGTGGAGCGACGCCGAAGCGCCGCCACTTCCCAGGACCGATCCACCCTCGAGACGCTGTCACGCGGTCGCGGCGCGCGTCGCCCGCAGGCCGGTGGCGAGCCCCAGCTCATCCTCCTACCATCGAGCTGCATGGACGGCCCCTCCAACATCACCCAGAGCCGCTTCGGGCGTTACCAGATCCGCTCCGAGCTCGGACGCGGCGGGATGGGCGTCGTCTATCGAGCCTTCGATCCGACCCTCCACCGGGACGTCGCGATCAAGGTCATCCTCAAGGCGGGCGCGAGCGAGAACGACGTTCAGCGCTTCGTCCGGGAGGCGCGCTCGAACGCGAAGGTGCGCCACCGCGGCATCGTCGGCGTCCACGGCGCGGGCGAGCAGGACGGTCGGCCCTTCATCGTGATGGACTTCGTCGAGGGCAGCACCCTCAGCGAGCGGCTCCGGGACGGGCTCGAGCAGTCGGCGGCGCTCGGCGCGGTCAGGCAGGCCGCCGAGGCGGTCGCCTTCGCCCACGGCCACGGCGTGATCCACCGCGACCTCAAGCCGGCGAACCTGATGGTGAGCGACGAGGGCGTCGTCAAGATCATGGACTTCGGGCTCGCCCTCGAGCTCGACGAGTCGGTGCGGCTCACCCAGGCCGGCCTGCTCGTCGGGTCACCCGAGTACATGTCGCCCGAGCAGGCGGAGGACGACCGCGAGCTCCTCGGGACGCCGACCGACGTCTACGCGCTCGGCTCGATCCTCTACCGGATCGTCTGCGGCGTGCCGCCCTACCGGGGCAGCTCGGCGCTCACGACGCTCACCAAGATCCTCACCTCGGACCCGACGCCGCCGCGCGAGCTCGCCGAGGACCTCTCCGAGGAGCTCGAGGAGCTCATCCTCCGGTGTCTGTCGCGCGACCCGGCGGAGCGGCCGACCGCCGCCGAGCTCGCCGACGCCCTCGCCGACATCGTCGGCGACGCCCCCGCGGCGGCGCTCGTGCAGCCATCACCGAAGGGCTCGACGGTGACCCAGCCGACGCCCACGCCGACCCTCGAGCTCCCCCCCGACGCGCCGGCGGCCGAGACGTCGCCCCCGCCGAAGAAGAGGCGGGCGCCGCGACGAACCGGCGCCCGTCCGATCGCGCGGCCGTCGTCGACGCCGACCGGTCCGATCATCGCGGGCATCGTCGCCCTCGTGATCCCGGCGATCGCGCTCGCGGCGTGGGCGGCCCTCGGGACGGCCGACGTGCCCGAGGGTGACCCGACCGCGCGGAGCGCTACGTCGGAGCCGGAGCCCGAGCCCGCCCCCGTTCCGGAAACGAACCCCGATCCCGAGCCGGATCCGGACCCCGATCCCGATCCGGTCCCGAAGCCGCCCGATCCGGTCCCGAAGCCGCCCGATCTGGTTCCGGACCCTCCCGAGCCCGAGCCGGTCGAGGATCTCCCCCCGATCGTCTACGAGCTGAAGAACCGCTCGGTCCCCGGCCGGTTCGAGGTCGGCTTCGAGGGGCCGGCGGGCTGGGCGCGCAACAAGAAGAACGAGGTGGTGCGGGCGGTGGCCGGCGACCATGGATCCATCCTGATCCGGCTCACCTTCGATCGGGCCCCGACGAGGGTCGATCTCCTCGGAAACGTGCCAAACGTTCCGCAGAAGAACGGCCCCCGCCCGAAGGGATGCATCCTCCAGATCGAGGTCAACCGCGAGGTCATCCACGAGCGGCTCGAGCTCGGGAAGGGGGGTCAGATCCCCCTCGACCACGGTCGCTGGCACGAGGGCATCAACACGATCCGGATCACCCGGGTTCCCGGCGGTGGCTTCTCGGCCTACTGGCTGAACCGCGTTCAGGTCGTCTTCCAGGAAGACGACACGGACTGAGTCGCGGACGATCGGGTCGGGACGGCGAGTCGATGATGCAGGCGATCGGACGCTACCAGGTCGTGAGGACCATCGGTGCCGGCGCCACGGCGACGGTGCTTCACGCCCACGATCCAGAGCTCGACCGGGACGTCGCGATCAAGCTCATCGCCCGAGACCGGCTCGATGAGGCGGGGCGCCGACGATTCGCACGGGAGGCGCGCGTTCTCGGGAGGCTCCGGCACCCTCACATCATGCCGATTCACGAGGTCGGAGAGGCCGACGGCACGCCGTTCCTGGTGATGCCGCTGCTGAGCGGCGGATCCCTCGAGAGTCGCATCGAACGCGACGGACCTCTCGAGCCCCGAGAGGCGGTCCGGATCGCCGGCAAGCTCGCGCGGGCGCTCCGCGCGGCGCACGAGGCCGGCCTCGTGCACCGCGACGTGAAGCCGGCAAACGTCCTCTTCGACGACGATCGAGACGGAGCGCCGGTCCTGGCCGACTTCGGGCTCGTCGGTCGTGCGGCCGACCAGGACGAGGCGGCCGCGGTCGTGAGCGCGCACCTGAGCGTCGGGGGCGCGTTTCTCGGGACTCCCGGGTACGCGCCTCCGGAGCAGGCGCTCGGACAGCTCGGCGAGATCGACGGACGAAGCGACGTCTACGGCCTCGGCGCCACGCTCTACGCGATGCTCACCGGAGCGCCCCCGTTCTCGGCGAGCACGCCGATGGAGGTCCTCACGGCCCAGATGCGTGGTCATCTCGAGCCGCCGAGCGCGCACCGCCCGGGCGTCCCCGCGTGGCTGGACGAGCTCGTTCTCGCGTGCCTCGCCCCGGAGCGCGATGAGCGGCTCGGCGATGCCGAGGAGCTCGCCCGCCGCCTCGAAACCGGCGGACCTACGCGAGCTCGCCGCCGCGCCCCCCCGCCGAGCACGAATCGTCGCTCGCGCACGCTCTTGCTCGTCGGCGGTCTGGCGATGGCGGTCGCGGTGATCGCGATCGGCGTGTCGCAGCGCCCGACCGAACGGCCGACGAGCGTGGTCGTTCCGGACGAGCCCGAACTCCCGAGACGATCGCTCGCAGCAACGGACGACGAGCCCGACTCGGTTCCAGAGCCTCCGAAGCCGGAGCCAAGGCCCGTGCCGGTGCCCGAGCCAGAGCCCGAGACACAGACCGAGACCGAGTCGGCACCCGCGAGGGATCTCCCCCCGATCGTCTACGATCTGAAGGACCGATCGATCCCGGGACGGTTCGAGGTCGGCTTCGAAGGCCACGCGGGCTGGGGACGAAGGAGGGCGACCGTGGGCGCTGGAGGGTCCATCATGATCGGGCTCACCCTCGATCGCGCCCCCGTGAGGGTGAGCATCTCAGGGGACGTGCCGAACGTCCCCCAGAAGAACGGGCCTAGGCCTCGGGGCTGCATCATCCAGATCGAGGTGAACGGAGAGACCACCCACGAACGACTCGAGCTCAAGAGACGGCACAGCCTGCCCATCGACGGGAGTCGCTTTCGCGAGGGGGTCAACACCCTTCGGATCACCAGACTTCCCGGCGGCGGTGAGTCCGCCTACTGGCTGAACCAAGTTCGGGTCGTCTTCCAGGAAGAGGACGACCCGAAGTGAGCCGGCGCGCGATCTAGGGAGCGGGATTCGAACCCGCGTGACCCCGGTTCCAAGCCGGGTAGGTCGGCCAGGCTGCCTTACCCCTAGAAGAGGATGGAGGCGCTGGTCGGTCGGGGGTGCGCGGCGAAGCGGCGGGTCGACTTCATCGGTTCTCCCCCTCTCGGGCCGGTGGCTCTGGTGAGTGGCTGGCTGTTCGAATGGAGACGGCGGGGCTCGAACCCGCGACCTTCAACGTGCCACGCTGGTGCTCTCCCAGCTGAGCTACGTCCCCTCGTTCGCCTCCTGAGACCGCGCCGGACCCGCTCCGCTGTCACCACGTCCCGGCTCGTGGCGTGAACCCCGGCTCGAGGGGACAATGCCGGCGGCCCGCTCGACGCGGCGCTCGCCCAGGGCCCAGGGCACCGACGACTGAGGTACCCTCGCCGGAGAGGATCCGCGTGAACCGCGACGAGCAGGGCTTCCTCGCGATCGCCGTCGGCCAGGGGATCCTCACCCGCGAGCAGGCGGCGAGCCTCGCGACCGAGGCCGCCCGCGCGCGCCGTCCGGTCTGGGAGCTCGCCCGCGGCCGCGTCGCCGACGCGGCGCTCGTCGGGATCGCCGCCGCGTGGCCGGGCGGCACGCCGCCGCCGAGCCTGGTCGCGACGACGCCCGGCGTCTCCCCGGCTCCCATCCCCGCCGTGACCCTCGCCGCCGGGCCGCCACCGCCGGCGTATGCCTCGGCCATGAGCGGATCGCGCTACGAGGTCGTCGACGAGCTCGGCCGCGGCGGGATGGGTCAGGTGCTGCGCGTCCGGGATTCGTCGGTCGGCCGCGACGTCGCGAAGAAGGTCATCCTGTCGGACCGATCCGTTCCCGCGGCCGTCCGCGAGCGGTTCCTCCGCGAGGCGCGGATCACCGGCCAGCTCGAGCACCCCAACATCGTTCCGGTCTACGAGGTCGGGCGCGAGGCTGACGGGACCGAGTACTTCACGATGCGCCTCGTCCCCGGGCGCTCGCTCCGCGACGTCCTCCGCGCGGCGCGCGCGCCGGACGCCGGCCCCGGACTACCGGCGCTCGTCCGGATGCTCCTCAAGGTCTGCGAGGCGGTCGCCTACGCGCACGACCGGGGCGTGATCCACCGCGACCTCAAGCCCGACAACGTCATGACGGGCGACTTCGGCGAGGTGCTCGTGATGGACTGGGGCCTCGCGCGTCGCCTCGACGACCCCGACGACCCGGCCGTCGCGTTCGGTCCGGCGTCGGCGAGCAGCGCCTCGGCGCCCGGCGACGCCGACGCCACCGCTCCCGAGGACGCGCGCCTCACCGGCGAGGGCGCCACGATCGGAACGCCGAGCTACATGGCGCCCGAGCAGGCCGACGACGCCGCGAGCGTCGACACCCGCGCCGACGTCTGGGCGCTCGGCGCGATCCTGTACGAGACGGTCACCGGCCGTCCTCCGTTCGTCGGCAAGACGGCCATGGGCACGATCCGCGCCCTCATCATGGACCCGGTCGTCCCGCCGCGGTCGGCGGCCCCGCGCGGCCGCGCCGTCCCGCGCGAGCTCGACGCGATCGCCCTGCGCGCCCTCGAGAAGGACCCCGACGCGCGCTACCCGTCCGTCGCCGCGCTCGCCGACGACCTGACCGCCTACCTCGAGGGGCGACCGGTCTCTGCCCTCCCCGAAGGTCCGCTCCGCCGGGCGCTCAAGTGGGCCGGCCGGCATCCGGGGGTCATCTCCACCGCGGTCGGCGTGCTCGCGGTCGCGCTCATCGCGAGCGGCGTCATCGGCGTGATCCTCTCGCGCCAGACCGGCGAGCGTCTCCGCGCCGCCGAGGAGCGGGCGGAGCTCGCCGAGGCGGCCGCCCACGCCGAGGAGGAGAGGCGCCGGAGCGAGGCCGAGCGAGCCCGTGAGCGGCGCGAGGCCGACGCCGAGGCGGCGCGCCTCGCCGAGGCGACGCGGGCGGCCGAGGCGGAGGCGGCTCGAGTCGCCGCCGCCCGGGCGGCCGCGACCGTCCCGTACCTGCGTGTCGCGGGCCTGGTCCATCGCAACATCGACGACGCGACGATCCGCGACCGGATCCTCCCACCGCTCGAGAAGGCGGTCGCGACCGATCCGGGCTTCGTCGAGGCCTGGATCGAGCTCGCGAAGGCGCGCTACCGAATCGACCGGAGCGCGTCCGCTCAGGACGCGCTCGTCCGCGCCCACGAGGCGTGCGTCGCCGCCTTCGACCAGACCGGCGAGGGCGTGCGCGGCAGCCCGCACGCCCTCGTCATCCTCGGCCAGATCCTGCGACGCGAGTCGATCGAGGAGAGCGGAGACCTGTCGTCGATCCCCGCTGAAGCCCGCCGGTGGTTGACCCTCGCGAGCGAGCTCGCGCCCGACGACCCCTTCGCGATGATCGCCGCGATCCACCTCGATCCGACCTCGGACGCGTCGCTCGCGCTCGGAGAGCGACTCGTTCGCGAGCACCCGCACCTCGCCGAGGGCCACGCGGCGTACGAGGTCGTCGTGATGGAGCGCGTCGGCGCCGGCGTCGACCTCCACGACGAGGAGTATCAGGCGATCGAGGCGCGGCTCGGCGAGGCGCTCGAGCTGCTCGGTCCGGGGCCCGAGATCCGAGCTCAGCTCGGGACGACCCACTGGTACCGTGGCATTGCGCGGAAGAAGGCCGGCCGCCGCGCGCTCGCGGTCGACGACTTCCTCGAGGCGGAGCGCCTCCTCGCCCCGCTCCAGCCGCCGGAGATGGTGGCCGTCCTCCAGCTCCACATCGGTGAGGAGCTCGTGAAGCTCGGGCGCGACGACGAGGGGATCGCGCGCCTCGACCGCGCCGCCGAGATGGCGCCGGCCTACCAGGCGCCGAGCCTCAAGGCGGGACTCGTCCTCCTCGATCGAGGGCGCGCCGGCGAGGCGGTCGAGCGCCTCCTCGAGGCGGACCGCCGCATGCCCGCCGGCGCCGACCCGGCCCTCACCTCGCAGGTGCGCTTCTCGCTCATCATCGCCGCGATCGAGTCCGATCACCCGGACGTCGCCTGGGAGGGGTTCGCACGGCTCCCGGCGCGAGCCGTCCCGGAGGAGCGGGGGCTCCTCTTCGATGTTCGCGACTGGGCCCTTCGTCTCGTCCGCGCGCTCGCAGCGCTGGGCCGATCACGACGGGAGACCTCGCCGGGCGAACCGCTCGATCGGACGCTCGCGCTGCACCTCGGAGCCTTCACCGCGCAATGCGACATGCTCGCCAAACGCGATCTCCGCGGGAACGAGCCGACCCGCGCGTGGGACTGGGCGGACGCCGGCCTGGCGCTCCTCGCCGTCCTCGGCGCCGACCGCGACGCGCGGCTCCCCGAGTCGCTCGAGGAGAACCTCCTCGGCGCGCGGGCCACGGCCAGCTTCCAGCTCCGTCGCGATGAGCAGGCGGGAAGAGACCTCGAGGCGCGCCTCGCGAAGAACCCCCGGAGCGACGCCAAGACCCGGCATCGGGCCGCGGCCGACACGTTCAACCTCGCCATCGTCCGGGCCCGCCTCGCTCGAGGCGACGACGGCGCCCTCGAAGGCGAAGCCCGCGCGAAGGTCCTCGAGCTGCTCGCGGAGGCGGCCGACCTGGGCTTCGACCGCCCCGAGATCGCCGCGAAGCAGCCCGCCTTCGCCGCACTGGCCGAGGACGAAGCGTTCCAGGCCACCATCGCCAAGATGAAGCGCTGACGAGCCCCAACCCCAACACCCTGCACCAAGGGCGCTTACACCCCAAGGGGTCAGGTCCAGTATCTTTAGCATTTAGGCGCTCAAATGGTAAAAATACTGGACCTGACCCCTGGGGGGAGAAGTGTTTGCCGCCGTTGGCTTTGTGAGTGGCCCTTGATGAGGAGCTTCGCCTTGCGCCGTCGCCTTTGGATCGCCCCGGGGAGCGCCGCGCTCGCCGTCGCCCTCGTCGTCCTGGCGCAGGCCTCGCCGACAGTGAGCGCCCCGCCGCCGACTCATGCGACCGGCTTCGTCTTCCACGACCGTGACGGCGACGGCGACCGCGACCGGGGCGAGGAGGGGATCGGCGGCGTCTCGGTGAGCAACCAGCGGGAGGTGGTCGTCACCGATCCGGATGGGCGGTGGCGCCTTCCTCTCGTCGACCCCGACGACACGACGTTCTTCGTGGTGAAGCCTCGCGGATGGATGACGCCGGTGACCGGGGTGAACACGCCCGTCTTCTACTACAGCCACAAGCCGACCGGCAGCCCGAAGTCTCGCTTCCGCGGCGTGTCGCCGACCGGGCCGCTCCCGAGCTCGATCGATTTCGCCCTCCGCCCGCAGAGCGAGCCCGACGACTTCCGGGCGCTCCTCTTCGGCGACCCGCAGCCGCGCGACCGCCGGGAGGTCGACTACATCGCCCGCGACGTCGTCGCCGAGCTGATCGGCTGGGACGGCGCGTTCGGGATCACGCTCGGCGACATCGTCTTCGACGACCTCTCGGTCCTTCGCGACATGACCGAGACGACGGCGCTCATCGGCGTCCCGTGGTGGCACGTGATCGGAAACCACGACCTCAACCGAGGCGCGAAGGAGGACCGCTGGTCCGACGAGACCTACGAGCGCTGGTTCGGTCCGTCCTACTACGCGTTCGACTGGGGCCCCGTCCACTTCATCGTCCTCGACGACGTCGACTGGCTCGGCCCGACCAAGGAACGCCCCCGCGGCACCTACGCGGGCGGGATCGGCGCGCAGCAGCTCGCGTTCGTCGAGAACGATCTGGCGCTCGTCCCCGACGACCGCCTCGTCGTCGTCGCGATGCACATTCCGATCCCGGGCGTCCGCGATCGGAGCCAGCTCTACCGGCTGCTCGAGAAGCGGTCCTACGCGATGTCCGTCTCGGGCCACACCCACTTCCAGGAGAACGTCTACCTCGACGAGGACGACGGCTGGCGCGGGAAGGAGCCGCACCACCACCTGATCAACGTGACCGTCTGCGGGAGCTGGTGGACGGGCGCGCCCGACGCCCTCGGGATCCCGCACACGACGATGCGCGACGGCGCCCCGAACGGCTACTCGATCGCCTCGTTCTCGGGGAACGAGTATTCGATCCGGTTCAAGGCGTCCCGGCGACCCGACGAGTTCCAGATGGCGATCCACGCGCCGAGCGCGCTCGCCGAGGGCGCCGTCATCGGAACGAAGGTCGTCGTGAACGTCTTCGGCGGCAGCGCCCGGTCGAAGGTCGGGATGCGCTGGAACGACGAGGGCCCGTGGCGCGAGCTCGCCCACGTGACCGACGAGCGACCCGACCCCGCCTACGCGGCGATGCACGCGGCGGAGACGAAGCTGCTCGCCGCCGCGGAGGAGAAGCTCGAGGGCCGCCCCTGGCGCCCGCTCCCGAAGCCGCGCCCCTCGGCCCATCTCTGGGAGGGCGCCATCGCGACCTCACCCGGGCCGGGGTGGCACACCCTGACCGTCCGCACGATCGACGCGTATGGGCAGGAGGACCTCGCCCGGCGGCCGATCCGGATCGACGGGCCGCCGCCCGCGAGGCCCGCGAAGCCGGCGAAGCCCGTGGAGAAGAAGAAGGTCTACTGAGGCGGGCGAGCCGTCATTCCCACTCGTGACGGTTCTGCTCCCACCACCACTCGATCTCGAGGATCTGCCGCTCCCGCGCGGAGCCGCCGCGCTTCTTCTTCGGGAACGGGAAGCCGGTCACGCGCCGCAACGCCGCGATCGCCGGCTCCATCAACCGGTGTCGATCCCAGCGGAGCGACCGGACGAGCAGGTCGAGGCCGCGCGCGTCGACCGCCGGCGCGAACAGGCGGAAGAGGTCGCGCCGGCGAGCGCCGTCGGTGCGCTCGAGGGCGGGGATGAGTCGGGCGGCGAGCTCGGTCCGGGCGGCGTCGCTCGTCGCGTGAACGCGACGGAGCAGCTTCCGGAGCTCGCTCGAGCTCGCCTCCTCGAGGCGTCCGGCGACGACGTCGAGGACGCCGCGCGCCCCGTCGGTGGGCCGGGCCGCCTCGATCGAGAGGAGCACGTCGAGCGACAGGCGCGACTCGAGGACGAGCTCCTCGAACGCGGACGCCCCGAGTCGCGCGCCGACCTCGCTCAGGACGGCGCCGACCCCCTGCTCCTCCGCGTCGTGGGACGCGATCGCGAACGCGGTGTGAAACGCGTCGGCGAGCGTCTCGGCGGGGAGCCCCGCGAGGTGGGCCAGCCGCTCGTCATCCTCGACGCCGCCCTCGCTCGCCGCGAGACGCCGGATGATCAGGGCGCCGACCGCCGCTCGCGCGCGCGGGTCCGACGCGCTGAGGCACCGCTCGGCGAAGCCGGGGTCGCCCTCCATCCGGTCGAGGATGACGTCGCGCATCTCGGGGGAGGGCGCCGTCACGAGCGCCTCGAGCAACGTGACGTCGTCGACGGCGGAAGCGTCCCGACCGATCGCATCGACGAGCGCGCGCCCCGCCCGGCCGCCGCCGACCCGGGCGAGGGTCCGGATGACCGTCGTGGTCACCCTCGGATCGTCGAAGCCGGTCCCGGCGCGCGTCTCCTCGTCCAGCTCGAGGATGCGCGCGAGCGGCCGACCGAGACGGTAGTGCGGCACGTGGCTCGCCTGCCGGATGAACCGCTCGAGGACGACGGCGCGGCGGGTGGCCGAATCGAGGCTCTCGGGGAGCGCCAGGCGCAGAGCCTCGGCCAGCCGATCCGGCGTCAACGGCTCGCGCATCAGCTCCGGCTGCGCGGCCAGGAGGTCGAGGAGGGCCTGCTGTGCGCCCTGGCTCCCGTGGCGCTTCAGCGAGGTCGTGATCGCGTCGAGCCGGACCTCGGGGGCACGCGTCGTGTCCGATCCGATCGCGAGGAGCCGGTGCTCGGCGATCTCGAACCCGTAGCGCTTCGCCGCCTCCCACTCGTTCTCCTCGACCCAGCGGTCGACCTCGGCGCCGACCTCGGGTCCGAACGAGAGGCGGACGAGCGTTCGTCCGATCGACTGCGCGCCCTCGAGCCGGAGCGCCTCGCCCCTTCCCGCCGCGGCGAGCTCTCCGTAGGTCGGAACGAGGGTGCCGGCCACGCTCGAGCTGATCGTCGAGAGGACGAGGCGCTCGTCGCCGGACGCCTCGGTCGAGAGCCTGCCGAGGATCGACGCCCGCTTGGTCGGATGGGCCGGCACGTCGCCGATCACGATCACGCTCCGCCACGCTCCGGGCCGCCAGCTCATCCTCGAGAGGGCGAGCTCGAGCGCCTGCCCGAGCGCGGCCCAGTCGGTCCCGCCGCCGGTGACCGGGAGCTGCCGTTCGATGCCCTCCTCGACGATCGCGCGGTCGGCGGTGAGGGCGACGACGTCACGCACCTGCGAGCCGTATGTGACGATGCCGAACCGGACGTCGGGCACCAGCTCTCCGGTCAGCTTCAAGATCGACTTGATGTTGCGCTTCGCCCCGTCGATCGCGTGGGCCATGCTCGCCGTCGTGTCGAAGAGGATCACGACGTCGAGCCCCTCCGCCCGGAAGCGGCGCAGCCCCTCGCGCGCCCCGTGGCCGATCGAGCTCTCGATCAGGCCGCCGCCGTCGGCGACGCCGAACGTGCCGGCGGCCTCGCCGCCGCCGACGCCGATCACGCCCGCGTCCTCGGTCTCGCCATCGTCGGGCGCCGGCTCGAGGCTCCGCCCGTCGAGGCTGCCCTTCGCCAGGTTCGGCCTCTCCTCCTCGTCGGGCGTCTCGACGTGGTCGCTCGCCTCCTCCACCTCGACCGGGACCCCATCCTCGGGAAGCGGCTCGGCGAATCCGGCGAGCTCGACCGGCGCCTGCCGGAGGTCGGGGTCGACCGGCATCGGCGGCGTGAGGGTCACGTAGACGACCGCCTCGTCGTCGGGCGCCGGCTGCGACACGACCCACGCGAGGAGGAAGAGGGCGGCGATGAGGTGCCCCGCGAGCGAGACGATCAGGATCACGGCCGACCGGGAGAGGCCCTCCCGGGGAGCGCTCGCGCTCCCGAGGATCCGGCGGGTGACCACCGTCGGGCGCCGGGGGACCTTCCGGACCTGGGGAACCCGTCGCGCGTCCGTCGGCACGGCGGCCGGAGCCGGCACGGGCACAGGCCTCGGTGCCGGGGCCCAGTTCGGCTTCCCGGACGCCGGTGGAGTCGGAGTCGGAGTCGGAGTCGGAGTCGGAGTCGGAGTCGGTCGCGCCGCCGCGCTCCGCCGTCGGCCGAACGCCGCCTCCCACGCCGCCGCGACGGGATCGTGCTCGTCGAAGTCCTTCACCGCTGGCCCGCTCCCCTTCCCCGTCCACCCGCGGCGCGCCGCCGAGTTCCGACTTCTCCTCGCATCCACCGCGAGGTGACCTCGGTTGCGCTCGACGCGCTGCGTCGCCGATCATGAGGGCCGTGCCCCCCGGATCGCGACCCACGCCTCCGCCCGACCCCGCGCCTCGCCGCGGCCCGCGGCGCCTCGGCCGGAACCGTCCGATCGACCCGCCGGTGGCGTCCCCCCGGCCGACGTCCGATGCGCTCGGCGCCTCGCCCGAGCCGGACGGCGCCCTCGATCCCCTTCCGTCGGAGTCGTTCGGCCTCGTGCCCGCCGACGTGGCGCGCGCCCTCGCCGATCCCTCGCGGAGGATCGGGCGTCTCGCCCTCCTCGACGAGCTCGGACGTGGCGGGATGGGGATCGTCTATCGGGCCTGGGACTCCGAGCTCCGGCGCGCCGTCGCGGTGAAGCTCCTCATGGACACGGACGACTCCGGGCATCGAGAGCGCCGGTTCGAGCGCGAGGCGCAGGCGATCGGCCGCCTCTCGCATCCCAACATCGTCCGCATCCACGAGGTCGGCGCCCACGCCGGCCGCCCCTACATCGTGATGGAGCTCGTCGAGGGCCAGGATCTCGAGCGCGTCCTCGCCGCCGGAACGCTCGCCCCGCGCGAGGTGGCGCGGATCGCCGAGGCGATCGCCCACGCGCTCCACCACGCCCACCAGACCGGAGTGGTCCACCGCGACGTGAAGCCGCCGAACATCGTGATCGATCGATCCGGGCAGCCGCGGCTGATGGACTTCGGCCTCGCCCGGCGGATCGACGGCCACGACCGGCTGACCCAGACGGGACACCTCATCGGAACGCCCGCGTACATGGCGCCCGAGCAGGTCGCGAGCGACAGCCGGACGACGGTCGGCCCCGAGGCCGACGTCTACGCCCTCGGCGCCGTCGCGTTCCGCGCCCTCACCGGACGCCCGCCGTTCGATGTGCCGAGCGTCATCCATCTCATGCGCCAGATCGCCGCCGAGCCGCCGCCGTCGCCCCGCTCGATCGAGCCCGCCGTCCCGCGCCCGCTCGACGCGATCATCCTTCGCTGCCTCGCCAAGGCACCGAGCGACCGCTACGGCAGCGCCCTGCAGCTCGCTCACGACCTGCGGCGGTTCCTCGACGGCGACACGATCCGCGCCGAGGCGCCGAGCCGGATCGACGACGCCCTCCGACGCCTCCGGACCCGTGCCGGGATCGCGACGACGGCGATCCTCACCGTCGCCGCCGCCCTCCTCGCGGCCGCCGTCGCGCTTCGGCCCGTCGGCGTTCCCGCCGACGGCGACGCCGGCGCGCCGGATCGCCTCGGTGCGACGACGCAGCTCGCGCCCCCCGCCGCCCCGTGGCCGGCTCCCGCCGAGCTCCGCCTCGCCTGGTCGCTCGCAGACGAGGCCCGCCCGCCGAGCCTCGCTCCCGCGGCCCTCTGGGACGACGAGGTCGGCCGCGTCGCCGCGCCGCTCCGCGGCGTCGTCGCCGACGATCCCGACGCCCTCGCCGCGGCGTTCCTCGGCGACGCGCTCCTCCACGACGACGGCCGGGTCGCCCTACGCTACGACCTCGCCCGCGCGGCGTGGCTCATCATCGACCGACCGACCGCGTCCCTCGTCATGTCCGAGCTCCGGACCGCGATCCGCCCCTCGTCACGCTTCGGGGCCGACCATCCGGACGCGATCGCCATCGAGGCGCCCAACGACGCCGGGACACACCGCCTTCGCTTCGGCCAGGCGATCTGGGAGCGTCCGACCGCGCGCGTCCGACTGATCGGCGAGACGATCGACGCCACCTTCATCTCGCTCGTCGTCAACGGAGGCAACCTGCCGTACGGACCCGGTCTCCACCTCCGGGGCCGCGAGGGGCGCGCGAGCATCGCCGAGGCCTCGGTCGCGTTCGAGCTCGGCGGCCCCCACGACGTCGTCTTCGCTCCGGGCGGACCGGCCGGCGCCCGCGTCCAGGTCGACGGGCAGACACTCGCAGAGCTCGACGATCGGGTCGCGCGACCGCAGAACGAGGGCTTCGTCGAGGTGGCGGTCGCCGAAGGGCGCTTCCACATCGGCCACGTCGAGGTGCTCGGGCGACCGCTCCGACCCGACGTGGCGGCCGTCGCGACGGCGCCCGTCGAGTCGACCGAGACCCTCCGCGTCGCCGCGGCGTTCGAGCGCGAGCGCGGGAGCGTCGGCGGCCCCTTCGTGGCGATCGAGAGCGAGCGGGGATCGGCGATCCGGGCGACCCTCTCGGGCGACCGCCTCACGATCCACGACGGGCATCGACCGATCCTGGAGGCGGCGCTTCCGGGGGCCGACGCGGCCTCCGGATGGCTCGCGATCGAGCGCTCGTCCGACCGGGTCGGCGTGACCGTCCACGTCGCGGGGCGGAGCCACGAACTCGCCATCGCGACGCCGTTTCCGCGAGGCGCCGCGCCGGCTCGAGCGCGGTACGGCTCGACCGCGCCGCGGACCCGATTCACCGCGGTGCAGGTCCACGCGTCCGCGCGGGCGGACGACCCCGACCGCGCCTCGTGGGATGCGCTCCGGCCCGAAGACCCCGACGAGCTGACCGACGCTGCCCTCGCCGCCTTCGAGGAGGTGGGCGCGAGCTCACCGCGCGTCGCGTGGCGGACCGGGGCGCTCCTCCTCGCTCGCGCGATCGACCCGAGGTGGGCGCCGCGGGCGGCGCACGGGCACGAGAGCCTCGTCCGACGCCGTCGCGAGGCCGCGCGGGCGGTGCTCCTGCTCGAGAGGGCAGCGACCGACCCGTCGGTCCCCGACGTGCTCCAGCGCGATGCCCTCTCCCGGGCGATCCTCGCGGCCGTCCTGTCCGCCGACGCCGCCGGGGCCGAGCGACTGGCGAGGATGCTCGCCGAGCGGTCGGGCGTCGAGGGCGCCCGCGAGCAGGTCGACCGGCTCGAGGGGCCCAGCGACGGCATGCTCCTGACGCAGCGACTCGCCGGCGGCTGGGGCGCATCCCACACCGACCCGCGGATCGCGATCGCGGCGACGTCGGCGGCGAGCGTCATCGCGCCCGACCTGAGCGGGCAGATCAGCTACTGCCAGGCGAGCGCGATCCGGGACCTCACGATCCGGGCGCTCGAGCAGAGCGGCGCCCGCCGGCCGAGCGAGGCGCAGGCCCGCGACCTCCGACAGGCGCTCATCCTCTACGAGCGCGCCCTCGCCGCGGGCCACGAGCCCTGCCGCGTCCACGAGTCGGCCGCCCCCATCCACGCCGCCCTCGGCGATCCCGAGGCGGCGGCGAACCGCTGGGCGCTCGCCATCGACGACGACCGGTTCTCCTCGTGGCGGTGGCGAAGGTTCGCCCACAGCCTGCAGACGGTCGGGCGCTTCGAGGAGGCGATCGGCGCGACGATCGGGGGGCTCGCGGTGGAGCCGCGCTCCCGGGCGTCCCGAGAGACCATCGCGGTGTGGTTCGAGGACGAGGAGCGACGCCTCGCCAGCCCCGGCCACGTCGCGACGGCGGTGCTTCTCCTGGGCGAGACCGACGCCGTGAGCCCCGAGACCGCCGAGCGCCTTCGGCTGTGGGCGCGCGACGCCGTCGCCGCGCCGGCGCGAGGCTCCGCGCGCGACCGCGACCTCGCCCTCTACGTCCGCGTCCGGCTCGGCGAGCGGCCCGAGGTCCCCGACGGCGACCGACCGACCCTCGCCCTCACCCGCGCCCGCCTCGCCCGATCCGATGACGCCGGGGCGCTGATCCGCGCCGCCGCGGCCGCCGACCGGACCGTGTGGGCGATCGCGACCCTCGACCCCGTCCTCGGACCGCTTCTCGTAGAATGAGGCGCGAGGCGCGGCCCGACGACCGCCGCGGGAGGAACGATCGATGAGCGAACCCAGAGGAGGGGCGATCCGGACGGCGCGAGCCGGCCGCGTCCTCGAGGTGACGATCGATCACCCGCCGGTGAACGTCCTGACGATCGCGGTGCTCCGGGAGCTCGACGCGACCCTCGCCGACGCGCTCGGCGACGCCCGCGCGGTCATCCTCCGGGCGGCCGGACCCCGCTTCTCGGCGGGCGCCGACATCCGCGAGCACCTCCCGGACCAGGCGGACGACATGCTCGCCGCGATGCGTGCGGTGATCGGCCGGCTGCTCGAGCTCGACGCGGCCAGCGTCGCGGCGATTCACGGCGACTGCCTCGGCGGCGGCCTCGAGCTCGTCGCCGCCTGCGACCTCGCCGTCGCCGCCGAGACCGCGAAGCTCGGCCAGCCCGAGATCGCGATCGGCTGCTTCGCCCCGTTCGCCGCGGCGCTCCTCCCGGCGCAGATCGGCGCGAAGAACGCGCGGCGCCTGCTCCTGACCGGAGAGCCGATCGACGGCGCGGCGGCCGCGCGGATCGGGCTCGTCGACGAGGCGTGTCCGGCCGACGAGTTGCCGGGGCGCGCCCGCGCCCTCGCCGAGACGATCGCCCGTCACAGCGGCGCGGCGATCCGCGCGTGCCGCCGGGCGACCCGCATCGCGGGGGCGCTGCCTCCGCTCGAGGGCTGCGACGAGGCGGCGAGGCTCTACTCCGCGGAGAGCGTCCCGACCCGGGACTACGTCGAGGGGCTCGAGGCGTTCCTCGAGAAGCGGGCGCCTCGCTGGCGCGATGAGTGAGCTGCTACTTCTGGAGCAGACCTCTCTGCTCGGCGAAAGGCTGACGGTGCAGAGTTCACCGATCGTCGCGGGCGATTCCTGTCGCGAGAAAAACGATCCACAGATTACACAGACTACACAGATAGCCGCGGGCGACTCGCGGGTCTTGCCGAACGCTTGGGCCTCGGCCGGCGGCGAGGGATGACCGTCTTCGGCAGCTCGAAATCTGTGTAATCTGTGTAATCTGTGGATCGTTCCCCGTTCGTCGAGAAGAGCCGTGTTCCCCGATCGAACGGCCTGAACCCACCCCACCCCGACCGAGTATCGAGACAGGCGCTCAGTCGCAGTCGGGCGCCGGATCGAGGACGAAGTCGAGGGCGGCGTCGTGGAGCAGCTCGCGCATCTCCCCGATCGAGGGACGAATCCAGACGCGGCGGGTGCCGGGGTAGGCGCTCGAGAGCATCGCGAAGAGCCGTCCGGTGTTCTCGAGCAGGATCGCGCCGCCCGAGTGGCCGGTCCGGCGCACCTCGCGCGGGTAGAGCTCCGACCACTCGAACGAGTGCCGATGCGGGTAGCCCTCGGGCGCGGTGGCGACGAGCTCGACGGGGTAGCCCTTCTCCAGGTCGATCTCCGCGCCGGGGTGGAGCGGGGCAGCCGGGGCGCGGGCGCCGCCCTCGACCCTCAGGATCGCGAAGTCGGTCGTGTGGAGGTGGACGATCCGCTGGAAGTGGATCCGGTCGAGCTCCTCGGGCTCGAGCTCGTCGCCGTCGTCGGGCAGCGCGGGCGGGAAGACGATCTCGGCCGAGACCGCGACCAGCTCCTCGTGGCGATCGTGCCAGGCCGGGTCGTCGTCGCTCACGAGCCGTTCGGGATCCGGCATCCAGACGCGCGCGTCGGACGAGGAACGCACGAGATGGAAGCTCGTGAGGACGTAGGTGCCGTGCTCGGCGCAGTCGTGGACGACGATACCCGTGCCGACGGCGGTTCCCGAGCCGCGCGGCTGATAGACGACGACCGCCCAGGGCACGTCCTCGGGAGGCGGGTCGAGCTCGTCGGTCCACTCGCTCCGGGCGAGCGGCCGCGCCGAGGAGGTGGAGCAAGCGGCGCCGACGAGCGGCACGGCGAGGAGCAGCAGCAGCGCGGGCAGCCGGGTCGGAGCCGTGGCGGTGCTCGCTCGCTACTTCGGGGCCCGGACGACGATCGTGACGCGGATCCGGCGGGTCGACGTCGGCGCCTTCTTCCCCGCCGGCTCGGTCGGCCGGTCGGCCTCGTCGGCCGTGCCTTCCTTCGGAGCCTCGCCGTCGCCGGGCGGCGCCGGCGGCTCCTCGACCAGAGGCGCGGCGTTCGGATCGGTGTTCTTCGGGCGCTCGGTGTTCGTGTTCGGGGCAACGGCGCCGGCTCCGCCGACCGGGCCCGGGCTCGCCTCGCCGGCTGCCTCGGGCGTCGACCCGCCGCCAGCGCCCGGAGCGAATCCCCGCGCCTCACCGAGCCCGCGGCGCCCCTCGGAGAGCTCGTCGAGCACCTTCTCGGGCGCGTCCGTCGCCTCGCCGAGGCCGGCGAGCTGCTCTTCGCCGGCGGCGCCTCGATCGACCCGGTAGAACCATCCCGAAGACGAGGCGCGCTGGAGCAGAGCGGCGTACTGATCCTCATCGAGCTCGAGCGTCACGACGCGGGTCTCCGCACCGGACTCCCCGCGCTCCGCCGGGTCGGAGGCGCTCGGCGGCTCGAGCGGCAGGAGCGGCAGGAGCGGCTTCGCGGGCTCCGTCTCGGCGTCATCCTCGCCCTCGGGCGCGGCACTGTCCGCACCGGCGGCGCTTCCGCCGGGGGCATCCTTGCCTCCGATACCATCCCGGCGCTCGTCCGCCTCGGAGCCATCGCCCGGGTCGGTCGCGTCGTCGTCGGCGGAGCCGCTGCCGCTCTCGCGGGCTCGGTCAACGGCCGTGACGCGGCCCCGGCGGCGAGGCGTGACCGCGTTGCGGCCCCACGTCTGATTCGAGGCGTCGTCCTCGAACGAGGAGACCAGCGCGAGGAGGGCGGCGTCGGCGTCGCCCGCCTCGACCGAGAGGACGACCAAATCGTCGCGACCATCCTCGTCCTCGCCGCGCTCGGCGGCCCATCGGCCCTGCTGCTGACCCTGCTGCCTCGGCTGACGATCGGCCTCGCGACCTCCCTGCCCGGCGAGCTTCTCGGCGCGCTCGGAGGGCTCCTCGCGAGCGGCCCGGAGCGCCTGCGCCGACGCCTCGGTCTGTTTCCGGTTCGCCTTCCCGGCGGCGAGCGCCTCCTCGGCGTCGAGCCGTCCCTTCGCGGGGGTCGCGGTCGAGGAGGGCTTCTTCGGCTCGGCTCCACGCTCGACGACGCGCTTCCGTTCGGCCTCGCCAAACGCCTGCGCCATGGCGCCGTCCTGGAGCTCCTCGTCGCGAGCGCCCGACTTCTCGACCTCTCGCAAAGCGCGGGCGAGCGCCTCGGCCTTCTTGGCCTTCGACTTCGCTCCCTCCTCCGTCTTCGAGCGGTCCCGGTCGAGGAGGTCATTCTTCTCGCCGCTCTCGCCGCCGTCGAACGCCGGAGCGCCGTCGTAGGAGTCGCCGCCGCTCTCGCCCCCTTCCGCGCTCGGCGCGGGCCGGGACGTCGGCGCGTCGGGACGGGTCGGGGTCGGGGTCGAGCGCGGGGCGGGGGCCGGCGTCGGAGGAGCGGCGCCACCGCCACCGCCGAGCTCGCGGCCGTGGCCGCCGCTCTGTCCACCGGCGTCGGGAGCATCGCTGGCCCCGCCGCCGTCGTCCGAGGAGCCTTCCGACGTGCCGTCGCCACGAGCGCCGCGTCCGGCCATCGCGCCGGCGGCCGGCTGCCGCGCGTCGGCGCCGAACCTCGTCTTGTCGACCGGCTCGGGCATCGGCGTCGGCTCGGGGTCCCCCGCCGGCGTGCCGCCGTCGCGATACCGGCGACCGCTCGCGGGCTGCTCCTCGCCACCGGACGGCTTGAAGTCGTCGAACCGCTTCATCGCCGACTCGGGACCGCTCGGCGCCCCGTCCATGTCGGGGGAGGGCACGGGCGACTCGATCGGAGGAGGCGTTCTGCTCGGCCTCACGCCCGGCGCCGGCGCTCCGCCGCCGCCCGGACCGCCGCCGGTGCCGTCGCCGCCGGGAGCGCCGTTGCTCGACTCGGGCCGATCGGCCGCCTCGCGCTCCTTGTTCGCACGGCGCTCACGCTGCGCGAGACGAGCCGCCTCGGCGCGAACCGCATCCACGGGCCGGGCGCCGTCGGCTTCGCCGGCGGAAGCATCACCGGCGCCGTCATCACCGTCCTCATCGTCGAGCGAGAAGCCGGAGAGGCGCGCTTCATTGTCCTTCTGCTCATCGACGCGCTTCTCGAGCGGCTCCTGCTCCTTCGTCGACGTGCCGGCGACCTCGTCGGTCGGATCACGCGTCTCGGACGAGCGGCTGGCGGCCTCGTCGCGCTCGCCCGGGGGCACGTAGTGAATCGCCATGCGATCGGGCGCGCCGCCGCGATCGGGACCGGTCAGGACGGCGAAGCCGAGACCGACGGCGAGGAGCGCGACCGCGGCCGCGGCGAAGCTGCGGAGCCCGGCCATCGGCGAGCCGGTGGCGGGACGCGCGACGGACGGAGCGCCCGAGGCGCTCGAGGTCGATGCCGCGTCGGCGCCTCCGACCACCCGGATCGCCGGCGTGGCCAGCGCCGCGTCGGTGGCCGCCGGCGCGGAGGTCGTCGCCGCAGGCTCCTCGTCGAGGGCCGCGAGCACGGACGCCGCGAACCCGACGGGCGCACGAACGCGCGGAAGGGCCGCGACGAGCTCGACGGCGCGGGCGATCTCGGCGCGCTCGCGCTCGCACGCGTCGCACGCATCGAGGTGCGCGCGGATCGACGCCTCATCGTCCCCGGACTCGCCGTCGACGAAGGCGCTCAGCAGCTCACGGACATCGGAACAGCTCGCGGACATGATCGATCCGGTCTAGCCCTGCACTCCCATGGCTCGGAGCTTCTCGCGCAGGCGCCCGCGCGCCCGGTGGAGATGGCTCTTCACGCTGCCCAGCTTCATCTCGAGGGTCTCGGCGATCTCCTCGTAGGAGAGCCCCTCGATGTCTCGGAGGACGATCAGGAGGTTGTCGGTTCCCTCGAGCTCGCCGATCGCCTCGCGAACGCGGCGAACGTCCTCGTCGCGGATCGCCTGGTCCGGCGGCGCGATCCCCTGGTCGTCGGACGGCTCGTAGCGGCGCTCGCCGTCGTCGCCGGCGAATCCGATGCCGTCGAGCGAGAGGACGCCCTGATGCTTGCGGCCCCGCTGCCAGTGGGTGGTCGTCGTGTTGACCGCGATCCGGTAGACCCAGGTGTAAAACGCGCTCTGACCCTGGTAGTTCTTGATCGCGCGGAACGCCTTGACGAACACCTCCTGGGCGACGTCGAGGGCGTCCTCGTGGTTCCGCGTTCGTCGGTAGCAGAAGTTCACGACGCGATCCTGATAACGTTCCACCAGCTGCCCGAACGCCGCCTGGTCGCCGGCCTGGGCAGCCGCGACGAGGGCGTCATCGACGCTCCGGGGATCGGCCTCGGCGGCCGCATCTCCCGTCACCGCACCCTTGGACCCCGATGGCGCCACGCTGGTTCCTCGTGACTCAAAGACCGCGAAATCAGCCTAACATACGACGCCGCAGGGCGCATCGTGCCCGGGCGTCCGGAGCCATGAGACGAGCCTCGGGTGGACTTGGATCCCACCGGCCGGTAGGCTCTGCGGCATGACCGAGCGCCCCGAGTCCGCCGAGACCGAGGCCCGGCCCGGACTTCGGGTCGCGGACTTCGAGCTCGTCGAGCCGCTCGGCGAGGGTGGATTCGCGACCGTCTGGCTGGCGCGCCATCATCTGTGGCCCGAACGCACCGCCGCCGCGAAGCTGCTCCGCGACCCCGAACAGATCCAGCACCTTCGCGACGAGGGGCGCTGCCTCGCTGCCCTCGATCACCCGAACGTCGCCCGAGCCATCGGGATCGACCTCGACCACGACCCGCCCTATCTCCTGGTCGAGTACGTGCCCGGGAGGACCTTGCGCGCCGTCCTCGACGAGGAGAGCCCGCTTCCGCCGTCACGGGTGGTGTCGGTGTTCGCTCAGATCGTCGACGCCCTCGCGGCGAGCCACGCGGCGGGCGTCGTGCACGGCGACCTCAAGCCCGAGAACATCCTCGTCGCGCCCGGCGGAGACGACGACGCCGCCGACGACGTCGTGAAGGTGACCGACTTCGGCCTCGGGACGATGCGCGCGCGGCAGGCGTCGCTCCAGGTCAGCCGCGACCTCGCGACCGAGGTGAGGAGCCTCGTCGGGACGATCCCCTACATGGCGCCCGAGCAACAGGGCGGCGGCCCGGCGGACACGCGGACGGATGTGTTCACCCTCGGCGTGCTCCTCTTCGAGCTCGCCACCGGACGCCGGCCGCAGCCCGGCGACGACCTCGAGACGGCCGAGCTCCCGCAGGCGCTGCGCGAGGCGTTCGGTCGGTGCTACACCCGCCCCGAACGACGGTTCGCCGACGCGGTCGCGCTCCGGGCCGCCGTCTCGAGCGGCGGTGGCGGCCTGGCCGCCCGGGCCGTCGGCCGAGGCGTGGCGACGGGCGCCGAGGCCTGCATCGTCTCGCCCGACGCGATCGAGACGGCCGTCGCGGCGGAGGCCGGCGTCCCGATCGACGAGCTCCGGACCGGATCGAAGCCGAAGAGCCCGAAGACGCGGGCCGCGCGGTCGCTCGCGATCCTGCTCATCCATCATCACGCTCGTCTCGCGCCGTTAGCGATCGCCGATCGCTACGGCTGCAGCGCGCAGGACGTGCGCGAGATTCTCGACGAGACGGTCGGCGATCAGGACGAGGAGCTCCTCCTCGGCGCCGTCGAGCGGCTCGCCCCGCTCCCGGTCGATGCCGGAAAGCGGCTCCGGAACACCGAGGCCACCGTCAGCGGCCTCGCCACGTTCTCGGGCGTCCTCGGCGTCGGCGGCATCGGCTCGGCGATCGCTGCCGGCGCGCTCGCCACCTCGGGCAACGCGGTCGGAGCGACGATCCTCGGCGTCATCGGGGCGGTCGGGTTCGCGTTCAGCTTCCCGGTGAAGGCGCACGCCGAGACGGCGCTCCACGGGCTCGAGCGATGGCTCGAGCAGGCGCTGCCGGACGCGACCCGGCGGGAACGTCTCGAGCGGCTCGCGCTGCGCTACGACATGCCGCGGCTCCGCGCGGAGGCGGAACGAAGGCTGCTCGCCGAGTCGGAGAGCCCCACGTACGAGCCCGTGGCCGAGTCCGAGTCCGTGCCCGTGGCCGACCCCGTGGCCGAGCCCGAGTCCGTGCCCGTGGCCGTGCCCGTGGCCGTGCCCGAGTCCGCGGCCGAGCCCGAGTCCGCCCTCGAGCGCGAGCGCGAGCCCGAGCCCTCGCGACCCCGCCGCCGGCCGATCGACGAGAGGCCCACGCGCGCCGGCCCGTCGGCTGCGGCCGAGCCGCGACGCCTCATCGAGGAGGCCTGAGCGTGCGCGACCTCATCGCCACGACCGCCCGCGGCCTCGAGGAGGTCTGCGCCGACGAGCTCCGGGAGCTCGGCGCGTCCTCGGTCGCCGTCGAGCGCGGCGCCGTTCGCTTCCGGGGCGATCAGGAGCTCCTCTACCGGGCGAACCTGTGGCTCCGGACGGCCAGTCGCGTGCTCGTCTCGTTCGGCGGGTTCGAGTTCGGCTCGCCCGATCACCTCCACGAGGCGGCGACCGAGCTGCCGTGGGAGGACGCGGTCGGCGACGGCGCGACGATCGCGGTAATCGCGTCGTCACGCGACGCCGTCGAGCAGGGCATCCGGAACGCGCACTTCGCGGCGCTCCGCATCAAGGACGCGATCTGCGACCGCCTCCGCGCCCGCCGGGGCAAGCGACCGAACGTCGACCTCGAACGGCCCGACGTCCTCGTCCGGGCGAGGATCGTCGGCGGTCGATGCGATCTCTCCCTCGACGCCACCGGGTCGGTGGCGCTCCACGAGCGGGGCTACCGTCAGGCGGCCCGCGTCGCCGGCGGAACGCGGCGCGGCGGCGGCGGCGGCTACGACGGCGGACGCCCCGGCGCCGGCGCCCCCGACGCGCCGCTCCGACCGTTCCTCGCCGCCGGCATCCTCGCCCTCGCGAAGTACGCCGGCGACCGCCCGCTCCTCGACCCGCTCTGCGGGACGGGGACGCTGCTGGTCGAGGCGGCCTGGATCGCGACCGACCGGGCGCCGGGCCTCGGCCGCGAGTCGCCGTTCGGGTTCTCGGGCTGGGCCGACGCCGACCGCAAGCTCCTCCACCGCGTCCGGACCGAGGCGCACCAGCGCGCCGAGGCGGGCGAGGACCGCTCCCCGCCGCCGATCGTCGGCCGCGACCTCAACCCGCGCGCGATCGATGCCGCCCGGGCGAGCGCCGAGGCGGCGGGCGTCGACGCGATCATCCGGGTCGAGGTCGGCGACGCTCGAACCGCCGAGCCGCCCGGATCCGGCGCCGGCCTCGTCGTCACGAACCCGCCGTACGGCGAGCGACTCGGCGAGGAGCGCGAGCTCGAGGCGCTCTACCGCGGCCTCGGCGATGCGCTCAAGCAGCGCTTCCCCGGATGGAGCGCCTGGGTGCTCTGCGGCAACCCGAAGCTCGGCAAGTCGGTCGGCCTCAAGACGAGCCGCCGCCACCCCCTCTGGAACGGCGCGATCGAGTGTCGGCTCCTCGCCTACGACCTGTTCGCCGGAGCGCGCAAGCAAAGAGAAGAGCTCCGGCGAGACGAGAACGCCCCACCGGAGCCCTCCGGGTCCGACTGAGAAGAGAGCTCGGCGCGCGGGCGCCGATCGCGCATGGCGCGCTCCCCCTCATCCACGTCGAGCACGAAAGCGAGGTTTCACCGGATCGAACCGCGCGTCGTGGACGATTCCGAGCGCCGATTCACTCGCCGCTCGTCTCACGCCGGGCGTCGATACAGGTCCGCCAAAGCGTCCTCGAGGTTTCGGAACTTGAAGCCGTAGCCGGTCTCCTTCGCGAGCTTCGGGACGACCCGCTGCCCCTCGGTCACGACGTCGGAGACCTCGCCGAGGGCGAGCCGGAGCCCGAGGGCGGGCGTCGGCATCATCGCGGGACGCCTCAGCGCTCGGCCGAGCGCCGATGCGACCTCGCGGTTCGGGAGCGGCTCGGGGGCGGTCGCGTTCATCGGGCCGCGGACTTCGGGGTTGTCGAGCGCGTGGATGATCAGGCCGAGCTCGTCCTCCCAGTGGATCCAGCTCATCCACTGCCTTCCGTTCCCGACCGGTCCGCCCGCGAAGAACCGGAAGGGGAGGTCCATCTGGACGAGCGGCCCGCCGCGTCGGTCGAGGACGACGCCGGTCCGGAGCTTCACGACGCGCACGTCGTGCTCGCCGCCGTTCGCCTCGTCGGCTGCGGCCTCCCAGTCGGCGCAGAGCCGGGCGAGGAAGTCGTCGCCCGGCTTCGCCGACTCGTCGAGCGGCTCGTCGTCGCGCGGCCCGTAGTAGCCGATCGCCGACCCGGCGATGAAGACGCTCGGCCCCTTCGCGCCGGCGATCGCCCGGGCGAGCTGGCGGGTCGCGTCGATGCGGCTGCTGCGGATCCTCCGCTTGAACGGGCTCGGGTCGCCGTCGTCGGGCGGCGCGATCGTGAGGAGGATCACCGGCGCCGCGAACGCCGCCGCCGCGCCGAGGGCGCCCTCGAGGCTCGCCCAGTCGCCCGCGTCGATCACGCCGGTCCTCGCGAGGATGAGCCACGCGATCGCCGCCACCGCCAGGAGCGATGCGACCATCAGGGCGAGCTCCCGCGCCCACGGCAGCCGCAGCAGCACGCCGGCGCCGGCCACGCCGAGCGCGCCGATCGCAGTGATGAGACCGATGACGAGGAACCCGAGCGCCGCCCGCTCGTTCGGCCGCCGCGGCGGGAAGAGGCTCGCCTCGCCGACGGGGAGGAACCGGTCGCCCTTCGCCAGCGGCGGGCCGTCGGCCGCGAGCGCGATCAGCTCGCCGTGCGCCTCCCGGCCCTCGTTCACCGCCTCGACGTGCTTCACCACCACCCGCGCGGTCTCGCGCCCGCCGCGGCTCCGGACGAGCTCGTCGCCCTCGGCGATCGTCTCGACGTCGTCGAGGCGCAGGACGAGGTGGCCGTCGCCGTCGTCCGGCAGGCGCGTCGCCCTCGGTCCGTCGGGCGCCATCAGGAGGAGCGCGAGCACGCCGACGGCCGCCGCGGCGAGGCCGATGTTGAGCAGCCCCGCCAGCCCGACCGGCGGGTTGTGGAGGATCAGGTCGAGCGGCGTCGTCCAGCGCCGCGCGAAGAGGTTCTCGCCGGCGAGGTTCACGACGGCGTCGCAGCGCTCCACCTCGCGCTGCCACGTCCCCGGGTGCGCCGGGTCGCCCTCGACGACCTCGGCGTCGGGGTGGAGCTCGCGGCGCGCCCGCTCGGCGCTCCGGGAGAGGACGACGACGTCGTCGCCGCGGCCGATCAGTCGATCGACGAGGCGGCGACCGATCAGGCCGGTCCCTCCGGTGACGAAGACTCGCACGGTTCTTCCCTCGGTTGGTGGCTGCCTGCGCGGCCCGCTATGCCCGGCCGGCGTGGAAGTTGTCGTAGAGTCGCAGCAGGTTCCGGAGCGCCATCGCGACCGTCACCTTGCCCGGCCCCTTGCAGAACACCCGCGCCCGCTCGGTCACGGCCGGCGGCACGATCGCGTAGGCGGAGAAGTTGATCACCACCACGCCGGGCTTGAGCTGCTCGATCGGGAGACGCCAGTCGGGGTCGGGGACGCCGACGATGACGACGTCGGCGCTCGGCAGCGTCTCCTCGAGGCCGAGCTCGCACTCGTGCGTCCCGACGTGGTCCATCAGCAGGCACCCGTCGATGTCGACCGAGTGGATCCGGGCGCCGTCGTGGTGGAGCATCGCCGCGAGCGGGCGCCCGACCACCTCGCTCCGGTTCACGATCGTCACCTCGACCCCCGCGAGCGGCGGCGGTCGCTCGTCGTAGACGCCGACGTGCTCGAGGATCTTGACGATCGCGAGCGGGGTGCACGGCAGGATCGACTTCTTCGTCCGCTCGACGTCGACCCAGCGCACGTCGTGATAGAGGTTGTAGGACCACTGCGCGCCGAGGCCCTCGAGGTCCTTCGTGTCATCCACGATCTCTTTGATGTAGAGGTCGCGCCCGCCGCCGAAGACGGGGTAGTAGACGATCACGCCGTGGACGCCGGGGTCCTCGTTCGCGCGCTGGATCTCGTCCTCGACGTCCAGGCGCGGCGCGCTCCGGAGCTCGAACTCGATCCCGACGGCCTCGCACGCCGACGCGGTGTACCGCGCGTAGGTCCGGCAGGGCTTCGGCGCGTCGTCGGCGATGATCCCGACCGCCTTGATCGCCAGCCCCTCGTCGCGGATCCGTCCGGCGACCTCATCGCGGAACGGGGCCGCGACGGCGGTGACGTCGAGGATGCGGCGTACCGGATTCGCGCCGTCGTCGTCGGGCGCGCGGCTGGAGGCGGGCTTCATCTCCGCGGTCACGCTTCGCTCGCTCCCCTCGGCGGAAGGGGTCGGACTACTTTCGGCCGACGGCTCCCATGATCTCGTCGTCGAGCACCTTGTGCTCGTAGAGCTCGATGTAGCCGCAGTTGAGGCACTTGTAGAGACGGATCTTGGCGGTCGGGGTCGGATCGTCCTCGGCCGGATCGAGCTTGTGGACCTCGAACGTGCCGAGCCGGTGCATCCCGGCCCGGGGGTGGTTCACGCAGACGACGTTTCCTTCGGCCTTCGGCATGACGTCCTCCTGTCCCTTCGGTGGTGTCCGGTCGTCGCGGTCGAGCCGACGCGGCGGGCACGCTCACTCGCCTGCGGCGTCGTCCGTCTTCTTCGGCGCGGGCAGCTCCGGCCGCTCGCCGCTCTCGCGCCACGTCTCGAGGAGGTCGAGGGCGCGGGCGAGATGCGGGTCCTCGGCCGGGTCCCAGTCCCACTCGGCGTCGTAGACGCTCCGGTTGGCGAGCTTGGTCCGCGTCTCGCGATCGAGCTCGATCACGACGTCGGGCGTGATCCCGACCTTGTGGGGAGTCCGGCCGCTCGGCAGGTGGTAGGTCGCGATCGTGAGGGCGAAGGCGACGTCGTAGGGCTCGAGCGGAATCACCCGTTGCACGCTCCCCTTGCCGAACGTCTTCTCGCCGATGGTCACGGCGCGGCGGTTGTCCTGGAGCACGCCGGAGAAGATCTCGCTCGCGCTCGCGCTGCCGCCGTCGACGAGCACCGCGACCGGGTAGCTCGGCCGCGTCCCCTCGGCGCGCGCGCGGATCCGCTCGCGCTCCTCGCCGCCGCGGGTCCGCGTCGACACGATCGTGCCCGACTTCGTGAACTGATCGGCGAGCCGCCACGCCTGCTCGAGCAGCCCGCCCGGGTTGCCGCGCAGGTCGATCACGAGGGCGCCCATGCCCTGGGCCTCGAGCTCGTCGATCGCCGCCGTGAAGTCCTTCTCGAGCGTCTCGCCGATGAACGAGGTCACCCGGACGTAGCCGGTCAGGCCGTCGAGCATCCGCGAGCGGAGGTAGCGGATCTTGATGATCCCGCGCACGATCGGGATCTCGAGGATGTCGGGCTCGCCCTCGCGCTTGATCCCGACGACCACCTTCGTCCCCTCCTCGCCGCGCATCCGCCGGACCGCCTGCTGGAGCGTCAGCTCGCGCGTCGTGTCGCCGTCGATCGAGGCGATCCGGTCGCCGGACTGGATCCCGGCCGCGTGGGCCGGCGTCCCGTCGATCGGCGCGATCACGGTGAGCTGCCGATCGCGGACCGAGACGACGATCCCGAGCCCGCCGAACTCACCGGCCGTGTCGGTCTGGAGCTCCTCGAGGGCGGCGGGCGGGAGGAAGTGGGTGTGCTCGTCGTCGAGCGCGTCGATCATCCCCTCGACCGCCGCGTGGTAGACCATGTCGTCGGTCAGCTTGTTCTCGACGTCCCACTGATCGCGGATGAACCGGAACACCTTCCGGAACCCCTCGATGTAGGTGTCCATGTCGTCGGGCGAGAGCGCGTGGGTGAGCTTCTCATCGCCGCCGCGGACCGTCACCTCGACCCCGCCGTTCGCCGTGGCCCGCCGCTTCACGGTGAGCTCGGGGTAGTCGCGGAGGTCGATCTCGTCGATGTAGAACCGCTTGCGCGCGTCGTCGTCGAGGGTCTCGCGGAGGACGACCTCGCGGGCGCGGACGGCGCCGACGACCGACGCCATCGCCTCGGTCGCCTTGAGGAGCAGGTCGCGCGGGTCGCGCTCCTCGACGAAGTAGTTGACGATCGCGAGGAGGAGCGCGTGGACGATCCGCTCGCCGTCGTCGCGGCTCTCGGAGAACTTCGGGGCGTACTTGAGGACGAGCCCGAACGGGATCTCGACGTCGGGGGCGAGCTCGACGGCGACCGTCTCGTCGCCGCCCTCGTCGACGGAGACCTTGCGGATCCCGAGGATGTGCCCGCGCTTGACGACGGTGATCTCGTGGTCGCCCGCGGCGAGGTCGAGCGTCAGCTCCGGCGTCGCCCCGGCGTAGCGTCCGTCGACGAAGACCTCGGCCTCGCCGGGGTTCGAGACGACGGTGAGCTTGCCCGCCTTCGCGGTCTCGGGCGCGTCGCCCGGCGTCGACGGCGTCGCGTCCCCGGGGGTCGGATCGTCGTCGCCCTCGGCGGCCGCGGCGTCGCGGGGCGCGGTGGCACCATCGCCCGGCGCGGGGGTCGCATCTGATGGAGGGTCATCATCGGGCGCGGCCGGAGGCGACTCCTCGGGGGTCTCCGAAGGCGGCACCGGGGGGGCGCCCTCGTCGGGCGGGGAGGTCTCGGTCGGGACGGGCGCGGGGGGAGCGTCGTCGGGCGGCGGAGGCGCGTCCTGGCCGAGCGCGATCCCGAGCCCGAGGGTCAGGACGGGGAGGAGGACCGCCGCGACCAGAGCTGGTCGCCAGCGCGCGGAGGCAGTCGGGGCACAGCCATAGCGTTCCAGCATGAACCCTCCACGGTCGGCTTTTCGAGCCGCCACCATAGCATTCGCCCCACCCCCACGCAATCGAACCGGCTCGACGCGGGCCTCCCGCGGCGGCGGCGACGTTCGTGTCGTTTTCGTTTCGATGGGGCGGGTGGGCGGGGACTTGCGTCGTTCGCGCAGCACCGAGTAACATCCACCGAGCCCAACCTTTGGGACGAGTCGCGTCGCAGCTCTCCGACCGCCATCGTGCGCCCGTCCGGCGCGCGCCGGCGCCTCGTGGCGGGCGTGCATCCAGGTGCTCATGTCCAACACCTCCTCATCGGACCAGGTCGCGGCCGATCGAAGCCTCCTGGTCGGTACACCGCCTGCGAGCGTCGCCTTCGGGGGCTCGACCCACGTCGGCATGGTCCGCGAGAGCAACCAGGACTTCTGGGGTTACTACGTCCCCGAAGACCCTGGCAAGGTCGGCTACGAAGGCCTCTACATCGTATGTGACGGGATGGGCGGCCACGCGGGCGGAGAGACCGCCAGCCTCCTCGCCGTCGAGAAGACGATCGACGAGTGCAAGGACGGGCCGAAGAAGGGCGAGGACGGCAAGGAGGAGACCCTCGAGGTCTGCCTTCGACGCGCCGTCGAGACCGCGAACGGCCGGATCTTCGGCGAGGCTCAGGAGCGCCCCGAGCTGCGCGGGATGGGCAGCACGATCACCGCGCTCGTCCTCCAGGACGGCCAGGGCCACTTCGCGCAGGTCGGAGACAGCCGGGGCTACGTGATCCGGGGCGCGAAGATCCGCCAGATCACCAAGGACCACTCGCTCGTGCAGCAGCTCGTCGACGAGGGGCTGATCGACGCGTCCGAGATGGAGACCCACCCGGACAAGAACGTCATCCTACGGTCGCTCGGCGTTCGGCCGGCGGTCGAGGTCGACCTCTTCTCGATGCCGATCAAGACGGGCGACATCTTCATGATGTGCTCGGACGGGCTCAGCGGCCTGGTGAGCGAGGAGGAGCTGCTCGCCATCATCGAGGGGCACCGCGATCACCTCGACGCCGCGTGCGAGGTGCTGATCGACCTCGCCAACAGCTACGGCGGGCATGACAACATCACGCTCGAAATGATCAAGATCGGGGGCAAGGACGCGGAGAGCAAGGAGGAGGGAGAGATCCCGGCTCCGACGTTCATCCCGTCGCCGGGCGCGGCCCGTGCCCCCAAGCCGTCCCCAGAAGCTCCAGCCGCCGTCGCCGCCGGCGGAGGTTGGGGTGGGGACGGGTCATCCGGATTCGGCGGTGGGGGGCAAGGCGTGGCGAGGCCCCTGTTCCTGTTCGTCGGGACGCTTGCGTTGCTGACGTGCGGGTTGCTGATCGGCGCGGTGCTGTCGCTCGTCCTGATGCAGGGCGAGCCGCTCTCGGCCCGCGACCAGGCGATGGCGGCGCAGGCGCGCTACACCGAGCGCCTCGAGGCGCTCGGGTACTCCGAGCCGCCGAGCGACGAGCTCAAGGAGGCGGCGCGCGGGGCGGACCAGGCCCTCACCGAAGCCGTCGCCGCCTACGGCGGTCCGGCCCACCTCACGAGCGTCAAGGCGTTCCACGAGGCGGAGGGGCTGTTCGAGAAGGCCCGCGCCGACCTCGAGAGCCTCGGCGAGAATCAGGCTCGTGACGACGACGTCCGAGCGAAGGCGAACGCCGCGATCGCCGCCGCCGCGCTCCAGGCGGCCGAGCGCGCGACGACCCACTGGCACGGGCGAGCCGAGCTCGCCGGCGCGAGCAAGCGCTCGGGCGAGGGGCCCGACGCCGAGAACACGATCGCCTGGACCCGCTTCCAGAACGCGCGCCAGGCCCAGGGCGACGCGAAGAACGCCGCCGACAGCCAGCGGGCCGTCGAGCTCTACGAGACGGCGGTCGACTCCTACGTCGCGGCGACCGAGGCGGCGCTCCGGCGGCGCCTCGACGTGCTGATCGAGCGGGCCGAGTATCAGGCCGGCCCGGCGGCGATGGCCGGCAGCCTCTACCTGGCGTGGCGGGCCGTCTCGGCGAAGAAGCTCCTCGAGCAGGTCCGCGACGAGACCGCGACCGAGGTCGGCGAGCGCGCCCAGCGGATCGAGCGCATCGGGCGTCTCGAAGAGGCGCTCCGGGCGGGGCGCCTCCTCGTCCCGGCCAGCGGCGGCGACGACCAGGACGACTAGCGGGTGATCGGGAAGACGGTCGGGGACTACCGCATCACCGACCTCCTCGGCGAGGGCGGGATGGGGATGGTCTATCGGGCCGTCCACTCCGTCGTCGGCCAGGTCGTCGCGATCAAGGCCCTCCACCCGACCCTGATCGCCAACGAGAGCGTCCGGAAGCGCTTCGAGCGGGAGGCGCAGGCGCTCGCGCGGCTGAACCACCCCCTGATCGTCCGGCTCCTGAACTACGTCACGGCCCCCGACGGGTGCTACATCGTGATGGAGTTCACCGAGGGCGAGACGATCGAGGACAAGCTCGCGCGCGACGGGAAGGTGCCGATCGCGACCTGCCTCCCCTGGTTCATCCAGACGCTCGAGGCGCTCAAGTTCGCCCACGACCAGGGCGTCATCCACCGCGACATCAAGCCGTCGAACATCATGGTCGGGCGCAACGGCGGCGTGAAGCTGCTCGACTTCGGGACGGCCAAGCTGGTCGACGCGCAGGGCCTGACCCGGCAGGGGATGACGCTCGGCACGGTGATCTACATGTCGCCCGAGCAGATCCTCGGACGCGAGCTCGACCACCGGTCCGACCTCTACAGCGTGGCCGTCACCCTGTTCGAGACGGCGACCGGCCAGCTCCCGTTCTACGACGACGCGGAGCACGAGCTGGTCAAGCAGATCGTGAAGCAAGCGGCCCAGCCGCCGAGCAAGCACGACCCGACGATCTCGCCCGAGATCGACGCGGCGATCCTGCGCGCCCTCGAGAAGAAGCCCGACGACCGGTTCGTCAGCTCGGTCGAGTTCCGCACGGCCCTCGAGTCGGCGACTGGCGAGAAGTCGGCGAAGAAGTCGGGGCGCACCGGCAAGGTCAAGCGCCCGAGCGCGCGCGCCGAGGCCGTCGTCGACACCGCGCCGACGCCGCCCACCGGCGGGCCGGACGACACGATCCGGGTGAAGCCGAAGGCGCCGCTGCTCGGCGGCAAGGAGCCGGTCCTCGCGACGCCCGGGGCGATCACGCCGCTTCCGCACGGCGAGACGGCCAAGGCGGTCGCGCCGGGTCGAAGCGGGACGCACGTCCTGCTGATCGGCGGCGGCCTCGGCTGCCTCGCGATCGGCCTCGGCGCGGGGCTGCCGCTCCTGAGCGGCGGCTACGCGCTCCTGGGCGGGCTCGTCCTCGCGGTGTTCAGCGGCGCGGGCGTCTTCATGTCGGTCCTCGGACTGCTCGAGCGCGCGCCGGACGGCGGATCGGTGACGCCGCTCCCGCCGCCGATCGCCGGCTCGGACCCGCCCCAGGTGATGGAGACGGCAAGCGGCAACCTCCACCTGAAGCCGGGGACGACCGTCCCGATCCCGGCCGAGGCGGCCGAGGTGCCCGCCGACGCGCGCGGCGTCGTCTACGTCCTCGAGGGCCCCAACCAGGGCAGCAAGGCGGTGATCGAGGACCTCGTCGAGATCGGGCGGGCGCCCGAGTGCGCCCTGACCCTGACCGACCCGGGCGTCTCGGGGAAGCACTGCCGCGTGATCCGAAACAAGAACGGCGGCCTCGCCGTCGAGGACACCGGCAGCCGCAACGGGACCTACCTGAACCACGAGAAGGTCGAGAGCCTGACCGACGTCAAGGACGGCGACGAGATCATCGTGGGGAGCTCGCGGCTCCACATCACCCTGAAGAAGAAGTAGCGACGTGCGCCGCCGCGTCGCCGTGATCGCCGCCCTCATCACGCTTCTCGGCGGCGGCCTCGCCGCCCGCGAGGCGCGGGCGGACGAGGCCTGCCCCGCCCTCGCCGCGCGCACCGCCGCGTGGGTGAAGCGCCTGACGAGCGCCGACGCGCCCGGCCGGGCGACCGCACGCAAGGCGCTCGTCCGGCTCGGCGCCCCGGCCGTCCCCCTCCTCCTCGACGCGCTGCCCGACGCGACCGACGACGGCGTCCGCGGCGACCTCATCCGCACCCTCGGCGAGCTCCGGGATCCGCGCGCGAGGGACGTCCTGATCGCCGTCGCGCGAAACGAGGCCGGACCGAGCGAGGCGGCCGAGACCCGCCGCGCCGCCCTGATCGCCCTCGGTCGGCTCACGGGCGGGATCGGGTCGACCGAGATCCGACGGCATCTCCGCTCGAGCGACCCCGAGCTCCGCTCCGCCGCCCGCGAGGCGGCGCTCCTCCTCGACGGCTACCGGGCCGTTCGTGCGCTCATCGAGGTGCTCAAGGCCGAGGATCGCCGGGTGCAGCTCCGGGCGCGCGACCGCCTCCAGGAGATCTCGGGCGAGGCGCTCCCGCTCGACGCGGATGCGTGGCGCCGGTGGTGGGATGACCATCGGGATTTGCTGTTGCCCGGTGGTGAGGACGAGGAGGACTGATCCTCGGGCACGTTGGGGAACCGCGGATTCCGCGGAATGACGCGGATTGCGAGCTGCAAGATCCGAGTCCATTGCCGACGCGCGTGTTCCAGGAACACCGAAGCCTTGGTTACGGCGGCGACCTGGCGCTGACCGGAGACCATCCGCGCAATCCGCGAAATCCGCGGTTTCGTTCTTTCGGCACGAACGAGGGGAACCGCGGATTCCGCGGAATGACGCGGATTGCGAGCTGCAAGATCCGAGTCCATTGCCGACGCGCGTGTTCCAGGAACACCGAAGCCTTGGTTACGGCGGCGACCTGGCGCTGACCGGAGACCATC
>JAJDCQ010000034.1 GCA_029260755.1 Planctomycetota bacterium | reverse complement strand
CAACCTCCGTTCTGGGCCTCGAGCCCGGCTGTTCCTGGGAGCCTTATCGGCATCCCGCGAACGGAGGTTGGCCTTCCCATCCCATTCTCCGTGGTGACATCCTGCTCGCCGAAGGCGAGCCCATCGGCACCTGAACGAGCTTGATAGCCCCTGCCTAGGCTAGTTCCCGTCGAAGTCGACGCGGGCCTCGAGGGATGAGATCGCCTTCGTCTCCGGCGCGGAGTACATGGCGGTGAACTTCACCTTGCCGCCGGGCTCGACGACCGTGTCGCGGCAGGTCGCCTCGACCTCGATCTCGCGCTCGGCTCCGTTCGCGGTGATCACATGGAGAATGATGATGACCTCGAGCTCGGTCACCGCCTCGGTCCCCTCGTTCTCCACCTGGCCGCGGATCATGTAGGTCTCGCCGTCGGCGAGGAACGCGCCGCCGAGCCCGGCGACGCTCGGATGGGGTCCGCTCGGTCGCGGGCGCTCGGTGGCGGTGACCGGCGCCGGCGGCGGCTCCGCGGGCGCCTCCTTCGGCGGGGCGGTCCGCCCGCCGTCGACGGCGCCGGTCGGCGGGGCGTCGGGCGCCGTCCAGCCGGGGCCGGTGTCGCGGTAGCCGACGCGGCGGCGCCGCGGCTTGGGCTTCTTCGCGGGCTCGGGGGCCGGCTCGTCGGTCGCCTTCTCGTTCCCGTCATCCTCGCCGAGGTGCTCGTCGACCGCGTCGCCGACCATCTCGGGCAGCTTGTCGAGCCCCTCCTTCCACGGACCCGGGAAGAGCTGCACGACGAAGTAGATCGCCGCGAGCATCCCGACGATGTAGCCGAGGTAGAGCACCTGTCGGATGGGGAGTCGGATCAGCGGCACCTTGTCGATCAGCCCCGAGCCGCAGCTCGGGCATCGTTCGCCCCAGGAGCCGCGCCACGTCGCGCGGCAGGTTCCGCAGATGAGCTTCGGCACGTCGAGATCCTCCGCCCCCAGTGTGCCTGCCCGGCGGCCGGTTCGCTAGCGCAGACGCAGCAACGGCAGGATCGAGGCGTGGTCGTCGGTCCAGACGATACCGTCCTCGCGAGACGACAGCGGTCGCCAGCCGTCGCGGGAGGCGAGCGGCTCGAGGTGGCCGAGCTCTCGCGCGAGGACGATCGCGTGGCTCGGCGCGCGGCCGGCATCCCGGTCGGCGCGGCGGTCGAGGCCGACCTCGCGACGGGCGACGCCGTGGAGGCCTCGACGCGCGGCCAGCCCGGCGAGAAGTCGCTCGAGGTCGAGGAAGCGATTGCTCACGTTCACGATCAGTCGTCCGCCCGGCGCGAGGCGTGCCTCGTAGGTGGCGAACGCCTCGACGGTGAGCAGATGGACCGGCACCGCGTCCGAGGTGAACGCGTCGAGGACGAGGACGTCCCACCGCTCCGCGCCCGCGGCCGTCTCGCGCTCGAGGGCGAGGCGGCCGTCGGCGATGACCACCTCGGGGCGGGTCGGGGCGTCGGCGAGGTAGGTGAAGAGGTCGTCGCGGCGGGCGATCGTCGCGACGGTCGGGTCGATCTCGTAGAAGCGCCACGTCTGCCCGGGCTGCGCGTGCGCAGCCAGCCCGCCGATTCCGAGGCCGACGACGGCGACCCGGGCCTCGCCGCCGACGAGGGCGCCGAACGTCTCGCCGATCGGCGCGCGCGGGTCGTAGTAGGCGAGCGGCTCGCGGCGGCGGTCGGCGGCGATCCGCTGGCGGCCGTGGACGGTGGTGCCGGAGAGGTAGTGACGGAAGAGGTCGTCCTCGACGACCCGGTGGACGCCGAAGAAGCTGCGCTCGGCGAGCAGGACCGGCTTGCCGAGGTTGCACTGACCGCCGGCCACGACGAGGACGAGCGCCGCGCCCGCGAGGAGGCGCCCTCGCGGGAAGCCGATCGCGATCGCGACCAGCAGCGGGAGGAGCGAGGCGTAGCCCAGGAGCTGCCCGCCGAGGTCGCGGGTGCCGAACCCGGCGAGGAGGAGGCTCGCGCCGATGCCGCCCGCGAGGGCGACGCTCCGGACCTGCCAGGCGGAGCGGGGGCGCCCGTCGCCGGCCGCGACGAGGAGGACGGCGAGGGCGATCGCGATCGGGTACTCGACCGCGGTCGTGAACAGGAGCGGCGCACCGACGGCGCAGAACAGCCCGGCGGCGAGGCCGCCCGCGGCGATCGCGAGGTAGAACCCGGTCAGATGGCTCGGCGCCGGACGGGCCGCGGCCAGGTCGCCGTGGAGGAGCCAGGCGATCAGGAAGAAGCCGCCGGCGTGGAGCGGGACGATCGCGCCGGCAGGGTGGAGCCAGCCCAGGAGCGCGACGAGCAGCATCGCGAGGGCGACCGGCGGGACGAGGACGACGAGCGCGCTCCGCGGGACGAGGTCGCGGCGGGCGAACGCGAGGACGAAGCTGCCGAGGTAGAGCCCGAGCGGCAGCACCCAGAGCAGCGGCACCGGGGCAATGTCGGTCGTGATCGTGAGGGTGACGCCGTAGAGGAGGCCGGCCGGGACGAACGCGAGGACGAGCCAGCGGCAGACCTGCGCGGCGTCGGGTCCGCCGGCGCCGGCGTCGGCGGCTCGGTCGAGGACGGGCTCGGGCGCCGCGTCGGGCGATCGCTCGGCGGGGATCGGTCGCAGGAGCGCCCGGCTGGCGATGACGAGGACGGCCACGCCCGCCCAGAGAACCGCCCAGAGGCGACCCTGGACGGCGAGGCCGAGGGCCGGCTCGAGGGCGAAGGGGTAGAGCAGCAGCGCCGCGACGCTTCCGAGGTTGCTCGCCGCGTAGAGGACGTAGGGGTCGCGCATCCCGGCCCGCGCCGCCCACGACTGGAGCAGCGGCGCGGTCGCCGCGACGAGCACGAACGGCGCGCCGACGCTCGCGACGAGGAGGAGGACGAGCCGGGCGAGCGGGTGCTCGGACAGGGCGCCGCCGCTCGGATCGCGGACGACGATCGGGAGGAGCACCGCGGCGCCCGCGAGGGCGCCTCCGTGGAGGAGCACCCCGAGCCGCCCGGCGCGCACGATCCCGTGGGCCCAGAGATAGCCGAGCAGGAGCGCCGCCTGGAAGAACACGAGGCTGCCCGTCCACACCGCCGGCGTTCCGCCGAAGGCGGGGAGGAGGAGCCGCGTGAAGAAGAGCTGGACCCAGAAGACCGCGAGCGCGGCGGCGAAGAGGGTGACCGCCGCGAGGGCGACGCCCGCCCGTCCCCGCGCCGGCGGCGCCGCGTCGTGGCGATCGCTCGGGTCCTTCCGCGTGTCGGTCACCGGGTCAGGCGTCGTCGTCCGCGTTCTCGTCGTCCTCGTCGCCGTCGTCGCGGCTCGCCTCCGCGGCGCCGCGGAGCACCTCGGCGACCGCCTGGATGACGAGGAGGGCGAGCGGGCGCGGCATGCCCTTCTCCGCGAGCCGACCGATCACGTCGGGGAGCGAGCGCATCTCGCCCTGCGGTCCCTGGAGCTCGGCCATTCCGGCGACGACGGCGCCGACGAGCATCTCGGCGACCTCCTCGGGCATGCCGATCTCGCCGGTGAGTCGGTCGATCACGTCGGGCGGCGGCTCTCCCGCGAGGAGCTGCGCGACCACGAGCTGGATGATGGGCGCCGCCTTCTCCCAGGCCTCGACGGAGGGATCCACCTCGCCGTCGGCGCCGTCGGGCTCGGGACCGCCGTGCTCCTCGATCCACGCCTCGAGCGAGACGGCGTGCGGGCGGAGGCGCTCCAGGAGCGCGGGCTGGTCGGCCTCGGCGACCTCGGGGAGGAAGTGGACGTCGTCGCCGACGAGCTCGACCTGCTCGCCGAGCTCGCGCAGGAGCGGCACGAGCGGGATCGGCTCGTCGAGGCCCTGCACGGCGATCAGGTCCGGCGCGCCGACCAGCGTCGGGATGAGCGCCCACGTCGAGAGGCGCGCCCGACCGGCCAGGATCATCGTCGAGCCGTGGAACGCGCTCGCGTACCGCTCGACGCGCTCGGCGAGGAGCGACTCGAGGGCGGGGACGTCGTCCTCGGTGCACGGGACGTCCGGGAGGTCGGACGAGCCGAGCGAGACGTTGAAGAGGCCGATCGGGAGCTGCACCCGGTTCTCGGCGTCGTCGGTCTCGCCCGCGGCGTCGTCGCCGCCATGCTCGGTGGTCTCGGGCTGCTCGAGGGCGTTCTTGACCGCCCCCACGCTGAAGACGAAGTCGCGCACCGCGTGCGCGCGGGCGGCGTCGGCGGTGAGGTCGTCTATGCGGAGGACGGTCCCGTCCTCGCGCTCGAGCTGGCCGCCGCCGCGCTCGAGCGCGATCCGCAAGATCGCGTAGGCGTTGCGCCAGTCGACCCGGCTCGCGAGCGCGCTCAGGCGGACGGCCACCTCCTCGTCCTCGAGGCGGAGGCTGACGCCCCGGACCGAGCCGACGCCCAGGATCAGGGTCGCGTGGTCGTTCTCGGCGTGGAACGACGGCTCGGTGAAGAGCTCCTCCTCCTGGGCGGCGGACCACTCATCGAACACGTCGTTCCAGTCGGGGACGGTGAGGGTGCTTCCGGAGAGGGTGAACTCGACGCTCATTTCGCGGGCTCGCTTCTGGTGTCGTCGCCGGGGATGGGGCGCCTGTCCTACCACGAGGCCACCGGGAGAGGCAACTCGGGTATCATCGGGCACGGCTGGACGAACGGGACGAGGACTCGGGTCGCGGGGGCGCGCGTGGGACGCGGCAAGACGCTGGCACGCCAGGAAGCCGTCCGGTCGCTTCGCGCGGTGGCGATCGCGCTCGGCGCCGGCATGCTCCTCTTCTTCAGCCTCGCCATCGCGGCCGACGCGGCGGGGAGGCTGCCGTTCGCGCCCGAGGCGCTGCCGATCGTCAACGCGCTCCGCGGCGCGCTCGGCGGTCTGGTCGTGCTCGTGCTGATCCTCTTCGCGGCGTTCCCGCGGCGGTGGCCGCATCCCGACCGGACGACCGACGCCTGGCGGTCGCGGACGATCCTGCGGATGGCGCTCGCCGAGGCGCTCTACCTCTTCACGACCTCGCTCGTGCTCCTCGTCGGGATGGACCCGCTCCTGACGTTCGGATGGTTGATCGGGCTGGCCATGTTCGGGCTGGCGTTTCCGACCGAGGACGGCGCGCGCGAGTTCGCGCGGCGGGCGGAGGCGGAGGCCGAGCTCGCCCTCGAGGACGCGACGAGGCGAGGCGAGGTCGAGTAGACCGAGGCCCCTCGGTTGACGCCGCCCACGGGCCTGGCAGGATGCGCCCGGCAACCCGGAGAGGCCGACATGACCGAGACCAGCGCCGCCGCCGCCACCCTCGAGCCCGCGTTCGTCGAGCGCATCGCGACGGCCGTCGGCTGTCGCCCCGATCAGGTCCGCGCCACGGCCGACCTCCTCGCCGACGGCGCGACGGTGCCGTTCATCGCCCGCTACCGGAAGGAGGCGACCCGCGGCCTCGACGACGAGCAGGTCGAGAACGTCGCGAAGCAGCGCGACTACTTCTGCGAGCTCGCCGCGCGGCGCGACGCGATCCTCGAGAGCATCCGCGAGCAGGACAAGCTCACCCCCGAGCTCGAGGCGGCGATCCGCGCCGCCGTGAGCAAGCAGGAGCTGGAAGACCTCTACCTCCCCTACAAGAAGAAGCGGCGGACCCGGGCGCAGAAGGCGCGCGAGGCGGGCCTCGAGCCGCTCGCCGACCTCCTCTGGGCGGCGGCCCTCGCCGCCGACCGGAGCGTGGAGCCCGCCGCGGCGGCCGCCGCCTACGTCGACGCCGAGCGGGGCGTCGCCGACGCGCCGGCGGCGCTGGCGGGCGCGAGCGACATCGTCGCCGAGCGGATCGCCGAGACCGCGGCGCATCGCGTGCGGCTGCGCGGCGTCCTGGCCGACTCCTCGACCCTTCGGAGCAAGGCGGTGAAGAAGCGGCGCGAGGAGCCCGACGCGGCGGTCTACCGCGACTGGTTCGAGCACGCCGAGCCCTCCCGGCGAGTCGCGAGCCATCGGTTGCTCGCGATCCTCCGCGGCGAGAAGGCGGGGTTTCTGCGGACCGAGCTCGCGATCGACGATGACGCCGAGGTCGCGCGGCTCCGTCGGGCGGCGCCGGCGAACGACACACCCGCGGGCCGATTCGTCGGCGAGGCGGTCGCCGACGGCTACGCGCGGCTGCTCCGCCCCTCGGTCGAGAGCGAGGTGCGCGCCGCGATGCGCGACCGCGCGTTCGAGGAGGCCGTCTCGGTCTTCCGGGCGAACCTCGAGGCGCTCCTGATGCAGGCGCCGCTCGGGCTCGTCTCGGTCGTCGGGATCGACCCGGGCTACCGCACCGGCTGCAAGGTCGTCGCCGTCGACGGGACGGGCAAGATCCTCGCGACGAGCGTGATCTACCCGACCGGTCCGAAGACCGACGAGGCGGGCTCGGCGACCGTCCTCGTCGGCCTCGTCCGCGACCACGGCGCGCGCGCCGTCGCGGTCGGCAACGGGACGGGCGGCCGCGAGGCGGCGGCCTTCGCGCGGCAGGCGCTCCGCGCCGCCGAGCTGCCCGAGGTGACCGTCGCGATCGTCCCCGAGACCGGGGCGAGCGTCTACTCCGCGTCGGCCGTCGCCCGCGAGGAGCTGCCCGACCTCGACGTCTCGATCCGCGGGGCGGTCTCGATCGCGCGCCGGCTCCAGGACCCGCTCGCCGAGCTGGTCAAGATCGACCCGAAGTCGCTCGGGGTCGGCCAGTATCAGCACGACGTCGATCAGAAGATGCTCGCCGCCGAGCTCGACGCCGCCGTGATCGCCGTCGTGAACCGGGTCGGCGTCGAGCTCAACACGGCCAGCCCGTCGCTCCTCGCCCGGGTGAGCGGCCTGTCCGCCCGCCTGGCGAAGGCGATCGTGGCCGCCCGCGACGCGAAGGGGCGCTTCGGGAGCCGGCGCGATCTGCTGGGGGTGAGCGGCCTCGGGCCGCGCACGTTCGAGCAAGCGGCGGGCTTCCTCCGGGTGCGGGACGCGGAGAATCCGCTCGACCGGACGGGCGTGCACCCGGAGCGATACGACCTCGTCGGGGCGATGGCGGCCGCGCTGTCGGTGAGCGTCGCGGAGCTCGTCGGGCATCCCGAGGTGGTCGCGCGGATCGAGGTCGACCGGTTCGCCGACGAGGCGGCCGGCGTCGGGCGGTTCACCCTCGACGACATCCGGACCGAGCTCGAGCGCCCCGGACGCGATCCGCGCCCCGACTTCGCCGTCCCCGAGTGGAACGATGCGGTCACCTCGATCGAGGATCTGAACGAGGGGATGGTCGTCGAGGGGCGAGTGAGCAACGTCACCAACTTCGGCGCGTTCGTCGACGTCGGGGTGAAGCGCGACGGCCTGGTCCACGTGAGCCAGCTCAGCCACCGCTTCGTCTCGGACCCGCGCGAGGTGGTGAAGGTCGGAGACGTCGTGAAGGTCAAGGTGACCGAGGTCGACCACGAGCGGGCGCGGATCGGGCTGTCGATCAAGGCGTTGACCGACCCGCCGGCCGACGCCCGCAGCCGCCACGGCGGCGGCGGCGGCGGCGATCGGAGCCGCGACCGGGATCGTGGCCGGGACCGCGCTCAGGGTGGAGGCGGCGGCGGGCGCGGCCCGCGGCGCGGCCAGGGACGGCCGGCGGCGAGCCGAGGCCCGAACCCCGCGCCGCCGCCCGCGCCGGCGAAGCCGAGGGAGCCCGAGCGGCTCCACACGATGGATGACCTGCTGAAGAAGTATGGCCGGAAGGGGGAGCGGTGAGCGGATCGTTCGGCGGGCAGGTCGTCCTCATCACCGGGGCCAGCAGCGGGATCGGGGCGGAGCTCGCCCGGCAGCTCGCCGCCTGCGGGGCCCACCTCGTCCTCGCGGCGCGCCGCGAGGAGCGGCTGCGCAAGCTGGTCTCCGAGATCGATGGGATGGGCAAGCGCGCGATCGCCGTCACCTGCGACGTCACCCGCGACGGCGACTGCGAGCACGCGGTCGCGGAGGCGATCGCCGAGTTCGGACGCCTCGACGTCGTCATCGCGAACGCCGGCTTCGGCGTCGTCGGACGGGTCGAGCACCTGAGCGTCGATGACTACAAGCGCCAGTACGAGACGAACGTCTTCGGCGTCGTCCGGACGCTCAAGGCCGCCCTCCCCGAGGTGCAGAAGGTGAAGGGGCGGCTGGTCGTCATGGGAAGCGTCGCGGGCTGGATCGCCCTGCCCGAGAGCAGCGCCTACGGCAGCAGCAAGTTCGCGGTCGGGGCGATCGCGTTCAGCCTGCGCCGCGAGCTCGCCTACTCGGGGACGAGCGTGACGCTCATCAGCCCCGGCTTCGTCGCGAGCGAGATCAGCCAGGTCGACAACACCGGCGTCCACCACGCCGACGCCAAGGAGGGGCGGCCGAGCCGGATGATCATGGCGACCGACGTCGCCTGCGCTCAGATGATCCGGGCGATCCGCCGGCGCAAGGCGCACGCGGTCATCACCGGGCACGGCAAGCTCGGCGTCTTCATGACGCGCCACTTCCCGTGGCTGCTCGATCTCGCCCTGCGCTTCTTCCCGCGGACGCGCCACCAGCCGAACCACGATGCCGCCCCGGCGCCCGCCCCGCCGGCGGCGACCGCCTGACCGGTCAGCGGCCGAGGGCGAGCTCCTCGCGGTCGGCGACGTGCTCGGTCATGGGGTCGATCCGGAGATACGGCGTCAGCAGCCAGACGGCGACGTAGATCGGGATCGTGTCGAGGAGCGCGGCGACCAGCTTGAAGACGTAGCCGGCCAGGATGAAGCCGACGACGAGCTGGAACGCGATGCTCTGGTCCGCCTTGATCGGCAGGCCGTTCTCGACGAACAGGTAGGTGATCAGGATCACCGCGACCGTGTCGACGAGCTGGCTCGCGAGGGTCGAGCCGTTGTTCCGCAGCCAGAGATGGCGTCCGTTGGTCAGCCGCTTCCAGAAGTGGAAGACGTAGACGTCGCAGAACTGGGCCATCAGGTAGGCGATCATCGACGCGCCGACCGCTCCGAACGTCAGCGCCCGGACCTCGTAGAAGACGGGGAGCCGGTTCGCGGCGTCGCGGACGATCTCGCCCGTCGCCGGGTCGACCGGCTCGAAGCCTGGCAGGATCCCGCCGAGCCAGAGGACGAAGACGACCCACACGTTCAGGAGCAGCCCGACGAAGACGACCCCGCTCGCGCGCCGCCGGCCGTAGAACTCGCTGATGAGGTCGGTGCAGAGGAACGTCATCGGGTAGGGCAGGACGCCGACGGCGACGGCGAACGTGACGTCCCACTGCTCGGGCGTGCCTTCCGCGAAGACGATCTGCCCGAGCCGGATGAAGCGGCTGATGCCGAGGATGTTCAGCATGGCGAGGGTGCCGAGGAACAGCCCGGCCAGGACGAGGAAGACCCGCTCGCGTCGCTCGTGGAGGACCGACGGGTCGATCGGCGGGAGATGCGCGAAGGGGTCGGCGCCGGCTTCGGCGCCCGGCTCGTTGGTCGGGTCGGGGCTCGCCACGGGGGTCCTCGCTCGGAAGGTCCCCGATGGAACCCGGTCGAGCGCGGTTGGTCCAGTTCCTCGGGCTGGCTAGCGACGCCCGCCGGCGGGATCGCCGCGGACCTCGAACGGGATCTTCGCCGCGACGAGCGCATCGAGGATCCGACCGACGACGCCGGGCGGCACCTCGGGATCGGTCCGGACCCGGAGGACGGCGTCCGCGTCGTCGAGCCCCTCGAGCCGCTCGAGGAGGCTCTCGATCGCGCCCGCCGCCCCGACATCGTCGCCCGTCTCGGCGCGCGTCGTGCCGAGCGCCTGACCGTCGAGCGTCACGACGGTGCCGTCGGCGTGGTGAGCGAGGTGGAGGACGGGTGCGGGGGCGACCGTGCCGGACCTCGCCGTCTCGGTCGAGCCGAGGAGCGCGGTGGCCACGATGATCCCGAGCCCCGCGAGGAGGCTCGTCAGGACGCCGAGGACGACGACGGTGATGACGACCTGCCCGGCTGTTCGACCGGACGAGTCGTCGATGTCGCTGTCGGCGAAGCTGTTCGGCGCCCGGTTCTTCTTGATCTTCTTGCTGCCGAGGGCCGACCGACGCTGGGACATCCGGGTCTCGTCTGCGACCGACGGGGGCGCGGCGGACGACGGTCCAACCGTCGCCGCACGCCACGCGTGGGCCGCACCCCCGATGATAGTCGCCGCTCGGGGCGGGTCAAGACCAAGCGCCGCAAAGGCATAGGGGTTTCCCGCAGCTGGCGTCGGGGACGGTCACCGATATCAGGCCGCCCGCCATCGGCTCTTGTCCGGGGCGGGACGGCGGGCTACGATTGCGCCGAAACCTAGACCGCAATAGGAGATGGCTCGATGGTGGAATGCCCTCCGAGGTGATGGACGGACGCGAGAGCCTCGACTCCCGGCGCAAGGCGCTGGAGCGCGACGTCGCCCGGAATCGTCTGGATCCAGCGACCCATCTTCGGCTCGCCGACGAGCTCGAGCGCGCGGGCGAGGGCGACGCCGTCCGGACGGCGTTGCTCGGCGCGCGCGACGCCGCGCTCGCGGCCGCTGACCTCGAGACGCTCGCGACGATCCGCTCGCGGCTCGCCGGTGGCGAGGCCTGGTCGCAGTGGCGAGCGGGGCCGGATCGTCGGGGCGCGCTCGCGGCGCCCGGACCCCGCGGCCTCCATCGAATCGCCCGCGCGCTCCTTCCCGCCGCGCCGATCGGCTCGCTCTGCATCGACGCGCGCCGGCTCGTCGTGCTCACCCGCGGGAGGACGGGGATCGCGGTCCACGCGCGTGACGTCGACACCCTGAAGCCGCTCTGGGCGGAGCCGGTCGACCGCGGCGCGCACGCGAGCGTCGGATCGCTCGCCGGCGGCGACATCCTCGTCGTCGCGTCGGTCGTCGACGGGCCGCGCCGAAGGACCGTCGTCCGGCGCCTCGAGGGGGGGAGCGGCGCGACGCGCACCGAGCTCACCCTGCCGGCGCGCGCCGACGCCTCGATCGGGCCGGTCGCGATCAGCGGCTCGCTCGCCGCGCTCCTCCACGGCGGCGAGCTGACCGTCATCGACGCCGAGACGCTCGAGGCCGTCTGGACCGCGCCGGCCGGCGACGAGGCGAAGGCCATCCTCATCGACGCCGATCACCTCGCCCTCCTCGGCCTGCGACGCTGGCAGCGGATCTTCGGCCTCGCGTCGGGCAAGCGCCTCCCCCACGACGAGCTTCGCCTGCCCGTCGTCGAGCGCCTCCGCGCGCGGGTGCGGGCCGGTCGCTACACCGTCGCCCCGGGGCCGGTCGTGGCCGGCGGCCGCGCCGCGCCGGTCCAGTGCATCGACATGCGCGACGGCAAGCGCGCCGGGGTGACCGAGCCGATCGAGCCGACCCGGGAGGCGCTCGCCCGCCTCGGCGGAGGCGGCGGCGACGCGATCGACTTCGCGGCCGTCCTCCGGATCGTGGGCGCCGGCGACCGCGTCGCGATCGCGAACGGACGCGCGATCAGCCTCCATCAGCTCCCGTCGATGGAGAGGATCGCCGAGACGAGCGTCGAGTCGGCCGTGGTCGACGCCGCGATGCTGAACGGCCGCCTCCACGTCGTCGGGGAGAAGGGGCACCTCGAGGTGCTCGGGGATGCGTTGCCGGCGGAATAGTCAGCGCTCGAGGAACAGCCCGCGCTACGCTTCTCGATCCATCGCTCCAGATCGCACCCGTCTCGGGCCGACCGCAGCGACGCGTCGGCAGAGGTCTGGCGCCGTCCGAACCACGATCCGTGCAATCCGCGTAATCCGCGGTTCGGTCTCTCTCGGCTGCGAACGAACGGGAACCGCGGATGACGCGGATTGCACGGATTGCGAGCTGCCGCGGCGAGAGTCCATTGCCGAACGCCTGCGTTACGTCCGGGGAACGCCGACGAAGCTCAGTAGGGACTCTCGCCCTTCTTCTTCCCCTCGTCCTTCGGGGCCGGCATCGGCTCGGGCGGCGGCGGCCGGCTCGTGTAGCGCCGGCGGTAGAAGCGACGGTGGATCGCAACGATCCGGGCGAGCTCGAGGACGGGGTCCGCGTGGTCCTCGACCCGGAGGTCGATGAACCGGTCGCTCCGGCCGCCGTAGCCGGCGTTCTCGCGCGCGACCAGGATCGCGGCGCTCTGCTTGCCGCGGCGGTCGCCGCCCGCCGCGTCGCCCGCGATCAGCGCAGCGATGAGCTTCGCGGGGAGGTCGCCGTCCTCCCCCTCGTAGGCCTTGCTCATCGCCTCGAGGACGCCCTCGCCCGCGAGGATGTTGCCCTGCGCGGTGTAGTGCTTCCCCTGCCGGTCGCCCGCCCAGGCGTGGCACCCGCTCCCGGTGAAGCCCGCGGCGCCGCCCTTGCCGTCGACGACGCCGAGCTGCCGGCGGGCCGCCTCGGGGTCGGCGTCGGTGAGGCGCTTCACGACCTCGGCGGCGGTCGCCCCCTCGGCGAGCATCGCCAGGCCGTCGGGGCCGTAGTCGACGTTCGCCCAGGCCTGGGTCGCGACGGCGCCGACGCCCGCCTTCGCCCACGGCACGACGCTGCCGACCGAGAGCACCTTGCTCGCCACGGCGACGCCGACCTCGCCGGTCGCCGGGTCCCAGCCGACGATCGAGAAGGTGGCCGTCGCGACGGTGCCGGGCGCGTCCGGACCGTAGCGGAGCGGCGGCCCGTCGGCCGGGTGCTCGCCCCCCGCGGGCGGGAGACCCAGGAGGGCGGCGACGCCGATCCCGGCGGCGATCAGGGCGAAGGCGATCGCGAGCCTCGGCGCGCGGCCGGGTCCCGTCGTGGCTCGAAGCTCGTTGTCCATGGCGTGTTCCTTCGGCTGAGGGGCGCTGGGGGGCCGGGATGATAGCGGCGGCGATCGCCGGGGCGCAACGGCGGTCGACACCGCCCCTTACGCGCCTGGAAGGCTTCCGGGCCGGCTCGCTATAATCGCGGCTCGCACCGACCGACCGCTCGCGAACGCCGCGCGCCCACCCCGAGACCAACCCCGAGACCAACCCCGAGACGTTGAAGAAGAGGAGCTCGTTCCGATGGTCGACTTCGCCCTCAGCGAGGAGCAGGAGGCACTCCGTCAGCTCTCGCGTGACTTCGCCCGCCAGGAGATCGCGCCGGCCGCCTCGGAGTTCGACCGCAATGGCGAGTTCCCGATGGAGATCGCGAAGAAGGCGCACGACATCGGGCTGATGAACATCGTCTTCCCCGAGTCGTGCGGCGGCCTCGGCCTCGGCACGTTCGAGGACGCGATCGTCACCGAGGAGCTCGCGTGGGGCTGCATGGGCATCACCCTCGCCCTCGTGATCAACAACCTCGGCGCGACGCCGGTCAAGATCGCGGGCACCGAGGACCAGCAGAAGAGGTTCCTCGGACCGCTCACCGAGGAGGTCGGCTTCTGCTCCTACGCCCTGACCGAGCCCGAGGCGGGCAGCGACGTCGCGAACCTCCAGAGCACCGCCGTCAAGAAGGGCGAGGTCTACGTCCTGAACGGGACCAAGCGCTTCATCACGAGCGGCGGCGTCGCCAGCTTCTACGTCGTGTTCGCCTACACCGACAGGGACCGCGGCCATCGCGGCATGAGCGCCTTCATCGTCCCCCGCGACCTCCCCGGCGTCGCGGTCGGGAAGAAGGAGGACATGATGGGCCAGCGGGCGAGCAACACGGTCGAGATCTCGTTCGACGACGTCGAGGTGCCCGAGGGCAACCTCCTCGGCGCCGAGGGCGACGGCTTCAAGATCGCGATGGGCACGTTCAACCACAGCCGCAGCCCGATCGCGGCCGGCGCGGTCGGCATCGCCAAGAGCGCGTTCGACGCGGCCTACCAGTACTCGCGGGAACGGAAGACGTTCGGCAAGCCGATCTGGGAGCACCAGGTGACCCAGTTCAAGCTCGCCTCGATGGCGCGCGACATCGACGCCGGTCGGCTCCTCTGCTGGCGGGCCGCGTGGATGGCCGACCAGAAGATGCGCAACGCGGCGGAGTGCGCGATGGCGAAGCTCTTCTGCGCCGACGCGGCGATGCGGATCACGACCGACTGCGTCCAGCTCCTCGGCGGCTACGGCTTCTCGCGCGAGTACCCCGTCGAGAAGTGCATGCGCGACGCGAAGGTGATGCAGATCTACGAGGGGACCTCCGAGATCCAGCACATCATCATCGCCCGGGAGCTGATGCGCGCGCGCGGGTGACGGTCCGTCGGCGGGCTCGCCTTCGGCGAGCGGGATGTCACCACGGAGACACGGAGGACACGGAGAATTCACGGAGAGAGATGCGAATAGCTCGACCCGGTCTGGCCCTTCCGTCCGTCCGTCCGTTCTTCGACGAAGATCTCGCGCACTCGAAGCTCCTCCGTGCCTCCGTGTCTCCGTGGTTCCATCCTCGCGAAGGGACGACACCAACCCGGTAGGCGCCGCCCGCGCTTCTCAGCGAATCCTCCGTGTCCTCCGTGTCTCCGTGGTGACATCCTCTTCGCCGAAGGCGAAGCCCAACGATGACTCAGCCGCCAACCGAACCGATTCCCTCGCAACCGACTCCCCGCCCCACGCCGGCGCTCTCGGGGTCGACGCCGCCGGCGCTCGGGCCGATCTCGCCCGCGGCGGGGGCGCCGCCCGACGCGCTTCCCCCGGGCGCCCGATGCGGCGCCTACGTCGTCGAGTCGTTCATCGGGCGGGGCGGGATGGGGACGGTCTACCGCGGCCGCCACGCCGACCTCGGCCGTCCGGCCGCGATCAAGGTGCTCGTGGGGGCGGCCAGCCCATCCGCGAGCGAGCGCCTCGTCCGCGAGGCGCGGACCGTCGCGCGCCTCGCCCACCCCGGGATCGTGCGCGTCTACGACGTCGGGCTCATGGCGGACGGCCGGCCGTGGCTCGCGATGGAGCTCATCGACGGCGAGGGGCTCGACCGGGTCGTCGCGCGCGACGCGATGCCGCTCGCCGATCGAATCCGGCTCGTCGCCCAGGCGGCCCGGGCGCTCCACGCCGCCCACGAGGCCGGGATCATCCACCGCGATGTGAAGCCGCAGAACATCATCGTCGAGCGCGGCGGCGCGCGGGCGAAGGTCGTCGACTTCGGCATCGGCAAGACGATCGACGCGACGACCGGGTTGACGGCGACCGGCCAGCTCGTCGGCACCGTCGGCTACATGGCGCCCGAGCTGGTGCGCCAGAGCGGCGAGGCCGGACCGATCGCCGAGGTCTACGCGCTCGGCGCGACCCTCTACGAGGTGGTGACCGGCCGAGCGCCGTTTCAGCGGAACAACGTCGCCGCGACGATCCACGAGATCCTCCACGCCGATCTCGCGGCGCCGTCGGCGGAGACCGCGCGGTCGCTCGGACGCGTGCGGCCCGAGGCGCTCGACGCGATCTGCTTCCGCGCGCTCGCGAAGGATCCGGCGGTGCGGCAGGGGACCGCGCTCGCCTTCGCCCTCGAGCTCGAGGACGCGCTCGCCGGCCGCGCCGTGAGGCCCGCGCCCCGGCGGCGGCTCGGCGACGCGCGCGTCTTCGCGAGTCTCGTGCGGGTGACCGTCGCGGGGCTCGTCGGCGGGGCGCTGTTCTTCGTCGGTCTGGCCGTCGGCCTCGCCGCGCGGGGGCGCGCCCCCGAGGAGGTCGGCCCGGCGTCGGTCGCCGACGTCGGGCCGGGGCCGGTCGGGCCCACGGGCGACGCGGCGACGCTCGATGACGGCGCCACCCCGACGACCGACACGACCTCGGCGCCCGCGCCGCCCGGGGAGGCGCCCGGCTCGACGGCGACTCCGGTCGAGCCGGCGCGACCCGAGCTCACCTCGGTCGTCGCCCTCGAGGCGGCGACCGTCATCGCCGCGCATCGCGAGGCGGACCGGCTGATCGAGGCGCTCGCCGAGTACCGGGCGCTCGGCGTGGGCGCGCGCCTCGACCGGCTGGTGCGCGTCGTCGAGGACCTTCCGGCCGAGACGGTCGCGGAGCTCTGGGGCTGGGCGGCGATCGATCGCGACCTCGACGACGACCTCGACGGGGTCGCCCGGGCGCAGGCGCGGCTCTACCGCGCGGCCGTCGCCGCGCCGAACCCGAGCGTCCTCCTTCCGCGATGGTCGGGCGCGATGGGCTGGAGCTTCTCCGAGCGCATGCTCCGGGGCGACCCGCTCTTCGCCCGGCAGCGCCTGGCGGTCGGAAGGCGGGACCCCGGTCCGTGGGTCGCCGGATGTCTTCCCGAGGGGGCGACCGAGACCCTCGGCCAGCTCGTCGCGCTCCGCGCGCTCGTGCCGACGCTCGTCCGGGCGGCGCCCGACGAGGACGTCGAGCGGCCGCCCGACCTCACCCTGCTCGGCGATCCGACCGCGCTCTCGGCCCGCTTCGAGGAGGGCGCGGCGCGCGTCCGCGCGGGGCTCGCTCTCCTGCCTCCCCGGTTCGCGGCGGCAGCGCGGGACGTCCTCGAGACGATCGAGGGCGACGTCGGCGAGGTCGTCGGCCGCGGGCTGATCCGGCTGCGCTGCTCCGACGGCGCGGCCGAGGTCGCCCTCCACGCGACGCCACGCGGCGAGTGGCGGCGTGACGACCGGAGCACCGGCCTGATCTTCGCGTTCGGGAGGGAGAGCGCCGACGAGGCGCTCGTGGCGGGCACCGCCTACCTGGCGCTCGCCCGGCCGGAGCGCTTCGCGACGATCGACCTCGAGATCGGCGGCGACCCGCCGCTCCTCGCCCTGGGGGTCGCGCCGGCGAGGGGCGCGGGCGGCGTCCTCGAGGCGGCCCCGACGGGAGGAGTCACCGTCGGCATCGACGGCGTTCGGCCCGTCGAGGACGCCCTCGCGGCCGGGCTCATCGCGCGAGGCGCCGAGCCCGACCCGACGGCGTCGAGCAGGCTCCATCCCCTCTGGGTGCGTCTCCGGACGACGCCCGATGGCGTCGTCTCGTTCATCGGGCGGAGAGCGCTCGGCCCGAACGGGGAGCCTGCGCCCACGCTCGCCGCGGGAGACGGGCTCCGGATCCTGCTCGGGCCGGGGACGGTCCTCCGCGAGGTGCGCCTGCGGATCGCTCGCTGAGGCGTCGCCGGGCTGGAAATCCCCCGCGACGTCGCTATCATGCGCCGTTGCGGACGACGCCGAATTGGCACCGGAAGCGTTGTGTATTGACGGAAGCCTTGCTACGGTGGGGCTCCCGGTCGACGACGGCGCCCGGATCGACGCGCGTCGGTGATGGCGGACGCCGTCACGGCATCCGTCGGGTTGCATCGAGCAGAGCCCTCCCGCCGCATTCATCCGAACGTGGGCAGCGCGGGACCCGAAGGACGAGGCACGACGAGCTCGATGATGAAGACTGATCACCGCCGTACCATTGCCAGGACGATCGGGACGGCGCTCGGCACGGCGCTGGTCCTCGTCGCGGCCGCGGGCCTCGCCCGGGCGCAGGACCCTTTCGGCATCGGAACGACCGGGGAGCCCGACGATCCGTTCGCCTTCTCGGCGAAGGCGATGAGGGTCACGATCGCGCCCGGCGCGACCGGCGAGCTCGTCGTCGTCGCCGAGGTGCCGCCGAAGCACAAGCTCTACCGCGTGTTCAACGACGTCCCGTTCGAGGTGGCCGTCGAGGCGCCGGCCGGAGTGACGGCCGGGGCGGCGAAGCTGCCGAAGACCAAGACGATCCGGGACCCCGATCTCGAGATGGACTTCGAGGTCTTCGCCGACGGCTCGGAGTTCGTCGTCCCGATCGCCGTGGCGGCCGACGCCGCGACCGGCGCGCATCGGGTCACCGTCGATCTCTCGTATCAGGGATGCGACGAGAGCGTCTGCTTCGCGCCGGCGACCCGATCGGTGAGCTTCGAGGTGCTCGTCGAGGGCGCGCCGGTCGAGCCCGCCGCCCCGCCCGGCGCGGCGACGCCCGACGCGGACGACGACCGCGACCCGTTCCGGTTCCGGGCCGAGGCGCCGCGGATCGCGGCGGCCCCGGGAGCGACCGCCGAGCTCGTGGTCGTCGCGACCGTCCCCGAGGGGCACCATCTCTACGAGACCGCGCTCACCGGCGACCCGTTCCGGATCGTGATCGAGGGCGCGGGGATCCGGGGCAAGCCTCTACGCTTCCCCAGGACCGTGTCCGAGCACGACGCGAACCTCGGCGAGGACGTCCTCGTCTTCCCCGACGGGTCGCGCTTCGTGATCCCCGTCGCGATCGACCCGACGACCCGCGGCGCGACCCGGGTGACCGCGTCGATCCACTACCAGGGATGCAGCGCGACCGCGTGCTTCCCGCCGACGACCCGCACCCTCGCGTTCATCCTCGACGTCGAGGGCGCGCCGATCGAGGGCGGCGGGGACGAGCCCGGCGAGACGGGCGGCGGCTCGACCGAGGCGAGCGGCGGCGAAGGCTCCGCGGCGACCGATGACCCGCCGGCCGCGCCCCGAAACGAGTGGGTCGAGAAGCTCGAGCGGTTCGAGAAGGAGTACGGTCTCTGGCTCGTCTACATCATCTGCTTCGGGATCGGCTTCACCCTCTGCCTCACGCCGTGCGTCTTCCCGATGATCAGCCTCACCTCGAGCGTCTTCGGTGAGCGGGGCGTCGACGCCGCGAGCGGCAAGGCGGTCGCCGGCAGCCCGGTGCCGAGCGCGCTCCTCTACGGTCTCGGCGTCGGAGTCACCTTCGGAGTGTTCGGCGTGATCGCCGGGCTCGCCGGCAGCCAGCTCAACCTGGCGGCAGCCTTCCAGAACACGTGGGTGCTGAGCGGGATCATCGGCGTCTTCGTCCTGCTCTCGCTGTCGATGTTCGGCTTCTACGACCTCAAGCCGCCTTCGTGGGTGCTCGACCGCTACCAGGGTGCGAGCGAGCAGGGAACCTACGGCGCGTTCTTCCTCATGGGCGTCCTCGGCGCGCTGGTCTCGGCCCCGTGCGCGGGACCGCCGGTCCTCGCCGCCGGCGCGTTCTTCGCGCCGCGCGGCCCGATCGTCGCCGGCTCCGCCCTCTTCGTGATCGGGCTCGGCCTCGCCTTCCCGTTCGTCCTCCTCGGGATCGCGAGCGGGTCGGGCAAGCTCATGCCGAATCCCGGCGCGTGGATGGAGAAGGTCAAGAAGCTCTTCGGGATCATCCTCCTCGCCACCGCGATCTACTTCGGCGAGTCGCTCCTCGGTTCGAGCTACCCGCTCGTCGCCGGGCTCTTCCTCCTGATCGTCGGCGTGAGCGCCGGCGCGATGGATCGGCTGGAGTCGGGCGCCCCGAGCTTCTCGCGGGCGCAGCAGTCGTTCGCGGTGCTCAGCCTGCTGTTCGGCGTCTACCTGTTCGGCGGGTACCTCCTCCGCGAGGGCTTCATCCACCCGCCCGTGCGTCTCGCGGTCGGCGGCGCCGGCGGCGGCGCAGCCGCCGGCCCGACCGAGATCGAGTTCGAGACCGACCTCGAAAAGGGCCTCGCCCGGGCGAAGGCCGAGGGCAAGGCGGTGATGGTCGACTTCACCGCGACGTGGTGCGTCTACTGCAAGCAGATCGAGGGCGGCGCCTTCGGCGACCCGCGGGTGATCGCGGAGATCCACGAACGCTTCGTCGCGATCCAGGTCGACGTCACGACGACGACCGACGCGACGAAGAAGGCCTGGAAGACCGTCGGCGCGGGGCCGCAGCCGCCCTGGCTGGCGTTCTTCGACACGAAGGGGACGTTGCTCGACTCCCCGAAGCTCGGATACCAGGGCGGCACGATCGACGCCGATGCCCTGCTCGAGATCTTGAAGTCGATCGACTGATGAGGTGAGACGGAACCGATGGCGAACGTAACCGAAGAACAGGTCAAGGCGGCTCTGGCGACGGTCAAGGAGCCCACCCTCGGGCGTGACCTCGTCGCGCTCGACATGATCAAGGACATCAAGATGTGCAGCGGGCTGGTGACGTTCACCGTCGAGCTCGCGAACCCGGCCTACCGCCTCGACCGGAAGAACCTCATCAAAGATGAGTGCGTCAAGGTCGTCGGCGCCCTCGACGGCGTCGAGTCGGTGAAGGTCTCGATCACGAGCAAGGTGCAGAGCGCCCACGACCCGAGCCAGAAGAAGTTCGCCCCCGACGTGAAGAACTTCATCGTCGTGGCGAGCGGCAAGGGCGGCGTCGGCAAGTCGACCGTATCGATGAACCTGGCCGTCGCGCTCAGCCGGACCGGCGCCAAGGTCGGGCTGATGGACGCCGACATCTACGGTCCGAGCGTCCCGCTCATGACCGGCGTCAGCGGAAAGCCGACCCTCAAAGACGACAAGATGCAGCCGATCCACAAGTTCGGCCTCAAGCTCATGTCGATCGGTTTCGTCCTCGAGCCCGGGCAGGCCGTCGTCTGGCGCGGGCCGATGGTCCACGGCGCCGTCCAGCAGTTCCTCACCCAGGTCGAGTGGGGCGAGCTCGACTACCTCATCATCGACATGCCGCCGGGCACCGGCGACGCGCAGCTCACGATCGTGCAGAGCGTCCCGCTCACCGGCGCGGTGATCGTCAGCACGCCGCAGGCGATCGCGCTGCTCGACGCCCACAAGGCCGTCAAGATGTTCAGCGACACCAAGGCGCCGATCCTCGGGATCGTCGAGAACATGTCGTACTACGAGTGCAAGAAGTGCGGCGAGCGCGAGAACATCTTCGACACCGGCGGGGCGCGCCAGGCGGCCGACGAGCTCGGCGTCCCGTTCCTCGGCGAGATCCCGATCTACCCCGACATCCGGATCGCCACCGACGCCGGCCAGCCGATCATGGCGGGCGATGACACCGAGCACCCGGCCTTCCAGGCGTTCACGACGATCGCCGAGAACGTCGCGACCGAGGTCGCCAAGCGCAACGTCGTGAAGGGTCCGCCGAAGATCCTCCCCGTCGTCGGCGGAGCGATCGAGGTCTGAGCGGAGCCGCGCGCGGCTCGACGCCGATCGCGTGCTGCACCCCTCCACGAGCGGCAAGAGCTTCGACTGGCGCGGCCTGAGCCCGGGCCAGCTCGCGGCGGCGCAGGCGCGCTGGAACGAGGTCGTCGACTTCTTCCTCGCGACGACGCCGCCCGAGCTGGCGGCCGAGCGGAGCACGATCCCCGTCCTCTACGTCGGCTCGGGCTTCGGCGCGATCCACCGGGTCTGGGTCGAGCGAGGGTTCCAGGCGGTCGAGGGGATCGAGCTCCGGCCGGACCGCGCCGCGGCGGCGCGCGAGTACGGCTGCGACGTCACCGTCGGCGACTTCCAAGACCTGAGCCGGTTCGAGGACGGACGCTTCGGCCTCACGGTCTTCGATCGCGTCCTCTTCCCGGCCGACTACCGGACGCAGGACCCGCGCGAGTACCTCGCCGAGGCGCTCCGGGTCCAGGCGCAGCGGGCCGCGATCCTGATCTGGTTCCACGGCGGCTGGAGCCCGAAGGACCTGCGCCCGTTCCTCGAGCTCGGCGAGGAGCGGGGCTGGGACGTCGCCTGGGGGCGGCACCCGCGCGGGGGCATCCACCTCACCCTGTTCCGAGGCTGCCCGAAGCCCCCGATGCGCTCCCCCCGAAGCTGGTTCGGGTGGGTCGTCACGAGCCGCGTTCCCCGGCTGCTCGGCGGGAGAGGGTTCTAGCCAGCGCAGGGGCTATCAGGTGTCGATGGGCTCGCCTTCGGCGAGCAGGATGTCACCACGGAGGCACGGAGAACACGGAGAATTCACGGAGGACGGCCGAGCGGTCGAAGACCCGGATCCCCTCCGAGGCTCCTCCGTGCCTCGGTGCCTCCGTGGTTTCATCCCCTCGGCGGAGGCGAAGCCAACCAATCGGCGGAGGCGAAGCCAACCAACCCGGGCTGAGCTGGTCGCGTCTTTCTCCGTGAGTCCTCCGTGTCCTCCGTGTCTCCGTGGTTTCATCCTCTTCGCCGAAGGCGAAGCCGGTGGGTCCGCGGTCACCTGAGCCAGCTTGATCGCCCCTGCCAGCGCTAGGGCGCGACGACTCCGAGCACGCTGACCTCGTGGTGGTCTGGCCACCCGGCGATGTCGACGTCGATGGTGACGAGCCACTCGAGCCGGCTCCTTCGCTTGGCGAGGCTGGGTGTGGCGTCGGGCGGGAGCGTCAAGATGGTGGCGATCTCGAGGGGGGCGCCCGCCGCGATCGTCCGGCCCTCGGGCAGGAGCTCCGTCTCGACCGCGACGTGCCTCACCGTCTTCTTGATGATGGCCTTCCGCGTGCCGGAGTCGGTCGTCTCCTGGCGGACGAGCCGGGCGGTGATCGCGTTGATCGTGAGGGTGGTCCTCGGCCGGAGCGTCAGCTCGGCGAGCACCGGCGCGCCGGGCACCGCGGTCGCGGGGCGGAGCTTCACCTTCGCCGAGCCGAGGCGCCACGATGCCACGCGGGTATTGAGCCGCATCACGGCCTGACCGACCACGAACGCGACGACGACGGCGGCGAGCAGCCAGATCGCGGTCTCGCGGTGGGCCCCCTCGGACAGCAGCGCGAACCCGAGGGCCGGGAAGAAGGCGAAGAACGCGAGGCAGCCGACGGTGCATCCGACGTTGCCGGCGAGGGTCGTCTCCGCGAGGCCAGGGTTTCCGCCCTTCATGTCCTTGCCGCGCTTGACGCGCTTGCGCTCGCCGACGACCTGGACGAACTCGCGCTCGGCAGCCAGGACGCGCCCATCGGGCAGCTCCACCGATCCCTCGACGAACCAGCTCACGGTGACCGGCCCCTTGCGATGGGTCGGCGGACCGTCGCGGACATCGAGGGAGAAGGCGTGCTCCCGGCCGCGCGTCCCGATCGCGACCTTCCTGGCCTGGACCGCGTCGCCTTCGCCCTCGTGGGGCCCGGGCTCGGCGAGCCCCGTCGACCGCCAGCCGCTCGAGATCCGGATCTCCGCGGCGCGCCACGTCTCGCCGGTCTCCTCGATGTGGAGCGTGCCGGTGAGCTTCTCCCGGGGCGCGTGAAAGTGGGCGGGTCGGTCGAGCTCGAGGCGGAGGACCGGGTCGGCGCTCATCGCCCGTACGCGACCTGCCCGTCGACGACGGTCGCGGTGATGGGCGCCTCGGGCCAGTCGTCGGGGTCCATGTCCTCGAGGTCGTCGCCGAGGACGACGATGTCGGCCGGGGCGCCGGCCCGGAGCTGCCCGGTCTTGCCGGGCTCGCCGGCCGCCTCGGCCGCGCCGCGGGCGTAGGCGGAGAGGGCGGCGCCGAGGTCGAGCGCCTGGTCGGCGCCGAGCGCGGCCAGCTCGGGGTGGCGCCGGCTGCGTCGGGTGGCCGTCGCGGCGAGCCCGATCCGCGGATCGAGCGCCTCGATCGGGAAGTCGGTCCCGAAGGCGAGCGGCGCCCCGGCATCGAGGAGGCGCCGGTAGGGGTAGGCCGCGTTCGCGCGCGACTCGCCGAGACGTTCGCGGGCGGTCAGGACGTCGCTCTCGAGGTGGACCGGCTGGACGCTCGCGACCACATCGAGGGCGCCGAAGCGCGGGATGTCGGCGGCGTCGACCATCTGGACGTGCTCGAGGCGGGCGCGCGGGCGCGGTCGTCCGGCCGCCTCGGCCGCGGCGATCCCGGCGGCTCGGGCGCCCGCCGTCCGCTCGAAGACGTCGAGCCCCGCCCGCACCGCGGCGTCGCCGATCGCGTGCAGGGCGACGGCGTGACCGGCCGCGAACGCTGGCCCGGCGAGGGCGGCGGCGTCGGCGGCCTCGAGGATCGGCGTCCCGCGCTCGCCGGGCGCGTCGGCGTAGGGATCGAGGAGCCACGCCGTCCGCGAGCCGAGCGCGCCGTCGAGGTAGCCCTTGAGCGCGCCGAAGCGGACGCGCGGCGGGGCGCGCTCGCCGCGCGACGATCCCTCGAGCCGGCGGCCGAGGCGGATCTCCTCCTCGCGAAGCTCGTCCTCGTCGCGCCCGAGGCGCCGCCAGAGGACGACCCGGACCGGGCACGCGCCGCGATCGACGAGGCGGGCGTACGCCTCGGGCGCGATCGTCTCGACGGCCGGGTCGTAGCTCGGATCGTCCTCGATCGATGCCAGGCCGAGCGCGGCGGCCCGGGCCAGGATCGGCTCGAGCGCATCGGCGAGGCCATCGGCGTCGGGCGGCGGGCAGACGCGGCGGACGACGTCGAGGGCCGTCTCGAGGAGGATGCCGGTCGGGACGCCGTCGGCGTCGCGGATGAACCGACCGCGCTCGGGGTCGGGCGCGTCCGCGCCCGCGACCCCGGCCGCCGCGAGGACGGCGGTGCTCGCGACGCCCGAGTGCCCGTCGTGGCGGATCAGAAGGACCGGGCGCCCGCCGCCGGCCTCGTCGAGGGCGCGCCGGTGCAGCGGCGTGGCGGCGGCGTCGGCGAACCGGTCGGGGTCGTAGCCGCGCCCGGTGATCCAGTCGTTCGGTCCGGCGTCGGCGGCTCGAGCCCGGACGCGGGCGAGGACGTCCGCCGCGCTCGTCGCCTCCTCGAGCGGGATGCCAGCCGCGGCGAGGGCGGCGCCGCAGACGTGGGTGTGGGCGTCCCGGAACGCAGGGAGGGCGATCCCGCGGCCCGTCTCGAGGCTGATCGTCCGCGGACCGCGGACCTTCTCCGCTCAGCCGAGGCCGCCCCAGAAGACGATCCGGCCGCCGCGCACGGCGACCGCCTCGACGATCGGCTTGCTCGGCTCCCCGGTGAGGATCCGCCCCTGGACGATCAGGTCGGCGACGACGCTCACGGCCGCCCCGCCGGCGGCGCGGCGCGATCTCCCGCGATCGTCAGGCGCATCCGACGGACGGCCGCCCGGAGGCGGCCCCAGGCGGCACGCCGGCGGGCGAGGTCGGGCTCGCCCGAGACGCCGAAGGCGGTCGTGATGTCGACGCGCTCGGCGTCGCCGAGGGGCACGCCGAGCTCGGCGGCGACGGCGCGGACGACCTCGACGGCGCGAGCAGGATCTCGACTCAGGATCAGCTCGCCGGCGAGGCGCAGTTGGAGCGGCGCGGCGAGCGGCGGCGCGTCGGCGCGCGGGGCGAGCCACCGGGTGATGAGCACCCAGCGGGCCGTCCGCGGAAGCGCCCAGCCGATCAGGAGGGCGAGGAGGATCCCGTTTCCGGTCAGGGCGGCGACGGTGAAGCGCAGGTCCTCGGCCCGGAGGGCGCCGCTGCTCCGGAGCGGCGCGATCGCGGCGTCGAGGTAGATCGCCACGTGGACGCCGACGAAGCAGATCGCGAACACGACCGTCGAAAACGCGATCGGTCCGAGGGAGAAGAGGGCGTCGAGGAGGGCGACGGGCGACCAGGCGCGCGCCCCGCACGTCCGCGCGACGCGGCGCCCGAGTCGGCCGAGGCGCCACTCCTCGACGATGGCGGCGATCGCGCCGAACGAGGAGGCCGGCGCATCGCTCCGGGCGAGGTCACCGACGAACGCGTCCGCCGCCCGGACGAGGTCGTCGACCGGCGCGCCCAGACGGTGGAGGAGGCCCGCCGCCGGACCGCCGTCGGGGTCGAGGGCTGCGCGGAGGAGGTGCACCGGCTGGACCCTCGCTCGGCCGGCGGCCGCCGCGAGGGCGCGGGCCGCCTCGATGAGCCGCGCGACCGCCGCGTCGGGCGCGCTCGGGTCGTCGGTCGCCGGGCGGGTCGGCCGGGGGGCGCGGTCGGCGAGGTCGGCGTAGACCGCGCTCGCCACGACGCCGCCGCGCGCGAGGACGAACGCGGGCGGGCCCGGGGTCGCCGTGAGGGCGAGGACGAGGTGCTCGACGCCCGCGCGCGGGGCGCCGAGGCCGCGGGCGAGGCGCGTCGCCTGGGCGAGGACCGCCTCGGCCTCCGCGGAGAGGGCGGCCGCGTCGCGCTCCGGCGCCGGGGATGGCGATGCGGGTCGGGGCGCGGCGTCGGGGCGGCGCGCTCCGTTCATCCGGCGGGGCTCGCCGCCTGGTCGCCGCCGCCGCCGCCGCTGCCGATCGGCAGCGATCGGAGGACGGGGAGCTGCACCGTGAAGCGGGTGCCGACGCCGACCTCGCTGTCGCAGAGGAGCTGACCGCCGTGCGCCTTCACGATCCGGTGCGCGATCGGGAGGCCGAGGCCGGTGCCCTGGCCCTCGGGCTTGGTCGTGAAGAACGGCTGGAAGATGCGCCGCCGGACCTTCTCCTCGATCCCGGGGCCGTTGTCGGCGACGAGCACCGCGGTGGTGTCGCCGTCGCAGGTCGAGGTGACCTTGACCCGACCCTGCTGGCCGTCCTCGGTCGAGACCGCGCCCGCCGCGTGGATCGCGTTCATGACGAGGTTGTAGAGAACCTGCTGGAGCTCGTGGCCATCCGCGAGGACGGTCACCATGTTCTCCTCGAGCTCGACGTCGAGCCGGATCCCGCGGCGGCGCGCCTCGGGGCTCAGGATGCTCGTGATCGCCGTGACGACGTCGTTCGGGTTCACCTCGGTCCGCTCGGGGTCGCGCCGCCGGGCGAGGCCGAGGAGGTTCCGGACCACCTTGTGGCAGCGGATCGACTCCTGGCTGATGCTCTTGGCGTCCTTGACGACCGCGGCGAACACCTCGCGCACCTGATCGGCGGCCTCGGCGTCGAGCGGCGAGCCGGCGCCCGAGTCGAGGACCGAGCCGAGCTGGTCGATCGTCCGGCCGAGCAGCTCGGCGAACCCGTTGATCGCGGCGAGCGGGTTGTTCAGCTCGTGGGCGACGCCGGCCATCATCTCGCCGATCGCGGAGAGCTTCTCGCTCTGACGGAGGCGCGCGTCGCGGAAGCGCTCGTCGGTGATGTCGCGGACGAGCAGGGCGACGCCCTCGGGGCCGGTGCTGCCGTGGACGGGCGAGCCGCGCACCTCGAGGATCTGATCCTCCTCGGCGCCCTCGATCGCGACCTCCTCGTTGCAGCGGGCGTCGGCGTCGCGCAGGATCGTGCGGGCGACGTCGGCGAAGACGAGCTGCCCCAGCGCCGGCGCCTCGGTCGGGTCGGAGATTCCGAGCCGCTCGAGCAGCTTGGCCGCCGTCGCGTTGGAGAGCGCCGGGCGGCCGCGCGGGTCGAGCAGGATCAGGCCGGTGTCGATGCCCTCGATCACCGCGCGGAGCCAGGCCCGCTCCGCCTCGAGCTCGGCGCTCCGGCGCTCGAGCTCGCGCGAGGTGTTGACGAGGTCGGCCGCCCGGCCGCGCGCCTCCTTGAGCAGGCGCGTCCGCTCGAGCGCCATGCCGACCTGCTTGCCGGTCGTCGCGAGGAGCCGGAGGTCGTTCTCGTCGAGCGGCGGGCGCTCGGGGTCGCGGTCGACGTAGATCGCGCCGAGGGTCCGGCCGCGGGAGCTGAGCGGGACGACCGCCAGGGAGCGACCGGGGATGCCGATGCTGGTGTCGCTGCTCGCGCCGATCTGCGAGTCGCTGCCGATGCCGATCTGGGAGTCGCTGCTGCTGGCTCCCTTGGGCACCTCGAGCTCCGAGTCCGAGATGTCGGCGTCGTCGGGGCCGGGCGGCGTCTGGACCAGGGTCGAGACGCCCTCGCGGACGCACTTCTCGAGGACCGCCCGCGGGACGCCGATCCGGGCGCCGGCCGGGTCGAGGGCGCCCCGGCGGACGACCGCGGGGGTGAGGCGATCGCCGAGACGGGCGAGGAGGACGACGACCGTGCGGTCGACGATGAGGGTCGAGCGGACCGCGTCGGTCATGAGCTCGAGGATCCGCTGCGGATCCTCCTCGTCGCTCGCGAGGCGCATGAGCTCGTGGAGGAGGTAGCGCTCCTTGTTGAGGGCGACCGCGTCGAGGCCACCGGCGTCCGCGTCCTTCTCGACGGGGAACCGCCGCTCGACGACGCCCGCCTTGCGCACCTTCACGTTCTTGCTGAGGAACGCGGTCGTCTTGGCCGCCTCGACCCGGACCCGGCCCGAGCCGCTTCCGCTGCCGCTGCTCGTCTGGATGTGGAAGACGCCGAGCACCTCGCCGACCTGGAGCTGGTCGCCGTTCTTGAGGGCGGCCTCCCGCTTGAGCTCGGCGCCGTTGAGGAGGAGCGGCGGCGGCGTCGGGAGCATGCCGCGCATGGCGCCCGGAACGCGGATCCGTCGGGTGCCCGAGAGGGTCGCCGCGTCGCGGACCCGGAAGCCGGTTCCGCGGCGCTCGATGAGCATCTTCCGATGGCCGACGGCGTCGTCGTCGAACCCGCTCGAGACCTCGCCGTCGCTGTCGACGACGAGGCGCTCTCTGACGGTGACCCGGCGCCCCGCGTGGGGCCCGGTCTTGAACTCGAGCTCCGCCAGCAGCAGCGGCATGGAGCGAGCGTCCCGTCCTGGTGCCCACCACCCCAGACATGGACCGCGCGGCGCCCGCTTCGCGAGCGTCGGAAGCCGTTGGGGGAGCGAGCGATTCCCGCGTCGACCGAGCGGGCCGGATCGGGGTGGTCACCCCGCGCCGACCCTCTCCACCCAGTCCGATCATAGCTATGGGACGGGGGCCCCCGCAACGTCGCGCGTGGTGCATTTCCCGAGGCGATGATCCGGGCGCTTCCCGAAGGCGGCCGCCAGACCAACGAGGCCGCGTACAAGGCCGCGGACCGGAGGAGTCGTCTCGACGACGGCCCTTCCGGTCCACGTTCGGCTCGGGTCCCGGCGGAGCGGGGGACGGGGGCAGTGGGGGTAGTGCCCCGCCAGGACCCTTTCTCGGGAGCGTCGCTCGGCGACACCGTGTCGTCGATCACGTCGCTCACGCTCGACGAGAGAAGCAGACGGCGTGCCAGGATCGGTCGGAGACGATCGCTCAGGCGCCAACGCGCGACGCATTCGCCGCTTCGGTCGTCGGGCCCCTGGCGCTCGAGCGACGGGCGTCGAACGCGGTGTCCGGAAAGCGGGCATCGCTGTGGCCCATTCCTACATCGCCCCGGGAAGAGGATGCCCATGTTGTTCCCGTCGGCGAGATGGATCGACCAGGGATGGACCGACGAGGGGCTCGCCTCCGTGGCGTCCCCCCATCGCTTCACCGATAATCGCCGACATGTCGCGGACCGGATCCCGTGCCCCGACGCGCTGTCCCCGGTGCGGCGGCCCCCTCGGCCGGGCCGGACCGGAGTCCGCCGCGGTGTGCCCGCGATGCCCGCCTGCGCTTCCTCCTGGCGCCACGCCGGCGCCCGTGCCCGGCGCCGGCGGCGCCTCGCCGACGCCGCCGCCCGGCGGGGCGAGCGGCGCGGGCGTCGCGACCGCGCCGGGCGCGCTGCGCGGGGGCCCGATGCCGACGCCGGCGGACGCGACCGAGGTCGTGAGCGCCGCGCCGTTGCACTCGGTGGGCGCGGATGCGGGGGCGACGACGCGGATCGTCGGCACGGGAGCGAGCGTCCCCGGCTCGGACCTGGCCGCGAGCGACCCGAGCGCGCCGGTCCCGAACCGGATCGGCGACTTCGAGATCGTCCACGAGCTCGGCCGCGGGGCGATGGGCGTCGTGTACGAGGCGATCCAGCAGCCGCTCGGACGGCGCGTCGCCCTGAAGATCCTCCCGCGGGAGCTGACCGTCGACGACGAGGCGCTCGCCCGATTCCTCCTCGAGGCCTCGGCGGTCGGGCGCCTCCAGCACGACGGGATCGTCGCGGTCTACCAGAGCGGGCAGGCGGACGGGTTCCACTTCTACGCGATGGAGCTCGTCCGCGGCCGCACCCTCGCCGCGATCGCCGAGGGGCGGCCGATGCCGCCGCATCGCGCCGCCGAGCTCATCCGCGACGCGGCGCGCGCGATCGATCACGCCCACGGCGAGGGCGTGCTCCACCGCGACGTGAAGCCGAGCAACCTGATGGTGACCGACGCGGGCCGAATCAAGGTGACCGACTTCGGCCTCGCCAAGCTCCGAACCCACGACAGCAAGCTGACCGCGAGCGGCACGACGGTCGGGACGCCGGCCTACATGGCGCCCGAGCAGGCGCTCGGGACGCGCGAGCTCGGGCCGGGCGTCGACACCTACGCGCTCGGGGCGACCCTCTACGAGCTGCTGACCGGGCGGTCCGCGTTCACCGGTCGGAGCGTCAACGAGGTGCTCCTCAAGGTCATCAACGACGACCCCGACCCGCCGCGGGCCCATCGACCGAACCTGCCGCGGGCGATCGAGACGATCGTCCTGAAAGCGATCGCCAAGGAGCCGGAGAAGCGGTACCCGAGCGCGGGCGCGATGGCCGAGGACCTCGACCGATTCATCGCCGGCGAGGCGATCATCGCGCGGCGCGAGACGCTCCTCTCGAAGGTCGTCCGGCGCGTGCGGCGCGACCCGCGGGCGCTCGCCTTGGTCGCCGTCGGCCTGATCGCGCTCGTGGTCGCGCTCGTGGTCAGTCTGCACGAGGACGAGGAGGCCGTCGCGCTCCGGGCGTGGGGCCTGGTGTGCACGCCGGCCGGCTTCGATGGCGTCCTGAAGGACAACGGCGCCGCCGAGGTCGCGGCGCGGGCGCGGCTCGACGATCTCCTCGGGCGGCTCGACGCGATCGAGGAGGGACAGCGCGACGTCCGCGGTCACCTCCTCGGCCTCATCGCCGATGGGCACCGGGAACCCGACGCGGTCGACGCGTGGATGGCCGCGTGGACCGCGATGCACCCGGGGGACGCCGTGCGCTTGCACACCGTCCGCGGGGCGCGCCGGCTCCGGGTGTGGCGCGCCGGCGGCGGGGAGCGTTCGCTCGAGGGCAGCCGGGGCGACGTCGTCGCGGCGTTCACGCTCCTCGTCGAGCTCGAGCCGGTCGAGCTGGAGCGGTCCTGGCTCGCCGAGCCCGACGCCATCGACGAGCTCTGCCGGCTCGTCTACGAGCTCGACCTCGGAGGCGCCGAACATCGCGAGGCGGCCGCCCCGGTGCTCGCGGTTCTCCGGCGGATCGTCGACGCGCGGGTCGACCTGACCGAACCGGTCCGGACGGCCGTCGCGGCGGTGCTGATCGGATCGCGACCGGTCGAGGCGCTCGCGCAGCTCCGTCTGGCCGGGGGCGACCGGCCCGAGACCCGTCTCCTCCTCGCGTCGTTCCTGATCGAGCACGGCGGACGGGAGTCGGCCCGCTGGGGCCTCGCGATCCTCGACGGCCTCGAGGAGCACGGCGACGACACGATCGACGTCGCGCGAACGCTGCTGCTCCGGGCGACGGCCGCCGAGGTGCTCGGGCAGACGACGACGGCGATCGACCGCTACCGCGACGCGGCGAGCGCCGAGCTCCGAGCGAGCGACGAGGTGCGGATCGAGGCGCTCCTCGGCGCGGCCCGGAACGCGCTCCTCGCCGCCGCCGAGATGCGGTTCATCTTCGACTGGCTCGAGCGGGAGCGCGAGCCGGCCCTCCTCGAGGCGCTCGGCGGCGCGACCCGGATCGAGGTGGCGGCGGACGCGTTCCGGTCGATCGCGAAGGACGGCACGATCGACCAGCTCGTCCGTTACGTGCGCACGGGGGAGGCCGGCCTCGATCCGACGGACGCCGAGGAGCGGGCGCTCCATCGGCGGGTCGTGATCGCGGGCGACGCGATCGCCGCGGCGATGGATCCGGCGACGAGCGACGAGGCGTTCGCCGACGAGGCGCGGGCGCTCTGCGAGGCCCGCGCGTCGCCGAGGCTCGCCGAGGCGCTCGCCCTCGACGGGCGACGGCTCCTGCATCGCGCGGCGTCGGCCGCGTGGGAGAAGCTCCTCGGCGATCGCGAGCCGGCCGCCGTCCTCGACACGGCGACCGAGGCGGTCCGGCGCGGGCGCGGGCTGGTGGAGCGGGCCGTCCGCGAGCTCGACGAGGGTTCGGCGGCGCGGACGATCGGCGCGGCCCGCCGAGCCGAGGCGGACCTCGCCGTGATCGACGGGCGCCTCGACGAAGCGCTCGCGGCGCTCGAGGCGGCGGCGGAGGCCGAGCCGGATCGCCCCGACGCGCTCGGCGCGGCGGCGGTCGTCCTCGAGGCCCTCGGGCGGACGGCCGACGCGAGGACGACGCTCCAACGCGCGCGGGCGGTCCGACGTCGAACGCGGCTGCGGGCGCTCTTCGAGGGCGCGGCGCAGCTCAAGATGGCGAGTCGGGCGCTCCCGGCGATCGTCGGCGTGCGCGAGCGGCGGATCGAGCCGCGGGCGGTCCGCTGGCTCGCCCGCGTCCTCGCCGAGAACCCCTGGAACGCGGACGTGCTCCTCTTCCGCGGGCACTACCACGCGGACCGCTCGCGGCAGCCGCGGCTCGATCCCGACGAGGAGTCGACCTGGGCGATCGCCGACTACCGGCGCGCGCTCGCGATCGACCCCGACCTCGCGCCGGCGCATCTCGGCGCCGCGGCGATGCTGATGCGCTGGAAGGGCGACCACGACGAAGCGATCCGGCACCTCGAGCGCGTGCCGACGGCGGCCGACGCGGCCGGCGCCGAGGTGCTCTACGAGCTCGGCAAGACGCTCCGGAGCGCGGCGGCCGACGACGACCGGCCCGAGCTGCTCGAGGAGGCGGTGAGGGCGTTCCGCAAGGCGATCGAGGCGGGGCATCCGAAGGCGCGGCGGCAGCTCTCGGACACCCTCGGGCGGCAGGGGCACCCGGGCGAACGCAAGGCGGAGTACCAGCGCTGGAAGAGGGAGAGGCGAGATGCCGTCGCGAAGGAGGGGCGCCCGGCCGAGGCGGTCGAGCGATACTTCGAGGCGGACGACCATCTCCGGGAGGATCGCTACCGGCCGTCGGTCGCCTCGGCGACGAGGGCGATCGAGCTCGACCCCGAGTTCGCCGAGGCCTACGAGCTCCGGAGCCGCGCCCGGTTCAAGCTGAGCCAGCTCCGCGACGCGATCCTCGACGGCCTCCGCGCGGGGCTCCGGCAGCCCGCGCGGTTCTCGAGGAGCTTCCTCCAGGGGGAGGTCGGCGACCTCACCGGAGGGCTCGAGGCGCTCGCCGAGCCGCAGGCGCGCCAGGCGATCGAGCGCGAGCCGGGCGACCCGGTCACCCACTTCGCCCTCGCCCTCGTCCTCCGGATCAAGCCGAGTCACGACCCGAGCGCGGTGCGACGCCGCGTGAAGGACGCCCTCGAGCGCGCCCCGAGCATGCCATCACTCCGGGTCGCCTACGCCCTGACGCTGCTCGAGGAGCACCGGGCGAACCTCGACCCGGGGAGGCGCCGCGAGACGACGGAAGGCGACGGACCCGAGCGACCGCTCGACGTCGCCGAGGAGCACGCGGCGGCAGTGATGAAGGCGCACCCCGACCTCGCCCTCGCCCCCTACGTCCTCGCGCTGGTCCACGGAGCGCGCGACGAGGTGGGCGCCGCCCGGACCGCCGCCGAGGCCGCGATCGACGGAGGATTCTCCGGCCTGGCGAGCCTCCTCGACGACCCGCTCCTCGTCGCGCTTCGCCGCGACGAGGCGTTCATCGACAGGATCGACCGCGTCCTCGCCGACCCCGACGCGCTTCGCTACTAGTGGGCCAGAGCCGAAGGGGTCAGATTCGGTCAGATTCTGTTCCAGGAACGGCGAATCTCGCAGAGAATGGGACTGAGGAGCGACGCGTCGGCAAGGGCTCGGCGACGCCCAAATCAATCCGTGTAATCCGCGTAATCCGCGGTTTCGTTCTCTCGGCGCAGAAACGAGTGGAACCGCGGATTACGCGGATTGCGCGGACTGCGGACTGCGAGCTCGGAGCCATGGCCGGCTCCCGTTCCAAGGGAAGGGGTCAGGTCTCAGATGTTCGCAATAACGCCACTCATACGAACATCTGAGACCTGACCCCTTCGGGATCCCTTCGGCGTTTTCGATTGTCCTACATCTTTCCTCCGGCGGACCTTACGCCTTGTCCGTGGTGTGCGGGGCGCTTAGAATGGGCTTCTTCGCGCGCCGCCCGGCCGCGCGGCCGTCGTGGTGCGCAGCCTCCTCTGGGAGAAGGACTTGGCGCGGCGCTCCCGTCCACCTTCCGATTCCGATGACGCGTCTCGATCGCCTCGCGACGGGGGGGCGCGTCGTGGGGAGCGTGCGCCTCGACCTCCTCCGTCCGACGACTCGTTCGACCTGACCGAGTCGGCGGACGACGATCCGTTCGGCTCGGAGTCGGACGACGATCTCTTCGACGACCTCTCCGATGACGGCGGCCCCGGCGCCGATCCCGACCGGATCCCCGAGCCGACCGCGTCGCTGCGGATGGACTCGGCGAGCGACGCCCACTCGTTCCGGATCCCCGAGCCGACCGACTCGCTCCGCGCCGACTCGATCGATCCCGACACGTTCGATCCCGACGCGTCCGACGAGATCCCCGACCCCTCCGACTCGCTCCGGATCGACTCGGGGAGCCGGTCCGACGTCTTCGAGATCCCGGCGCCGTCCGACTCGCTCCGGGCGCAGGCCGCCCGCGATGCGGCCGAGCGCGAGGCGCGCGGCGGCCTCGAGGACTCGGGCGACGAGGCGATCCGGCGGATCGTCCGCGCCGCCCGCGACGCTTCGCCCGACTCGGACGAGCTGCTCGTCTCCGACGACGACTTCGTCTCGGGCTCGGGCGAGGATCGCGACGCGGCGGCGCCGCGCTCGTCGGGGTCGGACCGCCCGGTCGTCATCCTCCCCGACAGCGGAGCCGGCGACCGACCGATCCGCGAGAGCGCCGACGAGCTCGACATCGGGCGCGGCGTCGCGGCCAGCTCCTACGATGTCCCTGCGGCGTCGGAGTCGATGCGGGCCGACCCGGTCTCGGGCGACGCGAGCGAGCTCCGGATCCCCGAGCCGACCGAGTCGATGCGGGTGGACACGGTCGATCCCGACCGGTCCGACGACGGCCCGGCGCCGATCTCGGAGGCGGGCGGACCGTCGTCGCGGATGCCCATAGTCGTGCTGCCGGAGAGCGAGCCCGGCGCCGCCCGGCGCCGGAGCAGCGCCGACGAGCTGATCGTCTCGGGGGAGTCGACCCGGCGCCGCCCGAACCGCGAGTCGCTCGACGAGCTCGACCTCCATCTCTCGGGCGACCCCGAGGTCCTCGCGGCCGAGGTGAAGCGGCTCCGGGGCGAGCTCGGTCGTCTCGAGGAGTCGCTCGCGATGAGCGACGCCGACGCGCCGCGCTCGGACGACGCGTCGGACTCGGGCCGCCCGAGCCAGCAGATGATCGTCGTCCTCGGCGAGCAGGCCGGCAGCAGCGACGAGCTCGAGGTCCAGGGCCGCGCCGGCCGGGCCAACGCCGAGACCGAGGCCGAGCGCCCGATCGTCAGCAGCTCGGACGACCAGATGATCGTCGTCCTCGGCGACGCCGAGAGCGGCGAGAAGCGCCGGCTCAGCGGCGACGAGCTCGAGGTGGAGGGCGGGCGGAAGAAGCGCGACCGGGACCGCCAGAAGACGCGCGAGAAGAAGCGCGAGAAGGCGGCCGCGGGCTTCGCCGCGGCCGGCGTCGCGGGCGCCTCGACCGGCGCCGACCGCGACCTCCTCGCCGAGATCGCGCGGCTCAAGAAGCTCATCGCGAAGCTCGAGCGCGACAAGGCGAAGCTGGCGAAGAAGCTCGCCGCGATGGAGGCCGAGGTCGGCGTCGGCACCAGCCACGGCGAGGACCTCGAGCGCGAGCTCGCCGCCGCGCGCCACGCCGCCGCCGCCGCCCGCGCGAGCGCCGCGCGCCGCCTCCTCCTGGCGTTGCTCCTCCCGCCGATCCTCGCCGGGCTCACCGCCGGCGGCATCGCGTGGTGGCTCGCGGGTCGTCACGACGACGCGCTCCTCGCGGCGTCGGCCGCCGCCGACCGTACCTTCGAGGCTCGCCTCGTCTCGGCGCGCGACGACGGGCGACGGGCCGGCCTCGAGGCGGGGCGCGGTGAGGGCCACGCGGCCGGCCTCGAGGCGGCCGACGCGGCCCTGGCCGGGCTTCGGGCCGACCTCGCCCGGGCGACGGAGCAGGCCGCGGCCGCCCGCGACGCCGCTCGAGACGAGGCGCGCGAGGCCGCCGAGGCGGCCCGCGAGGCGGAGCGGCGCGCCCTCGCCGACAAGATCGCCGAGGCGCGCGCGGCGGCCGACCGGGCGAAGCGCGACGGCGAGGAGCAGCGACGGCTCCTCGCGGACGAGCGCGCGCGACGCGCCGCCGACCTCGAGCGCGCCCGAAAGGCGTTCGACGACGAGCGGACCGCGGCCGACGACGCCGCCCAGGCCGAGCTCGACCGACAGCGGAGGGAGCTCGAGGCGGCGCACCGAGCAGCGATGGACCGGCTGTCCGAGGAGCTCGCCGGGGGCGGCGGCGGCGACGATGGGTTCGGCGGCGCCGCGACCGAGGAGGACCCGTTCGCGGCGTTCGACGAGGGCGGCGAGGAGGACCCCTTCGCGGCGTTCGACGAGGAGGGGAGCTTCGGCGACGACGAGTTCGAGCAGGCGTTCGGCGACGAGGGGAAGGACTTCCTAAGCAAGGCCTACGACTGGTATCGCGAGCACCTGAAGACGACGATCGACTACAAGGTGTTCGCCCACTTCGAGCGAGGCGCGGCCGACGACACCCAGATCCGCCACGAGGTGGTCGGTCGGATCGAGTTCAACGACTACCTCGACTTCATCGACGAGGATCTCCGCCTCGTCGCGATCGCGAAGTTCCAGGACGACGACAACGCGCTCACCGCCGAGGTGGCCCGCGACGTCCTCCAGGACGACCGGGAGCGGCGCCCTCACGCCTCGTTCGAGGAGGCTTACATCGCCTGGCGCTTCGGCGACTTCGATGTGCGCGCCGGGCAGATCATCTTCGCGTGGGGGAGCGCCGACCTCAGCAACCCCACCGACGTGGTGAATCCGATCGACTTCACCGACATCCTCGACAGCGAGAAGATCGGCGTGCCGGCCCTCGAGCTCGCCTGGTCGCCCGGTCCGATCGTCCTCGAGGCGATCGTCGTCCCGTGGTTCGCCCCGACCCGGCAGGCGCGCCAGGCGAAGCGGTTCAGCTTCATCCCGATCGACTTCCCGATCACGATCATCGGGGCGGACGAGCCGGCGAACGTCGCCCAGAACGTGCAGTTCGGCGGTCGGATCACCACGACGGTCGCGGGGATCGACCTCGCCGCGAGCTTCTTCGATGGCTACAACGACATCCCGAGCACGCGCCTGCTGATCCAGGGCGGCCAGCTCGTGATCGAGCCGGTCTTCGATCGGGTCCGGATGGCCGGCGTCGACTTCGCGACCACGTGGCGCAGCTTCCAGTTCCACGGCGAGGCGGCCTACATCCAGACCGAGGGCGATCGCGACGACGACTTCCTCCAGTACGTCATCGGCGCCGAGACCACCCTCAACGACGTCATCCTCGAGCACGACCTGCGGATCATCATCGAGTACATCGGCGAGGCCGTCCTCCTCGAGAACGAGCAGAACGCCGGCGGAGGCCTCGGGCGTGCGTTCTCGAGCACGTTCGCTGGCCGGCTCACCTACGAGCTGAGCGCCTTCGTGCGCTTCGAGGCGGTCGGCGCCATCATCCTCGACGGACCCGACAACGGCTTCCTCGAGCTCACGTTCGAGTGGGACGCGACCGACAACCTCACCCTCACCCTCGGCTACGACCTCATCGCCGGCAACGAGGACAGCTTCTTCGGCCAGTTCAAGGACGAGGACCGCGTCTTCGGGAAGGTCAGGTTCTCCTTCTGATGGAGCGATCGGCGAACGACCGCGCCGTCCCGACCCCGCGTCTCCGGGCCGCGGGGACGCTCGTCCTGCTCGGGACGATGGCGCCGCTCGCGTTCGCGGCGCTCGCGTCGGCGCCGAGCCCCGCCCGCGGCGACGCGTTCGGTCCGGGCCGCCGCCCGCCCGCCTGGGCCGAGCCGGACGGTCCGTCGAAGCCGCCGCCGCGGTCGGTCACCCGGCCGCGAGAGGCCGATCCCGCCCCGCCGGTCACCGGACCGACGCCCTCGCCGAGGCCCGCTCCGGACGACGGCTCGGCCCCGCCCTCGCGGCGCGACCCGGCCGCCCACGCGGTGGTCGTCCGGGCGGTGCGCGCCAGCCTCCCGCCGGCCGAGCGGGCGCGGGTCACCCTCGGCGACGGTCGGCGGCGCGGGATCTTCTCGCGCGACCGCACCCTCGACCTCGCGATCGAGCGCGGCGGCGACGGCGCCGTTCGCCTCCGCGTCGACGTCCTCGACCCGCCCGATCTCCGCGGCCACGCGATGATCTGGGAGCGAGCAGCCGACGGGACGATCCGCGCCTGGACGTTCGATCCGCGCGACCGCCGCGCGCGGCGGACGACGGAGCCCGAGAAGGCGGAGCCGATCGCCGGGACGGGCCTCTCCCCCGAGGATCTGGCCGGCGGGTTCCTCCTCCGTTGCCTCGAGACCGACGCGCTCATCTGCCGGAGCGTCGGCCGGGCCGAGGTCGCCGGGCGGAGCTGCGACCTCGTCGAGGTGCGGCGCCGCGACATCGCCGGACGCGCGGTGATGGCCGTCGCCCGCCACGACCCGACGCCGCTCCGGATCGAGGTCCGCGACGAGAACGACGCGCTCGTCTCGGTGACCGAGATGCGACGCCAGACGCGGGTCGGGGGGTGGTGGCGGCCGCTCGAGGTGCTCGTCCGCTCGGCCGACCGGAGCGCGCAGATCCGGGTCTCGAGGTCCGAGCCCGGCAGCTCGCTGCCCGAGGAGACGTTCTCGCCGCGACGACTCGGCCGGCGGTAGCGCGCCCGCGGTTGGTCCGGGCGGCTCGCCTTCGGCGAGCAGGATGTCACCACGGAGACACGGAGGACACGGAGGACTCACGGAGAGAGACGCGAGTAGCTCGTCCCGGTGTGGCCCCTCCATCTGTTCGTTCTAGTCGACGGAAATCGGGCGCCCCCGAAGCTCCTCCGTGTCCTCCGTGTCTTCCATGGGAAGGCCCCTCCGTCAAGGGGAATCTCAGGGGGGCCGACGTGGCGGCTCCCCGTTCGTCCTTCCGTCTCTTCTCCCGGCTCCGATCCGCTGGAAGTGAATGCCGAATTCGCCTGGCTTCCA